>NZ_JADYTS010000024.1 GCF_021531355.1 Leyella stercorea | reverse complement strand
TTATCTATATGGGAAAAATTAAAGGATTTCTCTTTGCCGTACGACACAGAGAAATCCTAATGACCGATTTGGGTTTATCAATCAGTTGTAAAATACGTGTTTTTTGAGTGACGAAGTCAGGAAAAAAAACTGCTTCGTTTTCCTCCTACTCGATTGTATATGAAACAGTCTATTTACTTAAACCAAATGATGTAGTAATCCCATTAAAGAACTACAGTAATCCTTATAAAGTACTGTAGTAATTCAACGAAGATATTAAGCATCAATATAAAGTAAGAAATAATATATTATAAAAAAACTCGTTGTACATCCACATTAGGAGAATGTACAACGAATTTTAGTTATTCGAATCTTTGCTTCATCATTGTTCGTGCTTTGTTTATATACTTAAGCTTTTACAGCCCGTATAAGTTCTTCAGGTGTAACAAGAGTCTGTTCGCCAGTGGCCATGTTCTTGAGAGTAAGTTTGCCTTGAGCAATTTCTTCCTCACCAGCCAATACTACAAACGAAACCTGTTTTGCATTGGCATAAGCCATCTGCTTCTTCATCTTAACGCTGTCAGGATAGATCTCGGTACGGATACCAGCCTCACGACAACGACGCAATACCGGCAAGCAGTAGGCTGTCTCAGTAGCACCGAAGTTAATGAACAGCAACTCTGTACCTTGTGCAGCTTCCTTGGGATAAAGGTCGAGACCGCCAAGCACATCGTAAATACGGTCGGCACCGAACGAAATACCTACACCCGAAATACCAGGCAATCCGAAGATGCCAGTAAGGTTGTCGTAGCGTCCGCCACCAGTAATTGAGCCTATAGCATAATCGAGAGCCTTAACCTCGAATATAGCACCTGTATAATAGTTGAGTCCACGTGCAAGTGTAAGGTCAAGATCAATCTGATTGTGCAGACCGCAAGTCTTGAGAGTATCAAGAATGAATCGTGTCTCCTCAACACCCTTCATACCCACTTCAGACTGTTCAAGCAAATTAGCTATGGTAGCAAGTTTTTCATCGTTTGTACCTGTAAGTGCAATGATAGGTTGCAACTTCTGAATAGCCTCATCGCTAATGCCATCGCGACGCAACTCTTCATTAACAGCATCAATGCCAATCTTGTCAAGTTTGTCGATTGCTACAGTAATGTCGACAATCTTATCAGCCTCGCCTATAGTCTCAGCAATACCAGTAAGAATCTTACGGTTGTTAATCTTAATAGCTACGCGTACTCCAAAACGTGTGAATACAGTGTCAACAATCTGCATCAGCTCCACTTCGTTAAGCAGAGAATCAGAGCCTACGACATCGGCATCGCACTGATAGAATTCGCGATAGCGACCCTTCTGCGGGCGGTCAGCACGCCATACTGGCTGTATCTGATAACGCTTGAACGGCAGCTGAATCTCATCACGATGCTGAACAACGTAGCGTGCAAACGGAACTGTCAAATCATAGCGCAAACCTTTCTCGCAAAGTTTTGTTGCAAGATGAAGCGGATTACGCTGCATAAGTTCATCGTCAGAGAGTTTGGCGAGATAATCGCCAGAATTGAGCACTTTGAAGAGCAACTTGTCGCCCTCCTCGCCATACTTGCCCATCAGTGTAGATAGAGTCTCCATTGCTGGAGTCTCTATCTGTCTGAATCCATAAAGGGCGTATACTTCGCGTATGGTGTCGAATATATAGTTACGCTTGGCCATCTCGACGGGCGAGAAGTCGCGCGTACCCTTTGGTATACTTGGTTTTGCCATTTATTAATATAAAATAAAGAACTACTTGCGAACGATTGTCTGGTCGCGGTCCGGGCCTATTGAGATAATGCGTATTGGTGTCTCAAGATACTCCTCAAGGAACTTGACATAAGCATTGAACTCTTCTGGGAACTGATCCTCGCTTGTAAAGCGTGTCATGTCAACGTTCCAACCCTTGAATTCCTTATATACGGGTTTTGCATCATACAGTTCGTAAGGCAACTCAGTAGTCTGTGTGCCATCAGGCAACTCGTAAGCTACACAAGCCTTGATAACGGGGAAGCCGTCGAGCACGTCGCTCTTCATCATTATGAGTTCGGTAACACCGTTGATCATGACAGAGTACTTAAGCTGTACGAGGTCGCACCAACCACAACGGCGCTCACGACCTGTAACGGCTCCGTATTCGTGACCAAGGTCGCGAATCTTGTCGCCAGTCTCGTCAAACAACTCTGTGGGGAAAGGACCAGCACCAACACGTGTACAATAAGCCTTCATAATACCATAAACATTGCCAATACGGTTAGGACCGATACCCAATCCGATGCAAGCACCGGCACAGATGGTATTTGAAGAAGTTACGAAAGGATATGAGCCGAAGTCAACGTCAAGCATTGTACCCTGAGCACCCTCACAGAGAATGTCCTTGCCTGAACGCAAAACGCGATTGATTTCATGCTCTGAATCGACAATCTGGAACTGCTTGAGATATTCAATGCCCTCCATCCATGTCTTCTCAGTCTCGGTGATGTCGAAGTCGGTGTAGCCAAGAGCTGCAATCTGCTTGAGGTGAGCAGCTTTGTGAGCCTCATATTTCACCTGGAAATTGTCGATGATATCGCCCACACGGAGTCCGTTGCGCGACACCTTATCAGTGTATGTAGGACCAATGCCCTTGCCTGTAGTACCTACCTTGTTCTTGCCCTTAGAAGCTTCGATAGCAGCATCAAGCACACGGTGTGTAGGCATAATGAGATGAGCCTTCTTAGAGATGTGCAAACGGCTCTTAAGGTCATGTCCGCTCTTCTCAAGATCCTTAGCCTCCTGCATGAAGAGGTCGGGAGCGAGAACTACACCGTTGCCGATGATGTTGACCTTACCTCCCTGGAAAATGCCCGACGGGATGCTGCGGAGTACATACTTCTGGCCTTCAAACTCAAGTGTGTGGCCTGCATTAGGACCGCCCTGAAAACGTGCGATCACATCATACTTCGGGGTGAGGACGTCAACAACCTTGCCCTTACCTTCGTCGCCCCACTGCAATCCGAGCAGGACGTCAACTTTTCCTTTGTTCATATATTTCCTTATTTTTCTTTCTCTGTCCCTGAGGACCGAGTATGTTTTTTATTAATATTTGCGTCTTGACACGCTCGTCGCTGGCATGAAGCACACAGACCAAATACGTAAAGTGCATAAGCAGTGGGACGAAACCGTCGCGTTTTAGCTCCTGGCAACAGTTCCACTTCGGTAGGTGCACAGATATCTGTCGTACGACCACACACTGTACAAACCTGCCGGCATCTTGCACGCGTAGGATCAACCACTTCGTAGCGTGTACAGTTTTGCATTCTAAGACATACTATAAGTCGCAAATCGACAAGTAGCCGTAGCGTATTGTAAAGTGTGGCCCGACTAACCTTAAAACCTTCGTTTGTCAACTTAGCTGCAATGTCTGCTATAGAGAAAGGAGCATCCATAGAGCATGCTGCATCAAGTATGGCTCGTCGTTCGGGTGTACAGCGACAATTCATGGCCTGCAAGCTTCGAGCTAGTGTAGCATGTGCATTTTGTATAGCATCTTCTTGCATCATGTTGCAAAGTTACGTTTTTTTGGCAATTCAACCAAGAAGATATGCTAAAAAGCGTCAAATCCAGCGTCATTCAGTACGGTGGCAGCTGTTTTAGCCTGAGTATGGTCTGTAGACGCCATATATTGCAAACACGATACGAGTGCACGAAGCAATTGTCGGTCGGTTGTCAGAATGTCGATACGAGCCACATCAAGAAGTTTTTCTATAGTAGCAGCACTGACGGAACAGCCACGTTTGAGCAACCTACACACAAGATGATAGGCTCCAGCACGGATTACCATATTGTCGTTATCAAGCATGGTGTGTGCAAGACTATCAGCATACGGAAGATGCTGGAACAGATTGAACACAGCCATCTCCATTATCTCGGATGTTATATCAGCAGACGTTGCCCAATCAATAGCTTCATCGGCAGACATTTGGTCGGCAGGCATTATCAGCGTAGCCAACAACCGACACTCTCTCACACCATTCTCAGCCCACAATGCAGAAGCCAATTCTGCATCGTGACCATACTGAGCCGCCATACGTTTTAAATCGGGCAATTGAACGCCCCAATTTATCTTGTAGTTAAGTCCCTTGCTACGCATCGAGGCAGCAGTGACTCCGTTCATAAACAATCTAAATGAACGCTTTATCTGTTTTACCTGTTCGGATGTTTCCATAATATATTGTTCATTCATGAGTTTGAGGTGTACTCGCGCGAGTAGCGCATCATCTGTTCATCGTACTTCTCACTGTAGTCAACAACAACATCTGTGGGAGTACCCTCAGTGTCAGTGATTAGCGTCATATGTGGGTTTATAAAACCCTTGTATGGTGCAATGCCGAGAGAACGATAGCGTTCGAGCAACTCTGTGTGCAAGTCGGCATCGACATCTATTGCGTATTGTTCGACAAGAGTCTTAGCAGCCTCATAGTCGCCCTCGCTCTTTATGCGCTGTATCTCACCGAGCAGAGCAGCAAAAGCGTCGCGTAGATGCTCATAGTCGGAAATCTGCACACGGGTCTTGCCTTCCTGTAGCACAAGCTGTACGGCATTTGGATAATGACAGAGCACCCATCGTGCGATGAGGGCTCGGTTGCGCATGTGAGCCTCCTCAATCTGGTGGCCAGGCTTGATGCGTGTGAGCTGAGTAAGCAGACCATTCATCATGTATGTATAATACTGAGAACGATAGGCTTCGGCATTGGGGGTAAGTCCAAGTTGCACAAGTTTCGGGTCAGCGATGTAGTATAATCCGAAGAGGTCGGCACGTGCCTCCTCTATTGTTGAGCCATATGAGCCAAGAGCATCGGCAGGGACACCAGGTAATAACAGACCAGAACCATGACCGAGACACTCATGGAGGTCGGTATGCAAATCGTCGCACAAATCTCCATAGAGACTTATAAGAGAGCGAGTAGACTCGTCGTTGATTGCAAACTCCTCAATAAAGCCATTGCCTCGTGATGCCTGATTGTAAGCATGTGTCAGGTTGCCTATAGTAATACTCTTGGAACCATATTGAGCACGTATCCAATCAGCATTGGGCAAATTGATACCAATAGCCGTTGACGGATACTCATCGCCACCAAGCATTGCAGCACAAACCACATTGGCAGTAACGCCAACAACCTTTGGTTTACGGAATCGAGGGTCAACCGGAGAGTGGTCTTCAAACCACTGTGCATTGCCAGAAAGAGTAAGTGTGCGCTGCGTTGCTACCGGGTCTTTATAGTGTACAATACCCTCCCACGAACCTTTCAGTCCAAGCGGGTCGCCATACACCTCAATGAAACCATTGATAAAGTCGATACGTCCCTCATGCTCCTTCAACCATTCAATAGAATACTTGTCGAAAACATGGAGGTCGCCAGTGCGGTAATATTCTATAAGAAGACTTATAATTTCAACCTGTTGTTCGTTCTCAGCCACAGCAGAAGCCTTTGTAAGCCAGTAAATAATCTGCTTGATTACACTGCCATATAAGCCACCTTCACGCCATACTTCCTCTACGATAGAACCGTTGTCTGTACGACGTAACGTAGAATTAAGGCCATAAGAAATGGGAGTTGCTTTATCGGGGTCGGCATTGCGCATTTGTGCATAATAGTCCTCCACCTCTTTCTGACTTACATTGTCATAAAAATTGCAAGCCGAGGTCTTCACAAGGTCATCGCCAGCACGCTGATTGACGCGCTTGGGCATGATGGCAGGATTGAACATTATGGGGCACAATTCGTTCAATTCGTTGCTAACCCATGCGCTGTCGGAAAGTTGCTTGCTGTACTGCGAAGAGTTATCAGTTACGTTGTCAGAAGTTGCCTGTGCGGCAAAGAATTTTGCTGTGTTCAAAACGACACTGCGGAAATAGTCCTCAGTAAACCCTGGAATAAATTTTTCGCATCCATAGTGATGATGAATGCCATTGGCAAACCACACACGCTTCAAATAATCAACAACGGCACAAAACTCGTCCGTCTGACGATTGCCAGAGTAGCCCTCATAGACAGCCTCAAGCAGGAAGCGTATGCGTAGATTATATCGGCCAAACTGTGCGGTCGTAATATCACGACCGCACAGTGTAGCCTTAGCGAGATAATAAATGTAGAGTTTCTGACGAAGCGTCAGACTCTCAAATCCGTCGAGACGATAGCGGAGCATCTGTATGTCGGCAAAACGCTCGTCGGTATAGTTGAATTGTTCTGTCATTGTAATTAAGATATTTATTACAGTTGCTCCTGATACTGTCGAGGAGTCTTGCCAACAATCTGGCAGAAAGCTCTATAGAACGACTGACGATTGGCAAACCCAACCATATCAGAAATCTCCTCAATGCGTAGATTGGCATAACGTTGGTCTTGCAACAAAGCCATTGCCTCTTCAATGCGCAGCTTGTTTATAAACTGCGCAAAGTTAGCATGATAGCGCACGCTGAGCACGATAGAAACATAGCGCGTATTGGTATGTAGCATCTCAGCTAACTGATGGGCTGAGAAGCCTCTTTCGCGATAGCGTTTCTCAACGACAAGCACGTGCAAGATTTGCTCCTTAAGCTTGTCGAAAGTTTCACGCGAAATTTTTGTCAGATACACGGGAGCCTTCTTTGCTTTGGCTGTCTTTTCCATTTATTAATGTTTAGTGGATATTTAGCGACTTTAAAGCGTATCACATTCTGCCAACCACAGCGTTGAAGCGGCATCGGTAGGCATGCGCCAATCGCCGCGTGGCGAGAGTGAAACACTACCAACCTTAGGACCATCGGGCAAACATGAGCGCTTGAACTGCTGCTGGAAGAAACGTCGAATGAAAGTACGCAACCAATGCTTGATTACGTCGTCATCGTAAGTTGCCACATCAAAAGCATGACGAGCAAGCATAAAGAGTTTGGCAGGACGGAATCCGAAACGCAAGAAATAATAGAGGAAGAAGTCGTGCAGTTCGTATGGGCCCACAAGATCCTCAGTCTTCTGGCTTATGTTGCCATCCTCGTCGGCAGGGATAAGTTCTGGCGAAATCGGAGTATCGATAATATCGAGCAGCGTCAGACGCGACTGTTCATCAACACTATTATTTGCCACATGACCAACAAGATAGCGTATGAGAGTCTTCGGAATACTGGCATTGACTCCATACATTGACATGTGGTCGCCATTGTATGTTGCCCAACCAAGTGCAAGTTCGCTAAGGTCGCCAGTACCAATGACTAAGCCGCCCAACTTATTGCTTAAGTCCATGAGAATCTGCGTACGCTCACGAGCCTGTCCATTCTCGTAAGTCACATCATGAACGTTGATGTCGTGTCCGATATCCTCGAAATGTTGAGTTACGCTCTTGCCGATAGGTATCTCACGAATTGTGATGCCAAGGCTCTGCATGAGCGAAATAGCATTGTTGTAAGTACGGTCGGTAGTACCAAAACCAGGCATGGTAACACCAATAATGCCCTTACGGTCGTAGCCAAGTTTGTCGAATGTCTTAACGCAAACCAGCAGCGCAAGAGTAGAGTCCAAGCCGCCACTTATGCCAAGTACTACACGCTTTGAGCAAGTGTGTACAAGGCGTTTGGCAAGACCACACACCTGAATAGAGAAAATCTCATCGCAAGAAGCAAACATATCATTGCTTGTAGGTATGAATGGATGAGGATTGACGTTGCGCAGAAGAGTGAAATCACGAGGTTCGACTGCATCTGTAGAAATGATAGTTACCGGATTATCATTATTGGCACTTGCCTGTACGAACGATGTGTTCTTACGGCGTTCGGTGCGCAACTTGTCTACATCAATCTGATTTATCACGAGTTGTTCGTCAAGAGCAAAACGCTCCGACTCTGCCACCATAGTTCCATTTTCACAAATGTACGCATTGCCGCCATAGACAACATCCTGAGTACTCTCACCAAATCCACATGAGCTATATACGTAACCACATATCAAGCGAGCACTTTGCTGACAGAGTAGGGAACGCAGATAGGCATTCTTGCCAATAAGGTCGTCGCTGGCAGAAAGATTGAGAATAATATCTGCTCCTGCGAGAGCAATGTCGTTTGACGGTGGAACTGGTGCCCAAAGGTCTTCACACAGTTCTATGCCAAACTTCACCCCGTCGCAAGTCTGGAACAGCTGAATACCAGGTTGTACGATAATGGTGTTGCCAGCAAAACGTACTTCTGTAGGACGTACAATATTGTCAACAGAAGCAAACCAACGCTTTTCATAGAATTCAGCGTAATTAGGCAGATAACGCTTGGGCACTATACCAAGGATATTGCCATGCTGGCACACTACAGCGCAGTTGTACAGCCCAGAACCAATACACACTGGCGCTCCCACAACGCAAATAATATCGAGTTTGCGAGAGAAGTCGAGCAACTGCAGAATCTGCATTTCAGCTTGCTCAATAAGCGTCTGTTGTGCAAAAAGGTCTTGACAAGTGTAGCCCGTGACTGAAAGTTCAGGGAATACGATAATCTCAGCCCCTTTACCTTCAGCCTGAGCTGTGAGACTCTCTATTTGCTTTATATTGTAATCGGCATCAGCAACCTTCACCGAAGGAATGGCCGACGCAACTGTGATGTAACCGTACTTCATTTCTATATTATCTGATTGTTACCTGTGTAGCCCCATAACCATATTCCTGGAAAGAGGCGTCCTGATAAGGATAATTCTTATAACGATAGCGCAACTCATTGATTATAGCATGACGAAGCACGCCTTCACCCTTGCCATGAATGAACACTATATGAAGACCTTTATTATGCTTGTTCTCCTCAAGGGTTCTACGGAAGTAGTCAAGCTGATAGTTCAATATGTCAGACGTACCCATTCCTGCAGTAGTCTCAAGGAGTTCGTTAGCATGGAGGTCGACAACAAGAGGCTCATTGGATGATTTTTTCGACTTGGCGTGCTTTGGAGTATTGAGCGATTCAAGTCCCTTCAACTTGCTGTAAGAAACATTAGATTGAACATCTTTCTTGCTCTTAGTTTCAGTCTCATCAGACTCTACATATATAAGTTTTTCAGCCTCAATAGGTTTGAGCTGTGCTACCTCGTCGTTTTTCACCACGGGATAGAGCAGAGCAGGAGTTTCGAAGAAATCGTTTGACTGGAATGTGTGCAACTTGTAGAACTTCACCTTGTCAATACGGAACTGTACATCGCAAACAGGTTTAGCTACGAAATCCTTATCACGCTTGAACGAGAGAAGCTGGAATCGTACACGGTCAATTTCGTTGAGTTGGTCGAGTGCAAAGCTCTCAATATAGAGCTTGGTATTGGGTTCAAGTTCGCCCTCACCGCGCAGGTTGAACGAATGGCCGTCAACACTCATATAGAGATAATGTACATAGTAGTTGCTATCGTTGACCAAATAGCAGGCAAATGTAGACTTCGAGATATTCTTGACATCCTCAGGAACAAAAGCATAATAGAGGTTAAGCACGTTGCCACCCTTGCGCTCTTCTACCTTAGCACGGTAGGTAATCTCACGGTCGGCTGCATCATATTCATCCTCTTCAACAAGTTCATCATCGATGGTAGCGTTGATTTTCGCCTTTACCGACATGTTGAACGTATCAGGATCGGCAGTTTCAGAAACCTGTTCTGCCCCACCCTTCTTGACTGCCGAACGCGAAGAAGAATATTCTTCGCCGCTACCTGTCACTACAAGGTCGGAAATGGGAGTTGGTATCTGAAATCCGTCTTCGTCCTCAACCAAGGCAATGTCTTTACCTTGAAAACCAGCAATCTTTCCGCCACCGATTTCGCTGAGAAATTGTACTTTATCACCTATTTTCATAATTGTAATCTGTTTCTTTATTTAATAATATGGACTGCTCACACTATGGGATGAGCAACGAACTGTCTCCGTAGCTCAAGAATCGGAAGTCGTGCGCCAAAGCATAATCGTAAATCTTATGCCAATCTCCATGCAGGAATGCACTCACGAGCAACAGCAACGTAGACTGTGGCTGATGGAAATTTGTAACGAGCATCTTGACAATCTTATATTCGTAGCCTGGGGCTATGATTATCTGCGTACTTGAATGGAGCGAATTAAGCGAGTGACGGTCGAGATAAGCAAGAATGTTCTGTATGGCCTTAAGAGGCGTAACATTAGCTGCCATTTCGAAGGTTTCACCTTCATAAGGCTCCCACTGACATACGTGCAATTCATCTTCAGAGAGGTCAAGATTCTTCTCAAGCTTAACACCCATATAGTAAAGACTTTCAAGCGTGCGAACACTCGTAGTACCTACGGTGATGGCACATGCATTATGCTTAATGAGTTTTTCGAGAGTCTGACGATGCACACAAATGTATTCAGTATGCATCTCATGGTCTTGAATTTCCTCAGACTTTACGGGTTTGAATGTTCCAGCTCCAACATGTAGAGTAACCTCCTCACGGTCGATGCCATGAGCATCGAGCGATGCGAGCACATCAGAAGTGAAGTGCAGACCTGCCGTAGGAGCAGCCACGGAGCCCTTGATTTTAGAGTATACTGTCTGATAAGTTGTCTTGTCACTCTCATGAGTTTCACGATTAAGATAAGGAGGTATTGGTAACTCGCCTACTGAGTCGAGCAATTCGGCAAAGGACACTGTATTATCATCCCATGAGAAATCGACACGATAGCTCTTGCCGACATCCTCACGACGTTCGGCAGAGAGAGTCACCTCACGTCCCTTAACCTCAAAGGTACGATGAAGCGTCTCACCCTTCCATTTCTTTAAGTTGCCAATCATGCAGAGCCAAGAGCACGAACCCGTTGTCTGAAACATCTGCTCATAGTCGGCAGGTGCATAAGGTTCGAGCAAGAAGACCTCGATGAGCGCACCAGTAGACTTGCGGAAGTGTAAACGTGCCTGGATTACCTTGGTGTTGTTGAACACCATAAGAGCACCCTCAGGCAGATGATTAGGAATATTATAGAAAACATCTTCCGACACCTCACCATGCTTATAAAGAAGCAACTTGCTGTGGTCGCGTTGTGCAAGCGGGAACTTGGCAATACGCTCGTCGGGTAGAGAATAGTTATAGTCCTTAATATGTATATGTTTTGTTTCCATTTTCAATTTTTATCTTACTGAGATTTCAATAATATAGTTACAATAATATGGTCTTAATAAATAAACAAAGCCCTGAATAATGTGATAAGAACTGTCGACACAAGCACAAGAACCACAATGTCAACATCGCAGAGTCTATAGCCCGTTGATGTGTACTGGGTCGACACATAATTGTCCTCACCAAACATTTTGCGACTCACTCGCAAGTAAAAGAAGTAAACTCCTATAGCACATACACTACCCCAAAGAATGCCGCAAACAATATCGGAGGGGTAATGCAGGCCGAGATACATTCGAGTATAGCAGTTGATGAGCGACCAAAGCACAAGAGCCACGCTCAAGACACGACTCCTTACAACCATGCAGAAAAACAGCGCTAAAGAGAAAGTGTTGGCAGCATGAGCCGAGAAAAATCCATAAGACGAACCACGACAGCCATCCACTACCGCCACATCATACTTGAATATGGGGTCGTTGCTTGGTCGCCAACGCTCGACAAGAGGCTTAACAATGACATCGGCCATGATATCGGCCAATGCCACACAAGCCAAAGCACACCCCACAACAAGCATTATCTGTTTCATGGTTTCGTTGTTCTTGACCACAAGATAGAACAGCGACGCATACAGCGCCACCCATGTGAAGCCTGACGTAAGGGCAGACATCCATCCGTCGAGAAAGACGGAGTTGCTACCATTAAACCATGACAGAACAAGTCTGTCGTTTGCCAAAAACGTCTGGATATCTAACAGCATTATTGCGAATGGTTTTATTATATTATTTGAAAAATCTTGAATTATATCACTTCTACCTGATTGCTCTTAATCCATCCCTCACGACCATCGTCAAGACGGATGCCCAACCATCCCTTCATCAAGCTATCGGTAATAACTACCGACGTGCCCTCATGAAGCACAAAGGCACTTGCACTTGTATCTGAAGGAGTCTTTCTGATTTGTGCTGACGGACGCACTACAACTGCACGATCATGAGCATTGAATGCACGCAGTTGCTGCCAGGCAAAGAGATTGGACATAATGAATATGACGAACGAAAGCAACGCTCCATAGAAGCCCACCTTACGCAGCACGACCCTACCACATAGGAAATAGACAGCAATAAGCAGAAGCATTACAATGAATGAAGCTACACCAATGCCAGCCCAACCATCTATGCCACAAAGATTGAGCATCGACTCATACCAATCGACAAAGAACATACGCGAACCCGAAGACACGCGGTCGATGGTCTTACTGTGGACAAATTTGAGATTGGCACGTATGTCTTCATCCTGAGGAGCGAGGCGCAGAGCCTTCTCATACGCCACTACCGACTGACCGATATTGCCCAAACGATAGTAGGCGTTGCCTAAATTATAATAAAGCGTTGCGCTTTCATCTGCCTTCAAAAGTTCGTTGTAAATCTTGGCTGCCTGTATAAAATTGCCGTTTGTATAAGCCAAATCTGCCTCTGACTTGTCAGCAGCAGAGACTCCGAGACTGCACAACGACAATACAAAACCTATGATTACAATGGATAATGAAGATGCAGTCTTTGCATCACGCTTGTCATGCGACGATTTCAAATCGCCCTCTATGTCAGTAATAGCTATCATAGCTGTATCGTATGTTTTCATCATATTGCCACCTACATCGCCTGGAGCATAACGCTCATACTCGCACTCGTCAAGAGCAGCAATAAACTTGTCGATAGTGTCGCGACTTATCTCACACTCTTCAAGCTTTGCAGCAATGTTTTCGCGCGAAAGTAGTTCTACTGGCATGTTCAACTTGTCACCAGCATAACCCCACAGCGCTCTCAAAGTCTCGTCGTAGAACAAATCCTGACGACCGGCATTCAGAAGCTGCAGAGCCTTCTTCAGACGTTTGGTTGCTACCTTGTTGGCGCGCTTGCCCTTCATACGTGCTACGTCGGCATTCTCGCGTACCCGATTGCGGTGGTAAACAATAATGCTCACGAACAACACGAAAGGCACTATAAGTCCCAACCAGTAATAAGCTGAACGATAGAACGAATAGCCTTTACCGGATGTCGATTCGCCAGTCTTGATTGCACGGATGTCGGACGATTCCACGCCCGAATAATCGGTTACCGACGACTTCTTTCCGTCGCCCTTACCTACATTAATCTCTATAGGCTGAGTACGGATGGTCTTATAGGCATCGGCTGCCACATCATAATAATTCAGCTCTACCGAAGGAATCGTATATTTGCCTTGGTTGCGTGGCACAACAAGAAAGTCGTAAACCATATTGCCCTCAATACCATTTGCAGTAAGACGGGTACGGTCGGTAACCTTAGGATCATATTTGTCAAAATCCTTGGGGAAATTGACAACAGGCTGCTTTACTAGTTTAAGGTTGCCGTTGCCGCCAACCACTACACGCAAAGTGACGGGGTCGCCTTCTTTGTATGAGCCACGTCCAAGTAGCTGGGCAGAAATATTGAAACGTCCCACACCACCGCTGAAGTTTGCAGGTTTGGCGGGAAGCGGAAGTACTTCAATGTTCAAGCTTGGAGCCACGATGTCACGCTTTATCTCCACATAGCCCGAACCACCATTGAAGAAAGCTTCAAAGGGGTCTACAGAGTTGTTACGAGCCACCACAACACCCTTGAATGTAATGCTCGGAATCTGCAATTTGCCCGTCATCTGCGGATACATTACATATTGACTCCAAGTAACACAACGATAGTTGCGACCGTTGACCTTCTCTATATGGAAGCTCTTCTGCTGTGGCAGTTTTATTTCCTGGGTATGAAAGCCAGTAAGGTCGGGCATCTTGCCATCGAGCGAAGTCAAATCGACAAGTGTGTAGACCTTGTAAGTGAGCTGTATTGGTTCCTGCTCATGCACGCGTTTCTTATTGGCACTAACCTTCACAAACAGATCCTTGGCTGAGATATGTCCGGAATTATTGACATCGTAGGTCTGTTCTTCATGATTTTTAGGAGCCGACGAACCGCCACTCTTTGCAGCACCAGACACCCTTATGTGTACTGATTGCGAACCGATAGTCTTGCCATCCACCTTAGCATGCGCACCAGGAATGGTGTAGTTACCTGCCTTCTCGGCATACAGAGTATAGGTGTAGGTGACACTTGCCGAACGACTTGTATGTCCGTTTATCATCTGATAGCTTGACTGATAGGACGTATACGGACCTGCTATCACCTCAAGACCCGAAGGAATGTTGGCAGCCCGGAAGTCGTCCACACTTTGAGCGTTTATACTATACGTCAGACGGAAGTTCTCACCAGTCGCTACATGCGACGGGGCAGAAACAGAAATGCCCTGTGCGTAAGTACATAATGTAAATACGCACAGAACATAAAACAATATAGTCCGTTTCATTCTATTTAGCTTTGTCATTAGCTTTCCCATTGAAAGTTTATTTTCTTATTACCAGTTTTTCTCAAGACGTTTTGACTTGCCTGCACGTTGCGCTTCCTTAACCTTGCGCTGCGTAGCCTGCTCGTTTTGCATGGCAGCGTTAAGCAGCTGCTCGGCGTTATCCTTGCTCATCTTCTGCTTTTGCTCTTCAGACTTTTGCTGCTGCGGCTTGTTCTTTTCTTCCTGCTTTTTCTTATTGTCTTTTTTCTTGTCGTTATTCTGTTTGTTTTGTTTGTTCTGCTGTTTTTGCTTTTGCTTGTTCGACTTGTTCAGACGTTTGCACAATTCAAGATTGTAGCGTGTCTCGTTGTCGGACGGATTATTTCGAAGACTCTCCTTGTAAGCCTCGATTGCCTCAGAATACAGACGATGGTTCTGGCAGATAAATCCGATATTATGATAGACCATAGCCTTGCGCTTTGGATCCTTCTCCAAGCGTCCGGCTTTCTCAAACTGTACAGTAGCCAACGAGTCCTTATTCTGCATCATCAAGGCACAGCCCAGATTGTATAAAGCCTGTGGATTCGAACTGTTGGCCGAAACAGCCTTACGGTATTCGGCCTCTGCCTTAACAAAATTCTGCTGGCGATACTGACGGTTGCCACTACGTATGCTACGACGGTCGGATTGTGCGCTTACGTCAACCATCGAGGCTACCAACATAATTATAATTATAGCAATTCTCATTTTTCTCTTGATTATGGAATTATTTATGCCTTTCTTCTATTTATGTCTTCTTCTTGAAAAGGAAAACATTCTTGAATCGTGGGTTCTTTGCTTCAAGCAAGCATGCCTCTACTATCAGAAGAAGGATGACAATAAGGCCGAAAGCCTGAAACTGGTCGGCATACTCACTGTAAACCACATCCTGAGTGGTGCCCTTTTGAAGCTTAGCCAACTCGCTGTTGAGCTTCTCCTGAGCATCATTAGTATTGTCGACATGAATGTACGAACCGCTGCCAGCCTGAGCCAGACTACGACACATATCCTCGTTGAGAGCAGACATAACGACATTGCCCGAAGCATCCTTTAGATAGTCGCCACCAACGGGGATTGGCGCACCCTTGGTACTACCTATTCCCAATATGAAGACATTAATACCTTTCTTGCGCGCAGCCTTGACTGCCTCCTCTGCACCACCTTCATGGTCCTCACCATCAGTAATGACAATAATGGCACGTCCTACTCCCTGCTGCTGTGTAAAACTGCTTGCTGAGAGATTTATGGCACGGGCAAGGTCGGTGCCCTGAGTGGTTATAAGCGACGGGCTAATGTCATGAAGAAACATCTTGGCCGACACATAATCATTTGTGATAGGCAACTGCACGAAAGCGTCGCCCGCAAACACGACAAGACCAATCTTGTCGTTAGTGAAATTGTCGACAAGGCTCTCTACGAGCATCTTGCTCTTTTCGAGTCGCGACGGAACAACGTCCTGGGCAAGCATCGAATTACTTATGTCCAAGGCTATTATCGTCTCAATGCCGTTGCGCTTGTCGTTGGATATCTTCGACCCCATCTGAGGACGTGCAAGCATAACGATCATAAGCGCCAATGCACTTATAAGCAACCAGAACTTCACCGTAGGACGGCCTCTTGACACATCGGGCATCATTGCCGCCAACAGCTGTTTGTCGCCAAGACGCGACATCAGACGACGGCGTTTCCAGAGATTATAGAATCTTAGAACGACAAGCAAGACTACGGCTACCAACAGCCATAGATATGATGGGTCTGCAAATTTAAACATACTGTTTCGCTTTATGGAATTTTACGAAGTACTGTGTTTCTCAAGACAATCTCTACAAGCAGCATGAGGACAGCCAGGAGGAGAAAAGGCTGATAAGCCTCGTAACGCTTTGAGAAGCGCTTTACGTCCATCTTGGTCTTTTCAAGTGTGTCGATGTCCTTGTAAATCTTAGACAACTCTTTGTTGTTGGTGGCACGATAAGAACTGCCGCCAGTTGTCTGGGCAATATCTTCGAGAGTCTTGGTGTCAATCTCTACCGGCATGTTTACATACTGTATTCCTCCAGCCACGGGTACCGGATATGGAGCTACCTTATTGGTGCCTACAGCAATGGTGTAGACTCTTATGCCCATGCTCTTGGCAATCTCAGCACTCGTCATAGGCGAGATGTCGCCCATATTGTTACTACCGTCGGTAAGCAAGATTACCACCTTGCTCTTTGCCTTAGAGCTCTTCAGACGCGACACAGAATTTGCCAATCCCATACCAATGGCTGTTCCGTCAGAGATGATGCCTCTGGCAGCAATGTCAGTACGTACCGACTGCAACATGTACAACAGAGACGTGTGGTCGGTTGTCATAGGACATTGTGTGAAGGATTCTCCGGCAAATATGGTAAGACCAATATTGTCGTTAGGACGTCCGGCTATGAATTCCGCAGCCACGTTCTTTGCAGCCTCCATACGGTTAGGTTTGAGGTCTTCGGCAAGCATTGAGGTAGAAACGTCCATAGCCAGCATGATGTCAATGCCCTCTACCGACTTCGTGTCCCACGCATTGTGTGTCTGAGGACGTGCCAATACGCATACGAGCAAAGTGTAGCAGATGCAATGCAGCACCATCGGAACGTGAACCAGACGTGTGCGCCATGTACTGTAGCCGTAGCGGTAGGCTTCGGTTGTGCTGACACGCATCGACGGCACGCTTTTCTTACGATATAACAGATACCATACAATGTACGGAATCAACAGTAAGATGAGTATAAAGTATTCTTTATTAGCAAATTCCATTGTCATTCGTTTTTCTTATTCCAACAACAGCCATGCATTGTAGACTATGTAAACCACCAAAACAAATGCTGCTATGCCTATCAACCATAGTAACGACGTTATCACCATGTGGTTCTTGTTGGTCTTCTTCTCGTCGTCGCTCAGCGTAGGCATAATCTTCTCCTCAGTCGGAACGTCGTCGCGCTTCGTCTTGTCGATGAAGTTGATGGCGTTGACGAGATTCATGTCCTTCTCGTTAAGCAATGAAGAATATTTGGCAAACTTCACCAAATCGGCTGTCATGAAGAGTTCCTGCAATTCGTTCATCATACTCTCGTCGCCATTTGCCTTGAGGTGCATGATAATCTCCGAACTTGTCATCTCCATAGCATTAAATCCGAAACGCTCCTTGATGTATTTGCGCAACGCCTCGGTAAGCTTTGTGTAGTATTCCTTTTGGTCGTCGGTCGGCTCAAAGTTCACCTTCTTCAGGTTCTCAATCTCGTTGAGCGCCTTCTGATGCGGAGGAACAACCTTCACAATGCGAATCTTGGCTATAATTGGCTTGTTGTGCTTCAATCGCTGCAACAAATAGGCAAAAGCCAGACACAACACTATTACAGCAAGTGCCGACCATATCAATGGTGTCCACTCGCTCCACATGAAAGGATTGTCTTGAACATCCTTTGGAGGGAAGAATTTCTCGGGATGAAGAGTGTCCACATCGCAAGTTACCACCTTGAGGGCAAGCTGGTTGGAAGTGTACACCTTGCCGTTCACTTTCACCTTGATACCTGGCAACGGATACAGTTTCTCATCAAAACTTGTAAGCGTATATGAA
The DNA here is from genome assembly GCF_021531355.1 of Leyella stercorea. Classification (GTDB taxonomy): domain Bacteria; phylum Bacteroidota; class Bacteroidia; order Bacteroidales; family Bacteroidaceae; genus Prevotella. The sequence goes on along the minus strand of NZ_JADYTS010000024.1, from coordinate 21,497 downwards.
TGGCTCACCTTAAGAATGCCATCCGAGACAACTGGCTCGGACGACGTTTCCTCAAGCACTTCAACACCAGGAACGTAATATTGCGAACGCTTGAAATGCGGGAACACTACGTTAGCTCCTTCCTTTGCCGACACTTCTACCGACAAATGAGCCTGCTGGCCAATAAGTATTGCTATGGAATCTATTTTTGACTGTACTGTCACTTCCTGAGCATTGCACACAGTGGCGCAGAACAGCAATGACAGCATGTATGAAATGAATAGCCTCATTATGATTTATTTCCGTTTTGACTGAATGTAAATATCTCTAAATACGTGAACCGAAGAGGCGCATCATCGCTCTGACATAATCGTCGTTGGTCGCTACCGACACCCAGTCGATTTTCGAACGCGAGAAGACGTCCTTGAGTTTTGCCTCCGACTCAGCCCAATATTGCGCATGCATTCGCTGCACCTTGCGGCTTGACGTGTCAAGATACATCTCGTGTCCTGTCTCGGCATCCGTAATGCGCATCAAGCCTACATCAGGCAGCTTCTTCATCCATCCGTCGTACACCTGTATTGCCATAATGTCGTGCTTACGGCTTGCAATCTGCATTTGTCGCAAGAAGTCTTTCTTGTCAAGAAAATCGCTTAGCACGAAAACCGTAGCACGACGCTTCATGGCTCGTGTGAAGAAAGCCATAGCCTCGCCTATGTCGGTCCTGCTGCTCTGCGGCTTGAAGTCGAGCATCTCGCGTATAATATACAGGATATGCTTTCGTCCCTTCTTTGGAGGGATGAATTTCTCGATACGGTCGGAGAAGAAAATCACGCCAATCTTGTCATTGTTCTGGATTGCACTGAAGGCTATGGTTGCCGCAATCTCGACAGCCATATCCGACTTTGTGCAATGACGCGTACCGAACGAGAGCGACCCTGACACATCTATCATCAACATAACAGTCAACTCACGCTCCTCCTCAAAAACCTTGACGAACGGTTTGCGGAAACGCGCAGTAACATTCCAGTCAATGTCGCGAACGTCGTCGCCAAACTGGTATTCACGCACCTCAGAGAAAGCCATACCCCTACCCTTGAAGGCCGAATGATACTGGCCGGCAAAGATGTTCTGGCTGAGTCCGCGGGTCTTTATCTCAATCTTGCGGACTTTCTTTAATATTTCTGAAGTTTCCATTATTAATCGAATGATTGTTATCCCCTTTTAGGGTACTTCAACCTTATTTATAATCTTTGATACAATGTCCTCGCTCGTTACGTTGCTTGCCTCTGCCTCATACGAGAGACCGATACGGTGACGCATAACGTCGTGAACAACGGCACGTACGTCCTCAGGCACTACATAGCCGCGATGCTTGATGAAGGCATAAGCACGGGCAGCCTTGGCAAGACTGATACTTGCACGCGGCGAGCCACCGAATGTAATCATATCCTTGATTTCTGCCAGACCATACTTCTCGGGATAGCGTGAAGCGAAAACGATATCGGCAATGTACTGCTCAATCTTCTCGTCAATATACACGTCCTCAACAACAGCACGAGCCTTCATTATCTCCTCGGCTGTAGTTACCGGCAGCACATTCTTGTGCTCGCCCTTGATATTTTCACGGATAATCTGTTTTTCCTCCTCAAGTGTAGGATAACCGATCACCACCTTAAGCATGAAACGGTCGACCTGAGCCTCGGGCAACTGATATGTACCCTCCTGCTCGATCGGGTTCTGAGTAGCCATCACGAGGAAAGGCTTAGGCAGGGCAAATGTCTGCTCGCCGATTGTTACCTGATGTTCCTGCATTGCCTCAAGCAGCGCACTCTGCACCTTGGCTGGCGCACGGTTAATCTCATCGGCCAATACGAAGTTGGCAAATACCGGACCCTTCTTCACATGGAAAGCCTCGTCCTTCTGCGAGTACACCAAAGTACCCACAACGTCGGCTGGCAAAAGGTCGGGAGTAAACTGGATACGGCTGAAGTCTGCGTCTACAAGACTTGACAACGTCTTGATGGCAAGTGTCTTTGCCAATCCCGGAACACCCTCCAACAGAATGTGACCATCGCTAAGAAGTGATATAAGCAACGACTCAACAAGGTGCTTCTGGCCTACGATTACCTGGTTCATACCGGTCACCAAATTGGTGACAAAACTACTTTGTTGTTCTATCCGGGCATTGAGTTGGCGGATATCTATTGATTCTGACATTTCAGTAAAAATTTATATTCTAAATTTATAAAACCTTGGTCTGACGACCTTTTTCACACGCAAAATTACATAAATATTATCGCTAAGGCGAAATATAGAGTCTAAAATATATTAAATGTGTCACATTTTTTTACTGCTACGGATTGATGTTATCCAAGTTCAAACCGAACAAAGCGGCCAAATCCTCATAGATGCGCTGCACGGGCAGCCCCATTACATTATAGAAACTACCCGAGATAGACTCCACCCCTACCAAGCCTATCCACTCCTGAATGCCATAGGCTCCAGCCTTGTCATAAGGTTTGAAATGATCGACATAGAAATCAATCTCGCCATCTGTGAGTTTTTTGAATTTCACGTCGGTAGACACCGAGAATCGGCTTTGCTTGCTGTCCGTTCTTATGCATACACCGGTTATTACATGATGAGTCTTGCCGCTTATCTCGCGCAGCATGCGGCTGGCGTCCTCACGGTCATGGGGTTTGCCAAGAATATCCTGCCCTACCACTACTATCGTGTCAGCCGTAATGAGAAGTTCGTCATGGGCTATCGTGTATGCCGACGACTTCTTCGAAGCGATGTATTCTGCCACATCCTTCGACGGCAGGTTTTCAGGATAAGACTCGTCAATGCCTTTCATCACCCTCACTTCAAAATCAAGTCCAAGTTGATTGAGCAATTCCTTTCTACGGGGCGAATTGCTTGCCAGTATTATTTTCATCTGTCTATTTCTTACGTTTTTAAATTACAATCTCATTACCTTATAAATAATATATCAAGCCAATCCAGTTTCATAATATATCAATCCGATCCAGCCGTCTACCAACCGAAGGCAGCTTCGTCGCTGAGCCATTTGCCTTGTGCCCTAAGCACCTGCTCTATCACGTCGCGCCCCACCCCATGACCGCCTATACGGTTACTAATATAGGTACTGACGCTCTTGACATCGTCACAGGCATCCTTCGGACAGCACGCACAGCCCACACGCTTCATCACCTGAAGGTCGGGAATGTCGTCGCCTACGAACATCACCTCTTCGTCTTTCAGCCCGTAGCGTTGCAGCAGCTCTTCATAAGCCGTAATCTTCACTCCGGCACCCATACAGATGTCCTTCACGCCAAGTTCGTCATAGCGCTTGCGCACAGCAGCCGTGTTGCCGCCCGTAATGATGCCGATGCGCAGCCCCACCTTGCAGGCAAACTGTATGGCATAGCCGTCCTTGATGTTCACCGTGCGCAGCGGCTCGCCCTCCGAACTAAGGAGTATTGTTTCAGCCGAAAGCACCCCGTCGACATCAAACAGAATCGCCTTGATTTTCTTCAAATCGTAGTCTATCATAATTACCTTGATTCTATGTTTCACTTACCCGGCTCCACGTTCTTGTGGCTTTGCTGTTTGGCTATTATTTCCGACATCTTGATGTACAGTTTCTGTACGCTTTCGTTGTCGGCAAGCATAGCTGCCTGAGAGTCCATAATATTCTGGTCGCCACGTACTGCAGGACCTGTCTGGGCGTCAATGGGAGCCAACGTGCCCAGCTTGCTAACCGTCTCTTCAATCAATGGCTGTAATACGGTAAAGTCCAGTCCGTTACGACGCAATATGCCGTCGGCAACAACATAGCAGGCATTGCTGAAATTGCATGCAAACACGGCAGCAAGATGCAGCCATTTGCGGTCGTCGCTCGTCATATAGTGTACATTGTCCGAAATGGTGGACGCCAGCTTCATTATTGCCTCGGTAGAAGCCTCGTTATTTCCTTCAACAAAACATGGTATTTTCTTAAAGTCCAACGCTTTATCCTTACTAAACGTCTGCATGGGATAGAGCACGCCACAGTTGTCGCTCAAACCGTCAAACACGTCCATGCCCACACTTCCCGACGTATGCATAAAAATCGTCTGCCGACGCTCTCTGCACACCCTTTCGGCAATGTCTCTTACGTATCGGTCCTTGACACTTATAATGCATGCATCGGCATCTGCCATTATGTCGTCCAGGCTGTTAGTTGCCCGGCGGCATCCCACACGCTCTGCCAATGCCTGCACCGACTCCATCGTGCGGCTCCAGATCTGAGTTGGAGGCATGCCAGCTTCACTCAATGCCAGGGCGAAGTGAGTGGCCACATTGCCTGCTCCAATGATTGCTATTCTCATTTTATATATATTAGTTTTGTCATCTTCAAGCTGCATTTTCGAATGCTAACAGGTACAAAAGTAGCCATTGTTTTGCAAAAACCACAGCCATATTGCCATTTTTTAAAAAAGATTTGCTATTTTTGCCAACTGAAAGAAAATGGCCCTAACCAAGCCTTAAATAACAAAATAATTCATAAGCAATATCATTTATGAAAGCTCTTAAAGACCGAATTCTAAAAGACGGAAAATGCTATCCCGGTGGCATTCTCAAAGTAGACAAATTCATAAACCATCAGATGGACCCAAATCTGATGAAAGACATAGCCGTGGAGTTCATCCGCCGCTTTGCTAGCACCAAGGTCAACAAGATTCTCACCATCGAGGCATCGGGCATCGCCCCAGCCATTATGATGGGATTCCTTATGAATCTGCCCGTGGTATTTGCCAAGAAGAAGAAGCCCAGCACTATGGGCAACATGCTCGCCACCAAGGTGACATCATTCACCAAGCAGCGCGAGTATGACGTAATCATCAGCCGCGACTATCTCACAGCCGACGACCACGTGCTCTTCATCGACGACTTCCTTGCCAACGGCAACGCCGCCAAGGGCATCATCGACCTCTGCCAGCAGGCTGGAGCCACACTCGAGGGCATGGGATTCATCATCGAGAAAGCATTCCAGGACGGAGGCAAGTATCTCAGAGACAGCGGCGTCAGAGTAGAGTCGCTCGCCATCATCGAGTCGCTCGACAACTGCGAGATAAAGCTTCACGAGCAGTAAAAAAAGATTTTTTGAGCTAACAATATAGGAGGCTATGGTGTCACGCAGCAGGACATCATAGCCTCTTGCCGATAGTCATAACCCTCAAGCACAAAAATGACCTCTGTGCCAAACCTGACATTCACGCCCTCAATAACAAGAAGCAACAAGCGGATTCTTGCTTCATTACTCATCGACCGGACACGGAGCATGGAAGGATGTCAGGCTGACATTTTACCAGCCGACGACATCGACCGCATTCTTCCACGAGCCTTCAAGCACGAGCACATGCAGACGGCCCGCGCCAAGTCGTGTGCCGAAGTGTTCACCCCGGCATGGATATGCAACGCCCAGAATAATCTCGTCGACGAGCAATGGTTCGGCCGTCCCGATGTCTTCAACGTCGAGACCGTAGAGGCAGACGGCACCCATACGTGGCACCCTACCGCCTCGCCCGTAACCTTTCCGTCCGACAAGGCATGGCTGAAATATGTGCAGAGCCGCCGAATGGAATTTGCCTGCGGCGAAGCCCCTTACCTGGCAAGCCGATACGACTCCACCTCAGGACTCGAAATACCCCTAAGCGAACGCATAGGCATACTCGACCGCAAATTCAGAGTAATCAACGAGAACACCCCGCACACCGACAGCGAAAACGCCCGACGCACGTGGCTCAACAAAGCCTTCCTTGCACTACAGTCCACCTACGGATTCGACCTGCAAGCCGACAACGTGTTTCTTGCAAGGGAAAACCTGTTCAACACATTCTGCGACTACTGCCTCGACCGATGGCAACGGCTGCCACGCATAGAGATAATGCTCAAGGCAGCCGAGATAATAACATGGAACATATGGCAGATGGACGGCATCAGACACACCGTGCCCGGCACACAGCTCCCCTGCTACATCATGGCATGGCGAGGAGCTTCGCCGCTCAAGGGCGAGAAAGTAATGTTTAAACGACTGATTAGTAAACAAATATAATGGACTCAAACAATATCATTGATTTTAGAAGCGAACAGCAGCAGGCTATCGCCCAGACTGTCAGATACTTCAAGCGCAAGCACAACATGCTGTGGAATGCCAAGATGCGTTTCGGCAAGACGCTCTGCGCCCTTGAAGTGGCACGCCGATGCGGCTACCGTCGCACACTCATACTCACCCACCGCCCCAACGTACGCGAGGAATGGTTCAGCTCGCTCAGCAAACTGGGAATGGACGGTTGGCTCTACGGATGCCGACGCCAGCAGGCCTTGCCCTCTACAATGCAGTCGGCTGGCGCTCTCTCGTTCGAAGCCGTTGAGGCGCAGGCACAGAAGGACTCCAGCGTCCATTACGTCTACTTCGCATCCATGCAAGACCTGCGTGGCTCACGCCGCGTCAACAAGCAGAAGGGCATAGAGAAGAACAACGACATATTCTCAGCACAATGGGACCTCCTGATTGTCGACGAGGCTCACGAGGGCGTCTACTCACGACTCGGACAGGAGGTGATAGCCGAACTGCAGAAGAACAGCTCTCTGCGCACCCTCTACCTCTCGGGCACTCCATACAACATACAGCGCATGTTCGACACACGTGAGGTGTTCCACTGGGACTACACCATGGAGCAGCACGCCAAGGAGCAATGGGCTGCCCTTCATCCCGACACCCCCAATCCCTATGAGGGCATGGCACAGATGAACATCATCACCTACGACCTTGCCGACCGTATGCGAAGCCTCACCAAGGCAGACGGACTCAACTTTGCCGAACTGCTGCGCACAGAGACTGCCGCCGACAATTCCAATTCCACACGATTTGTACACGAGGCCGACGTGCGCAAGTTCATAGCGCTCATAGGCAAGGACTCCTCCATGCCCTATGCCAACCCCTCCATGCAGCCGTCGCTCAACCACACCCTGTGGTATGTGCCGGGCGTAATGGCAGCCCGATGCCTGGCTGAGATGCTCGGCAAGGACTCTCCCACCAACCCCTTCCGCGAATACCACATAGTGAATGTGGCTGGCAACGGCGAGGCTGGGTCTGACCGCCTCGACATCTACGAGCAGACACGATTCGAGCGAAATGCCCTGGAGCGTGTGAAGACAGCCGTGGCGCAGCACGACAAGACCATCACCCTATCGTGCGGACGACTCACTATGGGTGTGTCAATACCCGAATGGAACGCCGTAGTAATGCTTGCCGGAAGTGCCGAGACGGGCAGCATGCGCTATTTCCAGACCATATTCCGATGCCAAAGCCCATACGCCGACGGCAGCGTCAAGCAGAAGTGCTACGCCATCGACTTCGCACCTAAGCGCACACTCGCCGTTGTAGACCAGTACATCAACAACAACACATCATCGAACGATGCCGACGAGCGCCGACAGAAACTCACCCAATTCCTCCACTACTGCCCCCTCGTAGAGATAAAGCGAGGCAAGCCCACCCTCTACAACACCGAGAGCTTCATACAGAGCATCAACTCCGCCTACTCCGAAACGCTCATACGCAACGGATTCCGCGACGACTGCCTCTACGGCAATCTCGACAACCTGTGCCAGCAGGACATGAAGCTGCTCGACCAGGTGGCTGAAGCCATGGTGCTGGGCACGCTTGCCGAGCGCCAGCGCAACAAGGAGACGCTCACCAAGAACCCGCGCAAGACCCCTGCCGCCACAAAGAACAACCCCAACAAGACAGAACTCTCGGCAAGCGAGAAGGAAGCCCTCACAGCAGCACGCGAGGCATCGGGCCGCCTCACGCCACGACAGCGCGCACTTGCCATACTGAGCCAGATATCCACCCGACTGCCGCTCATGATATACGGCACGGTGGAAAGCGTCGATGGCCTCACGCTCGACTCGTTCATCAAAAGCATCGACCCCGAATCGTGGCGCGAATTCATGCCTACCGGCATCACGCTGCGCATGTTCGAACGCCTCAAGCACTTCTATCGCGAAGACATATTCGTAGCCACAGCCAAGGCCATCGTGGCACGCCTGCACAAGGCGGACGCCATGTATGTGCCCGACCGCATCAACTGCATAGCACAGATACTCTCCGACTTCTGCTATCCCGACCGCGAGACCATACTCACCCCGTGGCAGACCGTCAACCGCCACATGGCTGACACCCTGGGAGGCTACTGCTTCTTCGACGACTCCTACAGCAAGATGCTGTCAGAGCCACGCTTCGTATACAACTGCGACGCCACACAGCACACCATGATGAACCCCAAGGTGCGGGTGCTCGACATAGCCTCAAAGACCGGACTCTACTCGCTCTACGTGGCTTACTCGCTCTACAAGCTGCGCAGCAGCCAGTCGCAGGGACTCTTCGACACCCTCACCGATGACGAGGCTCAGCAGCTGTGGGACGACATCGTGTCGAACAACATATACGCTGTGTGCCGCACCCGTATGGCCGACCTCGTGACGCGACGCACCCTCATGGGCTATCGCGACAGCAGCCGTGTCAACATCTGCCACATGGCAGACATGAACTCGCAGGTGATACTCTACAAGCGAAAGTTCATACGCACAGTAACCGACCCACGCAACTTCTCGAGCAACAAGAAAATGAAACAACTCAAATTTGACGCCATCGTGGGCAATCCGCCCTATCAGGTCAACATAGGCACACAGAAGGACAACTACGGCATTCCGCTCTACAACCACTTCGTAGACACAGCCCGCGAGATGTGCCCCGACTACATATCCATGATCATGCCCTCACGATGGTTTACCGGAGGACGCGGCCTCGACGCATTCCGACAGTCGATGCTTGCCGACCGCCACCTGCGCTCCATTTCCGACTTTGTCGACTCCAAGGAGTGCTTCCCCACGGTCGACATATCGGGCGGCGTCAACTACTTCCTCTGGGACCGCAAGCACGACGGCAGCTGCACCTTCACCAACACCCTCTACGGCAGCACCTACACCTCCGAGCGCCGACTCGACCAGCACCCTATATTCGTGCGCAACAACCGTGCCCTGACGCTCATCAACAAAGCTGCATCAGCCAATGTGCCGATGCTCAGCACCATGGTTTGCGGACAGACTCCATTCGGATTTGTCACCACATTCCGAGGCACAGCCGCCCCCGAGACCGATGCCGACTGCCTGCTGCTCAAGTCGAGCGGCAACGACAGCTACGTGCTGCGCAGCGAGGTGAAGAAGAACACACAGCTCATCGACCTCCACAAGGTGGTGTTCTCAAAGGCCACCTGCGAGCATGCCGGCACACCCGACCGCAACGGACAGTTCCGCATACTCTCCTCGCTCGCCATACTCGCCCCAGGCATCGTGTGCACGCAGAGCTATCTGGTGGGAGGAGCCTTTGCCGACGCCGACGAGGCTGCCAACTACATGGCTTATCTGAAGACGAAGTTCGTACGATTCCTCATGCTTCAGACCATCACCTCGCAAGACCTCTCGCCCGAGAAGTTCATGTTCGTGCCCTCGCAGGACTTTACTACTCATTCCGACATTGACTGGACTCAAGATACGGCAACTATCGACCAGCAACTCTATCGTAAATACAACCTCACAGAAGCAGAAATAGCATTGATTGAAAATACAATCAAACAATTCTAAGAATAATCCGGCGGCTATGGTGTCATACTATAGCCGCCTTCTTGTTTAATATAATCTTACCAACAAGTAAACAATTATCGTTTAAAAACAACAAAGCCGCTGATATTCAGCAGCTTTGTTAATATTAATATAAGTTTATTCCAGTATCGTAGATTTATCCGAAATTGTCGTACATTATGCTCTCTGGGTCTACGCCGAGCGAATCGAGGTAGTCGGTAACTGTCTTGATGAGCATAGGAGGTCCGCAGAGATAGTACTCGCAATCCTCTGGAGCCTCGTGGTCCTTCAAGTATGTATCGCGGATACAGTTTACTGCAAATCCTTCGTAATACTTCACGCCCTGAGCATCGGCAACAGGGTCCTTGCGGTCGAGAGAGAGGTGGAAGTGGAAGTTAGGATATTCCTTCTCCAGTTCCCAGAAGTCCTCAAGGAAGAAGGCTTCACCAAGAGCACGTGCGCCATAGAAGAAGTGGAGCTCACGGTCGCGAGTGTGAAGAGTCTTTGTCATGTGCATGATCTGAGCACGCAGAGGAGCCATACCTGCACCACCACCAATCCAAATCATCTCCTTACCTGAAGTGAAGTTAGGATGGAAGTCGCCATAAGGACCTGACATCATAACCTTGTCACCCGGCTTCAAAGAGAAGATGTATGAAGAAGCGATACCTGTAGGAACGTTCTGGAATCCAACCTGCGGACGTGGCAGGAACGGAGTAGTGGCAATACGCACGGTAAGTGTGATGATGTCACCCTCGTCAGGATAGTTGGCCATAGAGTAAGCACGTACTGTCGGCTCTGGATTGTGAGCCTTAAGCGAGAAGATGTTGAACTTCTCCCATGTGCCGATATATTCCTTGCCTATAAGATCCTTGTCGAAGTCCTTGTCGTAGTCGATGCAGTCGTATGCAGGAATCTTGATCTGTGCATAAGAACCAGGAACGAAGTCCATGTGCTCGCCCGGAGGCAAGGCAACCTTGAACTCCTTGATGAATGAAGAAACGTTCTTGTTTGAGATAACCTCGCACTCCCATTCCTTAACACCCATAACCGAATCGGGCACCTTGATCTTCATGTCCGACTTAACCTTGCATTGGCATCCCAGACGCCAGTTGTCCTTGATCTGCTTGCGTGTGAAGTGAGGCTTCTCAGAGTCGAGAATCTCGCCACCACCTTCAAGCACCTGAACCTTACATTGGCCGCAGCTTGCCTTACCACCACATGCAGAAGGCAGGAAGATGCCATTCTCGTTGAGTGTAGTCATCAACGAAGAGCCCTGGGGCACATTGATGGTCTTGTCGCCATTGATTTCGATGTTGACATTACCACTCGGGCTAAGGAACTTCTTAGCTACGAGCAGGATGACAACCAAGAGGAGTATCACAACAAGGAAAACTCCGATACTTGCAAATATAAATGATGTATTCATAACGTTGAGTCCTCCTTATTATATTTTAAGACCAGAGAAGCACATCATAGCCATAGCCATGAGTCCTACTGTGATGAATGTGATGCCGAGACCCTGCAGAGGCTTTGGCACGTCGCTGTACTGCATCTTCTCACGGATGGCACCCATAGCTACGATAGCCAAGGTCCAGCCGATACCGCTACCAAGAGCGTACACAAGAGCGTCAACAACACTACCTATATACTGCGAGTTGGACGGGTCGAGATTGATGCGCTGCTGCATGAAGAGCGAAGCACCCATGATGGCACAGTTAACGGCGATAAGCGGAAGGAAGATACCCAGAGCCGCATAGAGCGACGGAGAGAACTTCTCTACTACCATCTCTACCAACTGCACGATACCTGCGATAACGGCAATAAAGAGGATGAAGCTCAGATATGAAAGGTCTACGCCCTCAACCAGACAGTCGGGACCCAACACCTTGGTCTGCAACAGATAGTCGACAGGCACGGTGACGAGCAATACGAATGTCACGGCAAGACCCAGTCCCAATGAAGTCTTCACATTCTTCGATACGGCAAGGAACGAACACATGCCGAGGAAGAAGGCGAATATCATGTTGTCCACAAAAATGGACCTGAAGAAAAGGCTTATTAAATGTTCCATTGTTTACTTCTGATTATTTTTCTTTGTAAAAGTAAGCTCTATGAATCCATATTACGCATCCCAGGAGGATGAGCGCCATGGCTGGCATTGTCATCATACCATTGTTGAGATAGCCTGCATCGTAAACACTCTGCGGGATAAGCTGGAAGCCGAGCAATGAGCCACGACCGAACAGCTCGCGCAGACCGCCTACTGCTACAAGGATGTAGGCATAGCCAAGACCGTTGCCCACACCATCGAGGAATGAAGGCCAAGGCTTGTTCTGCATGGCGAATGCCTCAAGACGACCCATGAGGATACAGTTGGTGATGATAAGACCTACGTAAACCGAAAGTTCTACGCTCACGTCGTAGACGTAAGCCTTCAGAATCTGGCTGACGATAGTAACAAGAGCTGCAACTACTACCAACTGCACGATGATACGTATACGGTTAGGTATTGTGTTGCGGATGATTGAGATAATCACGTTGGCGAATGCTGTAATCACCGTCACGGCAAGACCCATCACGATAGCAGGCTTGAGCTGTGATGTCACGGCAAGAGCCGAGCAGATACCAAGCACCTGTACGAGGATAGGGTTGTCGAGGTTCAGAGGATTGGTGAATGCAGCCTTATTCTCTTTTGAAAACAAACTCATAATCTTTTTCCTCCTCCTTATTTAGATGTTAAGAATTTAGTGTACTCACCCAGGCAGTTCTTGAGCATATCGCTCACACCGTTACAGGTAAGTGTAGCACCGGTTACAGCATCGCATTGTGTAGTAGGATCGCTTACTTCGCTCTTCTTTACTACAGAGAGAGCTACGCCTTCCTTGCCTGCTGCAAAGATGTGCTTACCCTTGAACTGATCCTGCCAAGCACGCGAGTCCTTGATTTCTGCTCCAAGACCTGCGGTCTCGCCCTCATGATTGAAGTAAGCGCCATAGACAGTCTGCTTGTCGGCATTTACGGCAATGTAGCCATTGATGCCACCCCAAAGACCCATACCATAAACCGGTATGACGTACTTGGTCTCGCCGTCAACGTTGCAAACATACAAAGCAAGCTTGCCTTCCTTCATCGAAGCGCTATTGCAGAGGAATCCTGCCTTAGTGCCACCCTGTGTGCCCTGCTCAATCACTTCACCTTCGCGGTTGATGATTTCGTCGGCAGTAATCACCTTATTATATTTGTCTGTAGCCTCAGCTCCGTCGATGTCGCGGATATTGAGAGCTGCGAGAATCTGCTTCTTCTTATCGAGAGCCACGTTCTCGTCCTGCTGCGGCTTAAGTGTAGAAGACACGAAGGCAAGCAAGAACGCAACGATAACTACGATAACTACAGAATATACGATTGTATAGGAGTTTGAACTGGTGTTCAGTCCTTTCTTCTTTGTTTCTTCCATATTCCCAAAAAGTTATTTGTTGGTCAAACGTTTCATTCGCTTAGAGATGTTCTTCTGTACTACACAGTAGTCGATGAGCGGAGCGAACATGTTCATGAAGAGGATGGCAAGCATCATACCCTCTGGATAACCAGGGTTCATAACGCGGATGATGACAGCCATAATGCCAATGATAGCGCCATACCAGTACTGTCCACATTGTGTGCGGGCTGAGGTGACGGGGTCGGTAGCCATGAATACAGCACCAAAGCAGAAGCCACCCAATACGATGTGCTCATACCATGCGATAGGAGTCATGCAGAGAGCCTCGAATGTGTAGGCTGCAACAGCACCACCAACGAACACGCTGAGCATAGTACGCCATGAAGCGATGCCAGTCCAAAGCAGGATGACAGCACCTATAGCAATAGCTATAACGCTTGTCTCGCCTATTGAACCTGGGATAAGACCTGTAATCATGTCGCAAAGACTGTTATTGACAGCTGCTCCCTGGGCAATCTCACCAAGCGGAGTAGCGCAGGTGAATGTATCAGGCAGAGTGTTGCCAAGTCCGAAGATTGTGTCGTTAGCCACCCATACTGCGTCGCCACTCATCTTGGTAGGATAAGAGAAGAAGAGGAACGCACGTGTGACGAGAGCCACATTGAAGATGTTCATACCGGTACCACCGAATATCTCCTTACCGATAACTACGGCAAAGGCTACGGCTATGGCAAGCGCCCACAACGGACAGCCTACTGGGATGATGAGCGGGATGATGATACCCGAAACAAGGAAGCCCTCCTGAATCTCCTCGCCCTTCCATTGTGCCCAGGCAAACTCGATGCCGAGACCAACTACGTAGCTGACGATGATTTTAGGAAGCACCTGTAATGCTCCATAGATGAACATTGAGAAGAACGAAGCGTCTGCCAAAGCGCCGGCAGCCTTATAGTTCTGGAATCCCACGTTGTACATACCGAACAGCAAAGCCGGAAGCAACGCTATTACTACGAAGCTCATGATACGCTTCGAGTCGATGGCGTCGTGAATGTTCACACCGGTCTTGGATGTCTGGTTGGGTACAAACAGGAAAGTCTCAAAGCCGTCGAACAAGCTGCGGAGAGCGTGGAGCTTTCCTTCAGGCTCGAAGTTGGGCTTGATGTCGTTAAGATATTTTCTTAGAAAATTCATACTTTTCTCTTTGTAATTAAATTAAATGTTATGCATTCTCCTTGCGGAGCATGTCGAGACCCTTGCGCACGATGTGCTGGAGCTCAAGCTTCGATGAGTCGACAAACTCTGCCACGGCAAAGTCCTCGGGAGCTACCTCGTAGATGCCAAGCTGCTCCATGCGGTCGATGTCGCCGGCAATGATTGCCTTGACGAGATATTCGCCATAGATGTCCATAGGCAGCACCTTGTCGTACTCGCCACTCATAATCATGTGGCGCTCGCCACCCTTCACACGGGCATCGAGGCTGTACTCCTTGTTCTTGCCCAAGAGCCATGAGAAGTAGCTGCGATTGACCGAGAAGTCGTTGGTACGCGGAAGTATCCATCCCAACATTTCGTCTACGTTATCGCCCTCAGGAATTGCTGAAATCTCTGAAGTGTGACCACCTACGAAGTCCTCAGCTGTACACTTGCGACCTGTCAACGGGTTGCCGTTGATGATGCGCACATGCTCGGTTGTAGCGAGCTTGCCTTCCAGAAGACTTGCGATGGGCTGACCTACGAGCACCTCTGCATAAGCCGGATTGTTCACCTCGCTACCTGCAACTGCTACAAGACGACGAAGGTCTACCTTGCCCGTGTTGAACAGTCGGCCGAAGAAGATGACGGCTGTAGGGTCTACAGTCCAAACCACCTCACCCTTGTTAACGGGAGCGATGTTGTTGACCTGAACGCCTACGTTACCAGCAGGACAAGGACCGTCGAATACGTTCACCTCAACGTCCTTGGCTGATGTCAAGGCAGAACTTGTCTGCTGTGCACCAATACCGAGATAAGTCTTGGCAATCTTCGACAGAGCGGTCAAACCGGTCTGGAAGTCGTTCTCGTTGCCTTGCAGCTCAAACTCGAAATTGCCTGCGAGAGGCATGTCGCGCAAAGCGCTTACGAAGATAGCGCGAGGCTTCTGGTCGGGAGTTGTTGACACAGCATAAGGCAGCTGGTTGATGTAGCCGAACAATCCAGCCTCAAGCAGAGCCTTAACTACGGCATCGCCATCAAGCGAAGCCACCTGTTTCTGACCGAAGTCAACAAACTGCTGATCCTTGTCAGCCTCTACGACAACGCGCAATACCTTGCGGCGGTCGCCTCTGACAACTGCCTGCACTACTCCACTCACGGGTGAGGCGAACTTGACGTCAGTCTGCTTCTTGTTGACAAACAGAGCGTCGCCAGCCTTAACGTGGTCGCCTTCGCGTACTACCACCTTCGGGGTCATGCCTACAAAGTCATCAGGTACAAGGGCATACTGGGCAGCAGCCTTCACCGGAAACTTCTGCTCGGCAGCTTTTCCCTTAAGGTTGATGTCCAAACCCTTACGTAACTTAATTACATTTGCCATAAATATAAAAAATGATAAGATATTTGCTAATATTTGGGCTTATGCCATAATTCATGGTTTTATGGCTCCAAAGTTGCCTACAAAATTAACAAAAATTTGTGAGGTAAAGGAATAAAAAGCCTTAATAATTAACCGCATTAAGGCCTTTATTAAATGTTTTACACAATCTTCATACGTTAATCTACAAGAATGGCATTTCGACTTTGCAAAATACCACCTGTTTTTTGTCATATCCCAACAAAACCGTCTATTGCTGCGCCATTTCCCTTCGTCGCATGTTAGGGAAATAACGCACGGCAAGATAAAGCGTGGCAATGAGTCCGATGAGTCCTCCTGCATAGCCGATATAGTCTATCGACAGATGGCTAACAACCAGTCCGCCCACGTAGGCACCACTACCTATGCCCAAATTGAAAATACCCGAGAAGATGGACATTCCGATAGAAGTGGCGTTTTCGGGTGCAAAGCGAATGGTATTGTCCAGGAAGGCTATGTTGAAGGCTGTAGCCATAGCTCCCCACATAATGCAGACCACGACAACCGACAACAGACTTGCAGCTGCAACCTGAAGAAGGAGCAGACACAAGGCTGGTCCGATGGTCATCACAAACATGAAGCGACGACGGTTGGCCATATAGTATTTTGAAAAGGATATGCTGCCGAGCATACCCGAAGCTCCGAACACAATAAGAACAAGCGTCACCACGTCGGGCGACAAAGCTGCCACCTTGCCGAGGAACGGTTCTATATAGCTGTAGCCGGTATAATGGGCTGTAGCAAAGAGTACCGACATGATGAACACGCCCACAAGTACCCTATTGTGCAACAAATCCGGTAACTGCTTGAAAGCGAACTTGCCACGGCTCTGCAGTTTAGGGAAAACTACAGCTATGAAAATGAATATCAAGGCTGAGATGATGGCAATACTAAGGAATGTCATTCGCCATCCTACATAGAGTCCTACCACACGACCGAGCGGCAGACCTACAACCATAGCCACAGACGAACCTGTAGCAATAGTACTTAGTCCTAAAGCACGCTTGCCGTCGGGTACAGTACGCACGGCAAGAGGTGGAGCTATCGACCAGAATATAGCATGCGCGCAAGCCACGCCAATACGCGAGAGCATGAGCGTGTAATAGCCTTCGGCAAATGCCGATGCCACATGGCTCACAACAAACAAGGCTATTATGGAAAGCAGAAGCCGCTTCAACTCCATCTTCGACACCATTATCATCAACGGTAGCGACATTATGGCTACCACCCAGGCATAGACCGAGATGAGCAGTCCGGCACGCGCCTCGCTTATATTAAGGTCGGTAGCTATGTCGGTAAGCAAACCGATCGGCATGAATTCAGAAGTGTTGAACACGAACACGGCAAAGGTCAGCCCTATCAGAGGCAACCATCTGGTAAAAGACTCTTTCTTTTGCATTCTACAGAAACAATATTATTAGTTATCCTTTTTCTGACTGCAAAGTTACAGAAATATTCAGGTAACTCTGCTATCCGAAAACAGAAAAGCTCGCACAATATGATGCAAATCAAGAGCCGTATGAATTTGCCGCTATGACAAAGGTTGTATGAAATCCTGCCACGGGTGTTTCGGCAAGCCAAAGGTCGCTCTCTTGCGCCAGCATCATCTGTCGTGAAAGGGGCAGTCCTATACCAGTACCCGAAGGTTTTGTCGTGAAGAAAGGCACAAATATCTCGCGTGCTTCCTTTGGAGGTATGTGTGGAGCGTCGTTGCTCACCAGCAATAGCGTGCGCTTGTCGTCATAATCCAGACGCAGGTCGATGTTATGAGCGCCTGCCTCTATAGCATTTTTCGTGAGGTTTACCATAACCTGTCGCAACATTCCGCTGTCGGCACTTACTATTTCCTGGCTATTGCCAATATTCACGTGCCACACAATCGAGGGATAGAGCGTGCGCAGACTTCTTGTCAGTCCGTCTATACTCACCTCTTCTATATGCGGAGCCTGTAGTTGTGTCAGTTTGCGATAGCTTTCTACGAAGGTCTGCAGATTGACGCTTGTGTCGCGAATAGCCTGCATTCCCTCTTCAAGAGGGGTTCCCTTCACGAGAGGCGAACTGATGTAGGCTTGTGTTATGCTCGATATAGGAGCCACGGCATTCATAATCTCGTGAGTCAGCACACGCGTCAGCCGTTGCCACGACTCCACCTCGCTACGTGCAAGCAGGCGGTTTATCTCGCCACTCATTTCGTTGAGAGCCGCCTGAAGGTCGCGCTCACCATGAAACATACGGTTGTCAGGCAGACGAAAGGTGAAGTCGCGATTGCGTATTGCCTCGCGCATCAGCCTTACCCTTAGCGAGAGAAGCCGTTGGTGGCGCCATTGCCACATCAGCAGCATGACAATAATCATCACCAGTAGTATTATAATATAATAAGGAGTCATTTCCATCGGTCCTGTCCCTTAAGTCGTTTATTTCTTAAGTTTCTTGTATAGCGTCTGTCGGGTTATTCCCAGCATCTCAGCAGCCTTGCTCATGTTGCCGCGACATTGTTCTACAGCCCGTTGTACGTGTTCCTGCTCCATCTGGTCGAGCGGCACCACCTCGCGATTGCTGTCTATGGCATCACGCAGAACGCCTATCAGCTTGTCGTTGTCCCAAGGTTTGGTGACAAAGTCGGCTGCTCCATACTTCAGTCCATTCACAGCCAGCTGCACGTCGGCATAGGCTGTTATGAGCACGACGGGCGTATTGGGGTGCAGCTTCTTTATTGTGCGCAGCCAGAACAGTCCGTCCTGTCCCGTGTTCACCCCGAGCGAGAAGTTCATGTCGAGCAGCACAGCATCAACATTCTGCTCGTTGGCAAGCGTAGCCACAAGCGTGTCGGGCGAAGTCAGAGTCACGACATGTTCGAATTCAGCTGCAAGACAAATCTTCAGGGCTGTGAGAATGGCAGAATTGTCGTCGACAACTACAATTGTACTATATGGATAGTTCATATTTTCATCAATTTGTTTTAACCACTTACAAAAGTACAAAAATAATTGTATGATTTTCATACACTTTTTTACTAATCTCGCCGAAACCATCCATTTTCTTCACTTTCTATTGTTATTAGCCATTTGTTTATTCATAATTTTGTGGTGTAAAAAATAATTCACAACAATATGAAGCGACTATTTTTATCTATATTCACCCTCGCGGCAGGCGTAAGCATTTACGCCTCCGAGCCGTGGACTGTAGAGCGTTGCATGCAGTATGCCTCCGAGCACAGCCATACCGTACGTCAGCAACAGTTTGCCCTTGACGACAGCCGTGCCTCCAAGACACAGGCTATTGGAGCCTTTCTGCCGAGCGTCTACGGTTCGGTATCGGGACAGATGAACTTCGGACGTGCCATCAATCCCGAGACCAATACTTATACTGATGTCAGCACATTATATAACGGTTACGCTTTGCAGGCTTCGCTCACCATCTTCGACGGACTCCAGCGCTACAACCAGTTGCGCATGGCTCGAGCCAACGTGGCTATGGGGCGTAGCGGAGTCAGAGCCGAGAAGGACGATGTGGCGCTCAAGGTGTACAAGGCTTACATGGACCTCGTATATTGCGAGGGAGCCGTAGCCCAGACCTCCAAGAAGCGTGACGAGAGCCGTGCCCTACTCCATCAGACCGAAGTGATGGCTGAGGTTGGACAGAAGAGCGATGCCGACGTGGCGCAGATGCGTGCCACTCTTGCAGCCGACGAGTATGAGCTTGCCCACATGCAGAGTCAGACCACTAAGGCAAGCCTCGCCCTCAAGCAGCTCATGAACTACCCCGTCGACTCCACTCTTAACGTAGTACAGCCAAGTATGACATTCGCCTCCGCAACCACAGAGTCGCCCAACCAGGTGTTTGCCTGCGCTTACACATCAAATCCGCGCATACTCAAGGCGCAACAAGGCGTAGAGGCTGCCCGATTCAATCTGCGTGCCGCTCGTGGTGCCTTGCTTCCTTCGCTCTCTCTCTCGGGTGGCGTGTCCACCTCTTTCTATAAGAACATGGACCAAGGAGGACACGCCTCCTTCTCCTCTCAGTTCAAGAACAACACGGGCGAATTTATCGGTCTGTCGCTAACTATACCGATTTTCAACCAGCTCTCAACTTCGTCTGCCATCCGCCGCCGCAAGATTGCTCTCGACCAGGCTCGCGAAAACCTTGAATACGAGCAGGCTGAACTCCATCGCATCATAGTCGAAGCTTCTGCCGACGTAGACAATAGCGCCAAGGAAGTAATCAAGATGCAGGAGCAGGTAGAGGCTGACAGCCTTGCCTCGCATCTCACCACACGCAAGTATGAGGAAGGACTTGCCTCGTCGATAGATGTCAAGACGGCTGCCGTGACGCTATTGCAAAGCAGAGTGAAACTGCTGCAGAGCCAGCTCACCATGGCATACAATCAAAGATTATTAGCTTATTATAAAGGAGAAAAATTATGGACCGACCAATAGAAAAGAAATCATTCCCTCGCCGCTACATCTATATTTGTGCGGGGGCTGTAGCCGTAGCTGCCTTGCTTGCGTGGCTTGTCTTCGGCAGTACGGCAAGCACCATGACTGTCGATAGAGCCGACGTGACCGTTAGCGACGTTACTCGTGGCAAGTTTGACGATTATGTAAGGCTCAACGGACAGGTAGTGCCTATTCAGGTGGTGCAGATCTCGCCTGAGGAGGGTGGCATAGTAAGAGAGAAAGTTGTGGAGGAAGGCACGCGCGTAAAAAAGGGCGACGTCATCCTGCGACTGAGCAACAGCAATCTCGACCTTCAGATTCTTAATGCCGAGGCTGAACTTGCCGAGAAGCAGAACCTCCTGCGCAACACGCAGGTGACCATGCAGCAAGACCGACTCAATAACCGTACCGAACAAGCCACGCTCGACATGGACTGCCAGCGCAAGCTGCGTGCCTATCAGCAGAACTCACGTCTGTACAAGGAGAAACTCATTAGCAAGGAGGTCTACCTGCAGAGCCGCGAGGACTACAATCTCGCCCTGCGCAAGCAACGTCTTATAGGCCAACGCCTGAAGCAGGACAGCCTGTATCGTCACGTGCAGATGGCGCAGATGGAGGACAATCTTGACAATATGCGCAAGAACGTGCTCCTCGTGCGCGAGCGCAAGAACAAGCTTGAGGTGCGCTCGGCTATTGACGGCGAACTGGGATTGCTTGACGTGGAACTGGGTCAGAACATTCAGGCTGGTCAGAACATCGGACAGATCAACGACCTCTCCGACTTCAAGATTGAGGCTAAGATTGACGAGCACTATATCGACCGTGTGCGCCCGGGACTTACGGCAACAATCACTCGCGACGGCAAGCAATATCAGTTGCGTGTGCGCAAGGTCTACCCCGAAGTGCGCGACGGCTCCTTCCGTACCGACTTCGTCTTCGTAGGCTCTCGTCCCTCGCAGATGCGTAGCGGACAGACCTATTACCTGGAGCTTGCTCTCGGCAAGTCGACCCAGTCTACGCTCATCCCTCGCGGCACCTTCTTCCAGACCACTGGTGGCAACTGGATATTCGTGCTCGACCGCTCTGGCCACAAGGCTTACCGACGCAACATTAGCATAGCACGCCAAAACCCGATGTATTATGAGGTGACGCAAGGACTGGAACCTGGCGAACGGGTTATAACGAGCGGGTATGAGGCGTTTAAGGAGAATGAAGTATTGATATTGAAATAGAAGCCCTACCCCCGGCCCCTCCCCCGTAGGGAGGGGAGCGGTATGCTGTGCTGCTTACGAGACCACACCCACAAAGTCACATTACTCCCCTCCCTACGGGGGAGGGG
>NZ_JADYTS010000249.1 GCF_021531355.1 Leyella stercorea | reverse complement strand
CGGGTGAAAGCATGGAGTCAAATTTCTCCATGATTGAAAAAATTCCTCCAAAAGGTGTGAGTTTCTCAGATTTAATTTGTATTTTTGCCATGTCATATTAGAGTTTTGCTTGTTTTCTTTTTGCAACACTAAGATAAGTGAAAATTCTGACATGGCAAAATCCTGGGCAACTTTTTGTTGCTCAGGAACTTATAAATAAAGTTAAATTATAGTGTTGC
>NZ_JADYTS010000248.1 GCF_021531355.1 Leyella stercorea | reverse complement strand
GGGCTAAGTCGTAACAAGGTAGCCGTACCGGAAGGTGCGGCTGGAACACCTCCTTTCTGGAGAAACGAGATTCCTATTAAGGTCAGCAAAAACTCAAAGAGGCTTAAGGATGCCTAAAAAGGCTCGGTAAGGCTCATCAAGAGTTATGGTTTGCTTGACTTCTCCCACGCTTCTTGGCGCACTGTCTTACTAAATAGAGAAATAATGACGTTCTATAC
>NZ_JADYTS010000247.1 GCF_021531355.1 Leyella stercorea | reverse complement strand
TGTGAAAGATGCTCCTTGTCAGTCGGGATTGTCTCGATACGCTCCAAGAAACCGTTCGGGTTCTCCTTTATCTTGCGGTCACGATAGGCTGTGTGGATTGAAGCACGGAAAGTTGACCAGTAGTTGGCAGCTGAGTTGATATGTAGTTTTCTGTTCTTATGCAGTCCCTGTGGTGCTGTCAGCAGATACTCACGAAATCTGTTGCACAAGTCCACGTTTA
>NZ_JADYTS010000246.1 GCF_021531355.1 Leyella stercorea | reverse complement strand
TTTCATTCTTTATCTTCGCACCTATTATATACTTGTAGCCGTGCGCCTCAAGTTCCGCTATATTTGCATTGTTCATCAGACCGGAGTCAGCCACCACAACGAAATTTTCCAATCCGTATTTGCTTACAAACTCGTTTATCGTCGGCAACATCGTGTGACCTTCATATTTGTTGCCCTCATGGATGCAATAGGCAAGCGGATAGCCGCCCAAACTTACAAGC
>NZ_JADYTS010000245.1 GCF_021531355.1 Leyella stercorea | reverse complement strand
AACAATGCAAATATAGCGGAACTTGAGGCGCACGGCTACAAGTATATAATAGGTGCGAAGATAAAGAATGAAAGTCATGAAGTCAAGAACTGGATACTGGAACAGCCCAAGCGCGACTGCCAAATGGTTGAATATGACAAAGGAGGCGGACACCGTCTCCTGGTCGGCTATACGGATGACCGTGCAAAGAAAGATGCCTATAACCGGGAGAAGGGAATACGCAGG
>NZ_JADYTS010000244.1 GCF_021531355.1 Leyella stercorea | reverse complement strand
AGCCAGGATCAAACTCTACATTGTAAAATATCTTTTACCAGCAAATTCCTTGATGCTAAGCCTTACTGGGCCGGCTGGGCCTTTCTAAGCTCTGGCGGATATTGCTGTTTGTTTGTATCTGTTTCAGAACGAGCTTCCAAATTAGAGTTTAAAGCCAAACAAACTTGACGGTTCGTTTTTCTTCTACCCAAGAATGAGTGTTTCATCATTCTCGCTTCTTGTACTACT
>NZ_JADYTS010000243.1 GCF_021531355.1 Leyella stercorea | reverse complement strand
AAGCATCGGCATACCTGAAAATGCCGATGGCAACTCTCTACATGAAACTTGGCAACGGCAGCATTCCTGCCACAAAGCCAGGCAAGCGTTATTGCCTTTATCAAGACGAACTTGACAAATGGCTGGAGACAAACCGCAAGAATCCTGTACCTCTCACAGCAGAAGAGGAGAACGCTGCCATTCTTGCAGGAAACAAGCGCAAGCCCAAACCCTTAAACTGGTAATGTAATGGAT
>NZ_JADYTS010000242.1 GCF_021531355.1 Leyella stercorea | reverse complement strand
ACATATTTTTGCAGCGTATTTCTACCGTGGAGAATTTGCGGAGCTTTTATTTTGTCATATCGTGAACGTAGTTGACAATGGTTTACAAGTGGTTATGATAGAGGACAGATTTGAAGCTGATAGGCAAAAAGCGTTATATCGTGGACTGGGTTGACAAAGGTTGTCAATGGTTCACTTCCGTTTACTCCATCGGTGGAATACTCAAAGTATGTAGAACATAGCAATATCAAAGAGTATGAGAC
>NZ_JADYTS010000241.1 GCF_021531355.1 Leyella stercorea | reverse complement strand
CTTGGCGTCTGTGGGTACGAACTTATTCGTGAATTATTCATATTTATAAAATTAATTTTGAACAGTTACTTATGAGAATTATTTATGATAAGTGGACGAGATAAATCTCATGAAATCAAACGATTTTTAACAGGGGGGATGATTGCACTTCTCATAACGATATACTTATCATAAAAGAAATGCTCTATCTGCCATCTGTTCTTGTAAAGGTTGGCGATTTCAGGAGCTGTTAGATGAAAAGCATTTGTCAGGAA
>NZ_JADYTS010000240.1 GCF_021531355.1 Leyella stercorea | reverse complement strand
GATATAGTGAACCGCCTAAGGCACAACGGACTTTCAATGCATGTTTAATGGACAAATATGAATAAGTGATATGTAATAACCATTTGGAAAGCAATGAGATATGCCATATTTTTCATACTTCTGCTAACCAACCTTTCGCTCTCTGCACAAACCTTCACAGGAAAGGTGAAGGGTAAAAAAGGAGAACTCTTGGTAGGTGCCTCGGTTGTGGCATCGACTGAGAGCAAGTCAACCGTGGCGTATTGTCTCACAAGCGATA
>NZ_JADYTS010000023.1 GCF_021531355.1 Leyella stercorea | reverse complement strand
TTGTTGATATCGACTTCTTCCTCTACAGACTATCAATGATCTTTGGGTAAACACAGGGTTTTACGGGTGAGCCAAAGATTCTCGTAGAAAACTTTCGCACCTTCATAATCTGGTTGGAATGATTCGTACATAGATTCTTTTTTTGCATTCCCACGGAATAAATATAGTGCATACTTTATTCTACATATGGGTATATTTTTATAAAAAATCACACGCTGTAAACGGTAAGTGCACTATTTTACCAATGTTTTAGGTAAACAAACCGTTTGTCATTATTATAGTTTCTAATGTTCAAGAATTAGTCTGCAAGTTGTATGAACTATGCTCGTGTTCTCTTCCATACCTTTGCAAATAGAATGTGCTTTTACTTATCTATATTTGCTTGAAATCGAAATCCTTCTTTTTGTAAGATTTTTATGGTTTTATCAACGCAAGATGCAGGCACATACGCAGTAGCCACCAAGCACCCATCAAACAATTCTACCAAGACTCTCTGCTGTCCACCAATTCTTGCCACCCTGCCACGTATATCCTTAAACTCACCCTCTGTAATCACTACTTCATCCCCTAACTTGTATTTGATGTTCTCTGAAGTAACTGGGATGATATGAGGATTATGTATGGAGGTTAAGCGAATGAAATTATCCATAACGGAGTCCGAAATGACAAGTGGAGGATTCTTGGTCGGCGATTTTTCACAATGTGAGGTATGGTCGTAATAGTAACTCAACAAAGCTATATTTTCAAGAGGCTTGATGCTCTTGTCTTGCAAAAGTGAATCAACTTGTTTTGCTGAGGCATGAACAAAGAGAAATGACGGGAGAAGAGGCTCAGTGATGATTCGCTTTTTACCTTGTTTTCGAATCTCTTTGTATCTTAAAGGAACATAACATTCCAATTCTTTAGCTTCGACGAAAGCTTTTGCCTTGATGATACGTCCATACGAAACTCGCAGGACAAACCATTGCTTGTTTTCAGAAGGCACATTCTCTACCGACACCCCACCTTTGTCCTTTGAGATGGAGGGCGTGCAAGAGGTAAGTCTTGCACTTGGACACGATGAGCCTGTGTCGGTAGGCTGCCCATTATACAATGAAGCGTCAGCTGTTGGAGGCTGTTTGGTGTTATCTTCCAATGTTATTGCTCAGAGGTTAGATTAAACCAATAGACTTTCTTTTGATAGAATTGTCAATTATTGACCACAAAAGTAGGAAATCTTATTCAGACGAAAGAATAAATAATTGGAAATCTTTACTTCTAGCATCACATTTCTGTAATTTGAGGCGATTTGTGGTAATTAACGCTACAAATCGCCTCTCATTGCCATTATCTGGATAAACCTTGTAGTTTCTTTTTTGATGGTGCTCCTAACCCCAGCTTCTGTGTTCCGTCCCAATTTGTAAGTTGGTCAGCACAACCATTGGAGCCACCGAGTGAAACGTATGTATCTGCGCTGCACGACATGTAATCAATGAACGAAAGGAAGTTCTGAATGATGGGTTCGGTATAAACAACCTCATCGGTAGCAAAGAGTTTTGTCCAGTGTGCGACACATTCTCTCCGATAGTTGCCACAACCATTCCAATCCATGCTCGCGAGAAATCTTTCAACGGCAAACTTTGCTCCTTGTAGAGAGCGAAGCGCAATGTTGGATTTTGTGGCAGTAGCCATAATACCATAATAGATTGCTTTGGCTTCTTTCTCATCGAAATCTATTCTGCTTGATTGCGAAAAGGCTTTGAGCTGTTCATGACCTTCGTTGATGAATCGGTCAAGTACACCTTGGTATCTGTCTTGTCTTGCCTGTTCCAAACGTTTTGCCTCCGCTTCTTGCTCCTTGCGTTCTTCCACACGTTTAACAGCTTCAATTATTTCAGGCTGCTTTGTCAAGTCGTTCCATTGAAGAACCAATATTTTGTATTTCTCCCATAAAGTATTGTAATCAGTCTTGAGTCTTGTAATGTCCTCGTTTTTTGAGACAAAATGGGTGTTGAGCCTTTCAATAACGGCATCCTTTTGAGCGGTTACTCGTCTGACTGCGTTCTCGTCAAGTTGCGATATGCGTTGCTTCACTTTTGCATTTTCAGCCTTTAGCGCTTCATTCTCATTCTGCAATGCCTTGTTCTCTACAATCAGTTTGTTGAGATTCTGCATATAGTAAGTGTAAGTTTTGTTGACAGATGCTCGTATACCATTATTCTGCTTGTTACGTTCAACATTGATGGCGGTTACAAGAGCCTTGATAGCATCATTGATGCTTGTTGTCCGCTCCTCACGCCACGCCTTTTGTCCGATAAGTGCAGGAATAGGAATGGCAAGTTCTTTCTTAACGGCATCCATTGCCTCTTGAACGGGTGTCTTGATATTGAGAAGAGGGAAGGTGAGCTCTTGCTTGTCAATAGTGGCAAGAACAGCGTATTTCTCTACCTTTTCAAGAGCAGCTTTCGCCTGTCGCTCGGCTTCAAGAACGACTTTGTTCTTATGCCTTCGTCCTCGTTTTTCCTCCTCGGACAATTCATTGTAAGGGATACCGCGTGCAAGACCATACTTGCGGCCAACCTCATTGTGATAGTCTGTATGAAGTTGCGAGAGATATTCCGACTTTGCTTTTCTCGTCTCTCCCCACACCCTGGCATAAGACACACGCTCAACATAATCCTTTGAGGCAGTATGCTTGGTGTAGTTGTCTCGCTTCTCTTTGGGTAATGCTCTCCATTCTTTAGTTGAAAGCACTATGTCGGGATTGTTCTTGTTGACATACTTGCTGCCGATGCGTCCACGTTTCTTGACTTTCTCCGCAGGAATAGTCTGCACATGGGCATGGATACTTGTTTCGTCACAATGGACTGCAAAGCTGATAATATTCTCCTCGCCCCATTTGCGACAGGCAAAGTCGTAGGTATTCTTTGCCCATTTATAAATGCCTTGTTGCAATACGATGTGGCTATGGTCTGCATCAGAATTGGCAGTGTCTATCCTTTGGTTGCCAAAGGCGAGGTTGTACAGCACGTCATGGTCGCCACTGAATATCATGCCGACAGTGCAGTTCGGACTATTCTTTGATACTTGGTCGGGATGCCTGGCATCCATGTATGGCTTGAAGCCCAATTCATCAAGACGCATCTGAATGCGCTCGTGGAGTGGAATAGGGTTTGATCCAAGCGGAACAAACTTTCCGCCTCTGACGATTTCAAAATTGAGATTCTTGCGAGAGAAATTATAATGGTTGTTCTTGTCCTTATCGGCATTCTTCAACCGATAAACATTCTCGTCCCAACCTCTGCGTTCCGCCTCATTACCCACTTGGGCGGAGAAAGATTTCTTGTCTTTGCCGACATGGATAGCGGCACGTGGTATGTTGCTTTGCATATTGTATTTCTGTCTTGTTGTACATTGTAAAAGGCGTAACTCGGTATAATGGCAGCAGGTCTCGGGCGGAGCCTGAGCATAATAGAAGGACTTTTTAAGTGAACAGTGTCAGCAGGTGAATCTAAAAGTCCCTATTATGTTCATGGACTTTTGTAAAAAGTCGGCTCCCTCACGAAAGACTGCCTCTATCCTTGACTGTACGCCATATGTGCATTTTCTGTCCGGTAGGTTAGATTACGATAGACCACCTTTGTCATCATCTCGTTGAGTCGGTCGGCAATGCGGTCGCCATATCGTTGACGGATATCCTTTGGTTCAAGGTTCGTTGTGAAGACCGTGAACAGTTGTGCGTCATACCGCATAGCCAAGAGTTCCTTGATGGGATAAATGAAATTGCCGTAGTCATGCACTTCAGCAGGTTCAGTACCAATATCGTCTATACCTAATATATCAGCTTCCGCCAATTTGCAAAACTTATTATAGTCCGTCTTGCGGATTTGCACAATCTGCATGGCATTGACAATGGTAAAATTATAGTAGTTATCAGAACTATGTCCAGCATTAGGCGATAGGTTCGGTTTTAGGATTTCCAATCGTCTGACAAGGTTCTGCAATGCCTTGAGCATAGTGGTCTTGCCGTTGCCGCATCCGCCACATAGAACGATTCCGAACTTTGCAGTGTTTGCAGTCAGGCAATTGGCTACCTGTTTGAGTTGCTCTTCAACAAAACCATTATAGATAAACCTGCGATAGCGGAGCTGTACTTCCATGATATATGCAGCCAGAAGATATTCGTATGCCTGCTCCTCCAACATAGGCAGTTTAAAACGCCCCGTCATAGTCCGTCCCTTCCGCAGGAACTGGACAAGTCCTGCGATTTTCTTTTCGTTTGCTATTTCCATATACACCTCCGTTTTTACTGTCAAAAATCTCACACCTTCCCTTTATAAAAGAATCTTTGCTTTGGTGTTTGTCTTTATCTTTAATATGTGTCAAGTCCTGTGTCAAACCATGCGTCAAGTTATCCGTCAAGCCTACTGTCAAGTTATCTGTCCATTCAAGCAGTGTGTAATTGGACGGTAGATGGCGGGATTTGCCTTCTGTAAAAGCGATAAGTTTTCGCTCGGATAGATGCTTCCGTGCCGTGATGACAGTTTGCCTTGAAAGGCGCAAGTCTTCACATATTCTTGTTGTGGAGCACGCAAACGGCATTTTCCAATACCGCTTGTTGCTCTCGTTCACAAGGTAGGCAAACAAGGCTATCTCACTCGCTGGCATTGGCGACAACAAAGCAGAACGCCAAAGCTGGTTCATGTATTCTATATACGTCATACGCTCTCTTTACTATCGTTGTCGTAAGCATTAGGCAAGTTCTTGTCCACTTTACTCTTCCGTTTGCAATAGCCTACAACTGTTTCGTTCATGGATCGAGCGTGGGTAATGGCTTTGACTGCCGAGGCAGGGTACATATTCTTGTTGCCAAACTTGATGTGTTGCAAGTAGCCTGTGCGATGCCACTGCCATAGGGTAGCAGGACATACATTGAAAATTTTGCAAACCTCCTCTGTTGTAAGAAAGGTTTCCTCTGGTTCTTCATTATGAGAGGATGTCATTTGATCCTCCCATTCCTTGCGTGATTGTGCCAATAGCATATTGGCAAAGTGGTGAAGATCTTCGGTAGTAACGGTAAGCGCAACCTTTCCTCCCATTTGTGTCAATGACATGATGTCAACCATATTTTTTCTTTTGTTATTCGTTATACATACGCTGTCTTGTTCGTAAACCAGGATGCTCTTTCTCACAGCGTGATAAAAAGGAACACCGCCAATCCGCTGGTTTGTCGGATTGACGGTGCAAAGGTATATGGCTTTTGACGGCTCTCGATGAGATTTGAATAGGCAGTAGGATGCGACTACTATTGACTACTCTTTGTTAATGGAATTAACGTGACAACATCAAAAATCCTTAGCCAAATGCTGTTCTGCGTTTGGCTAAGGATTGTAAATGGTAGCAGATTGTCAGAAACGAAATATGCTGCGACAATATGCAATAATCATAGAAAGGAAGTTCTCGCGTCCTAATTTGCGGTCGTAGAAGTACACCTTGTTCTCATCGGTGACATTGTAGCCTATGGCATTTCGTAAAGACCTTCTGTGATACTTGATTTTCTCCTCAACCTGTTTCTTGACGGCATCGGACTCGTACTCCAAGTTTATATGATATTTGCTGAAATACTTGTCGAAACTACTTTTCTTCAGGTTGAACTCATCGACCAGCAGACTGCGAGGAATTGTAGGAAACAATATGCCGTCCTCTATTGCACAATGGATAATGACGGCTGCATCATCTGGATGTTCACCTCTGATAAGCTGGTGAAGTCCGTACTGGATAGCATAGTATTGGGCTGCGAATGGAGTATATTCAATAAGTTTGGTCGGACGTTCTTCATTCGACACCCCACGAATAATCTTCAAGAACCCTAATACCATCTTTTGGGTTATGCCATCAAAGTGCTTCCGTATCAGTTCCTTGGTCAATGCCTCCATCTCGTCATAATGGTCGTTTCCTCTAATGGCAATATATTTGAGTGTCTTGCGGATTGAAGGTTTCTTTGCCAATTCTTCCCAAGGTGTAGTTTGGTATGACATAACAGCAAGAATGGTCATGCCGAAGGCTTCAAGACTTGGCTTTTCGATATTTTCGTTCACTTTCGTTCCATCAAATTCTTCCTTTATGAGCGAAAGCATGAACCTAACGTTCTCTTCTGTTATGTTGCGAGGCTTGCCGAACTGCTGTTCAAGATCCTCGCCAAGTTCGTTTATGTTCATGCCTTTCGGTAATTTAACTGTCTAATTTGCTCGTTGAGCATTGACAACTTGCTTATCAGTTTCTCAAAAGAAGGCACCTGCCCGAAAATCATGTGCTCACACATGAACTTGTAGTCATCTTGCCATAGTCTTGCAATATCCTCGTTGGGCACGATACATAATGTGGCAGGATAAAGCTCATCATAGTTGAATCCTTTAAGTCCGATGAACTTTCTGCGATGTTCAAGTACCGCCTTATACAGGGCTTCGTTGTGGATTGCACGGTCAGCAATTTTGTTTTCAGAATCCATCATCATTGCCAAATCATATATATGGCGAGACATACGCTCCACTCTGACCTCGTTCTTTCTGAACTCTTCGTGCAACAAGAACACCTTTTCAAGGAAAGTACGCTCGGGGATGACTGCGTTCACCTCAAATGGCTTTTCTGCAAATGGAGCTTTGCTGAAATGGGTGTCAATAGCAGCGTTGATGGCTTTTTTCTCAATAGGCTCCATCATCGATCTGCCGCTGATTTCTATCTTTACCGTATTTTTGATATATGGTGATGCTTCATACAAACTATGATAGGTTATTGTTATCACTTCTGGGTCTGTTGTCGTGACTGGTGTGATTACAACATCCACACTAAAGGCATCTGCCCGTATGCCCAAATCCACTAAAGCTTTCCTTACATCATGCTGCATCTTCTCTCTTACGAAAGAACAGGCGGCGCGACGTAGTCTGTCGCTGATTTGAGTCTTCGATAATTCACCGCTAAAGCCAAGGAATTCTCGGCTGAGTGCAATATCCACGTCTTCGGAGAATCTGGCTATCAAGTTCCAACATTTGCTGAGACTTGTACCTCCTTTGAAAGCAATATGTTCTGCATATGGCAAAGTATGAAGGGCTTTCAACACCTGCGTTACCCACCAGTCCTTTTCGATACTTGACGGCGGTAATCCGGTCTGCAATGCCACGGTATTGATAGCTTCACGTTGTCTATCTTCTGGTATGTCTATGAATTTCATCGTACAATTAGTATTTTGCGCACCCATGCAGGGGCAAGTTTTATATCATGGTTGAAATCGTTGTCGTTTACATTCTTTGCGTGCTCGACAAGCACGTTGCGTTCCTCGTCGGTTATTTTTTCTTCGCCTATGGTGCGCATGGCTGTTACAACAAGCATCATCAGCTCTGATTTATAGGCAAAGTTCTTGCCCGAAGAAGAATGTTTGAACAGGATGCCACGCCCGTTCCCGATCTTTATCCTACGTGGTGCACCATTGGTCAGGAACACGACATTCATGGGCATCTGCGTGGACAATCCGAGACGATTCAAGGCATATGCTCCCATCGGTACAATCTTCGCCTTGTCTCGTTTGGCTATAGCCTGGGCAATGTCTTCAACAGATGGATAGATAATGCCAAGTCCATATTCCTTGTCCTCTTTGGGGTAATAATAAATGCCATGAGCCAACCGCACCAACAGTCCGTCGGTGTACATTCGATGGAATGTTGACTTCACGGCTGATGGTGTTCCGCAGTCTGCATAGTCTTGTTGGAAGACTATCGAACCACGTCCTTTTCCCCTAAGCCTCATTTCTATCTTATTTACAGTGCTTTGGCTTGATGTCTGTACCATATTTTTGAAACCTTTTTATTATATTTTTGGTTCTTGTTCGTCTGCAAAGGTATAGTATTTTCTTCTAAACGCCAACGTTTTTATTGAATATCCGTTTTTGAAACGCAATTTTGGCAAACTCGCAATAGGTCAGTCTATCAATTTCACCAGCTCGCGTTTCATCTCGTTGTCGATTTCTCTGTAACGTGCAAAAGCTCGACTGCCATCTGTGTGTCCCGAAAGAGATGCAACAAGATTTGGATCTTTCACCTTCTTGTATAGGTTGCCGATGAACGTCTTTCTTGCAGTGTGGCTTGTCGCAATATCACAGATTGGTTTCTGTATAGGCTCACGAGTCTTGTTGTCAATAACAGTCACCATGCGGTCAATGCCGAGCAGTTTCAGAATTTTCTTAATCTGACGGTTGTATATGTTCTGATTTATCTTTGGCAACAACCTCGTTTCAAGGTCTGCATATTTAGCGAGAATCGCTTTCGCCTTATCGTTGAGCGGTACTCGGATGGTGCGTGGTTTGTGGTTCTTTGTCTTTTCAGCAATGTATTCCACAGCACCATCAACGATGTTGGCACGTGTCATCTTTTCAAGGTCTCCCACACGGCAGCCGATGAGACAATGAAACATGAATATGTCACGATATACTTGTGTGGATGGCGTTTCGTTACTGAGGTCGGCATAGTAGACTTTGTCACGCTCTTCAAGTGTAAGATAAAATGGAGGGCTGTCCAGTACCTTAGGCATCTCAAAGGTGGCGAAAGGGTCGTTTGTCGTGATATTATGCTTCAAACACCAGTTCACAACCGTGCGTATTCTTCTGAATATAGTATTGATGGAGTTTTCCGTTAGTTGGCGTGGTTTGAAACGCTCCTCTATGTCATCGAAGATTTGAGGGTAATGCTCATAATATCCAGCCTCGTTTACCAGATATTTATGAAACTCACGCAAGTCATCGGCTGTTATAGCATCAAGTCGCATGGTGTAACCTCGTCTACGCATAATTTCCCTTTGGAAACGCTCGAAGTGTTGCAACTTACGTACGTTATGCTCATGATGCCTTATAGATTCCTTTTCCATTGGGTGGTTCTCAGCATACTGCTGGCATTGGTACACAAGGCTGTATTCGTCACCTTTTCTGCCTTGGCGGATGTTGATGTTAGGATGATGAAACTCCTCAATAACACCTTTTAGCCAACGGCTGTCCGCTCCATGATAATATTGTGCGGATATAAGCGCCGTCAAGTCCTGCACGGCTTTGTCGAATGCCGTACGCTTTGCCTCCGCTACAAGAACCACACGTGTCTTGTAACCCTGCCGTTCCGCGCTCCAATGATTAGGATTGATGGATAACTCGCTGACAGCCTTGATGTCAGTCTTGCCGTCACGCACACGGAAATAAACGTGCGCCTGGTCGGTTATGTTGTTCTTTGCCGAGGTTTCTCGGATGAATGCTGTTACTTTCATGCTACTCTCTATATATAATGATGTATAACTGGTAGTTTGTATAAACGTTAGTTGATGAGGTTGACAAGATTTACTTTTGTTTCCTCGTCAATCTCTCTGTATCTGGCGAAAGCTCTGCTTCCGTTTACATGTCCTGTCATGGAACTCACAAGCTCGGGGTCTTTCACTTTCTTGTATAGGTTGCCGATAAAGTTGCGTCTTGCCATGTGGCTTGTAGCGACATCACATATTGGCTTCTGAACCTCCTTTCCTGTGACGGTGTCAAGGATAGTAACCATTCTGTTGATGCCGCATTCTCGAAGCACGGCACGGATGCCCTCGTTGTATTGATACACTTGCTTTGTCGGCAGAAGCTTTTCTTGCTTGCCATCGTAACGTTTCAATATTTCCATAGCCTTTGTGGTAAGCGGGACGCTCACGGTCTGCGACCGTTTGCGCATGGTCTTGTGTGGAAGATACTGCAATATGTCACCGACTATATTGTCTTTGGTAAAAGAGAACAGGTCTCCGACTCTACAACCCACCATTGATTGGAAGATGAACAAGTCACGATACACTTCTAACTCTGGCTTGTTGTGTAGGTTTGCATTGTAAACCTTATCACGTTCTTCTATCGTCAGATAAAAAGGTGTGCCTTGCACTGCTGCAGGAATAGTGAACGCATCGCATGAGCGGTTTGTTGTAAACCCCATCTTGATGCACCAATGCCCAACAATACGCAGATGATGCATAATACCTATAATCTGTGTGCTTGACATCTGCTTGGGAGGGTGCATGCCAAGGCTGAACTGTTCGTAAAACTCAGGGTAGTCATTGTAATGAATATATTCGTTTATGACATACTCTCTAAAATCAAGGTAGTCTTCGGGACGGATAGTCTCGCAATAGAGCGTGAAGCCTTCCTTTCCCTCTATCTCCCTCTTGTAGGCTTCATAGCGTTGAAGCTTCTTGATCGTTGGTTTATAAACGAGTGCTGATTTCGGACTCATGTGATGTTCCGCAATGTATTGTTCCATTCTCGAAACAACTGTAGTCAATGTCTCTGTTGACTTTGAAGTTGGATTGACACATTCGTCAATAACATTCTTCATCCATGCAACATCAGCAGTCGCAGAGTTATACTGCTCGCTAAGAGCCGTTGTAATGGTCTGCACCAAAACCTTGACTTTCTTCTGCTCGTCAGATGGTAATTTCTTTGTCCTTCGATAGGAAAGTGCATCATTGTCCCAATAGTCAAGCATAACCTCAATGTCGGAACGGACTTTGAGGTCAACATCCTTATCTCGGAGTCGAAAACAAAGATTGGCTTTTGCAGGAGCGTCTTTGTCTTTGGTCTTGCATTCCTTTGTGATGATGGTAATCTTCATGTCCCTATGTTTTTTATTTCAGTCACAAAGGTAATATCTTTCCCGTAAATGTTCCCACATATCCCCAATAAACTATGATTCGTTTAAATCTATTTATGATTTGGCTTTTGCACTTTCTTTCCTTATTATCAGTTATTTGCAGGTATTATCGTCAAAATTCATCAAGTCGAATCATTGTTGTTTTAGTATATACAGTTTCCACGTTTTTTATTGTATATACGCATGCCATAAACAATATCTAAGCTGAACTGGAGTCGGACAGCTACATTAAAATTGTTATTAAACGATGAAAAAGATTTTCTCATTTGTCGTTGCTTCATTGCTCTGCACACAATTTACTTTTGCACAACAAGAAAAAGTAATCAAGGCAGGTACCATTGTACCATTACAATCAGTAAACCAAGTCAAAGCTGCAGATGTTGACGAAGGACAAACCGTTGACTTTAGGGTTACACAAGACATTATGGTAGATGGCAAGTGCGTAATACCGCGTGGATACTTGGTAAAAGGAAAAGTAACTGAAGCATGCAAAAGTTCATTGGCAGGAACCAAAGGAAGACTTGTAATAAACATCAGTAGCATGAATTTGCCATCAGGAGAACCCGTATTCTTTACAAATACTGATGTCCGAATAAATGGTAAGAATCGTACTCCGCTCGCTGTTGTCACAGGTATTTTACTTTGGCCATGTATTTTCATACCTGGTTCAAAAGCCGTAATGCCCGCAGGATATGATGTCCAAGCCACTGTAGCTTCAAATACTACAGTATCTGCAAAATAACACACATAAAAAATCGGGTAGGAGGTAAATGCTAATCATAGAAGGCATTTGCCTCCTATTTTCACATTTATCCTATTGTCGGATTCCGTCCTATCGTCTTGGATAGAGAGTTCCTTTCGGACATCTGACGAGTTTTCTCACAAGGTAGCATTCATTTACTATTGCACTACACGATTCAGTCCTTCCCTATAGGCACACGTGCCTTGGGTACTATAACCTCTTCTGACTTCTCACGGCAAGCTTTACTCCGTCATGGTACATCGAATGATTCATCTTCACCCATGCAACCGTGAGACCTCCTCGGATAAGGGCTTACTCTTTTCATCTTATACCCACTTCATTTACACCAACTATTCCGAATAGCTATAGGACTTTGATTTGTCTTGCAATCTCATCCATGGTCAAATGCCTTATATGAAGTTTCTGTCCGTTAGGTCAGATGTTTGCCGCCAGCTTCTTTCAGACTCCACCTCACAATGGACACTCTTGCTATTGGCTATGTAATTCCCGCTATTAGGGATTGTTAAGGAGTTGCACCTGTTAGACAATGCTCGTGCCGAGCATACAATAAATTAGGGGAAATTTTCCTATAATTTCCCCTAATTTCCTCTATTAAGACATAAAAGAGGGCGGGACGGGACGTTTAGGAATACAAAAAAAGCGGATGCGCCGCACTTCTGAGAGTGCTTCGCATCCGCTTAGTTTATTTGTTGTTGACTGAATTAGTCAGCGAGCTTTGCCTTGATGAACTCGCGGTTGAGGCGAGCGATGTTGGCGATAGACTCGTTCTTCGGGCACTCAGCCTCGCAAGCGCGGGTGTTGGTGCAGTTTCCGAAACCGAGCTCCTCCATCTTGGCGATCATTGCCTTAGCACGCTTAGCTGCCTCAGGTCGGCCCTGAGGAAGGAGAGCGAGCTGGCTAACCTTAGAGCTTACGAAGAGCATTGCAGAACCGTTCTTGCAGGCTGCTACACAGCAACCGCAACCGATACATGTAGCGCAATCCATAGCCTCGTCAGCGTCTTCCTTCGGAATGAGGATAGCGTTGGCATCCTGGGGCTGGCCAGTGCGAACGCTAACGTAGCCACCTGCCTGCATGATCTTGTCGAATGCAGAGCGGTCTACCATGCAGTCCTTGATAACTGGGAATGCAGCCGAACGCCAAGGCTCAACAGTGATAACGTCGCCGTCGTTGAACTTACGCATGTAGAGCTGGCAGGTTGTGGCACCCTGGTTAGGTCCGTGGGGATGACCATTGATGTAGAGTGAGCACATACCGCAGATACCCTCGCGGCAGTCGTGATCGAATACGAAAGGCTCGTTGCCTTCCTCGATGAGCTGCTCGTTAAGGATGTCGAGCATCTCAAGGAATGAGGTATCCGTAGGGATATCCTTCATCTCGCGTGTGTCAAAGTGACCCTTGTCCTGCGGGCCGTTCTGACGCCAATATTTCAGTGTGAATGATATATTTGCCATAATCTTTATTAGTTCTTATAGTTACGTGTCTGTACCTTGATTGCCTCGTACTCGAGCGGCTCCTTGATGAGCTCAGGAGCTGTCTCGTCGTTGTTCTTGTACTCCCAGCAACCTACATAGAAGAAGTTCTCGTCGTCGCGCTGTGCCTCGCCCTCTGGAGTCTGATGCTCCTCGCGGAAGTGACCACCGCATGACTCCTCACGTGAGAGGGCGTCGTGTGCGATGAGCTCACCCATGAGGATGAAGTCGCGGAGGTGGATAGCCTTGTCGAGCTCTACGTTCAAGCCTTCCTTCGATCCAGGAATGAAGAGGTTGGTGTTGAACTCCTTGCGGATCTTCTTGATGAGCTCAATACCTTCCTTCAGGCCCTCAGCAGTACGACCCATACCTACGTGCTCCCACATAATGTGGCCAAGCTCCTTGTGGATAGAGTCAACAGAGCGCTTACCCTTGATGTTCATGAGGCGGTCGATTTCAGCCTGAACACCCTTCTCTGCCTCAGCAAACTCTGGCAGATCGGTAGAGAGGTGCGGCCAGATAGCCTGGTCGGCGAGGTAGTTCTGGATGGTGTAAGGCAATACGAAGTAACCATCGGCCAAGCCCTGCATAAGAGCAGAAGCACCAAGACGGTTGGCACCGTGGTCTGAGAAGTTACACTCACCGATAGCGAACAGACCTGTGATAGATGTCTGGAGCTCGTAGTCTACCCAAATACCACCCATTGTGTAGTGGATAGCAGGATAGATCATCATCGGGTTGTAGTACTTAACGCCGTTGATCTCGTTGGCAAGCTCACCCGGGTTAACGTCGGTAATCTCCTCGTACATGTCGAAGAGGTTGCCATAACGCTGACGGATAACGTCGATGCCGAGACGGTTGATTGACTCAGAGAAGTCGAGGAATACGGCAAGACCGGTGTTGTTTACGCCGAAGCCCTTGTCGCAACGCTCCTTGGCAGCACGTGAAGCAACGTCACGCGGAACGAGGTTGCCGAATGCCGGATAGCGACGCTCCAAGTAGTAGTCGCGGTCTTCCTCAGGAATATCGCTGCCCTTCTTGGTGCCAGCCTGCAGAGCCTTGGCGTCCTCGATGTTCTTCGGTACCCAGATACGACCGTCGTTACGCAGCGACTCTGACATAAGTGTAAGCTTAGACTGCTTGTCGCCGTGTACGGGGATACATGTCGGGTGAATCTGTACGTAGCAAGGATTTGCGAAGTAAGCACCCTTACGATAGCACTGGACAGCTGCTGTACAGTTGCAACCCATAGCGTTTGTAGAAAGGAAGTATGTGTTGCCATAACCGCCAGTAGCGATTACTACAGCGTTAGCAGAGAAGCGCTCGAGCTTACCGGTAACAAGATTCTTGGCGATGATACCACGAGCACGACCGTCAACGATAACTACGTCCTCCATCTCGTAACGAGTGTAGAGCAATACGCGGCCTGTGCTTACCTGCTTTGAGAGTGCTGAGTAAGCACCGAGGAGCAGCTGCTGACCGGTCTGACCCTTAGCATAGAATGTACGTGACACCTGAGCACCACCGAATGAACGGTTGGCGAGCATGCCGCCGTACTCACGAGCGAAAGGAACACCCTGTGCAACGCACTGGTCGATGATGTCGTTTGACACCTCAGCGAGGCGGTATACGTTAGCCTCACGTGCACGGTAGTCACCACCTTTTACTGTATCATAGAACAAACGATATACTGAGTCGCCGTCGTTCTGATAGTTCTTGGCAGCGTTGATACCACCCTGAGCTGCGATAGAGTGAGCGCGACGCGGAGAATCCTGAATGCAGAAGTTAAGCACACGGAAACCCATTTCGCCGAGGCTGGCTGCTGCAGAAGCACCTGCAAGACCTGTTCCTACAACGATAACGTCGAGCTTGAGTTTGTTCTTGGGGTTCACCAGACGCTGGTGAGCTTTATAGTTGGTCCACTTCTCGGCCACTGGGCCTTCAGGGATTCTTGAATTAATAGTCTTAGCCATAATAGAAATTATGATTTTTGAATGTTGATTGTTGAATTAGCAGCAAAGGCTCGGTGCGCAACCAAGAGCGAAAGCGATTACTACTACGAGGAAACCGAGGATGAGGAGGGTTGAGTAAACCTGACCGATAACCTTCCAACGGTTGAACCATACCTTACCATTCCAGCCGAATGTCTGCATTGCGCTCCAGAAACCGTGTGTAAGGTGGAACCAGAGAGCTACGAGCCATACGATGTAGAGAACTACGTAAACCGGGTTCTTGAATGTCTCCTGAATCCAGCCGAAGCCGTCAGCAGGATCACATACGCCCTCGAAGCCTACAAGCTCAGCAAACATCATGTTGTACCAGAAGTTGAAGAAGTGGAGCAACAAACCGAGCAGAACGATGATACCGAGTACGAGCATGTTCTGTGATGCCCACTCTACGTTCTGAGGCTTAGCAACAACCTCATAGCGAGAGGTACCGCGAGCGGCACGGTTCTGCATCGTGAGCCAGAAGGCATAAACGATGTGGATTACTGCGAGGGCAGCCAAGCCCATTGTCGCAACTACGGCATACCAGTTGGCACCGAGTAACTCACAGATAGTGTTGTAAGCATCTCCTGAGAAGAGAGCAGCAACATTCATTGACATGTGGAATGTCAGGAATAGAACAAGGGCGACACCAGTCAAGGCCATCACCACCTTTCTACCGATAGATGAATTGATTAACCACATAAATGATTTGAAATTTAAATTATTAACTGTTAGAATTATTGATGTTTCATTCCTTAAGGTTACACAGTTATTTAAGGGCTGTCCACACTATACTATATAATAGGTATAGACCATATCCTTACAGTCTGCAAAAATACTGAAATTTGATGATAAATCAAACTATTTCTCTTCAAAAATCATTTTTTATTCTTAATTTTGCGAGCATGAAACATGCGTGGTATGGCTCAGAGCCATGCCGCACAATTTAACACCGACAAGCAATACATATGATTTTCAACTACGACGTTATAGTCATCGGAGGCGGACATGCCGGTTGTGAGGCTGCAGCAGCGGCAGCACGTATGGGCGCCAAGACATGTCTGGTGACGATGGATATGAACAAGATTGGACAGATGAGCTGTAACCCTGCCATTGGCGGAATTGCCAAAGGACAGATTGTACGCGAGATTGATGCGCTGGGAGGCGAGATGGGGCTCGTGACGGATGCCACATCGATACAGTTCCGTATGCTCAACCGCGGCAAGGGACCTGCCGTTTGGAGTCCGCGAGCACAATGCGACCGCGGCAAATTCATCTGGGAGTGGCGCACACGTCTCGACCGTGTCGACGGATTGGACATCTGGCAGGACGAGGCATGCGAACTCCTGGTGGAGAACGGCGAAGCGGTTGGAGTGGAAACGGTGTGGGGCGTGACGTTCCGCGCTAAGGCTGTAATCATCACAGCGGGCACATTCCTCAACGGACTGATGCACGTGGGACGCAAGCAAGTGCCGGGCGGACGATGCGCCGAACCTGCCGTACTGCACTTCACCGAGAGCATCACCCGACACGGCATTACTTCACAGCGAATGAAGACGGGCACACCGGTACGCATAGACCGACGCTCCGTACACTTCGAGGACATGGAATGCCAACCCGGCGAAACCGACTATCACGGATTTTCATACATGACTGCCCCACGACATCTGCAGCAGCTGCCGTGCTGGACCACATATACTAATAAGGAGGTGCACGACACTCTACGCGCAGCCATAGCCGAATCGCCCCTCTACAACGGTCAGATTAAGTCCACCGGACCGCGCTACTGCCCTTCGATAGAAACCAAACTCGTGACGTTCCCCGACAAGGACCAGCATCCGCTTTTTCTCGAACCTGAAGGCGAGGACACCAACGAGATGTATCTTAACGGTTTTTCTTCGTCCATGCCGATGGATGTCCAGCTCGCTGCCCTGAAAAAAATAAAGGCTTTCCGTGATATAAAAGTCTACCGACCGGGCTACGCCATAGAGTACGACTACTTCGACCCTACGCAGCTGAAGCCGTCGTTGGAGTCGAAGATAGTAAAGGGTCTGTTCTTCGCAGGTCAGGTCAACGGCACGACGGGATATGAAGAAGCGGGCGGACAAGGCACTATGGCGGGCATCAACGCTGCCCTACTCTGCGGAGGCAGCGAACCTTACATCATGAAGCGCGACGAAAGCTATATAGGAGTGCTCATCGACGACCTCACAACTAAGGGTGTTGACGAACCGTATCGCATGTTCACCTCACGAGCCGAATACCGCATCCTGCTCCGTCAGGACAATGCCGACGCCCGACTCACCGAAAAGGCTTACCAACTCGGACTCGCCTCACGCGAACGTTACGACCATTGGCTTAAGAAGAAGGCGGAGATTGAACGCATCGTAAGCTTCTGCAACTCTACCAACGTGAAGCCTCGCGCCGTAAACGCGGCTCTCGAATCGTTCGGTACAACTCCTATGCAGTTCGGCGCTACAATATCAAGTCTGATAGCTCGCCCCCAGCTCTCCATAAACCAGCTTGCTTCTGCCATCGCCCCACTCCGTGCTGCGCTCGATATCGACGACGCACGACGCGACGAAATCATTGAAGCTGCCGAAATACTCATCAAGTACGACGGCTACATCAAGCGCGAACGACAGATAGCCGACAAGATGCACCGCCTCGAAGACATCCGTATCAAGGGACACTTCAACTACGAAGAACTCCACGAGATATCTACCGAGGGCAGACAAAAACTCATGCGCATCAATCCCGAGACTCTCGGACAAGCATCGCGCATCCCAGGCGTGTCGCCAAGCGACATCAACGTACTGCTGGTTCTGATGCATCGATAATGCGAGTTTTGAATTTTGAATTTTGAGTTTTGAATTGTTCGCAGCTACGCCTGCGATTTTGAATTGCAAACTTCTGAATTATGAGTTACGGACTTCCAAAATATGAGCAATGAATTTAAGAACCACAAATTCTAAGTTGGGCTGTACAAGCAATGCAAAACAAACCATAGGAGGCTATGGCGTCCCCGCCATAGCCTGAGCAGCAAACCAATTCAATAAATCGTAGCGCAAAAAAACATGCGATACAAAACCCCATCGAAATACAATTGCACAACTCTTCAATTCATAATTGAACAACTCAAAAGCGAAGCCACAGCCAAGAGCAATTCATAATTGAACAACTCAAAAGCGCAGGCGTAGCCGAGCACAATTCAAAACTCAAAATTCAAAATTCCTAATTCCAGCGGCGTTGCCGCTGGCTTCTCGTTCCACGTGAAACAAAAAGAACAACGAATTTAATCAAATCAACTGATAATGA
The DNA here is from genome assembly GCF_021531355.1 of Leyella stercorea. Classification (GTDB taxonomy): domain Bacteria; phylum Bacteroidota; class Bacteroidia; order Bacteroidales; family Bacteroidaceae; genus Prevotella. The sequence goes on along the minus strand of NZ_JADYTS010000023.1, from coordinate 22,630 downwards.
ACAACAAACTATTGCTTGACAATCTGCGTTGTATTCCAGATTGGCCGAAGAAGGGAGTAAACTTCCGAGACGTTACAACATTGTTTAAGAGCAGCGAATGCCTTAAAGAGATTTGCGACGAGATGTACGACCTCTACAAAGACAAGGGCATTACAAAGATAGTAGGAATCGAGTCGCGCGGCTTCGTTATGTCGTCTGCCCTCGCCTTGCGCTTGAACGCCGGTGTGGTATTATGCCGCAAGCCTGGCAAACTGCCTTGCGACACCGTGCAAGAAAGCTACGCCAAGGAGTATGGCAAGGACACTATCGAAATCCACAAGGATGCAATCAACGAGAACGACGTGATTCTGCTGCACGACGACTTGCTTGCTACTGGAGGTACAATGCAGGCTGCTTGCAATCTCGTAAAGAAGTTCCACCCCAAGAAAGTCTACTGCAACTTCATCATCGAACTCGTAAACGAGGGACTGAACGGACGCGCAGACTTCGACAAGGACATAGAGATTACGTCGCTCATTCAGATCTAAAAAAGCATAGCACTTACTCAGATTAACAAAGAGCAAGGCAAACTTATACAACAACTTCAAAAAGAAGAGGAGATGTCTCGTCTTCGATGCAAATGATGCTACAGGCAGATGTATCGAAAGCAAGAGGTCTCCTCTACTGCTATAAGGTACAGGTCTCAACAGAAGAAAACAGGGTTGCAGTTCCACGTGAAACAAAACAGGACAAATATCTTAGTTTCAAAGCAGTTACAGACATTACAGGCAAAACAAATACAACGAGCAAGATGACAAGAGAAGAAAACGAGAAGCGCATAGAGCGACTGAAGAACATAGTGCTGAACATGCCAGAGAAACCTGGCAGCTATCAGTTCTACGACGCAGACCATACAATTATATATGTAGGTAAGGCTAAGCGTCTGAAGCAACGTGTGTCTTCTTATTTCCACAAGGAAGTAGACCGCTTCAAGACTAAGGTTCTCGTCTCAAAGATAGAGGACATAAGCTACACTGTAGTCAACACAGAAGAGGATGCGCTATTGCTCGAAAACAGTCTTATAAAGAAATACAACCCTCGCTACAATGTTTTGCTCAAGGACGGCAAGACCTACCCCAGCATCTGCATCACGAACGAATACCTTCCGCGCGTATTCAAGACACGACAGATAAACAAACGCTTCGGAACATTCTTCGGACCATACTCGCATACTGGCAGTATGTTCGCCGTTCTCGAACTAATACACAAACTCTACAAGCCTCGCACTTGCCGAATGCCGATAACGAAGGAAGGTATAGAACAAAGCAAATACAAACCGTGTCTGGAATACCACATTCATAATTGCAAAGCGCCATGTTGCGGCAAGCAATCGTTAGAGGATTATCAGGCATCGATAGCTCAAGCACGCGAGATATTGAAAGGAAACACGCGCGAATTGTCGCAGCACGTTTTCGAGGAAATGCAGCAAAAGGCGGCTGAACTGAAGTTTGAGGAAGCCGAGGAATTGAAGCAGAAATACATGCTTATTGAGAGTTTCTGCGCCAAAAGCGAGGTCGTCAGTCACACGATAACCGACGTCGACGTGTTCACGATTGTCGACGACGAGCACAACCGCACCGCCTTCATCAATTACATCCACGTCAAGAACGGCAGCGTAAACCAGAGTTTCACGTTCGAATACAAGCGAAAACTGGACGAAACCGACCGCGAACTGCTACTGACGGCTATCCCCGAAATACGCGAACGTTTCCAGAGCAAGGCCAAGGAGATAATCGTTCCGTTCGACATGGAGTGGCAACTGAACGAGGCGCAGTTCTTCGTTCCGCAACGAGGCGACAAGAAACACCTGCTCGAACTCGGCGAAATGAACTGTCGGCAGTATAAGTTCGACCGACTGAAGCAGGCCGAAAAGCTCAATCCCGAACAGAAACAGACACGTCTTATGAAGGAATTGCAGCAGAAACTACAGCTCGCCAAGCTGCCGTATCAGATAGAATGTTTCGACAACTCCAACATTTCGGGCACCGACGCCGTGGCTGGTTGCATAGTGTTCAAGGGTATGAAACCCTCGAAAAAGGACTATCGCAAATACAACATCAAGACCGTTGAGGGTCCCGACGACTACGCCTCTATGCAGGAAGTGGTGCGTCGGCGCTACACACGCATGATGGAGGAAGGCACTACCCTGCCCGACCTCATCATAACCGACGGCGGACAGGGTCAGATGAGCGTGGTGCGACAGGTTGTAGAGGGCGAACTCGGACTCCGGATTCCCATAGCCGGACTTGCCAAGGACGACCGCCACCGCACCAACGAACTGCTCTATGGCAATCCGCCCAAAACGATAGCTCTGAAGACGGACTCCGAACTCTTCCACGTGCTCACACGCATCCAGGACGAAGTACACCGCTACGCCATACAGTTCCACCGCGACAAGCGCTCAAAACACGCCCTGCACAGCGCTCTCGACGACATTCCGGGCATCGGTCCGGCTACACGCGAGAAGCTGCTCAGCATGTTCAAGAGCGTGAAACGAATACGTGAGGCTTCGTTCGAGATGCTTTCGGGTGTGATCGGGGCAAGCAAAGCAACGAAACTGATGGAAAGCCTGGGCAAGAAGTAATGGTCACAATTGGCATAAAGAAGACTTTTGCAGCCCAGGGATATTGAGGCATTTGGAGCAAGAAAATCGAGGCGTATCGCGAAGAAAATCGGGGTGTATCGCAAAAGGACTCCTTTTGGGTTGCAAAAGGATTCGTTTTGAAGTGCAAAAGGACTCCTTTTAGGATGCAAAAGGACTCCTTTTGGAAGGCAAAAGGACTCCTTTTGAAAGGGACTAATTGTCATACGATATTTAGAGTATAATCAAACAGTAGGAGGCTATGGCGTCCGCGCCATAGCCTGAGCAAGCAACTTGACAAATAACTTCTTTAGAATCAAGACGGCTAACTGCTCAGGCTATGGCGCGGACGCCATAGCCTCCTAAGTATAAACAAAAAAAATGCGCCCAAACCTCACGGTTCCAGCGCACACACAGAGAAGATCTTAAATCTTCAAAAAATTCTTGCCTTCGACTCTCACGAGCTTGTACAAGTCAATCCTTATATCAAATTATACTAAAAACTAAAAGTCTTTTAAACATTGCTTAAAAACCAGTCTGCCGTCGTACCATTAGGCAGACCTCCATTCTGTTTGCAAAATTATTAATTAAAAATGATATAACAAAGAAAATGGAATAATTTTACACTCATTTTACATTTAATATGATTAACTTTGTAAACAGCATAATAATTAACGTATCAATTACATACATAAATGAGAACAGTAATACAGCGTGTGCAGCACGCATCGGTAACGATAGACGGCGAGATAAAGTCGAAAATAGGCAACGGATTCCTCTTGCTGCTCGGCATTGAAGAGTCGGACACGACTGAAGATGTCGACTGGCTCGTAAAGAAAGTGGCAGCTCTGAGAGTGTTTGACGACGAGAACGGAGTAATGAACCGTTCGATTATCGATGTGGGCGGCGAGGCTCTCGTGGTGAGCCAGTTTACGCTCTACGCTTCGTACAAGAAGGGCAACCGCCCGTCGTGGTTTCGCGCCGCACGTCACGAGATTTCGGTGCCGCTCTACGAGGAGTTCTGTCGCAAACTGTCGGATGCGCTCGGCCGTGAGGTCGGAACGGGCGAATTCGGTGCCGATATGAAGGTGGAACTCTTGAACGACGGACCCGTAACCATCTGCATGGACACCAAGAACAAGGAATAAACGGTAAATAATGAGATATAATAACCGTAAACAACTGACATTAAGAACCACTTAATAATTTAGCTTATGAAGAAGTATCTTTCAAATACTGCCCTACTGCTCGAAGCTGTAGGACTGGTGCTGATGTTCACCCGCGATTCGTGGGGAGCCAACAAGCCGTTGTATGCATTTACGGGTTGCGCATTGCTGTTTATAGGTTTCAGCATCATGACGTATCTGGAGTTTCCCCGACCGTTCCACAGCGTGTCGCGAAGCAAGAAGATAGGAGTGATATTCCGCATCTGCCTGGTTGCGATACTCGCTATATGGCTTGTCTACGACATCTATCTGATGGTGCTGGGACTGCCTGTTGACATCTAAAATCAAGCAATATGACTATCAAGGAAGCACAAGAGACGGTAGACCGTTGGATAAAGGAGTATGGCGTGCGCTACTTCTCCGAACTCACCAATATGGCTTGCCTTACCGAGGAGGTGGGCGAACTGGCGCGCATCATGGCGCGACGCTATGGCGACCAGAGCTTCAAGGAGGGCGAATCGCACGACCCTTCTGAGGAGATGGCCGACATTCTGTGGGTGCTCATCTGCCTTGCCAATCAGACGGGCGTAGACCTTACGGAGGCGCTGCAGAAGAGTATCGAGAAGAAGACCAACCGCGACAAATTGCGCCATAAGAACAACCCCAAACTCAGATAAACGACTATAGATAACAATAAAAACAAAAGCATAAGACTATGGGAATAATTAAAGATGTAATACTCCACGACGAGGAGACTATGGGACAAGAGAAGACGAGCAAGTACGAACTTGCTCTTACCAAATACAACACCGCTATCGACGACAACGCCGTGCGCGATGCCGTGCGCAATATCATTGCCGAGAAGGTGTCGGCTAACGACACTATCGACGTTAAGAAATTCCTCTTCGGAAGCATCGAGCTTACTACGCTCAAGACAACCGATTCTGACACGAGCGTACTGGCGTTCACCGAGCGCGTCAACGACTTCGACAATCAGTATCCCGACATGCCCCACGTGGCTACCGTCTGCGTCTATCCGTGCTTCGCCAACACCGTGGCTGAATCGCTGGAGGTGGACGGTGTAGAGATAGCTTGCGTCAGTGGATCGTTCCCTTCTTCGCAAGCTCGCATCGAGGTGAAGATTGCCGAGACATCGCTGGCTGTTGCCGACGGCGCCACCGAGATTGATATCGTTATGCCGGTAGGCAAATTCCTTTCGGGCGACTACGAAGGAATGTGCGACGACATAGCCGAACTGAAGGCTGCATGTGGCGAAACGGTACCCATGAAGGTTATACTCGAGACAGGTGCTCTAAAGACTGCCACCAACATCAAGAAGGCTGCTCTGCTGGCTATGTACTCTGGCGCCGACTACATCAAGACGTCGACGGGCAAGCTTCAGCCTGCTGCCACACCCGAGGCAGCCTACGTTATGTGTCAGGCGATTAAGGAATACTACGACGAAACGGGCATCCAAATAGGTTTCAAGCCTGCTGGCGGCATCAACAGCGTTATGGATGCCATCATCTACTACACAATAGTCAAGGAAGTATTGGGCGAAAAATGGCTCACCAACAAGTGGTTCCGCCTGGGCACATCACGCCTCGCCAACATGCTGTTGAGCGAGATTAAGGGCGAGCAGATCAAGTTCTTCTAAAGGATTAGGGCTTGCTGAGCAGTTACCTGAGCCTTACTGGGCCTTTCTATGCCTTTTTATGCCAAGGCTTAGAAAGGCTTATTGAGACCCAGTAAGGCCTAATAACAGCCTCAATAAGGCCCAGACTACAGCCTCAGCAAAGCCCAGACAACAGCCCTACCCACCTCTATTAATCCCAATTCACTAACCATAAAAATCAAACTTATGCCTACACCAAAACCCTTTCTTCCCCATGGAGGCTCGTACAAGAATCTTTTGGTTTACCAGAAAGCAGAATGCATTTACGATGTCACATACTATTTTGCTCATAAATATCTTGAAAAAGGTGACCGTACAATCGACCAAATGGTACAAGCAGCACGTTCAGGGAAACAGAACATAGCAGAGGGAGCGGCTGCAGGCAACACCTCTAAAGAAACAGAAATAAAACTTACAAACGTAGCAAAAGCCAGTTTGCAGGAACTGTTAGTAGACTATGAAGATTATATACGAGTAAGAGGATTGGAACAATGGCAACCTGACGACCCGCGACTTGCACAAGCCAAACGTGCTTGTGCCACCCATAATGACAGCGCCTACTATAGAAAAGCAATAACAGAACGTTCAGATGAAACTATAGCAAATATCGCCATAACTCTAATTCATCAAACCGACTGGATGCTGAACAAACTTATAGAGAAGCTGGAAATAAAGTTTGTGGAAAGCGGAGGAATGAGAGAACAAATGACAAAGGCAAGAAAAGATTATAGAGGGTATTGAAAGAACTAAGCCTCACTGGGCCTTTCTAGGCCTCCCTAAGCCGTGATTAAAAAGGCTTAGAGAGGCTTAAGAAGCCCCAGCAAGGCTTAGCTCTTAGCAAGCTCACGCTCCTCGCTTCCTACTTCGTTCTCTTTATCACATAATCCAGATAGGTCTGGAGCGCAACCTTTACGTCAGGCTGCCCCACTCTATCATCAATAAACTGCTGAGCCTGCGCATGGAATTCCCACATACGGCGCTCAGCGTATTCTATACCACCCATTTGCTTGGTATAATCTACAAGCTGCGCTATCTCATCGGCACTCACAGAGTGCTCCTTCACCTTCAATGCAAGGCGGCGCATGTCCTCGTTTCCACCATTATTAACGGCATAGATAACGGGCAACGTCAGTTTACCCTCAACCATATCGTTGCCTGTAGGCTTGCCAATCTCGGTAGAGTCGTAATAGTCGAAGATGTCATCGCGTATCTGGAAGATGATACCGAGATTCTGACCGAACAGCTTTGCAGCCTCAACATCCTTCTCCGACGCTCCCGACGACAGTGCTCCAATTCCGGCACACGCCTCAAACAGAGCCGCGGTCTTCTGCTTTATCACGTCATAATAAACGTCCTCCGAGATGTCCTTGCGTCCGATGTTCGACAACTGCAGTATCTCACCGTCGGAAAGCGTACGTCCCAGTTCGGCAAGATAAGTCACAATCTGCTCCGAATGAGTGCGTGCCACACACAAAAGGGAAGTCGAAAGGATATAGTCGCCCACGAGCACAGCCACCTTATTGTCATAAGTAGCGTTGACCGAAGCCTGACCACGACGCTCCTCACTCTCATCCACCACGTCATCATGAACGAGCGAAGCCGTGTGAAGCAGCTCCAATCCCACAGCAGCGTTCTGAGTAGCGTCGTTGATAGTGCCGAAGTTCTTGGCCATAAGCAGTATCAGCATAGGGCGCATACGCTTGCCGGCACGCTTGCGGATATGCTCCAGCGCAGAGCCGAGCAATCCGTCCTCGTGCGAGAGCGACTGGTTGAAAAGACTTATAAAGTCGGCGAGTTCCGCCTCTATCGGGTTCTTAATGATTGACAGATAATCCATTGTATTATAATATTTCGTACAAAGTTACAGATTTTGCCGTTATTAGTGACATTTTTTTTGTAATTTTACACCATATAAGAATAAATATGTTGAGGTGGTGAGATGTTGAGGTGGTGATGATAGTGCTGCCAGTTCAACATCGCAGCACTCAACACATCAACATCACAACATCATAAAAATGGACAAGCTATTTCTTCTCGACGCTTACGCGCTCATCTACCGTGCATATTATGCGTTCATCAAAAATCCGCGCATCAATTCCAAGGGCATGAACACCTCAGCCGTGATGGGATTTGTCAATACCCTCAACGAGATTCTCACCAAAGAGCAGCCCACACATATCGGTGTGGCGTTCGATCATGGCAAGACCTTCCGCGACGAAGCGTTTCCGGCGTACAAGGCACAGCGTGAGGAGACTCCCGAAGACATCCGTGCTTCGGTGCCTGTCATAAAGACTATCATTGAGGCGATGCACATTCCGGTGCTTCAGGTAGACGGTTTCGAGGCCGACGATGTTATCGGCACACTCGCCACTAAGGCTGGAGCTGCCGGCATCAAGACCTATATGCTCACACCCGACAAGGACTACGGCCAGCTTGTCAGCGACAACGTGTTCATATTCCGACCCCGTCACGGCGGCGGATACGAAACTATGGGACCAAAGGAGGTATGCGAGAAGTACGAACTCAACTCCCCTACTCAGGTGATCGACCTGCTTGCACTTATGGGCGATTCTGCCGACAACTTCCCCGGATGTCCTGGCGTGGGTCCGAAGACCGCTGCAAAACTCATAGGCGAATTCGGCAGCATCGACAACATGCTTGAGAACTCATCCAAAATCAAAGGCAAGCTGCGCGAAAAGGTTGAGTCGGCTGTCGACGACATTCGTATGTCAAAGTTCCTCGCAACCATCCGCACCGACGTTCCCATCGATCTCAACCTCGACTCGCTGAAGATTGAAGAGCCTGACACAGCCCGACTCGCCGAAATCTTCACCGAATTGGAATTTAAGAGTCTTCTCGACAAATTTGTAAAGAAGCCACAACAACCGCAAAAAGTTGTTAATTTACAACTCGATTTATTTGCCGAAAATCCGACCAATGATGCAGTTGGTTCAGAATTTTCGAGTTTTGAGAGCCTAAAAACGACCTCTCACGACTATCAACTCATTGAAACTGAGGAAGATGCGCGTAAATTATTTGATTTTTTTGTTACAAAACAAATTCTCAGTCTAGACACGGAGACCACTTCAATCAACCCTGTTGACGCAGAATTGGTTGGTTTGAGCTTCTCTGTCGAGGAAGGAAAGGCATTTTATGTGGCAATTCCTGCCGAACGTGAAAAGGCGCAAACTATTGTTAACATATTCAAACCGCTGTACGAAAGCACCGAAATCCTCAAAATCGGACAGAACATCAAGTACGACATGGAGATGCTGATGAATTACGGTGTTCGTCTCGCTGCTCCTATGTTCGACACGATGATTGCCCACTACGTGCTCCAACCCGAGCAGAAACACAACATGGATATTCTCGCCGAGACGCTGCTCGGCTACCAGACCGTACACATTGACGAACTCATCGGACCCAAGGGCAAGGGTCAGAAGAACATGCGCGACCTCTCGCCTGCCGATATCTGCGACTATGCAGCAGAAGATGCCGACGTCACTCTGCGCCTATACAACGTGCTGAAGCCGCGCCTCAAGGAGGCTGGCGTTGACGACTTGTTCTACAACATCGAGATGCCGCTCGTGCCAGTGTTGGCAGAAATGGAGATGAACGGAGTGCTGCTTGACACCAAGGCACTCGCCGAGACATCGCGCACACTCACCGACCGCATGAAGCAGATTGAGCAAAACATATACAAACTCGCCGGACATGAGTTCAACATAGCATCGCCCAAGCAGGTGGGCGAGGTGCTGTTTGGCGAGATGAAGATTGTAGACAAGCCCAAGAAGACCAAGACCGGACAGTTCGTCACATCCGAAGAGGTGCTGCAACAGCTCCGTTCGAAGGCTCCAATCGTCGACGACATCCTCGCCCATCGAGGCTTGAAGAAGCTTCTCGGCACCTATGTCGACGCCCTGCCCAAGCTTATCAACCCACGCACGGGACACATCCATACGTCGTTCAATCAGGCAGTTACAGCCACGGGGCGCCTCTCTTCGTCCGACCCTAACCTCCAGAACATACCCGTTCGTGGCGAGGACGGCAAGGAGATACGTAAGTGCTTCATTCCCGAACCGGGCTGTCTGTTCTTCTCAGCCGACTATTCACAGATTGAGTTGCGCGTCATGGCGCATCTGTCGGGCGACAAGAACATGATTGAGGCGTTCCGCGAGGGCTACGACATCCACGCCGCCACAGCCGCACGTATATATAAGGAGAAGATAGAAGACGTGAGTCGCGACCAGCGAACCAAAGCCAAGCGCGCCAACTTCGGCATCATCTACGGCATCACCGTGTTCGGACTGGCTGAGCGTCTGGAGATAAGCCGCGACGAAGCCAAGCAGCTCATCGACGGATATTTCGAGACATTCCCCGAGGTGCAAGCCTATATGGAGAAGGCGAAGGAGCTGGCACGCGAGCACGGCTACGCCGAAACGTTCTTCCATCGTCGCCGCTATCTGCCCGACATCACGTCGCACAACGCCACCGTTCGCAACTTTGCCGAGCGCAACGCCATCAATGCTCCGATACAAGGATCGGCTGCCGACATCATCAAGATTGCCATGGTGCACATCTACGAGCGCTTCCGCCGCGAGGGCATCAAGTCGAAAATGATTCTGCAGGTACACGACGAACTCAACTTCTCGGTTCTGCCCGAGGAGAAGGAACGCGTAGAAAAGATTGTAATCGAAGAAATGCAGAACGCCTATCCGCTTCAGGTTCCGCTCGTTGCCGACTCCGGTTGGGGCGAGAATTGGCTGGAGGCACATTGATTGTGCGGCGAGCCGCACGAATTAGGAGTTTTGAATTAGGAATTGTGCGCCAAGGCGCATTGTGAATTATACATTTTTGAATTAATAGAAAATTGCTTACCTCAATTAATAAATACGCTCGTTCCAATTGATACCAATCCAAACATCAATTGAAACGAGCGTTCATTTCTTATGTTGCGATACAATAATGTGGCTGTTCTTTCAGAACCTCCGCTCCACTATCTTACAGCCACCGCATCAGAATATCCCACACCGCAATGATGTGACATACCGAACCGGCGAGCACAAAGAAGTGGAATACGGTGTGCATATACCGCTGCTTGCGCAGGCAGTAGAATGCGGCACCTGTGATGTAAGCCACACCCTCGGCTATAATCCATACTATTGCCGACGGACCCACACAGTGCATCAGCGGACCGAACGCCACGAGCACACTCAGCCCCATCACCACGTAGCATACCGTCTCTACGTAGCTGTGCCCCTTCAGTCCCATGAAACTCTTTATGGTTCCGGCAATTGCCGCCAACCATATGAAGATGAACAGTGCCCATCCCCAGTAGCCATATTCGCGCAACGCCACCAGCGTGATTGGCGAATACGAACCGGCTATGTGCCAGTAGATGGCGGCATGATCCCACTTGCGCAGCCTCTCCTTCCACGGCGACCATGCCGACAGGGCGTGATAGACGGTGGAAGCAATGTAGCTCGACAGCATTCCGAACAGATATAGGATGATACCAGCCGTAGCCCAACCGTTACGCGCCCAACCACACCATACCAGGAACGCCGTGCCTACCACCACACCGAGAATTATACCCGCAGCATGCGACCACGAATTCCATACCTCTTCTTTATGTGAGAAAAATATCTTCATACACTTTTGATATTCTTATTTGCTTATTTTATATTCTACTTTGCACAAAGTTAGTCATTATTTTTTTGTAAAGGGTTTTTTACCGTGACTTTCGCTATAATAGTCTTGTAATTCGGGATTTTTATCTAATTTTGCACATAAAAAGAAGAATATGCGCAAACTCCGTACAATAGAAATGCAACGACTCTCGGTTGACGAGTTTCACGAGGCAGCCAAACTGCCCCTTATCGTAGTGCTCGACGACGTGCGTTCGCTGCACAACGTGGGTTCGGTATTCCGCTCTGGCGACGCCTTCCGCGTCGAGGCGGTATACCTTTGCGGCATCACTGCCACCCCACCCCACCCCGAAATTCACAAGACGGCACTCGGAGGCGAAGACTCCGTGGCGTGGCGCTACTTCCCCACTGCTACCGAGGCAATCGAGTCGCTCCACAACGACGGTGTCTTCGTGTACAGCATCGAGCAGGTAGAGGGGTCGACCAAGCTTCAGAACCTGCAGCTCGACACCGACAAACGCTACGCCGTAGTGCTTGGCAATGAGGTAAAAGGCGTGCATCAGGAGGTGGTGGACATGTCAGACGGATGTCTCGAAATACCACAGTTCGGCACCAAACACTCGCTCAATGTCAGCGTAACGGCTGGCATGGTAATATGGGAAGTGGCTAAAAAGTTTTTGTCGAAAACTTTTTAGGGTTGATAAGTTGTAGTGTTGAGATGGTGTGATTTGTCAAACACCACAACACTACACCCTTAACATCAAATCACAACACCTCAACATAACAACAAAACAACATAACACATGGAATCTCACAACATCAGCAAAGTAGAACTGCGCAACCTTCAGATGGAGGACTACGATCAGCTCGCACGCTCATTCAAGCGCATCTATGGCGACGAAGACGTGTTCTGGACAAAAGCTCAAATCAAGAAACTCATCACTATCTTCCCCGAGGGACAGGTGGTGATAATCGTCGACGACAAGATAGTGGGATGCGCGCTGTCTATTATTGTTGATTATAATATGGTGAAGGGCGACCACACCTACGCGCAGGTGACTGGCAACGAGACCTTCAACACTCACAATGCCAAGGGCAATATTCTATATGGCATTGAGGTGTTCATTCACCCCGACTACCGCGGACTGCGTCTGGCACGCCGTATGTACGAGTATCGCAAGGAACTCTGCGAAAAACTCAATCTCAAGGCAATCATGTTCGGCGGACGAATACCCAACTATCACAAGTATGCCGACAAGATGCGACCCAAGGAATATATCGAACGTGTACGCTCGCGCGAGATATACGACCCGGTGCTTACATTCCAGTTGAGCAACGACTTTCACGTGCGCCGCGTCATGCGCAACTATCTGCCCAACGACGAGGAGTCGAAGCATTGCGCCACACTGCTCCAATGGGACAACATCTACTATCAGCCACCTACGGATTCGTATGTAGACAAGCGCCCGACGGTTCGTATCGGACTGGTACAGTGGCAGATGCGACCCTACAACTCGCTCGACGACCTCTTCGAGCAGGTAGAGTTCTTCGTCGATTCGGTGAGCGACTACAAGAGCGATTTCATCCTCTTCCCCGAATACTTCAACGCGCCGCTCATGGCAAAGTTTAACGATATGGGCGAGGCTCAGTCCATACGCGCCATGGCACAGTATACCGAGCAGATACGCGACCGCTTCCGCGAGCTCGCCATATCATACAACATCAACATCATAACCGGCTCAATGCCTTACCTCAAGGAGGACAACTCGCTCTACAACGTAGGCTTCCTGTGCCGCCGCGACGGTACGGTCGACATGTACGAGAAGATACACGTGACGCCCGACGAGCAGAAATGCTGGGGACTCTCGGGCGGATCGCACATACAGACATTCGACACCGACTGCGGACGCATCGGAATCGTAATCTGCTACGACGTGGAATTCCCCGAACTCTCGCGTCTGATGGCCGACGACGGAATGAAAATACTCTTCGTTCCGTTCATGACCGACACGCAGAACGCCTACTCACGCGTTCGTGTATGTGCCCAGGCACGCGCAATAGAAAACGAATGCTACGTGGCAATAGCCGGAAGTGTGGGCAACCTGCCGCGCGTTCACAACATGGACATACAGTATGCGCAGTCGGCAGTGTTCACTCCTTGCGACTTCGCCTTCCCCAACGACGGCAAGCGAGCAGAAGCAACGCCCAACACCGAGATGATTCTCGTGTCGGATGTCGACCTCTCGCTGCTCAACGAGCTGCACACCTACGGTGCCGTACGCAACCTGCGCGACCGCCGTGGCGACCTCTACAAGCTCGAGATGAAGCGCGCCGCCAAGGAATAGGCTAAAACAGAAATTCACAAACAAAGTGAGTTATCATCCGATAACTTCCAATAACTCCTTTCGCTTGCGAAAATTAAATATATAATATATAAATGAAGAAACTATTTATCGAGACATACGGCTGCCAGATGAACGTGGCCGACTCTGAAGTAGTAGCATCCATTATGCAGATGGCTGGCTACGAACTGTGCGACGACGAGGCTCAAGCCGACGCCATATTCCTCAACACCTGCTCCATACGCGAGAATGCTGAGAACAAGATATATGGACGCCTTGAGACCCTGCACGCCGAACAGAAGAAGGGTCGCAAGCTCATACTCGGCGTGCTGGGATGTATGGCCGAGCGCGTGCGCCAGGACCTTATCGACAACCACCACGCCAACCTCGTGTGCGGTCCTGACTCCTACCTCAACCTGCCCGATATGATAGCGCAGTGCGAGAACGGACAGAACGCCTGCAACATCGAGCTGTCTACCACCGAAACCTACCGCGACGTAATACCGCAGCGCATCGGTGCAAGCCGTGTAAGCGGATTCGTCAGCATCATGCGCGGCTGCAACAACTTCTGCCACTACTGCATCGTGCCCTACACCCGCGGACGTGAGCGTTCGCGCGACGTAGAGAGCATACTGCGCGAGGTAAAAGACCTGCACGACCGCGGATTCAAGGAGGTGACGCTGCTCGGACAGAACGTCAACAGCTACGGCCTTACACCTGCCGGCAAGCGCATCGAGGGCGGATGCTCATTCGCCGAACTGCTGCGCAAGGTGGCACAGAGCGTGCCCGACATGCGCGTGCGCTTCACCACATCCAATCCCGAGGACATGACCGACGATATTCTGCACGCCATAGCCGACGAGCCCAACCTCTGCAAGCACATACACTTCCCGGCACAAAGCGGCTCTACAAAGATACTCAAGCTGATGAACCGCAAGTATACACGCGAGCAGTACCTGGAGCGCGTGGCAGCCATACGCCGCATCATACCTGACTGCGGACTGACCACCGACCTCTTCGTGGGCTATCACGACGAGACTCCCGAGGACCACGCCGAGACACTGTCGCTGGTGCGCGAGTGCATGTTCGACTCGGCATTCATGTTCAAGTATAGCGAGCGCCCCGGCACATACGCCGCCAAGCACCTGCCCGACAACGTGTCGGAAGAGGTCAAGATAGAGCGCCTCAACGAGCTCATACGTCTGCAGACCGAAGTGTCGGCAGAGCAATACCGCAAGGACATAGGCAAGACATTCGAGGTATTGGTTGAGGGCTACTCAAAGCGTTCACGCCAGCAGCTCATGGGTCGCACCGAGCAGAACAAGGCAGTGGTGTTCGACAAGAACAACCACCACATTGGCGACCGCGTCATGGTGAAGATTACCGGTTCTACATCGGCTACACTCCTGGGCGAACCTATCGACTAATTCACAACATCCTGCCCCTCACAAGGCACAACATCCAAACAACCAGTATGAAAGAATTCCTACAAGTACTCAGGCGCTTTCTGCCGCCATACAAGAAGTATTTAGTGCTGACGATAGTGTTCAACATACTCTCGGCACTGCTCAACATATTCTCGTTTGCGGCACTCATACCTATACTTCAGATACTCTTCCGCACCGAAGGCACCGGAACGGCAACACACCTCATGCCCTGGTCGCTCGACAATCTGAAGGATGTCATGGCCAACAACGCCGACTACTATGTCACGCAACTCATACACATCGTAGGCTCAACCACTACGCTGCTGCTCATCGGACTGTTTCTGGCATTCACCACAATGCTCAAGACGGGCGCCTACTTCCTTTCGTCGGCGTCAATCATCCCTATGCGCACCGGCATAGTACGCGACATACGCAACCAGCTCTACCGCAAGATCACGTCATTGCCTCTCGGCTTCTTCTCCGACGAGCGCAAGGGCGACATCATTGCACGTATGACGGGCGACGTAGGCGAGGTGGAAAGCTCTATCATGTCGTCACTCGACATGCTGTTCAAGAATCCAATCCTCATCATCTCCTACTTCTCGGCACTGCTGTTCATATCGTGGCAGCTCACGGTATTCACCCTCTTCTTCGTGCCCATTTTCGGATGGTTCATGGGATTCGTAGGACGCAAGCTCAAGCAGAACTCCATCAAGGCACAGAATCTGTGGAGCGACACCATGTCACAGGTTGAGGAGACACTCGGCGGACTGCGTATCATCAAGGCGTTCTGCGCCGAAGACAAGATGAACGAACGCTTCGACCGCGTCAATTCCAACTACCGCTCGGCTGTGCAGCGCGTGAATATACGACAGCAGATGGCACATCCTATGAGCGAATTCCTCGGCACCGTGCTCATCATCATCGTGCTGTGGGTGGGCGGCGTGCTCGTGCTCGACAAGCAGATGCTCTCTGGCCCTACGTTCATCTACTATCTCGTGATGCTCTACTCTATCATCAATCCGCTCAAGGAGTTCTCCAAGGCTGGCTACAACATCCCCAAGGGACTCGCCTCAGTGGAGCGTATCGACAAGATTCTCAAGGCCGACAACGCCATCAAGGAGCCAGCCAATCCGGTACACATCAAATCGTTCGAGCACCAGATTGAGTTCCGCCACGTATCGTTCAAGTATGGCGAGCAGTGGGTGTTGAAGGACATCAATCTCGTCATCGAGAAGGGCAAGACCGTAGCACTTGTAGGCCAGAGCGGCAGCGGCAAGTCTACCCTCGTCGACCTCATACCGCGCTACTACGACGTTCAGGAAGGCGAAGTGCTCATCGACGGCATCGACGTGCGCCAGCTCGGCATACACGACCTGCGCCAGCTCATCGGCAACGTCAATCAGGAGGCCATACTCTTCAACGACTCCTTCCTTGGCAACATCACGTTCGGCGTAGAGAATGCCACAATGGAGCAGGTAGAGCAGGCGGCACGCATAGCCAACGCCCACGACTTCATAATGCAGTCGGAGCACGGATACGACACCAACATCGGCGACCGGGGCGGACGACTCTCGGGCGGACAGCGACAGCGCGTCAGCATAGCACGCGCCATACTCAAGAATCCGCCCATACTCATTCTCGACGAGGCTACATCGGCACTCGACACCGAGAGCGAACGACTCGTTCAGGACGCTCTTGAGCGACTCATGAGCTCGCGCACCACCGTTGCCATAGCCCACCGATTGTCTACAATCAAGAACGCCAACGAGATATGCGTGCTCCACGAGGGACGCATCGTAGAACGAGGCACACACGACGAGCTAATAGCTCTCGGCGGCTACTACCGCCGTCTGCACGAGATGCAATCGTAAAAAAAACGTCCAAATATGGCTTTCGTAGTTCAAAAAACATAAATTTGCTATACATTTTGCACAAAAAAGCAAAAAATGGTTTGCACATTGTTGCTTATCTCAGATATAATGTCTAATTTTGCTTACAAAATGTAACAGTTGTAAATAACATTATTGATAATTATACGAAAAACCATTAACACCATGGACAAAATAGACAATCTCGACAAGAAAATACTTAGTATACTGTCTAAAAATGCTCGCATACCGTTCAAGGATGTTGCAGCTGAGTGCGGTGTTTCACGCGCAGCCATTCACCAGCGTGTACAGCACCTCATCAACGGTGGCGTGATTACCGGAAGCGGATTCGATGTCAACCCCAAGAGCATAGGCTACAGCACATGCACATACGTAGGATTGAACCTCGAACGCGGCAGCATGTACAAGGACGTGGTAAAGCAATTGAAGGAAATACCCGAGATTGTTGAGTGCCACTACACCACCGGTTCGTACACAATGCTGCTCAAAGTGTACGCCCGCGACAACGAACAGCTCATGGATCTGCTCAACAACAAGATGCAGATGATTCCGGGAGTTGTGTCTACCGAGACTCTTATCTCGCTCGACCAGAGCATCAAGCGCGAGATACCAGTACATCTCGAAGACGACGAAAAGTAAACATTACACACATAACGAAGACAACAAAGACAACTGAACAACGGCTGTCTTTGTTGTCTTTTTCTTTTTTTATACATACACAATGAACAAGTTCAACCTGCAACAACATCTCAACGAGACATACACCTCTGCCCCATCACACGCCTACCGACCCCTCATAGGCATCACAACCAACCACGAAGGCATCGACGCAACGCTGCGCGAAGTGTACTACAAGCAGATAGTCAGCGCCGGAGGCACGCCCGTACTCATTCCGCCTGTGGCTGACAACGACGTTCTGCTCACCACTCTCGACACCCTCGACGCTATAGTACTGAGCGGCGGAGGCGACTTCAATCCGCTCTGGGCAGGCGAAGAACCTGTGCCACAACTGCACAATATCAACAACGAGCGCGACCTGCCCGAACTGCTCCTCACACGCTACGCCTTCGACCGTCAGCTGCCCATGCTCGGCATCTGCCGCGGCATACAGACACTCGCAATGGCACTGGGCGGACACGTGGAGCAGGACATCAAGCCCACCCCTACCCTTATCAAGCACTCGCAGACCTCGCATCAGTCCACCCAGACACACAGCGTGAACATCACTCCGGGCACCATGCTGAGCGACATATTCGGCGGTGAAGCGACCATCTATGTCAACTCCTTCCACCATCAGGCTGTAGACAATCCAGGCAACCACATGCGCACAGCAGCCATGGCACCCGACGGCACCATCGAAGCCATAGAAAGCAGCGAGCAGAAGCCCATAATCGGCGTACAGTGGCATCCCGAATGGCTTGCCGAAGACGGTCTGCCGCTGTTCAGCTGGCTCGTCAGCGAGGCGGCAATCCACCACCAGATGCGACTCTTCCACAGCCGTAACATCACGCTCGACTCCCACTGCGACACGCCGATGTTCTTCCCCGAAGGCATACACTTCGACCAGCGCGACCCACGCATACTCTACGACCTCCACAAGATGCAGGAGGGCGGACCCGATGCCGTCACCATGGTGGCTTATCTGCCACAACCCAAACCGGGCGAGACATTCGCCCAGATAGCCCCGCTCGGAGCCAAAACGCCACGCGAATATGCCGACCTGATATTCGACAAGATAGAAGACACCATACTGAGCGACTCCCGATACATAGCCCACGCCCGCTCTGAAGCCGACATCCTGCGCAACAAACGACGTGGACTGCGCTCGCTGCTCACCGGCATAGAGAACGGACTGGCTATAGAAGACGACATAAAGAACGTGGAGCACTTCGCCAACCGCGGCATTACATACATCACGCTGTGCCACAACGGCGACAACCAGATATGCGACTCGGCACGCCACACGCTCAACACCCACGGCGGCGTGAGCCAGTTTGGCGAGCAGGTGATAGCCGAGATGAACCGTCTCGGACTGATGGTCGACCTCAGCCACGCCGGCGAGAAATCGTTCTACGACGCCCTTCACATCTCGCGCACACCGATAGTATGCTCGCACAGCAACTCGCGCGCACTCTGCGACGTGCCACGCAACATCACCGACGACCAGATGCGTGCCCTCGCGGCAGCAGGCGGCGTGTGCCAGATAACACTCTACAACGGATTCCTGCGCACCGACGGCAAGTCGACAGTCACCGACGCCATACGCCATCTGGAGCACGCCATCGACCTCATGGGCATTGAGCACGTAGGACTGGGCACCGACTTCGACGGCGACGGAGGCATACCGGGACTCGCCGACGCCTCCGAACTGGTCAATTTCACCAAGGCATTGCTGCGCCGACGCTACTCCGAAAGCGACATGGCACTCATCTGGGGAGGCAACTGGCTGCGCGTGATGAACACCTGCCAGCAAAGCGCACAACGATAAAGTAGCACCCAAGACACACGCTTATATCGCATTATATACACATATTTCGATTTAAAAGCGTAACTTTGCAGTGGAAACAAATAATAAAACAATAAATACATGGCATTAAAATGTGGTATAGTAGGACTCCCCAACGTAGGCAAGTCCACTCTTTTCAACTGCCTCTCCAACGCCAAGGCGCAGGCAGCCAACTTCCCCTTCTGTACAATCGAGCCTAACGTAGGCGTGATAACAGTACCCGACGAGCGACTCACAAAGCTCGCCGAGATAGTGCACCCGGGACGCATCGTGCCCGCAACGTGCGAAATAGTAGACATCGCCGGACTCGTCAAGGGCGCCAGCAAGGGCGAGGGTCTGGGCAACAAGTTCCTCGGCAACATCCGCGAGACCGACGCCATCATCCACGTACTGCGCTGCTTCGACGACGACAACATCGTACGCGAGGGCGGTGCCAGCGTCAATCCCGTAGAGGACAAGGAAGTCATCGACACCGAGCTGCAACTCAAGGACCTCGAAACCGTTGAGAGCCAGCTGCAGAAGCAGTCGAAGATAGCAGCTATCGGCAACAACAAGGACGCCAAGGTGGCTGTAGCCGTACTCGAAGCCTACAAGCAGGTGCTCGAACAGGGCAAGAACGCACGCACCGTAGAGTTCGAGTCGAAGGAGGAGCAGCACTACGCTCACGACCTCTTCCTGCTCACCGCCAAGCCCGTACTGTACGTGTGCAACGTCGACGAGGCATCGGCCAAGAATGGCAACAAATACTCTGAACAGATAGCCGAAATAGCCAAGAGCGAAGGCGCCGAAATGCTCGTCATCGCTGCCAAGACCGAGGAGGACATAGCATCGCTCGAAACATACGAGGACAAGCAGATGTTCCTTGATGAACTCGGACTGGAGGAGAGCGGCGTAAACCGACTCATCAAGAAGGCATACAGCCTGCTCAACCTCGAAACATTCATCACCGCCGGTGAGATGGAGGTTAAGGCATGGACCTACCACAAGGGATGGAAGGCTCCGCAGTGCGCCGGCGTTATCCACACCGACTTCGAAAAGGGCTTCATCCGCGCCGAAGTAATCAAGTACGACGACTATATCCAGTATGGCTCAGAAGCTGCCGTACGCGAAGCCGGAAAGCTCTCTATCGAGGGTAAGGAGTATGTCGTTCAGGATGGAGATATCATGCACTTCAGATTTAATGTGTAAGCTATAAAAAATGGAACATTTTTTATACATCATGTGGGATCCGAGTGACACAGCACTGACATTCGGACCCTTTGCCATTCATTGGTATTCGATGTGCTGGCTCGTCGGACTGGCATTGGCCTATCTGATAGTGCAGCGCCTGTATAAGGAACAGAAAGTGAAGGAGGGACTGTTCGACCCGCTCTTTATCTACTGCTTCGTGGGCATACTCGCCGGAGCACGACTGGGTCACTGTCTGTTCTATCAGCCCGATGTATTCCTCAGCAGCTGGCAACACTTCATCGAGATATTCCTGCCCATCCACATCGGCGACGACGGATCGTGGCGCTTCACAGGCTACCGCGGACTGGCATCGCACGGCGGAACACTCGGACTGATGCTGGCACTCTGGATGTACGTCAGACGCACCAAGATGAACGTTTGGCAGGTGCTCGACAACATAGCCATTGCAACGCCCGTCACAGCCTGTTTCATACGTCTGGGCAACCTGATGAACTCAGAGATTATCGGTCGCATCACAGACGTGCCCTGGGCATTCATCTTCGAGTGCGTCGACTCCATGCCACGCCACCCCGGACAGCTCTACGAAGCTATAACCTATGCCCTACTCTTCTTCATCGGATGGCGCATCTACCGCAAACATCCAGAACGCGTAGGAACCGGCTATTTCTTCGGTTTGTGCCTCGCTTACATCTTCACCGCCCGATTCTTCATCGAGTACACGAAAGAGGTACAGGAAGCCTTTGAGCAGGCTCTGCCGCTCAATATGGGACAGCTCCTCAGCATTCCGTTCGTCATCATCGGCATAGCATGTATGAAAGGTGGCAAGTGGATGAAACGACTCGCAGATATAGCTTCTGCCGACAAAAAGAAGTAATAACCAACAGGGTTATCAACACTTTTACACACAAACCTGTTGACAACTCTCCCACCCTATTTATAAACGCCATACACGCCTGTAGTGTATGGCGTTTTTTTTGTGTGGTTATCCACAATTGTTGATAACCTGTGGATAACTATGTTAACTCACTGATACTCAATAATTAGTTATTAACACAATCTGTGTATAAACCCTCCTGTGCTACTACAGGCAGCAGTTACTAACACAGGAGTTATCAACAGGTGTGTGGATAACTGCATAAAGCACTGGCTTTCAGCCTGTAAATATAAACAACCTGTGTTAGCATAAAATTACGAACAACAGTCAACTGCGACTTATCCACATATCAACACCAACTGTTGATAACTAATGTAATAGTCTGAATATCAAAAGGTAGTTATCAACACAACCTGCGAATAACCATGTTAGTAAGGCTATACAAACCATCTTTACATAGTTAACAATACATACTACTCCCCTCCCTACGGGGGAGGGGCAAGGGGGTGGGGCTTTTTGTTTGGTTTTCGCCACCAACAACAAACACAAGCTTGACGAGATACGCTCCATACTCGGCTCTCGTTTTGAAGTGTTGTCGCTCAGCGACATCAACTGCCACGTCGACATACCCGAAACAGCCAACACGCTTGAGGGCAACGCCATACAGAAGGCACGCTACATCGTGGAGAACTACGGCTACGACTGCTTTGCCGACGATACAGGACTCGAAGTGCCGGCTCTCGGTGGCGAACCGGGCGTACACTCGGCCCGCTATGCCGAAGGCACCGACCACGACTCGGAGGCTAACATGCAGAAGCTGCTCAGCCGCCTCGACGGCAGCGACGACCGCCGTGCGCAGTTCCGCACCGTCATCTGCCTTGCCCGCAAGAACGACATAGCCGACTACACACTCTTCGAAGGCATTGTACGCGGAACTATCTCTACCGAGAAGCAAGGCACCGAAGGCTTCGGCTACGACCCCATCTTCGTGCCCGAAGGCTACACGGAATCATTCGCACAACTCGGTATGGACATCAAGAATGGCATTTCGCACCGTGCACGCGCTGTGGAGAAACTCGCAGAATATCTATGCGAATAATTGGGAATTGAGAGTTGAGAGTTATGATTACCTTTGACAACAACATATTGCTAAAGACTTTAAATGCATAAGCATATCATAATTCTCAACTTTCAACTCTCAATTCTCAACAAAAAAAAGGGGGTGTGTCAAAATTCACACCCTCTTTTAAAATATCACAAAGCCCGAACTTTCACAAGCTCGGGCTTTG
>NZ_JADYTS010000239.1 GCF_021531355.1 Leyella stercorea | reverse complement strand
CAGGGGGATTAAGCATATAGTTTTGTAAGTCTGAAAAGAAAGAATTTTATATCCGTTACTCCTCTTAAAGCAGCTCTAAACGCCTTAATTTTAGCATTAAAAGACTCTGCAAATGCATTTGTTGCCCTGTTGACAAAGAAGTTCAAGACTTCATCATCCTAAATTCCGCAGCATTTTAGTTTAACTTATTTTACCTAAATTCCGCAGCATTTTAGTTTAACTTATTTTATAAGTACCTGAGCAACAAAAAGTTGCTCAGGATT
>NZ_JADYTS010000238.1 GCF_021531355.1 Leyella stercorea | reverse complement strand
TCCTCCACACTCATAGGTATGTGCGTGTTCGCCTTGTGTGGCTTGTTCTGTGATTGCAGACCGATGATCATCTGCTTCATGCCCACCACTTCATCCCGAAGCTGGGCAACGACCATTGGAAGGTCGTTGAAAGTTAATTCCTTATTCATTCTGATACTTTGTTAATAACTGGTGCAAAGGAACAGAATGATGCTTCCGTTACGTAAGCGTATCCGCGATGCTAGTAGATACACTATCAAAAAAAATATCGCTCAAGCTTTTATTCTTGAGCGATA
>NZ_JADYTS010000237.1 GCF_021531355.1 Leyella stercorea | reverse complement strand
GGCGCAAGCGGGCTTAACTTCTCTGTTCGGAATGGGAAGAGGTGGGACACCGCCGCAATAACCGCCTAAAGTTCGTTCGCAAGCTCACTCACAATTTTGAATTTTGAGTTTTGAATTTTGAATTCTTAGCATGCGTATAAGATAGACACGTTGATTAAGCAAAACTTGTTGTTAAACTTTCAACAACTGAAAGCACGGCTACTTAAGAAGAAAGTCTCGGGCAATTAGTACTGCTCGGCTTTGACATCGCTGTCTTTACACCTGCAGCCTATCTAC
>NZ_JADYTS010000236.1 GCF_021531355.1 Leyella stercorea | reverse complement strand
CCTTCTCTATAGCCTCAAGCTTCGATGTGTAGTCGGGCAGAGCGCTGATAGCCTTCTCTATAGCCTGGAGCTTGTCGGTGTAGTCGGGCAGCGACTTGATAGCCTTCTCAAGCGCCTCGAGACGGTCGTTGAGCATGATAGACTGATTCTTCATCATAGCCTCGATAGCAGCGAGCTTGTCCTTCAGCTCCAGAGTCTGCGATGTGAGTGCCTTCTCTATAGCCTCAAGCTTCGATGTGTAGTCGGGCAGAGCGCTGATAGCCTTCTCTATAGCCTGG
>NZ_JADYTS010000235.1 GCF_021531355.1 Leyella stercorea | reverse complement strand
AGATAAAGGAGAACCCGAACGGTTTCTTGGAGCGTATCGAGACAATCCCGACTGACAAGGAGCATCTTTCACAGGACGAGGTTATCCGCTTGGCATCCACTCCATGCTCTGCCCCTGCATTGAAGCGAGCCTTCCTGTTCTCTTGTCTTACGGCATTGAGAAAGAGCGACATCAAGAAACTCACTTGGGAGGAGATACAGCCATACGGCAGCGATGGTGTGATGTATGTCACCACACGAATGCAGAAGACAAAAGACATCGTGCATAACCCAATCAGTGAGGAAGCCTTGG
>NZ_JADYTS010000234.1 GCF_021531355.1 Leyella stercorea | reverse complement strand
GAGAATAACGGATTCGAACCGTTGACCCCCTGCTTGCAAAGCAGGTGCTCTAGCCAGCTGAGCTAATCCCCCAAATTGAATTGTGAGTTTTGAATTTTGAGTTTTGAGTTGGTCGCCGTTGGCGATTTTGAGTTGTTCAATTTAGAATTAATTCCAAATTCGACAATTCAGAATGTGCGTAGCACACAATTCAAAAATCCTAATTCAAAATTCCTAATTCTTAAGAAGTAGTCCCAGGCAGACTTGAACTGCCGACCTCCACATTATCAGTGTGGCGCTCTAACCAACTGAGC
>NZ_JADYTS010000233.1 GCF_021531355.1 Leyella stercorea | reverse complement strand
GCAATAGCTCAGTTGGTAGAGCACAACCTTGCCAAGGTTGGGGTCGCGAGTTCAAGTCTCGTTTGCCGCTCAAAGTTCTGAATAGATAAAGGCGCAAGTCTTGTTTTGCCCAGGTGGCGGAATTGGTAGACGCGCACGTTTCAGGTGCGTGTGTTTAACGACGTGCAGGTTCGAGTCCTGTTCTGGGCACTAACTATTCAGAACAATCACATAACTACATAATGGAGAGGTGGCGGAATTGGTAGACGCGCTACTTTGAGGGGGTAGTGACAATTGTGTCGTGGGAGTTCGAGT
>NZ_JADYTS010000232.1 GCF_021531355.1 Leyella stercorea | reverse complement strand
GTAGATAGGCTGCAGGTGTAAAGACAGCGATGTCAAAGCCGAGCAGTACTAATTGCCCGAGACTTTCTTCTTAGTAGTCGTGCTTTCAGTTGTTGCACATTTAACAACAGTTTTTGCTAATCAATTTGTCTAACTAATACGCAGCGGACAATTCAAAACTCAAAATTCAAAATTCAAAATTGAGTTTTTCCGCGAAGCGAAAAAACTTTAGGCGGTTATTGCAGCGGTGTCCCACCTCTTCCCATTCCGAACAGAGAAGTTAAGCCCGCTTGCGCCGATGGTACTGCAATGCAATG
>NZ_JADYTS010000231.1 GCF_021531355.1 Leyella stercorea | reverse complement strand
TCACATAGGTGCATCCATTAAGGATTTAGGCAAAAAGTGGTTTGGTTTCTCCAAGATGGAGATACTTACACCAAATGAATTGGTGGAAAGAATCAATAGAGGATAATACATACAAATTTCAAGAAAAAGAACTTAATACATAAATATAAAGTAAGCAATGAAAAGGATTTGGATTTTTCTGATGGCGATGCTCAGCATCGTTTCTTTTACAGGTTGTGATATGACTGACGAACCTAACAGACCAGATACAGACTATGACAATCTGTTTGATAAGACTTATACTATTAACAACGATGGAT
>NZ_JADYTS010000230.1 GCF_021531355.1 Leyella stercorea | reverse complement strand
ATCCATCGTTGTTAATAGTATAAGTCTTATCAAACAGATTGTCATAGTCTGTATCTGGTCTGTTAGGTTCGTCTGTCTTATCACAACCTGTAAAAGAAACGATGCTGAGCATCGCCATCAGAAAAATCCAAATCCTTTTCATTGATAACTTTATATTTATGTATTAAGTTCTTTTTCTTGAAATTTGTATGTATTATCCTCTATTGATTCGTTCTACCAATTCATCTGGTGTAAGTATCTCCATCTTGGAGAAACCAAACCACTTTTTGCCTAAATCCTTAATGGATGCACCTATGTGA
>NZ_JADYTS010000022.1 GCF_021531355.1 Leyella stercorea | reverse complement strand
CTGCTTCATGCCCACCACTTCATCCCGAAGCTGGGCAACGACCATTGGAAGGTCGTTGAAAGTTAATTCCTTACTCATTCTGATACTTTGTTAATAACTGGTACAAAGGAACAGAATGATGCTTCCGTTACTGAGGTTCGTGACAGTCATTTGTCATTCACGAAGGAATAACTCTAACAATGGGGATTATTCGGAAGTTTTCTCCGTCACATCATGGAAATCGTATCCACCATTGTCTGGCTCATCAATCGGAATGACATCATTGGAGCATGGTGCTTTCAGGTTCTTCAATGTGCTGTAGTCCAAGCCTTCAAACGGATTTGGAAACAGTGCCTTGACAAAGGCTATTCGCATTGCCATTGTGTAATCACGTTTACCCAAACGTTCTGCGATATTCCACACGAAGTGCCTTAAAGGGATATTCTCAACATTCTCCTTGAAACGGTTTATTGCTGTTGGGGTATAGTTGGTGTCGTTACTCCATTCATTGACTGCCTCTATCACCTTATTCAAATCTTCCTCATACAGAAACCTTGACATTGTACGATGCACATAGTCAAGTACGGCTCTCGTTCGCTTTTCCTTTTCCTCCTGCGCTTCTTTTTCTTGTACCTCTACACACTTGGCATAGTCTTCATGGCTGTATTTTACTGGCTCTGTTTGTGGTAAGGTATGCATTGGCTGTTCTGTTACCGGCTCTGCTTCTACCACGTTTTTCTTTGTCTTGCCGTTGCTACCAATAGTCATCAATTCATAGGGACAATTCACCATGGAAATGAATATCGCCCAAAGCAGGATGTTGCTTCCAACAAAGATGATTGACTCGACAAACAGATTTTGGTGAAAGTCATTGCCTACATACATCGCCACGACAAGAGAGATGGCGAGAATTGCTGTACCAACAAAAGCGTAGATGGTACAATCTGAAATTGTCTTGTTTTCTGTCATTATCGTATTGTTTTATTGTTATTCGTTCAAAAACTTCCACAAAGTTAGACGCAGAAGCATGTAAAAACCGCATTTACGTTCTCTGGCACTCTTACTTTTACGCTTTATTAGCGTTCTAATATGATATCAGACTCTGAATCATACTTTAAACTGCTCGTTAATGTCAGTTATAGCTGATTGCTTGTCGCAAAGATAATAGGGAAGAAACGAGAAACTTACTGTTGTTTTTCAATATCAACAGATATAAGGGTGCGTTTGGTGGATTGGTTCTATCTGTAACAGCAAATAGAACCAATAAAAACGGAAAAGGACTGCTGGAACACTTCATTCCAACAGTCCTACACGAATAAGGTTGTGTGAGAGTTATTTCTTCAATGTGATGCAGCCCATCGAAGCACGCTTCTGAGCATCGGAAATCTTGGCATAGACCTCTGTTGTCGTAACATTTTTATGACCGAGGTAACGTTGCACCACCATAATGCTTGTTCCTGCGTCGAGCTGGAGACAGGCGAAGCTGTGCCTGCTGCAGTGGAAAGTTATATGCTTGGTTATCTCTGCATCTTTCAGCCAGTTCTTCAATGGAGCCTGCGTCATGGAGTCTTTGAAATCAGGGAACACCTTGCCTCGTTTATCTGGTGAATAGCCTATCAGTTCCAAGGCTTCCTCACTGATTGGGTTATGCACGATGTCTTTTGTCTTCTGCATTCGTGTGGTGACATACATCACTCCATCGCTGCCGTATGGCTGTATCTCCTCCCAAGTGAGTTTCTTTATGTCGCTCTTTCGCAATGCCGTTAGGCAAGAGAACAGGAAGGCTCGCTTCAAGGCAGGAGCAGAGCATGGTGTGGATGCCAAGCGGATAACCTCGTCTTGTGAAAGATGCTCTCTGTCTGTCGGAATGGTCTCGATGCGTTCCAGAAACCCATTCGGGTTCTCCTTTATCTTTCGGTCACGAAAAGCTGTATGTAACAAGGCACGGAACGTTGACCAGTAGTTGGCTGCCGAATTGATATGTAGCTTTCTGTTCTTATGCAGTCCCTGTGGTGCTGTCAGCAGATACTCACGAAATCTGTTGCACAAGTCCACGTTTATCTCCCCGAAGGTACACTTGCCTTGCGTGAAGGTACGAAAGTGCATATAGACGTGTTGCCACTTGGAGTTTTTCTTGTCTGCCAGTCTCTTAAAGTAGGCAAGGAAATCGCCTTTCATCTTCTCCTTATCGAAGAAATCGTAACGCTCGTTGACAATAGACTCAAAACGACGGCAGCGTATCGCTTCTGCCCTTTCAGCAAGGTTCTGGTTATACTTTAGTTCTGTCTGGTTCTTTGGCTTGGCATAAATGTAGATGCCAAGCGACTCATGGCGGATGACTTTCATCGTGCTCTCGTCACGATAGCCTGGATAATAGTCAAGATAATAGGACAGCATGCTTCCGTCCTTGATTTTGCGTGTACGTAATGATACGGTCTTGCAAATGTTGCTCATAACTGATATGTATTATTGATGATTATTCGTGGTGAAGTGTCTCTTCACGGCTGCAAAGGAATAAAATGATACTTCCGTGACTCCAATTATTTGCAGTCATTGATGGATAATGCTGAAATCATTTGCTTTTCACAGTCCTTTAGCAGCTCTTTCTGCCATTGCACGCTCCACATCTGTCTTCAAAAGTAGGTTCTTTACACCCACTTTTACCTTGCTGATATGGTGTACTTTCACTATATGGCAGATATTGGTACTTGTCAGACCATATAACTGCTGCACTTGTTCTGTGGTATAATAGCTGTCATCGCTCATGAGGTCAGTCCTGCGCAATTCTTCAATATGCTCCTTGGAGTAATAAGTATGACCATACTCACGTTTGGTCGGTATCTTGTGACGATAGGCGTATGCCCGAAGTGCCGATTTGCTCATGCAGAAAGCATCCTCTACATCATCAGCAGTCACCCATTCCGTGATACTGTTGAGGTCAACGGCAGTACCGAAGAACTCATCAATATGCCGTTTGCTGTAATAGTTCTTGCCAGCAATACGACACATCGGTATCTGGTTGCGTTTGGCAGAGGTGTAGAGCCAAGACTTCTTGACTTTATAAAGGGACATCACTTCCTCACCAGAATAATAGTCAAGCACCTCATTCTCTTCTTTCCCTTTTTTCGATTCCTGCTTTTGTGTTGGCTTTTCTGTTTTTGCCTTTTTACGGGGTTTGCTCTTGCTGGCAGGAATCACACGCTTGTAGGGATTACCCTCAAACATCTTCTCTATATCAGCCTTTCTTACGAATGCCATTCGACTGCTCAGTCTTGATGCCTTCAACTTGCCGTTAGCAACAAGTTTGTAGATATACTGTCGGGTGCATCCCATCAGTATGGCTGCTTTGGAGAAGGTAAGATACTCCTGATGTTGCAGATCCATGATAGGCTCAATGCCGTTAATCAAGTCCTGCTGTCTTTTCTTCCTAAGACGTTGTGCCTCTGCCTGACATTCTTCGGAACAGTATTTCTGCATACCACTCCTTGGCACAAATGTCTTGCCACAAAATTCACATTTTCTTGTCGGTCTCATACTCTTTGATATTGCTTTGTTCAAATTCATTTGAGTATTCCACTGATGGAGTAAACGGAAGTAAACCATTGACAACCTTTGTCAACCCAGTCCACGATATTACGCTTTTTGCCTATCGCTTCAAATCTGTCCTCCATCGTAACCACTCGTAAATCATTGTAAACTACGTTCACGATATGACAAAATAAAAGCTCCGCAAATTCTCCACGGTAGAAATATGCTGCAAAAATATGTGGAAAATCGGGAACTGCCAAAAAGCACTCAGAAAGTGTTAAAAATCAAAGAGTGTTGAAAATCAAGACTTTATGGTTAGTTAATCATAGTAAGTTATGGTTAGTTATAAGGCTCTAAATACAGCAACAGTAGGCGAGGCTGGGGTTTTAATCGTACCTTTATGGAATTGAAATCTATGTCGTGTGCCATCTGCGGTATGCTCTCTTCGTTTTAATCGTACCTTTATGGAATTGAAATGATGTTTCTGCGTCTTCATCCGCTTTGTCAACTGGTGTTTTAATCGTACCTTTATGGAATTGAAATTCCCGAACGTCTTCAATTAACTGATTAGTCTGTAAGTTTTAATCGTACCTTTATGGAATTGAAATTTGAAAGATTAGAACTTTGATTAGAAAGAGTAGAAGTTTTAATCGTACCTTTATGGAATTGAAATGAGTGAGTTCGATTTTCTTTGTTTTCATAATCGTTTGTTTTAATCGTACCTTTATGGAATTGAAATTTACTCTGACCGTCTCCTACCCTACCTCGTCAAGGGTTTTAATCGTACCTTTATGGAATTGAAATTTTCTGTATGACGGTATTAGCTTATCGTCCTTTGCAGTTTTAATCGTACCTTTATGGAATTGAAATTGGAATTAAAGCGGTTAATAATCTTCTGTTGCTCGTTTTAATCGTACCTTTATGGAATTGAAATATATTGTTCTGTCAAAAGTTTTACGGTTGTTCTTGTTTTAATCGTACCTTTATGGAATTGAAATGAGGTATCGGCAGGAGTTTCCATTGAAAGATTAGGTTTTAATCGTACCTTTATGGAATTGAAATTCTGAGCGTACTGCGCATCTATAGAAGACTGAGGAGTTTTAATCGTACCTTTATGGAATTGAAATGAGGAAAGGAATCATTAAATGATTCAACATCAACAGAGTTTTAATCGTACCTTTATGGAATTGAAATAGTCTTGCGACATAATTCAACAAACTCAGACCAAGTTTTAATCGTACCTTTATGGAATTGAAATGAGAGAACCATCCGAACGAAGATAGTGACACAAATAAGTTTTAATCGTACCTTTATGGAATTGAAATTGTGAAACCTCTGATAATGTTGAAAATCAACCCTCGTTTTAATCGTACCTTTATGGAATTGAAATGTAGATAACGTTTCAGTTCCAGCTGATGATAATTTCAGTTTTAATCGTACCTTTATGGAATTGAAATATCAGTTAATCGAAAGTGTTCGTGATGGAAAACCTGTGTTTTAATCGTACCTTTATGGAATTGAAATCGCGGTCGGGCGAAATATGCTGTGCTCCTTTCGTTGTTTTAATCGTACCTTTATGGAATTGAAATTCTCGAACACCTTCAACTAACTGATTAGTCTGTAAGTTTTAATCGTACCTTTATGGAATTGAAATACGTCACCGTTTACAGTGTCAGATGTACTAAAGACAGTTTTAATCGTACCTTTATGGAATTGAAATACAGCAAGTTCCGTCTACATCACCCATATTGCTAGTCGCCAATCTATGTGGGTGCGTGGATTGAAACTACCGTCACCTCGTTTTCGGGCGTGTGGGTAGGGCGTCGCACCCTACGTGGGTGCGTGGATTGAAATTCGCTGACACCATCGAACTTTGTGGCGGCGGGATTTCGTAGGGTCGGGGGCTTTATATCGTAACTCACGAGTGTTAATAATATTCAATACAATGCTGGTTCGTGTGAATAAATGTAAGTCTATGGTGAATATTCGTGCAAAAAAATGTAGATATGAAGAGAAATATTTTTGTGAAGATGCTCCTCAATATCATGTAGCCGTAGCAGGTTTGTTACTTGGCATTTCGCTTTATCGTGACACATCGTTCCCTGTAGGTAAGGTTGATATGATAAAGATGTATCCGATGACTTTCGACGAGTTTCAAGAAGTGCCACGCATCAATATGGTGTGGGACTCTATACCCGTGCAACTTGCCAAGGAGAACAAGAAATTCATCTTTGGTGCATTGAAGAAAGGGGCAAGAGTTTCTGAGTTTTAAATTGCCATACAGTGGCTCTTGGATGCTGGACTCATATATCAGATCAATCGAATTACGACACCTTCAGTTCCATTGAAATTCTATGAAGAGATGTCCGTATTCAAACTGTTTGTACTTGACATTGGATTGATGGGGGCTATGGCTGATGCTCCGGCAGAAAGCGTCATTGTGGCTGACACTCTGTTTAAAGAATATAAAGGTGCTTTTACTGAGTTGTTTGTCCTGACGCAATTGATAACTGAGGACTTGCCTATATATTATTTTAGCAGCAATGATTCGAGGGTTGAAATCGACTTGATAGTGCAAAAGGGGGCTACGGTTGTTCCTATTGAGGTTAAGGCAGAAGAGAATGTGCATGCCAAATCATTGCGGACATTTATAGGCAAACATCCAGAACTTAAAGGCTTGCGTCTTTCAATGATGCCATACCAAGACCAGGAATGGATGGAAAACAGACCCTTGTATGCTGTTGGCAATTGGGTATAGATTGGAGTTTTTAATACCGAATGTTGAGTTTTGAATTGTCGCCGTTGGCGATTTTGAGTTATTATATCTTGTGGAACGCCAGGCGTTCGTCGCCGTTGGCTACGTGTATGATTCCGCAGTAGTGGAAGCCGTGCTTTTCGAGCAGGTGTCGCATGATGGTGTTGTCGCAGAAGGTGTCGATGCGTATGTTGCTGCAGATGCCGAAGCTGTAGTTGAGTACGGCGGCGAAGGTGCCGTGATTTTCGGGCAGACTCGTAACGCGGTGTACTACATAATAGGGTTCGTCGTTGAGCCATGCGCCGTTGTAGATTTTAGAGTAGGTAGGGTCGGGGCCTGGTTTCAGGGCGAACGATCCTACCGCTTTGCCTTCAGACATGAGGATGTAGCAGGTGTGGGATGTGATGTCGTCCATGATGATGTCTTTGCCGGGATAGCCGTCTTTCCATTGTCCGGTGTTGCCGCTGTTGTGCATTATCTGGATTGCCGACTTCACGAGCTGCATGATGGTGGGGAGGTCGGCTTCGGTGGCGGGGCGTACTGTGAATTGTGGTTTTGTTGTCATATTGCTTGTGTGATTATTGATGAAGGATTGTTTTTCTGTCATTTCAGTTTGATTATGTCTTTCCATCGTGTCGTGGGGCAGGGGCTCTTGTGCTCGTGCCTTATGGCATCGGCAAACTTGCGGCCCTGAGGGTATTGCTGCGACGAGAGTAGCACGGTCTCGGTGCCGTCTACCTTGTTGATTTTGTCGACAGCGGCGTCGAGCTGAGTCATGCGGTTGTGGTGCAGGGCGTCGAAGGTGAAGAGGTCGGGCTGTATGGCTGTGTCTGGCACCACGCCTATGAGCAATACTCCGGCTCGCTTGTAGTAGATGTCGGGGCGATAGATGCGGCGCAGGCAGGCGGTGGCTGCCTTGACGATGTCGATGGTGGACGACGACGGGGTGGCGAGGTTTTGCTCGGTCATGTTGGAGTATTGCTGCAGTTCGGGCCGGAAATGGTTGGAGTCGACAAACACGCCCACGATGCTGGCTGCCGACTGCTGCTTGCGCAGCTTCTCGGCGCAGCGTGCTGCAAAGTTGGCTATGTGGGTGCGCAGGGTCTCGAAGTCGTGCACCATGCCGTCGAAGCTGCGGCTCGTGCAGATGCTCTTCTTGCGTGCGGGGATGTCGTCGGGTTTGCAGTCGGTGCCGTTGAGTTCAGCCCACGTGCGCTCAACGACTATGGTACGGAATGTGGAGTTTATCCATGTGGCTGAATGGCTGGCGAAGTCGTGGGCGGTGTTGATGCCCATGCTGTTGAGGCGTGCGGCGTAGCGTCTGCCGATGCCCCACACTTCGTCGATGGGGTAGAGGCGCGATGCCTTGATGCGGCGCTCGTCGGTGTCGATGATGCAGCAGTGGTTGTAGCCGGGGTGCTTCTTGGCGAAGTGTGACGCCATCTTGGCGAGGGTCTTTGTGGGGGCTATGCCTATGCTGAGGGGCATTCCTACCGACTGCAGCACTCGGTCGTGGAGCTGTGTGCCCCACTGCTTGAGCTGAGTGGGCGTGAAACCGTCGAGTATGGCGAACGCTTCGTCGATGGAGTAGCGGAAGCACATGGGCGACATGTCGCGTATGATGGCCATGACGCGTGCTGTCAGTTCGCCATACAGTTCGTAGTTGGACGAGAATGCTTCTATCCTGGCTTGGGGCAGCTGCTGGCGCAACTGATAGTAGGGTGTGCCAGCTTTGATGCCGAGCTGCTTGGCCTCCTTGCTGCGCGCCACTACGCAGCCGTCGTTATTGGACAGTACGACGACGGGCTTGCCTTCCAGGTCGGGCCGGAAGACACGCTCGCAACTGACGTAGCAGTTGTCGCAATCGCAGATGGCATACCATTTCATGTTTTCTTGTATTTATATGTTGTTATTGTCAGCGTCTCCATTGCTTGATGGTCCACACCACTACGCCCCACACGCGGAAGTTGTCGTCGGCATCGATGCGTATGGGTGAGTAGGCGGGGTTGGCGGGCAGCAGCTCGACGTAGCCCTCTGCCATGTGGCTGAGGTTGAGGCGCTTGATGGTGAATTCGCCATTGACGAAGGCTACTATCACGTCACCGTCGAGCGGCTGGAGCGAGCGGTCGATGACGGCAATGTCGCCGTCGCAGATGCCTGCCTCAATCATGGAGTCGCCCGACACGCGACCGTAGAATGTGGCTTCGGGATTCTTGATCATGTCGCGGTTGAAGTCGAGACTGTCGTGCAGATAGTCGTCGGCAGGACTGGGGAATCCGGCTTTTATGGTAGGGGCGAGTGCCAATGACAGCTGGCTGGCGAAGTCGCCCTTGAGTAGTTCTATCTTTTCCATGTAATGCAAAATTACATTATAATTGCTGTATAGAGGTGCTGTGGGTTGTTAAAAAAACTAACGGCGTTGGATTGCCGTAGTTTGAAATATAATGTTTATCTTTGCAGCATTACTGAAAATCGTAACTAAAAACAGAATTGCAAAGAAATGAAAACTCCACTTTATATTCTTTTAGCTTCAGCCCTGATGCTCACGGGCTGTACTAACAATAAGAAGGCTGACAACAGCGTACAGATGTCTACTGCTGCACAGAACACTGATGCCACTGCTGCATCTGCCGACGGCACCGTGACTTATCTCTCTACAGCCGACTTCCGCCTGAAGATTATGGACTATGAGACGCATCAGACGGAATGGGTGTTTGAGGGCAAGCGCCCTGCCGTAATAGACTTCTACACCACATGGTGCGGACCGTGCAAGATGATGGCGCCTATTGTAGAGGAGATGGCCAAGGCGTATGCCGGCAAGGTGGACTTCTACAAGGTGGACATCGACAAGGAGCAGGAACTGGCTCAGACGTTTGGCATTCAGAGCATACCCACTTTCCTATTCATCCCCGCCAAGGGCAAACCCACAATACAGATGGGGGCTATGCCTAAGGAGACTTTTGAGAATATGGTGAACGAAATCAGTAAATGACACATACAATCAGAAGCTGATGCACATACGGGCGCAAAGCACAAAGAAGTCGCCATTGTCATTGTTGATGTACTGGAACGAAGGCTGCAAGGCTATTGTCTTGTTGATCTGTCGTCGCCATGTCAGTTCGACAGAACGTTCTGTGCCCTGATTGAAACGGGCGTATTGTGCTGACAGTCCACATTCATTGCTGCTGTCGGTATATGCGCATCCCAACTCGGCGTATCTGTAGCAGCCATTATCACGACTAGTATTCTCAGAATACTGTGCCATGCACGCTACGCTTCGGTCGGCTGCTGCCCATACTGTCTGTTCGCCATAAACCCACCATGCGCATGAGGTGTGGCGACATGCCTCATCGGCAGAGGCCATCTTGCCCTCTTCATCAATCGGAAACTGACGGTTGTGTACAGCCACTCCAGCAAAATAATTGGAGCCTCCGCGCGAATATTCCAGTTGCGAAATATTAAAGATACCATCTTTCTTGGGGCGCACTATGAAGGGATTGTCACAGCGCTTCCATCCGTTGTAGCCTACACCATTGTAAAGGCTGTTGCGGAATGTCCAGGCACCCTTTGTAACGTCAAAATAAACGGTAAGTCCCGACACGGGATAGTTGGCTATCGGATAGCTTGCGGCAATGGTTGGGAAGATACCTTCCGAGCCATTCAAGAAAAGCGACGTGACATCGGATGTGAAGAAGTCTTCATTGACATTGCGCACTCCTAAAAACACATGTCCCGACTTCCACTCGTGCATAAAACCTAATACAGCTATGGATGCAAACATATTGTCGGCTTCGATATTGGAGAATCCTTGCCAATCATCAGCAATGGTGTCGTCGGTTTTTGCGACATGCAGGGTTGCCGCCTCAAAAGAATCCTTACCATTGCCAAATGGGATGTTCAGGTCCAAACGGAGTTGGTTGACCCAGTTGGTTTTCTTCTTCATATCCCACTGCCATTCTGTAGTGTATTCGCCACTAATATTCTGCGCTCTCGCCAAGCTTGCATTTATACAGCCTAATAAAAAGACAAATAATACACGATTCATAATCGTACTCACAATGTTATAGTTATAGTACTCTTTTGGAATTGCAAAAGTACGACTTTTTTCATGACATAAAAATACCTAATAATAGGTAAATTATCCGCAATATTAGATTAGTATTAGAAAACCATTAGACTTATATTTGCATTTTTAATCGCTCAAAACTGCGAGTTGAACGCACGAAGAAATCTTTTGCTCAAAATTCTCGAGTTTTGCGCGCGCAAGCGTATATCACTTACACACAACAAATTACGCAAATACCGACAGAAGTGTGCAATTATCGCATAATCTAAAGTTGTCCTTTTCGTTGCTAAACGAATACATTTGTACATAAAATAAGCCTCCGTTACATTACAAAAGGAATCCCGAAAGCATCCCGAAGGAATCCCGAAGGAATCCCGAAGGACTACTTTTGTAATGCAACGGAGGCTTATTTGATAAAAACATGATGTATTACGCCGTAACAAGCAATAAAAACGGCTCTCGAAATCTCTAGAATCGTTTTTTTATTTGTAACACATTTTTACTGCCTGTACGATATTTGCATACTACAACACCTACATTTCAGCTATGCTTTGCCAGCCAATGGCGAAGGCTGAACGTATGTGCGTGCGGCAAGTTCCTTGTCGAGCATATAGAGTCCGTAGCCGTTGCCCTGAATCATTCTGAGATTGTCGATGATGTTTTGTGCGTTTTCTTCTTCCTCCACCTGCTCGTCGATAAACCATTTGAGCATACTTTGTGTTGCATAGTCGTTCTCTGCAGTAGAAAGAGCAAAGAGATTGTTGATGAGCGATGTCACTTTTTGCTCGTGAGCGAGCGTGGCTTCAAACACCGCAAGCGGCGACTCCCATGTAGTAGGCACCGCCTCGATAGGCTTTAGTTCTACTCGACCGCCACGCTGTATGATGTAATTGAACATAATCTTGGCATGGTCTTGTTCCTCCTTAAACTGTACTTCAAACCAGTTGCCCATTCCAGGATTACCATTGGCGTGAGCATAAGCAGCCATAGAGAGATAAAGATAAGCCGACCATAATTCGGCGTTAATCTGGGCATTGAGAGCCTCTTCGATTTTTTTGTTCAGCATAATAATTTTGTTTTAAAGGTTTACTATTGCAAAGTTATACATTATTTCTATTAAAATAGACAAAAATGGTATTTTTAGGCGCTATAAGTGCTGTAAAGTCATAAAAAAATAGTAATTTTACACTTTGAAAGCGATGCTGCAAATCGCTTAGAAGCGAAATAAACGGCAAAATCGGTGATTTTGCGCTTTTAGAGGCTTGTAGAAAGCAGTATGTGGCAAGCGTCAGAAAGAAACTTAAACAATATAATATAAAATGGACGAAAATCAGACAATTGATCAGGACAGGATTCTGAAGATTAACATTGAAGAGGAGATGAAATCCTCGTACATCGACTATAGTATGTCGGTGATTGTCGCTCGTGCCCTGCCTGATGTTCGTGACGGATTCAAGCCCGTACATCGCCGCATTCTTTACGGAATGCTGGGCATCGGAAACACAAGTTCTAACCCTTACAAGAAATGTGCCCGCGTCGTAGGTGAGGTGCTGGGTAAGTATCACCCGCACGGCGACTCTTCGGTTTACGGTGCACTGGTGCGTATGGGTCAGGACTGGAATATGCGATACATGCTTGTAGACGGTCAGGGTAACTTCGGCTCGGTGGACGGCGACTCGCCGGCTGCCATGCGTTATACGGAGTGCCGACTCTCGAAGATGGGCGAGCACATCATGGACGACCTTGAGAAGGACACCGTAGACATGACGCCTAACTTTGACGACACCCTTCTGGAGCCGTCAGTAATGCCTACAAAGATTCCTAACCTACTGGTGAACGGCGGTAACGGTATTGCTGTGGGTATGGCTACGAACATTCCGACACACAACCTCGGCGAGGTGATTGACGGCTGCTGCGCATATATCGACAATCCGGACATTGACGTTGACGGACTGATGGAGTATATCAAGGCTCCGGACTTCCCTACGGGTGCTTATATCTACGGTCTGACTGGTGTGAAGCAGGCTTACGAGACTGGACGCGGACGCATCATGATGCGCGCCAAGTCGGAAATCGAAAGCGGCGACTCGCACGACAAAATTGTCATCACTGAGATTCCTTACGGCGTAAACAAGGCCGACCTCGTGGCTGGCATTGCCGACCTCGTGAAGGAGGGTAAGATTACCGGCATATCGAACGTTAACGACGAGTCGGGCCGCCAGGGTATGCGTATCGTAGTAGACGTGAAGCGCGACGCCAATGCCAATGTAATCCTCAACAAGCTGTATAAGATGACTGCAATGCAGTCGTCGTTCTCGGTGAACTGCATCGCTCTGGTGAAGGGACGCCCACGTCTGTTGACGCTGAAGGAGTGTGTGAAGTACTTCGTAGAGCATCGTCACGATGTGACTATACGCCGCACCAAGTTTGACCTGAAGAAGGCGCAGGAGCGTGCCCACATTCTCGAAGGACTCATCATCGCTTGCGACAACATCGACGAGGTGGTGCACATCATACGCGCTTCGAAGACTCCGAGCGACGCTCAGCGCAACTTGGAGAAGCGATTCGACCTGGACGAAATACAGTCGAAGGCTATCGTAGACATGCGACTCTCGCAGTTGACTGGATTGCGTATGGATCAGCTGCATGCTGAGTTTGAGGAACTGGAGCGTCAGATTGCTTATCTGCAGTCGATACTCGACGACCCCGAATTGTGCAAGAAGGTGATGAAGGACGAGCTGAACGAGGTGAAGGAGAAGTATGGCGACGAGCGTCGTACTGAAATCAAGCCTTTCGAACATGAGTTCAACGCTGAGGACTTCTATCCTAACGACCCGGTGGTTATCACTGTGAGCCACATGGGATACATCAAGCGCACTCCGCTGAGCGAGTTCCGCGAGCAGGCTCGTGGTGGTGTAGGCTCGAAGGGTGCACGTACACGCGAGCAGGACTTCACCGAATATATATATCCTGCCACAATGCACCAGACCATGCTGTTCTTCACACGCAAGGGTCGCTGCTACTGGCTCAAGTGCTACGAGATACCTGAGGGTGACAAGAACTTCAAGGGTCGCGCCATTCAGAACATGCTCAACATCGAGCCGGACGACTCGGTAAATGCAATGCTGCGTCTGCGCGGACTGAACGACGAGGAGTTTGTAAATTCGCACTACGTTGTGTTTGCCACCAAGAACGGTACCATCAAGAAGACTTGTCTGGAGGCTTACTCACGTCCACGTACCAATGGTGTGAACGCCATTAACATCGTAGAGGGTGACGAGGTGGTAGACGTTCGTCTGACCAACGGCAAGAACGAGATTATCCTTGCCAACCGCAACGGTCGTGCCGTACGCTTCGACGAGAATACAGTACGCGCTATGGGACGTGTTTCGACTGGTGTACGCGGTATGCAGCTCGACGGCGACGACGACCAGGTAGTGGGCATGATTATCGTAAACGATGCCGAGACTGAGACCGTAATGGTGGTATCGGAGAATGGTTACGGCAAGCGTTCGCAGGTGGAAGACTATCGCAAGACCAACCGTGGCGGTAAGGGTGTGAAGACATTCTCTATTACGGAGAAGACCGGCCGACTGGTAGCAATCAAGAACGTGACCGACGACAACGACCTCATGATCATCAACAAGAGTGGCATTGCCATTCGTCTGGCTGTGAGCGACTGTCGTGTAATGGGACGTGCTACGCAGGGCGTTCGCCTTATCAACCTCTCGAAAAAGAACGATGTGATTGCAAGTGTGTGCAAGGTGATGAGCTCGGAACTTGAGGCAAAACTTGCCGACGACCAAGCATCGACAGAATCGGAGGCTACAGAGACTGCTGAGGCAAAGCCGGAAAATGAAAAATAAAACATATTAAATATATTTGAATATGAGAAAATTGTTTATGTTGGCAGTGATGGTAGCAGCTACCTCATCTGCATTTGCACAGGACGTGAAGAGCGTCCTCAAGTCGAAAGACTATGCTGAGGCAAAGTCTCAGCTCGGAGCTTGCCTCTCTTCATTGAACAATGAGGACAAGGCTAAGGCTTACAACAAGCTCGTAGAGCTCTCGCTCCAGAAGGTGAACAAGGAAATGGCCGTAATGAGCGAGAATCAGGTGATGGAACAGATGGGCCAGAAGGATGGCAAGCTGAAGCCTGTTGACAAGGAAGGCTTGTATGCTTCACTCACAAATGCTCTCAACGACGCTATGGAGTGCGATAAGTACGATCGTCAGCCTAACGCTAAGGGCAAAGTGGCTCCTAAGTTCCACAAGAAGAACCAGACTGCTCTGTGGCCTCTGCGTCTGAACCTCATCAATGCCGGTCAGGACTGCTTGCAGAAGGAGGACAACAAGGGTGCTTTCAACTTCTATGCTACTTATGTAAACAGTGGTACTTCAGCCTTGTTCGACGATTTCGACAAGACCAAGTCGCCGGATACTTATCTCGGTGAGGTGGCTCGTGTAGCTGGTGTTATCGCTTATCAGGCCAAGAACATGGACGATGCAAACAAGTACATCGACATCGCTCTGCAAGATACTGCTTCGTATAAAGACGCATTGGGACTGAAGCTGGCTATGATGCAGCAGTCGATGAAGACTAAGGAGGACTCACTGAAGTGTCTGAAGAGTTTCGAGGACCTTTATGCAAAGGACAAGAGCGAGACCATCTTCACAAACCTTGCTACTCTGTATGGCAACCTTAACATGAAGGACAAGCAGATGAAGGTTATCGAGGATCGCCTCGCAAGCGATCCTAACTGCTTCACAGCTTGGGCTGTGAAGGGTCAGGCTGAGATGAACGAGAGCAAGTGGGATGAGGCTCTTGCCGACTTCAAGAAGGCTAACTCAATCAAGGAGAATGCACTCGTTCTGACATGGATGGGATTCTGCAACAATAACAAGGCTGCTAACTTGCAGGACGTTAACGAGCAGAAGAAAATTCTGACCGAGACTCAGGGCTATCTGGAGAAGGCTCGCGATCTTGACCCCAACCAGCAGGAAGCTAACTGGAAGTATCTGCTTTATAATACATATTATGTTCTTTATGGTGCAGATGACAGCCGTACAAAGGCCTTGGATCCTAACAAGTAAATTGTAACAGCTTCAACAAAATCAGGTGCGCCACCATGTTCTGTGAAAGACATGATTGCGCACCTTTTCATTTTTTATATAGTAGGGATATGTTCAGGAAATTATTGTTTATGGTTTTGGCTTTCTGCCTCGGTATGCCTCTGACTGTCTGTGCACAGAAGAAAGAAATATCGAAGGCAAAGGATGATGTCAAGGCCGGAAAATCGTTGGTGGAGGCTGAGGCTTCAATGCGCAAGCTGCTTGCCGATTCTACCAACAAAGCCAATGAGAAGATTTGGCTCGTGCTTTTTGACGCTGTCAGAAAACAGTATGAAACGGTAAACGAACAGATGTATCTGAAACAAAAGGCGGATACAGCAAAACTCTTCCTTGCTGCCTACAGGATGTTTGGTGTGTTGGAAGGACTCGATTCGGTGGAATGGAATCTGAAGGGTGTGCAACCTGCCAAGATGAAGTATCGTAAGCGTCACGCCGAATATCTCAATCAACTGAGGGGTAATTTGTATAATGGTGGATTGTACTTCGTAGGCAAGAACGATTTCAAGAATGCCTATGGTCTGTTTGCTGCTTATATTGACTGCGCGAGCCAGCCTATCTTCACGTCGTACGACTATCAGAACAAGGACAAGAAGATAGCAACGGCAGGATTCTATACTGTATATTGTGGGTATAAGCTGAATGATGCTGAGCGAACATTGAACTACTCGAATATTGCCCAGACTGATACGATAAGACTGGAGATGACTTATCAGTATATTGCTGAAACGTATCGCAAGAAGGCTGATGTCGCCAAATTCGTTGAAGTGCTTGAGAGTGGTTTTGCACGCTATCCACAATCTAAGTATTTCTTCTCGCATCTGTTTGACCACTACTACAAGACAGGTAAGTATAAAACTGCAATTGCATTGTGCGATGACGCTATAAAGGCTGATACTGCAAGTGTGGTGCCATTGTTTGCCAAATCTACCGTGCTGCTTGCCAATCAGAATTTTGACGAATGTGTTAGCATTTGCGACAAGGTGATTGCGAAAGACAAGACTTTTGCTGATGTCTATCTGAATGCTGCTTTGGCTTACTTCAATCAAGCTACTTACATTGAAGGCACGATGAGGCACAGTAAGGAGAAGACACAGAAGCTGAAGACGCTTTACAGAAAGTGTCTGCCGTATATGCAGGAGTACAGAAAACTTGCTCCTAACGAAAAAGCTAAATGGGGAGTCCCTCTGTATACTATCTATCTCAACTTGAATATGGGACGCGAGTTTGAAGAGATTGACAAACTCTTGAAAAAATAATTGAGAGTTGAGTGTTATAAATTTAAAGTTGAGAATTTAGAGTTGAGAGTTATGATATGTTGATTTTGATAATAAAATTTATATCAAATGTAATCATAACTCTCAACTCTCAATTCTCAACTTTTATAAGTTGTCAAGACTCACGGGTTGTTCTTTCGGGGTCTTGTGTTCCTTTTGTTGCTGGTCGGCAGGTTGCTGCTCCTTATTGCTTGAGATAGGCAACTGACGTTCTACCGGATTACCGTCCTCGTCGAGTACGATTTCTTCTTCAACCCTTATACTGTCTTTGAATGATGTGTCAGCTTTAGCTCTTGGAACATAACTATTACAGTTGTACATAGACGATGTAATGCTTTCGTCCTTGGGCTTGCCGAACTTGGCATGATACTGACTGAATGCTGGGTCTTTCAACACAGCGTCAAGGAAGTATCCGCAGATTGGCAGTGCCGTACGCGAACCCTGACCTAAGGCTCCAGTGCGGAAGTGGATGCAGCGATATTCGCCGCCTACCCATGCTCCTACTACAAGGTTAGGGCTAACCCCCATAAACCAGGCGTCGGAGTGGTTGTTCGAAGTTCCAGTCTTTCCGCCCCAATCGGTGTCGCGGTATTGTCCTACATAACCATTGAGGCTCATAGATGTGCCGCCAGGCTCACGCAATCCACTCATGAGCAGTTGCTGCATGAGGTATGCACTTCTGTATGGTATTACCTGCTCTTCGCTGACAGATGGCCCATAAATCTCCTTGCCATTGCGGTCGATAATACGTGTTACGAGTCGGCGCTTGATGTACTTGCCGTCGTTGGCTACAGTAGAGTATGCGTTAGCCAATTCCAGCAGCGTCACGTCGCTTGATCCAAGTGTGAGTGACGGAGTTTCGTCGAGTGGACTCTCAATACCCATCTTGTGGGCGGTCTCGGCTATACGTGTAACGCCCATTTCCTGTCCGA
This sequence comes from Leyella stercorea, assembly GCF_021531355.1. Lineage (GTDB taxonomy): Bacteria > Bacteroidota > Bacteroidia > Bacteroidales > Bacteroidaceae > Prevotella. The sequence goes on along the minus strand of NZ_JADYTS010000022.1, from coordinate 23,226 downwards.
GTCGAACAGCAATAGAGTTGATGCTTCGTGCAAATGCACCCTTCAGCGGAATTGAATCGCCTGAGAACGAACCGTTGGCATTGGTCGGTGTCCATGTTACTTCTGTTCCTGCTTTTTTGTCATATACCTGCATTGAGATGTATTCGTCGCGACGCTTGTCGCAAGGGGTCAGTCCCTGGTTCATCGCCTCGGTGTAGACAAACAGCTTGAATGTTGAACCGGGCTGGCGCATAGCAGTAACCTTGTCGTACTTCCACGACTTGAAGTCGATGTCGCCTACCCATGCTTTCACATCGCCTGTCTTAGGCTCCATTGCCACGAATGCACAGTGCATGAAGTGAACCATGTAGCGGATAGAGTCCATCGTCGACATATCCCTCTCAATAGTACCATGCTCGTAGTCGAACAGCTTTACCTTATGCGGACGGTTGAGATAGTACTGGATAGAGTCGGGGTTGTTTGGGAAGCGTGCCAGAAGATTCTTGTAAACTGGTTGCTTCTGGGCGATTCCTTCAATGAAGTTAGGGATGACGTTATGATTCTCGTCCTGCCATGGCTCTTGATTGCCCCAATGGTTGTTGAAGTTGCGCTGAATCTGCTTCATTTGTTTGGCAGCAGCTTCCTCTGCGTACCTCTGCATACGCGAGTCGATGGTGGTATAAATCTTCAAGCCTGAGCTGTAGAGGTCGTATCCGTTTTCGCGGCACCAGTCCTTGAGTTCTGCTGAGACAGCCTCTCGGAAGTAGAGTGCCTGACCGTCGTAGTTGCTCTCCACGCTGTAGTTGAGCTTTATTGGGTTCTGGCTCATTTCATCGTATTCGTCGCGTGTCAAGTCGCCATGTTTCAGCATGTTGCTGAGTACGATGTTGCGTCGACGCAGCGAGTTCTCGGGATGCGAGATAGGATTATAATAGGTGGTAGCCTTGAGCATTCCTACAAGTATAGCAGCCTGGTCGGTGGTGAGGTCCTTGGGCGTGCAGTTGAAGTAGGTCTTTGAAGCTGTCTTTATTCCAAATGCGTTAGAACCGAAGTCGACAGTGTTGGCATACATCGTAATAATATCCTTCTTGTCGTGTGTCAACTCCAACTTTGTAGCAATAATCCATTCCTTGGACTTCATGATGAGCATGCGAACACCAGGTATCTTGCCAAGCAATCCTGTAGAATAGTCGGTGCGCACACGGAACATGTTCTTAGCAAGCTGCTGGGTGATGGTAGATGCTCCACGAGCGTCGTGATGTAGAACAGCATCCTTCACAGCTCCTATAAGTCCGGGATAGTCAATGCCGTGATGGCTGTAGAATCGTTCGTCCTCAGTATCGATAAGCGCTTTCCAGAAAGCAGGATTTACTTCTTCGTATTTTACTGGTGTTCGATTCTCGTTGAAGTATTTACCAATCATTACACCGTCAGCACTGTAAATCTCAGATGCTTCATGTGTCTCAGGATTCATGATAGTGTAAAAACCTGGTGATTTGCCAAACAGCCACAAGAAGTTTGTGTCTACCATTCCAAGGTAGATGAAAAACGCAACTATGCAGGACGCAAATCCTACAAGAGTCTTGGTGTACCACGCTTTGCCTTTATACAAATTGCGATACCAAGGCCAAAACGCCTTGATCTTGCGCTTACACCAGATAAGAATGTCTTTTATTTTTTTCATCTTAAAATGATTAATTTTGTTTGCTAATCTTGGTATATTATCTTGCAAATGTACGAAAATAGTTTAATCTATCAGTTGCTTGTCTATATAATTTATGATTTCTTTAATGTTGTCGGGATGGAACCACATTATACTCTTGTCTCGTTTGAACCATGTCTGCTGTTTGCGGCAGTAGCGGCGGCTGTTGCTTTGTATGTTGAATATGCATTGGTTCATTGTAATAAGTCCGTCAAGGTATTCGAATGTCTCTTTATATCCGACAGTGTTCAGAGAGTTCAAACTTCGCTTGTCGTATACCGCAAGTGCTTCGTCTACGAGTCCTTCGTCGAACATCTGCAGTACACGTGCATTTATACGGTTGTACAGTTCTTCACGGTCGCGATTCAGCCCGACCTTTATTATATCGAAAGGACGTTGCTTCTTGGTGTTTTGTCTGAATGACGTGTAGGTTTTACCAGTCATGTGGCATATTTCGAGAGCGTGCACTACACGGCGTGGGTTGTTGCGGTCGACAATCTTCCAATGCTCATGGTCTAATACTTTAAGTTCGTCGACAAGCGCTGGCAAACCTTCTGTTTCCAATCGCTGCTTCATCCATTCACGTGTATTGTCGTCAATGGTAGGAATTTCGTCAATACCATTGCATACAGCGTCAATGTACATCATCGAACCACCGCTCATAAGCGCTACATCGGAGGTGTTAAAGAGATTGTCGGTGAGCAGATGCATTACATCTTCTTCAAATAACGAAGCGCTATAATAATCGTCAAGGTGGTGATTGCCGACAAAATAATGCTTTACACGCTTCTGCTGCTCAAAAGTTGGGGCTGCTGTTCCAATTGGTATTTCGCTGAAAATCTGACGCGAATCGGCATTGATAATAGGGATGTTGAGATGTTCGGCAATCTGCAAACATAATTCTGTCTTTCCTACGCCGGTGGGGCCTACAATAACAATAAGTTTCTTGCTCATTATTGTCTTAATGTGAATATAAAAAATGGGAGTTAAGTAGACATTTGTCTTTTATACTCTACTTAGCTCCCTTTATCTGATAAATACGTTTTAGCGTATAATACCTCTCTTTGAAGACTCTACGAAATCAATAATATATTGAACTTCCTTAGTAATCTCAAGTTCGTTCTTTATCTCTTGAATGCCCTCAGACATTATACCCTTAGAGTATAATTTGCGGTAGGCATTGTGGATGAGGTCAATCTTCTCGTTAGAGAATCCGCGACGACGGAGTCCAACAAGATTCAATCCGCAATATTTAGTCGGTTCTTTACCTGCAATGATAAAAGGAGGAATGTCTTGGCTGAATCGGCATCCACCCTGAATCATCACATAACCACCGATTCTGCAGAACTGGTGGCAAAGAACATTAGCTGAAATAATAGCATTGTCGTCAACTACAACCTCGCCAGCAAGTTTGGTAGAGTTGCCAATAATCAGGCCGCTACCGAGAACGCAGTCATGTGCAACGTGTACACACTCCATAAGCAGATTGTTAGAACCAACAATAGTCTCGCCTCTTGAGGCTGTGCCACGTGATATGGTTACATTCTCACGAATACTGTTGTTGTCTCCAACTCGGCAGATGGTTTCCTCGCCTCTGAATTTCAAATCCTGAGGTTTGGTAGAGATGCTTGCACCCGGGAAAAACTCATTGCTGTTTCCGATGCGTGCTCCTACATGAATGGTCACACTGTTTTGCATTACATTGTTGTCGCCAATTTCAACATTGCGGTCAATATAGCAGAACGGGCCAATGATATTGTTGTCGCCGAGCTTTGCTTCGGGATGGACGTATGCTAAGGGGCTTATCTGATTCATCTTGAAGTTTTTTTGAATTGAATTCTATTTGTTCTTAACAATCTGAGCTGTAAATGTGGCTTCTGATACTACATGGTCGCCTACAAATACATAGCCTTTCATTGATGAGATACCATGACGTAATGGCGAAAGCAGGTCAACCTTGAAGAGCAATGTGTCTCCAGGAACTACCTTATGGCGGAATTTCACGTCGTCAATCTTCATGAAATATGTAGACCAACGCTCAGGCTCCTCAAGTGTGTTGAGTACGAGCAGACCGCCACATTGTGCCATAGCCTCAATCTGAAGCACTCCAGGCATCACTGGCTCTTGCGGGAAGTGACCAGTGAAGAACGGCTCATTGGCTGTGACGTTCTTTACACCAACAATACTTGTTGCGCCAAGAGCTACAACCTTGTCAACGAGCTGCATAGGATAACGGTGGGGCAGAAGCTCACGTATTCTGATGTTGTCCATTATCGGAGTCTCGTTGGGATCGTATATAGGAGCTTGTATCTCGTGCTTACGAATCTCACGGCGCATCTGGCGGGCAAACTTATTGTTGATTGTATGACCTGGACGTGTGGCTATGATGCGTCCCTTGATAGGCTTGCCAATCAGGGCCATGTCGCCAATGATATCAAGAAGCTTGTGTCTTGTACACTCATTCTCCCATACGAGAGGCTTGTGCTGTATGTAGCCCAATTCATTAGCGTCACGACGCTCTACCTTCAGCATGTCGGCCAATGAATCAAGACGCTCCTGTGTGGTCTGCTTCTCGTAAATAACGATGGCATTGTCCAAGTCGCCACCCTTAATAAGGTTGGCCTTAAGCAGAGGCTCGATGTCACGAACGAAGACGAATGTGCGTGCCGGGGCAATCTCTTCAGCAAATTTTTCCACGCAGTCGAGTGTGGCAAACTGTGAATTGATGAATTTCGAATTGAATGAGCACATTGCTGTGAGTGAGAATTCCTCATCAGGCAGGATAGTGATGCAAGAACCTGTCTCTTCATCTTTCACCTCTATCTTATGACGGATTACATACCAATCCTTTGGCGCATTCTGTTCCTCAACACCAATTTCATTGATTTTCTGAACATACAATGCAGCACTACCGTCAAGAATAGGGAACTCGGGACCATTTACCTGGATAAGACAGTTGTCAATACCCATAGCATAAAGTGCCGACATTCCATGTTCGATGGTTGATACACGTACATCGTCCTTGCCCAGAACGGTGCCGCGCTGTGTGTCTACTACATTTTCGGCAATAGCCTGAATGATAGGCATTCCGTCAAGGTCAATTCGTTGTATCTTGTACCCGGTGTTTTCTGGAGCAGGATTGAATGTAACGGTAAGGCTCAAACCAGTGTGGAGTCCTTTGCCGCACAGGGAGAAACTACCCTTTAGTGTCTTCTGTTTTGATGACATATATTATTATTTTTTCAGTTGTTCTATTTCCTTTTTAAGGTCGGCTAAGTCTTTGTACATATCTGGCAGACGACGGAAAATCGCCTGTGACTTGAAGTATGCACGTGGATTCATCGGAGGAGTACCGATAAGCTCCTCTCCGCCCTTAATGCTTCCTGGTACGCCAGATTGTGCACCGAGGAAAGTCTTGTCGCCAATTGTGATGTGTCCGGCAAGTCCTACCTGACCGCCAAACATACACCAAGAGCCGACCTTTGTGCTACCAGCAATACCGACTTGAGCCGACATTACTGTATTCTCGCCAATTTCTACATTGTGAGCAATCTGAACAAGATTGTCAAGTTTCACACCCTTGCGGATAATGGTTGAACCCATTGTGGAACGGTCAACGCAAGTGTTTGCTCCAATTTCTACATTGTCCTCTATAGTGACGATACCTATCTGAGGAATCTTGTCGTAGCCATCGGCGTTAGGTGCAAATCCGAAGCCGTCGGCACCGATTACGCTACCTGCATGCAATGTGACATTGTTTCCCAATTTACAACCATGATAGATTGTTGTATTAGGATATAAAATACAGCCAGAACCAATTTTTACGTTGTCACCTACAATGGCATGTGGATAGATTTGACAGCCGTCGCCAATAACTGTGTTTTCGCCTATGCATGCAAAAGGTCCTACATAACAATCCTTGCCGACTTTTGCTGTCGGTGCAATGTAGGCTTGTGGCGCAATGCCTGTCTTCTTAGGCTTGCTTGCCTCATATATCTGAAGCAGTTTGGCTATGCTTTCATAGGCATTCTTGACACGTATGAGTGTTGTAGCAACTGGCTTTTCCAGCTCTACATCCTCATTTATTATTACAATGGATGATTTTGTGTCGTAAATGTAGTGGGTGTATTTGGGGTTTGAGAGGAACGAAATGGCTCCTTCAACACCTTCCTCTATTTTTGCAAAGGTGTGTACGGCTGCATTGTTGTTGCCTTCTACTTTTCCACCGATGACACTAGCGATTTGTTCTGCTGTAAATTCCATTTTTTATAATGTCTATTCTTTGTTTCTTATAAGTTAGTAAGTGTTGTGGCCGAATAGGACTAACGCCTTTTAGCCACAACACTGTAATATTATCTTTGCAAAAATAAGAAATTTTATTTAGATACAGCATTTTAGCACTATTAATTTCGTGTTTTGAACATAATAATGCCAACTTTTATCCCTAAAAAGGTTTATTTAGGGTTATATGCCGTACTTTTGAAGTTCTTGATCCATCTGTTTCTGCAGCTCTTCTGCCTTCTGTGCAGCTACCTCAGCAAAGTCTTCGCCGTTGGATGCGTAGATAATACCGCGTGAACTGTTCACAAGAAGTCCGCATTCTGAATTCATGCCGTACTTGCATACTTCTTCGAGTGAGCCGCCCTGTGCGCCTACGCCCGGAACGAGCAGAAAGTGGTCGGGTACAATCTTACGGATGTCCTCAAACATACGACCCTGTGTAGCGCCTACAACATACATCATATTGTCCTTTGAACCCCACAGCTGTGATGTGCGGAGCACTTTCTCAAAGAGTCGCTCGCCCTGCTTGTCTTCTGTAAGCTGGAAGTCGTGGCTGCCCTTGTTGCTTGTCAATGCAAGTACAATCACCCATTTGTCCTTATAGCCAAGGAACGGAGTGACGCTGTCCTCGCCCATGTAAGGAGCTACTGTGAGCGAGTCAACATCGTATTCCTCGAAGAATGTGCGTGCGTACATGGCACTTGTGTTGCCAATGTCACCGCGCTTGGCGTCTGCTACGATGAAGTGGTTTGGATAGTTCTCCTTGAGATATTTGATTGTCTTCTCAAACGAGATGAGTCCCTTCACGCCGAATGCCTCATAGAATGCGAGGTTTGGCTTGTACGATACACAGTAAGGAGCTGTGGCGTCGATGATGGCTTTGTTGAAAGCGAAAATCGGGTCTTCCTCGTTGAGTATGTGTGCCGGAACCTTCTTGAGGTCGGTGTCAAGACCCACGCACAGAAAAGAGCGCTTGGTCTTTATCTGATTTACTAATTCTGATCTGTTCATAACGATTAGTCTTTTATAAATTGATAATTCAATTAGTATTTACAACTGATGTTATAATTGATGATTACAATTCGTTCTCCTTCATCTTCTCTGCATTCTCAGCCACGGTGAGCGCGTCAATCATCGACTGGATGTTGCCGCCCATGAAGCCAGGAAGGTCGTATACGGTCATGCCGATGCGATGGTCGGTGACACGGCCCTGCGGGAAGTTGTATGTACGAATCTTTGCTGAGCGGTCGCCAGTAGAGACGAGAGTCTTACGGCGGTTGGCAATATCGTCAACATACTTCTGGTGCTCTTTATCATAAATATATGTACGCAGACGTGCAAGAGCTCTTTCCTTGTTCTTGGGCTGGTCGCGGGTCTCTGTACATTCGATGAGGATTTCTTCTACCTCGCCGGTGTTTGGGTTCTTCCACATATAGCGGGCACGCACACCTGACTCCACCTTGTTCACGTTCTGACCACCAGCACCTGAAGAGCGGAATGTGTCCCATTTGATTTCGCCCTCGTTGATGTTTACCTCAAACGGGTCTGCCTCAGGAAGAACGGCAACGGTAGCTGCAGAAGTCTGCATACGGCCGTTGGACTCTGTAACCGGAACACGTTGCACTCGATGAACGCCCGACTCATACTTCAATGTGCCGTATACGTTGTCGCCACTTACTGCAAAGCAGATTTCCTTGAAGCCGCCTACTGCGCCTTCACTCTCGCTTGTAACGGATACAGTCCAGCCCTTCGATTCGCAATACTTCTTGTACATCATGAATATCTCGCCTGCAAAGAGACAAGCCTCGTCGCCACCAGTTCCGGCGCGAACCTCCATCTGTACGTTCTTAGCGTCCTCAGGGTCCTTTGGTACAAGTGCAATCTTTATCTCTTCCTCGAGTTTGGGCTGAAGTTCTTCGTTTGTGGCAAGTTCCTCGCGCGCCATCTCCTTCATGTCAGGATCCTGCTCGTTCATGATGATGTCCTTTGCCTCAGCAATACCGTTAAGACAATTGATATACTTCTGGCGAAGTTTCATGATGTCTTCAAGGTCCTTATATTCCTTTGTCAGTTTCACATAACGCTGCTGGTCGGCAATCACCGAAGGGTCGGTGATAAGGGTTGACACTTCCTCATAGCGTGCCTCCAGTCCGTCAAGCTTTTCTAATATATTATTGTTTTCTGCCATTTGTTATTATTATGTAGATGAGTACTGAAATTGCTCAACTATATAAGATTAATATTCGAATTCACCATATTCCGACTTGATGAGCAGCGAGCGCTTGCCTTCCTCGATGTGGCCTACAATCTGGGCGTCGATGTTGAAGCTCTTGCTGATCTCAATCACCTTCTCGGCAACTTCAGGACGTACGTAAATCTCCATGCGGTGACCCATGTTGAACACCTTGTACATTTCCTTCCAGTCGGTCTGACTCTGCTCCTGGATTACGCGGAACAATGGAGGAACGGGGAACATGTTGTCCTTGATTACACGGCAGTTGTCGCCTACGAAGTGCAGAACCTTGGTCTGTGCGCCGCCAGTACAGTGAACCATACCGTGAATCTCTGGACGCAGTTCGTCAAGCAGTCGCTTGATTACCGGAGCATAAGTGCGGGTAGGTGAGAGTACGAGCTGACCTGCATTGACGGGGGCACCTTCTACCTCGTCGTCCAGACGGCAGCCGCCGCTATAAACAAGTTCCTCGGGCACAGCGTGGTCGTAGCTTTCGGGATATTTCTCAGCAAGATACTTTGAGAAAACGTCATGACGAGCACTTGTCAATCCGTTAGAACCCATACCGCCATTGTACTGTTTCTCGTAAGTAGCCTGTCCGAAAGAAGCAAGACCTACGATAACGTCGCCAGGACGGATGTTGGCATTGTCGATAACGTCCTTGCGCTTCATACGGCAAGTCACAGTAGAGTCGACAATGATAGTGCGTACGAGGTCGCCAACGTCGGCTGTCTCGCCACCGGTAGCATATACGCCAACGCCCATTCCGCGCAATTCGGCAAGCAGTTCGTCTGTACCGTTGATGATGGCCGAGATAACCTCGCCCGGAACGAGCATCTTGTTGCGTCCGATAGTGCTTGACACAAGGATGTTGTCTACAGCGCCTACGCAGAGCAGGTCATCAGTATTCATTACGATAGCGTCCTGAGCAATGCCCTTCCATACGCTGATATCGCCAGTTTCCTTCCAGTACATATAGGCAAGTGACGATTTCGTACCTGCACCGTCAGCATGCATGATGTTGCAATATTCTGGATCACCACCTAAAATGTCGGGGATAATCTTGCAGAAAGCCTGAGGATAAAGACCCTTGTCAATGTTCTTGATAGCATTGTGCACATCTTCCTTGGCGGCGCTGACTCCGCGCATCATGTATCTATTGGATTTGTCCATTGTTATTTTATTTGATATGTTTCGATTAAAATTTAATATGTATATATTATAGCTGCTCCTCGCCATTCCAGAAATCCCAGCTGGCAAAGGCTTGAAGCAATAGCATTTCCAGTCCGTTCTTGGTCGTAGCACCATGTTCTGCACCCTTCTTCATGAATAATGTTTCGTCGGGATTGTAAATCAGGTCGTACAGAATGTTGTGGCTGTCCATTGCTTCGTAAGGCAGGTTGGGACATGAGTCGGCCTTGGGATACATGCCGACCGGGGTGCAGTTGACGATGACGTTGTATTCCTTGATTATTTCAGGAGTCACTTCGTCGTATGTTATGCATCCGTCTCGTTTTGTCCGACTTACGAATAATGTTTCCAATCCTAATGTCTTCAATCCGTACTCTATAGCCTTTGATGCGCCGCCCGTGCCTAATATAAGAGCTTTCTTGTGGATTTTCTCCAGCATCGGCTCAATGCTTCTTGTGAATCCTATCACGTCGCTGTTAAAGCCTTTGAGTATCGGATTTTTCCCCTTGTGGGTTATTCTAATAACGTTTACTGCTCCAATTGACTTAGCTTCAGGGCTTATATCATCAAGATAGCTTATGACCTTCTGCTTGTATGGAATAGTTACATTAAGTCCTTTGAGTTCTGGATTTGAAGCCAGAATCTCGGGCAGTTCATCTATTTGTGGAATTTCAAAGTTTATGTAGCGCGCGTTGATGTTCTCATTGGCAAATTTCTCGTTAAAGAAACTTACCGAGAATGAGTGGCCCAATGGAAATCCGATTAATCCATACTTATCCATATATTCTACTTTTAGATGGTTATGAAATAGATGTTTTTACTTTGTTGCAAAATACATTGTGCAGATGCCAAGTGTAAACCTCTTGAATGACGCTTCTGCAAAGCCTGCTTTTTTCAATATCCCTACCATTACTTCTCCTTGCGGGAAGGCTTCTATTGTAGCTGTTAGGTATGAGTAAGCAGTCTTGTCGCCCGAAATCATTCTGCCGTATAATGGCAGTATTGTGTGCGAGTAGATCTTGAACAGTTGGCGCATGGGGAAGTGCACTGGTGTTGTCAGTTCCAATATGCAGAGATGTCCTCCCTTTTTCAATACTCGGTGCATCTCCTCTAGTCCCTTGTCAAGATTCTGGAAGTTGCGTATTCCGAATGCTGCTATTACAGCGTCGAATGAGGCTTCGGGAAAAGACAAATTCATGCAGTCTTCTTTGCTGAATGATATCGTGTCGCTAAGTCCGAGATTCTCGACTTTCTGTCTTCCGATATTCATCATCCCCTCACTTATGTCGGCTCCTACAACCTGCTTGGGGTTTAACATCGTGGCAGCCTGAATGGCAAAGTCGCCGGTTCCGGTAGCTACGTCAAGGATGTGCTGTGGCTTGAACGGTTTCAGTCTGTTAAGCGCCATCTTTCGCCACGCCTTGTCGATGTTCCATGACAGACGGTGGTTGAGCTTGTCGTAGGAGTGGGCGATGTTGTCAAACATCTGTTCCACTTGTTCTCCCTTTTCCTGTGTATTGTTGTAAGGGGTTATCTTTTCCTGTTTGTATGTCATTGTTGCAGTGTTACAGAAATCAAAAAATGTTGGGTGTTGAACGTTATTTATGTCAGCCTCATTGTCAGCCCATTAGATAACATTCATCACCCAACATTTCCTATACTACTTGCGTGTAGCGAGGTATGAAGCTACATTCTTTTCGATACGTGTGGCAATGTCGCCGTCTTCTGCAGTCTTGTCAAACTTCTCACCAGTGATGTGCTCGTACAGCTCGATGTAGCGGTCGCTTACGCTTTCTGCATACTCGTCGGTGATTTCGGGCATAACCTGTCCAGGCTCATTCATGAAGTTGTGTTCAATGAGCCACTGGCGTACGAATTCCTTAGAGAGCTGCTTCTGCGGCAGACCCTTCTCAAACTTCTCCTCATAACCGTCGGCATAGAAGTAGCGGCTTGAGTCGGGAGTATGGATTTCGTCGATGAGGTAAACCTTGCCGTCGCGCTTGCCGAACTCGTACTTGGTGTCTACAAGAATAAGTCCGCGCTTTTCTGCCATTTCCTGACCGCGCTGGAAAATACGGCGTGTGTAGTCTTCCATTACCGCATAGTCCTCTGCACTTACAATACCTTGTGCGATGATTTCTTCCTTAGAGATATTGAGGTCGTGACCCTCATCAGCCTTAGTTGTCGGAGTGATGATTGGCTCAGGGAAACGCTGGTTCTCCTTCATTCCTTCAGGAAGCTTAACGCCGCAAATCTCGCGGCATCCCTCCTTATAGGCACGCCAAGCCGAACCTGTAAGAATAGAACGGATAATCATTTCCACGCGGAATCCCTCGCATTTCAGACCTACAGTCACCATAGGGTCGGGAGTAGCAAGTTTCCAGTTGGGGCAGATGTCGGTGGTTGCATCAAGGAACTTAGCTGCAATCTGGTTCAATACTTGTCCCTTGAATGGAATGCCCTTGGGCAATACCACGTCAAAAGCGGAAATTCTGTCGGTGGCTACCATTACTATGACATCATCGTTGATGTCATATACGTCGCGCACCTTACCATGGTACACGCTTTTCTGTCCTTCAAAATGAAAATCAGTTTGTGTAAGTGCTTTCATACTTTCTAATATAAATTTATATTTGTTTATGAATCCTGCTTTGTTGTGCTCTCACGTTTTTCGTCATTGCTCTTGTCGTAAGCCTCGTAGGCGTTGACAATGCGTGTGACGAGCTTGTGGCGCACGATGTCCTTCTGCTCCAATGGCACAAATCCAATACCTTCCACGTCTTTCAAAATGCTGAGCGCCTCTTTCAGTCCGCTCTTTTGTCCGCGTGGCAAGTCTATCTGTGTCATGTCGCCCGTCACAATCATCTTTGTGTTCCAACCCATACGTGTGAGGAACATGCGGAGCTGTGCCGGCGTTGTGTTCTGTGCCTCGTCGAGTATCACTACTGCATCGCTAAGTGTTCGACCGCGCATGAATGCAAGTGGAGCTATCTGTATGACGTTCTTTTCAATCATGTCCTGCAGCTTTACTGCTGGAATCATGTCTTCGAGTGCATCGTACAGAGGTTGAAGGTACGGGTCAATCTTATCCTTCATGTCGCCTGGTAGAAATCCCAGTTTTTCACCGGCTTCAACGGCAGGACGTGAAAGGATAATCTTGCGTATCGTTTTTTCTTTCAAGGCTCTTACAGCGAGGGCTATACTTAGGTAAGTCTTACCCGTTCCGGCAGGACCGGTTGCAAAAACCATGTCGTTCTTTTCAAAAGCATCAACTAATTGCTGCTGGTTTTGGCTTTTGCATTTTATGGGCTTGCCGGATATGTTGTAGACAATTACGCCCTTTACTCCGTCTGCTTTTGTCTGCTTGCCTTTTATGATGTCGAGAATGTCCTCTTCGCCTATGCTGTTGTATTTCAGCACATGGCGGCGCATCTTCTCGATATTCTCCTCGAATGAAGCCATTTCCTCTTCATCGCCCAAAACGCGTATAACATTGTCACGCGCCACGATGCGTAGCTTAGGGTAGAGCGACTTGATCATTTGCAGATGCCCGTTGCCTACACCATAAAATACTACTGGGTCTATGTCTTCAAGTATGATATGTTTCTCTATCAAAATTTATAATATGTTATTTTAGATGCAAAGGTACGTTTTTTTGTACAAATTCAAAAAAAAAACTCAACTATTTCCAAAAATAAATTACCTCTGTTTTGGCAGTATTTGCATTCTTGTGTAACTTTGCACTTATTATGATGAAAATAACGAAGAAGAATTATACTCAGATATTCGGCATTACGGTTGTGTTGCTTGCAATCTTCAGGTGTGCGTCAATCGACCGTGCTGCTGGTAATGGCGCTGCCGTGGCTTCGGCAGATACTGTCAGTACTGATGCCGTGGCTGATTCGGTAGCTGTTGACGGAATGGATGAAATTACTTCAGCTCCGGTGGCCGAGATAAAACCTATAGGCAGACCGTCGCTGTTCTTTAATGCTGATGGTACGCCAGTGAAAAACCGTATTTACAGTGTACCGCATTTTGGCAATACTTTTCCCGATCAGAATGATGTGCAGCTTGCGGCTGCACAGCGTCATGGTGTGAAGGCTGTTCTCGACCGCGAGGATGCCGAGCGTCGAAAGTCGGAACTTGTGTATGTGGGCAATAATCCGTTTTTCCATGTTGACCGACTGAAGAACAGCATTCCTTATCTGGTGCCTTCGGCTTCCGAATTGCTTCAGGACATAGGACGAGCGTTTTTCGACAGCTTGCAGACCAAGCAGATTCCTCTCCATAAAATCATTGTCACATCGGTGCTTCGCAGCAAGGCAGACGTGGTGAAGTTGCGCCGACACAATTCTAATGCTACCGAGAATTCATGCCACTTGTACGGTACGACATTCGATGTTTGCTACAACCGCTACAAAACGGTGGAAGACCCGCAGGGACCGCGCCGCCGACAGGTGCGCAACGATTCGCTGAAGTGGGTGTTGAGCGAGGTGCTCAACGACATGCGACGGCAGAAACGTTGCTTGGTGAAATATGAAGTGAAACAAGGCTGTTTTCACATAACAGTAAACTGATAGAATAGAAGTTGCCCTTCTGCATTTCAAATTGTATTCTGTTTGAAATGCAGAAGGGCAACTTTATTAAGGCTATCGAATAACTTTATGAGTGCTAATGTACAACTTTATGAGTGCTAATGTACTGCTTTACAAATCCTTTACAAGAATACTCCTCTGAGCGTTGAGGTATTTCGAACGATTGGCATAGGCCTCCTTCCATTGTGGTGATGCCAGTTTGCGCAAGTCGATGCTCAAAGCCCACTTACCGTTTGCTTCCAGTCGGTCTATAAGAGTGCCTACAGACAGTCGTGTCAGACATTCGGCAGGTTGGTAATAAGTAGTCTCGCCCTTGTCACCGCTCGATATTTCGGTTATGATGTTTATCTGTGTCAGTTCGTACAGCAATTCATTTACGATGCGGATAGGTATGCCGGTGCGTAGCTTAAGATCGAGCGCCGAGTAAGGTTTGCCTCCTTCGGCAAATTGTTTGCATATCTGATTGGCCAATATCAGGCATAGCAATGTCTTGTAGCGATGGCTAAGGTCCTCGGCTTTAGTGCGGAAAGCGAAGTCTTCCATATTCTGAGTAGCATAGCACAGTTCGGCACCGAACAGACAGATAAGCCACGATATTTGTACCCAAAGCATAAACAACGGCAGGGCTGCAAACGAGCCATATATGGCATTGTATGAACTCACCCAAATCTGCGAATGAATGTAGAATATCTGTAATCCCTGCATTGCCACACCTGCTAAGATGCCAGGGGCAATGGCACAAGTGAGTTTCACCTTTGTATTGGGCATGAATACGTACAGGGCAATGAATACGCCAGACATGAGCACATAAGGCATCAGTTGCAGTATGAATTGTGTGAGCGGACCGATGAGCATGGTGTTTTCAATCTGCTTGAATATGGTGGCGAAGAAGATGCTCACACCTGAGGTTATTACGATAGTTATAGGCACCAGTAGGAACATTGACGTGTAGTCGGTAATGGTGCGGAATACGCTGCGCTGTTTCTTTATCTGCCAAATGTTATTGAACGTCTGCTCAATATTGCTGATAAGCATAATCACCGTGAAGAACATGAAGATAAGGCCGACTCCCAAGAACAGACCGCTTTTTGTATGTATAAGATACGAGTTGACAAAGCCAATGATAGTCTCGGCGGCTTGAGGCTGGCTTGAGAAGGAATCGCGAAACCATTCCTCAATGTATTTGTTGTATCCAAAGCCACGGGCAATGGCAAACACTACTGCCAAAATTGGAACGAATGCCAGTAGGGTAGAGTAGGTGAGTGCCGCCGCAGCACTTGTTATACGTCTTGCTGTTGTAAACTCTATGGCAAGGATAAGTCTTTTGGCAATTGAGAGCATGAAGTATTTAAAAGGCGAGATGCTTTCACGGTTTATGCCCCAAATGTCAATGCTTATAAATCGTTGGATTTTCTTTATTTTTTCTTTTGTAAGCATGTCGGTTGTAATTATAGTATAATTTACTGTGCAAATTTAATGTTTATTTCGCAATATTTCCGCTAAAAATCCTAAATTCATTTTGCTGTCTCATATTTAATTGATAATTTTGGCATAGAATAATTGTAAATTGAATAAAAGTGAAAAAATCTATATATTTATTTGTGCTTTTGTCTGTCTTTTCTGTTGGCTCATTTGCGCAAAAAATCACTCTTGGCTCGTGCATTACTCATGATGGTGGACAGTACAAGGGACAGATGCAGGCAGGAAAGCCACAAGGCAAGGGCAGTACCGTCTTCAAGAATGGTGATATCTTTGAAGGAGAATATGTCAAAGGTAAGCGTCAGGGACAGGGTATTTATACCTTTTCTGATGGCGAGAAATATGAAGGCGAGTGGTTTCAAGACCAGCAGCATGGTTTTGGTACATTCTGGTTTATGAACAATAATCGATACAAGGGAATGTGGTATCGTGATTATCAGCAAGGACATGGTGTGATGTACTATTATAATGGTGATATTTACGATGGCAACTGGCAGAAAGACAAGCGTCAGGGCAAGGGTAAATATACATTTGCAAGTGGTGCCTACTACGACGGTAACTGGAACAACGACCAGAAGTCGGGTAAGGGATTCTTTGCTTGGAATGATGGTACAACGTACGATGGCATGTGGCTCAACAACCAGCGCTCGGGCAAGGGGACTAACAAGTATGCCGACGGTGACGTGTATACTGGTGATTGGCTTAACGACATACAGAACGGCAAGGGTGTATACCGCTTCCAGAATGGCGATGTCTATGAGGGCGATTACGTTCAGGGCGAGCGCACTGGCGAAGGCATATTCAAGTACAAGAACGGTGACAAGTATACCGGTCATTTCAACGAAGGCGACAAGGACGGTATGGGCACATTCCTTTGGAAAAATGGCGATATGTATGTAGGGATGTGGAAGAGCGACCGCCAAAATGGACATGGCAAACTTGTCAAGAAGAATGGCGACGTATTTGAAGGCGAATTCAAGGATGGCAAGGTGAACGGACAGGTCATAATCCACTTCTCTGACGGTTCAAAGTTCAAGGGAATGTATAAGGACGGACGTCGCAATGGCGCTGCCATTGAAGAGTATAAAGACGGAAAGCGTTTTGAAGGTTCGTATGTCAACGGTCTACGAGACGGTAATTTCGTAGAGAAAGACAGTAATGGCCAGATACTGAAACGTGGTCATTATGAGAATGGCAAAAGATTTGAAGATTAACTAACGTACTAATTATATAGCTATGGCATTAAAATCAAAAAAAACACAGACTAAAAACTCAGAGTCCAAAGTTAAACATATTGGATTGGTGAAGAACGATGCTTACCTTGAGCCTTATGAAGAGGCTATAAAGGGACGTCACGATCATGCCCTGTGGAAACTCAACTCACTGACTAATAATGGAAAGACAAAACTCACGGATTTTGCCAATGGACATAAGTACTATGGACTGCATAAGGCAAAACGTGGATGGGTGTTCCGTGAATGGGCACCTAATGCTACCGCAATATATCTTGTAGGCGATTTCAACGGTTGGACCGAAAGCGAGCGTTATAGCGCTAAGCGTATTGACGAGGCTGGCAACTGGGAGCTGAAACTCTCAGAGAAGGCAGTAAAGCATGGCGACCTCTTCAAGATGCACGTATATTGGGATGGCGGAATGGGCGAGCGTATCCCGGCTTGGGCTACACGAGTAGTCCAGGACGAGGAGACAAAGATATTCTCGGCTCAGGTATGGAATCCAGAACCATATGAATGGAAGAAAACTAAGTTCAAGGCCAATAAGTCGCCGTTGCTCATCTACGAGTGCCATATCGGAATGGCTCAGGATGCGGAAAAGGTAGGTACATACAATGAATTCCGTGAGAATGTATTGCCAAGAATCAAGAAAGACGGATACAATTGTATCCAGATTATGGCCATTCAGGAACATCCGTATTATGGCTCATTCGGATATCATGTGAGCAGTTTCTTTGCTGCTTCTTCACGCTTCGGTACTCCAGAGGATCTGAAGGCTCTTATCGACCAGGCTCATAAGGACGGCATTGCTGTTATCATGGATATTGTACATTCACATGCAGTGAAGAACGAGATAGAGGGATTGGGTAATCTTGCAGGCGACCCCAACCAGTATTTCTATCCGGGCGAAAAGCATGAACATCCGGCTTGGGACTCATTATGCTTCGACTATGGCAAGGACGAGGTTATTCATTTCCTCCTTTCAAACTGCAAATATTGGCTTGAGGAATTCCATTTTGACGGTTTCCGTTTCGACGGCGTAACCTCAATGCTCTATTATAGTCACGGTCTGGGTGAGGCATTCTGCAACTACGGCGATTACTTCAACGGACATCAGGACGATAATGCCATCTGCTATCTGACACTTGCCAATCTCCTTATACATGAGGTTAATCCTAATGCTATAACTATTGCTGAGGAAGTTAGCGGTATGCCAGGTCTTGCTGCCAAGTTTACCGTTGGTGGCTACGGTTTCGACTATCGTATGGCAATGAACATCCCTGATTATTGGATCAAGACAATCAAGGAACTTCCGGATGAAGCTTGGAAGCCAAGCTCTATATTCTGGGAGGTTACAAACCGCCGTTCCGACGAACGTACCATTAGCTATTGCGAAAGCCACGACCAGGCTCTTGTGGGCGACAAGACCATTATCTTCCGCCTTATTGATGCCGATATGTACTGGCACTTCCGTAAAGGCGACGAGAACGACCGCGCCAATAGAGGTATTGCCTTGCACAAGATGATACGTCTCGTTACAGCGTCTACCATCAATGGCGGTTATCTCAACTTTATGGGCAATGAATTCGGTCATCCGGAATGGATCGACTTCCCGCGTGAGGGCAACGGATGGAGCCATAAGTATGCGCGTCGTCAGTGGAATCTTGTAGACAACCCCGAACTTGACTATCATTATCTTGGCGATTTTGATAAGGCAATGTTGTCAACGCTCAAGCTTGAGAAGAATATTCAGAACAAGCCGGTAGTAGAGATTTGGCACAACGATTCTGACCAGATACTCGCTTATATGCGTGGTGACTTGGTGTTCGTATTCAACTTCAGTCCGACACAATCGTTCGTTGACTATGGATTCCTTGTTCCTACAGGCTCGTACGATGTTGTTCTGAATACAGATTCAAAGGACTTTGGTGGTAACGGTCTTGCTGATGATTCAATCACCCATTTCACCAATTACGATCCGTTGTATATGAACGACCGCAAGGAATGGCTGAAGCTTTACATTCCTGCACGTTCGGCTGTAGTATTAAAAAGAAATTAATGAATAGGGTAAAGTATAGTCAGGATACTTTGACACACGTGTTGTGTACATTTGTCTTTGCATTGTTTTCGTTTTTCTACCTGTATTACTATCAGGCAGATTTGATGACAATTATGCAGCACGTGTTGTCGGAAGGACAAACCCATTACAATCACTTTGTAGGAGCGGTACTAATAACAATAGTACTGCTCCTCATTCAAGTGGGTGTTGTCCGTTTGTTTCAGCGCATGCGGTTGGCATGGGCTTTTACGTTCATTCCATCTACATTGTTGCTTGCAATGATTACGGATGTAAGCCAGTCGGGCGTAGCCAGTAATGGCTTTATTGAGTTTGGCTGGGGTGGATACGTATTGCCTTTATGTCTTATATCGTATTTTGTAGTTGTTTGGCTGTTGAATACATCTGGCATGGTCGAAAAGTATAGTCATGTTTTCATGGACCAGACACGTCAGTTGTGGGTTAGTTTGAGTGTCATGCTGCTTATGATGCTATTTGTATGTGGATGGGGCAATTCTGATAGAGTATTCCATGACCGTATACATGTAGAACAATGTTTGGTAGATAATGATGTTGACGAAGCTTTGCGTACATTGCAGCAGCACTCTGATGCTGATGAGAATCTGACAATGCTTACTGCTTACACTCTTTCGCGAAAAGGGCTTTTGGCTGAAAGATTGTTCGAATTCCCATTGAAGGGCGGTTCCGCTTCGCTAATGCCCAATGGCAATAACGTAGGTTTTGGATTGCTTGCCGATACTACCTTCTACGCCTATCTTGGCAACGCTTATCTGCAACGAATGTCCACCATGCATTATCTTGACTATCAGCGTAGGCATAAGCGTCTCAATCGTCGTACTATCGATTATCAATTGTGCGCTTACCTTATGGATAAGAAGCTCGATGCTTTTGCACACAATATCACCAAGTATTATGAGGTGAACGACTCTGTTAAGTTGCCCAAGCATTATAAAGAGGCTTTGATTCTGTATACCCATTTACATTCCAATCCTTGTATCGTTTATCATGACAATGTCTTGGATGCCGATTTTGAGGATATGCAGAAACTGGAGAAGTCGATAGCCGATGCCCGTGAGCGACAGACGGCTTTGCGCGATACTTATGGCAATACCTATTGGTATTATTATATGTACTGATTATACGTGATGTGAACTTATTATAATTATAAAACGAAAGCGGTTCAGAATCAGAATGACATTAATCATTCGGTTCTGAACCGCTTTCGATTTATACTAAGTATGTCAAGACTGTATTGTCGTTGACTTTATAGATTAACGTTTGAGTTTCTCCGTTCAATGTGTTCTTGCATCTAATACAGCCTTCGTATTTGTTGCTTTCTGTTATTCTTTCAATCATTATGTCGTGTAGCGCCAGATGTTCGTCCGAATAGTATTTGTACACCGTTTCCTTAGCACACCAGAATAGCAGCAGTATATATGCCTTGTTAATGTGAGTGTTGTCAGAGATTTTTATATTATTGCAGAGTGTCAGACTGTAATCACGTTCGTCACTACGCATGAATTTGTCTTCAATCTTAAATATCCTGTCGCTTATATATTCTATGTCGACAGCTACACGTTTGTGTCGCGATAAGATTATACTTGCATAGTTCTTGGTGTGGCTAATGCCTATTTCCATGTCTGAGCCTCTTAGTATTGGTCTTCCCGAGTCTTCGTGATCAATAGTCCAACCGCCTCTGCCGAGCATTTCGTTCAGCAATGCATAGACAGCAGCTGTTTCTTTCTGGCGATTATTGCACATTGTCATTGTTCGGTTGTACACATCAGACGGGCAAACGTCCTTTAGGTTAGTGCTTTTGTCAAATAACCAAGCTCCCAACTGCGTATTATCGTCAATTTTCTCAATATATAATAGAGGCATAGTCTACATTCTTGTTTCTCCCAAAGATTATTTCTCTTCAGAGTCTTCTTCTTTCTTCTCGTGTATTGTGACTTTAATTCTGCTGATGCGGCGTTCTTCTATGCCTACAATTTCGAATGTATAGTTCTTGAAATCAATCTTCTCGTGGATGCTAAGGAAGTCGCCTTTTATTTCCAGTAGCAATCCTGCAAGCGTGTCGGCATCACCCTCTACGTCTGCAAATTCCTCATCGTTGATGTTCAATGTCTTGCAGAAATCAGTCAGCAAAGTCTTGCCTTCGAATATATATGTATTGTAGTTCAACTTACTGTACAGCTTGTTTTCTTCGTCATACTCATCGTTGATTTCACCTACAATTTCTTCGAGAATGTCTTCCAGTGTAATCAAACCGCTTGTTCCTCCGAACTCATCTACAACAATAGCGATGTGTATCTTATTCTCTTGGAATTCGCGCATCAGGTCGTCAATCTTCTTTGTTTCAGGAACAAAATAAGGAGGACGCATCAGGCTCTGCCAACGGAAACTTGCGGGCTTTGTCAAATGGGGCAACAAATCCTTAATGTATAATATACCTCGAATGTTGTCACCGTTATCCTGGTAAACTGGAATTCGGCTGTAGTTGTTCTCAACAATACAGTTCAACACTTCTGTATAGTTCGATTTTATATCAAGTCCTACTATGTCTTGTCGGCTTGTCATCACCTCCTTGGCAGTTTCATCGCCAAATCGGATAATGCCCTTAAGCATGCTTTGCTCGTCCTTGATGTCGTTCTTGTCGGTCAGCTCAAGAGCGTGTTCCAGGTCGTCAACACTCAAAACGTGCTTTTCTTTCTGTACTACCTTCTCGGCAATTACGCCACTACGCAGTAGAATGTTCTCTATAGGCCAAAATATCTTTCTGCATATACATACACCCTTTACAGCTTTGCGGCAGAAATTGAGCGGGTCCTGACGGCTGTACACCTTGGGCATAATCTCGCCAAAGAGCAGAAGCAGAAAAGTCAACATTACGGTAAGCGACAGGAATTGCAGCCAATACGCCTTCTCTCCGAAATGAACGATATTGCCGAAGATATAGTTGCACAGCATGATAATCGTTACATTAACGAAATTGTTAGTGATAAGGATTGTTGCTAGCGTGCGCTCGCTGTCCTCACGTAAATTCAGTATATTGCTGTCGCTTGATGATTTCTGTGCATTCAATTCAGCCAAGTCGGATGGCGACAGACTGAAGAAGGCTATTTCCGAACCACTTGCAAATGCCGACATTGCCATAAGTATCATGGTCAGTACAATACATATTAATACGCCCGTAGTTGGAGCTACAAGGTAGACATCGGAGAGTGAATCGGAAATGAATCTTAAGTATGTTTCCACAATTGTTTATATATTAGAATGGTAACGTGTCGTTGTTCACGTCTTCTTTTATGTTAGTACGTGTGTTTTCTTTTGTTTGTTCGTTCTGTACCGTTGCTGAGACCTGTTTTGGTGTAAGCAGTTCCATGTTGTCGGCATATATCTCTGCTATAAATCTACGTTGGCCTTTTTTGTCATCGTAATATCTGTATCGTATTCTGCCTTCAACGTATATCTTGTCGCCTTTGTGGACATATCTTTCTGCTATTTTTGCAAGATCTCTCCACATTACAATATTGTGCCAGTCTGTTCGGTCAGGCACACGTGTGCCGTTTTGCAACACATATCCTCGTTCTGTCGTAGCTAAAGGGAATTGTGCTACAGCCTGGTCGGCATCATAATATTTCACGTCGGGTTCTTTTCCAACGTTTCCTATAAGCATTACTTTATTCATGATAGTCTGTTTTTGTTGTTATAGGATAAACCAAACATAGGATGCCGTGTTTTGAGCGACATCCTATGACATAATTATTCAATATGTTTTATTTCCACATACCAAGATACTTGTAGTGGAAGTTCTTTCCTTTGGCTGACGGGAACTGTGAACGGTTGTCCACACGGTCGCGCAGATGCTCTACAATGCGGTTGTAGCAGTCTTGTCCCGAATTGGCTTTGCATCGTACCACAAAGTGTGTGTCACGATATTCGTGCTTGCCTGTTGCTGGAATCAATACTACGCGCTTGAAGTCCAGTTCGCCTTCGTACCATCCCGGACGTTCCTCGTTGAGGCGTGAGGCCACTACCGAAGCCATATCATGCTTTTCTGCTGCTGCATTGTTATGTGGAGCCGGATGTAGAGCTTTCTTCTGCTTGAAGTCAAGCATGGTTGCTGCCGTTGTCTTGATAATAATAAAGTATACGCGTGGTCTTATTTTGTATCTTTTGGGGTAATAGACATCGCTGTTGGCATATTCTCTAACATCAGCTTCAAGGTTTGCATTCATTCCAATTTCCTGGATTGAACGCAAAAAATCCAATGCATCTTCAACGTTTGTTACTAACGTCTCCTTGTCAAAATATCTTAAGTATAAGTTCATTGAATTCTGTTTTGTTCTTCAAAAAAATACTGATTTAAAAATCTTTTAAAAGAAGAGCGGCAAACGAGACTTGAACTCGCGACCCCAACCTTGGCAAGGTTGTGCTCTACCAACTGAGCTATT
>NZ_JADYTS010000229.1 GCF_021531355.1 Leyella stercorea | reverse complement strand
CACTTCGTGTGGAATATCGCAGAACGTTTGGGTAAACGTGATTACACAATGGCAATGCGAATAGCCTTTGTCAGGGCTTTATTTCCAAAGCCGTTTGAAGGCTTGGACTACAGCACATTGAAGAACCTGAAAGCACCATGTTCTAATGATGTCATTCCGATTGATGAGCCTGGCAATGGAGGATATGAGTTTCATGATATATCAGAGGAAACTCCCGAATAATCCCTATTGTTAGAGTTATTCCTTCGTGAATGACAAATGACTGTCACGAACCTCAGTAACGGAAGCATCATTCTGTTC
>NZ_JADYTS010000228.1 GCF_021531355.1 Leyella stercorea | reverse complement strand
TTGATGTGCATTGTGACGAGACAAGCATCCATGCCCATGTGCAGACCGTGCCTGTTGAACAAGTAAAGAAACGAGGGCGCATCGGAAGCAAGTACATTCACAAGGATAATCCAGAAAAGGTTCTCTCTACCAAGGAATGGAGAGCACTTCCAAAAGAAGAACGTGACAACTACACAAAATCGGAAGCGGCAAAGGGTGTTGTTGAAAGGGTCTCTTATGCCAAAGTGTGGGGAGAGCGAGCAAAGGACAAATCACAATACCTTTCCCAACTGCATACTGACTATTACAACAAGGTAGGGC
>NZ_JADYTS010000227.1 GCF_021531355.1 Leyella stercorea | reverse complement strand
CATTTGCTTCTGCCAATCAGAATCGTGACTACCGTATCTTTGAAGACTTTGCTTTCTATATTATGGAGCAGGCAAGAAAGAAACGTGTAACAGATATCTTCAAGTTGCAAGGCAATGTGTATGCTTTCGACTCAACGACCATTCCTTTGTGTTTGTCTGTCTTCTGGTGGGCAAAGTTCCGTAAGAAGAAGGGAGGAGTAAAAGCACATGTGCTATACGACCTCGAATCTCAGGTCCCAGCTTTCTTCCACATCTCTACAGCATCAGTTTACGACTCAAAGGCAATGAAGGAAATTCCTTATGA
>NZ_JADYTS010000226.1 GCF_021531355.1 Leyella stercorea | reverse complement strand
AGATGATCATCGGTCTGCAATCACAGAACAAGCCACACAAGGCGAACACGCACATACCTATGAGTGTGGAGGAGGCATCGGCATATCTAAAAATGCCTATGGCTACCCTCTACATGAAACTTGGCAACGGCAGCATTCCTGCCACCAAGCCGGGCAAGCGTTATTGCCTTTATCAAGACGAACTTGACAAGTGGCTGGAGACTAACCGCAAGAATCCTGTACCTCTCACTGCTGAAGAGGAGAACGCTGCCATTCTTGCAGGAAACAAGCGCAAGCCCAAACCCTTAAACTGGTAATGTAATGGAT
>NZ_JADYTS010000225.1 GCF_021531355.1 Leyella stercorea | reverse complement strand
GCTTGTAAGTTTGGGCGGCTATCCGCTTGCCTATTGCATCCATGAGGGCAACAAATATGAAGGTCACACGATGCTGCCGACGATAAACGAGTTTGTAAGCAAATACGGATTGGAAGACTTCGTTGTGGTGGCTGACTCTGGTCTGATGAACAATGCAAATATAGCGGAACTTGAGGCGCACGGCTACAAGTATATAATAGGTGCGAAAATAAAGAATGAAAGTCAGGAAGTCAAGAACTGGATACTGGAACAGCCCAAGCGCGACTGCCAGATGGTTGAGTATGACAAAGGAGGCGGACGCCGTCT
>NZ_JADYTS010000224.1 GCF_021531355.1 Leyella stercorea | reverse complement strand
TCGATGGACAGGCTAATCTCACCTTGTATTTCATCCCTAACGAAGATGACGTTGAGACCAGCATCTTTGATGCCCTCGTAGATGGAGAACCATTGCCAGTGAAGCATATCAGGGACAATCTTGACCTTGTGCCATCGTCACTTGAAATGGCGAGTGCAGAGATTGCCCTAACCAATCTCCTGGCAAGAGAACAGCTGCTCAGTAGGCTTCTTGACCCAATCAGACAGGACTATGATTACATCCTCATCGACTGCCCACCTTCATTGGGCATCGTCACCACGAATGCCTTTCTTGCAGCCGATGAAATCA
>NZ_JADYTS010000223.1 GCF_021531355.1 Leyella stercorea | reverse complement strand
TATTTCTGCATACCGCTTCTTGGCACGAATGTCTTGCCACAAAATTCACATTTTCTTGTCGGTCTCATACTCTATGATATTGCTATGTTCTACATACTTTGAGTATTCCACCTATGGAGTAAACGGAAGTGAACCATTGACAACCTTTGTCAACCCAATCCACGATATAACGCTTTTTGCCTATCAGCTTCAAATCTGTCCTTCATCGTAACCACTCGTAAACCCTTGTCAACTACGTTCACAATATGACAAAATAAAAGCTCCGCAAATTCTCCACGGTAGAAATACGCTGCAAAAATATGTGGAAAATCGGGAA
>NZ_JADYTS010000222.1 GCF_021531355.1 Leyella stercorea | reverse complement strand
ACATTCTATTATATGAAGGACGAATATTAAAGAACAGTCCCGACACAGGATTGGTGTATTTATATGCTGCCGTAGCATGAAGAGAGTGAGTAGCATCCGTCTTGCCTCTATTCACTTTCTGAGTGCGATAGCTTGTGAAGATAGGAGTGTCATAGATAGACCTTCCCATTAATGGAGCATTAGCATAACCAACATTAGCCGAAAATTCAGAAACAACAGTTGCCTTCCAATTCCAACCCACCGAAGGGTCTATCCACAGATGATTGCTTCTTGACTCACGGTAAGACTGACGGGCATAACTTATCTTCGACTTTATT
>NZ_JADYTS010000221.1 GCF_021531355.1 Leyella stercorea | reverse complement strand
TTTGGCAGATAGATGTCAATGGGAATGTGCGCACTGGCAAGATAATGAAGTATGATGACAAGACAGGACACCGCATCAAGGAACCTCACAGTCTGGTGACTTGGGTACACTCGGAACTGAAACTGCCAGACTTCACACTTCGGCAGTGCTTCTTTGGCGAACATCTGTTGACAGATAAAACCACGACCAAGACTGTAGCCATCGTGGAGAGCGAAAAGACAGCCATCATTGCCGCCCGCTTCATGTCTGATTTCGTATGGTTGGCTACTGGAGGCATGAACGGATGTTTCAATAAAGATGCAGTCGAAGTCCTAAGCG
>NZ_JADYTS010000220.1 GCF_021531355.1 Leyella stercorea | reverse complement strand
GTTGTAGATCTTGACTTCTTTCTCTATAGATTGTCTATGATCTTTGGGTAGACACAGGGTTTTACGGGTGAGCAGAGAAATCCAAGGACTTTTTTCTTCATAAGTTTGCAGGTTTCAACAAAGGAGAGAATTGTGGCAGCTGTCCTTGCGCCATTCTGGTAGTGTAAACTGAACTGTGTCACGGCTCTGTTTTTTATTCTTTGCCTCTTATTTGTGTGCAGATTTCATATCTGCACACAAATAAGAGGAGCCTTTCACGGCTCAGTGGAAAAATACTGGGGAGGTTTTTTAGTTTCATAGTATTTTGTATCTTTGCATTATGAACATGCTT
>NZ_JADYTS010000021.1 GCF_021531355.1 Leyella stercorea | reverse complement strand
TCTTATGTAAATCTTTTCAAAGAACTCTTTCTTTTAAAACTTTCTTCACCAAACTTATCTCGTTTTGCTTGAGATATCGTTCGTTCTCGAAAGCGGATGCAAAGGTAGTACTTTTTCTGTTATCTCCAAAACTTTCAAAGAGAAAACGCGCAATTTTATCACGATTTTAACATTGCTTTACAATTATGACTTTAAAATGTGGGCGTACACATTATATAATATATATCATATACATTTAGGCATATTTGGAAGAAGAAGGTGTTTAGAAAGAATTTGCAAAAAAATCGGCTAAAGACATGTTCAGTTCGAAAATATTATATAAATTTGTAAAAGAAGTTGCTAACCTATACCACAACCTAATATAAAAGACATGCTTAAAACCACAATTACACTGCTTCTATCGGCAATAACAGTCGTGTGTTCAGCCCAAACTGATAACAAACAAACCATGCCTCGCTCCACATGGCAACAATATTTCGACCAGCTGAACGACATTGACGATATGGAATCGAGCAACCTTGAGGAACTGTACGACCAGATGTGCGAACTTGAAGACTCGCCCGTCAATCTGAATAGCGCCACTGCCGACGACATTAAACGCCTGATGTTTCTGAACGCTGCGCAGACAGAAGAGTTGACCGAATACATAGACCGTCATCGTCCGTTGCGCTCCATAGGCGAACTCGCTATGATAAAATCTATTGATCCCATACGTCTTCAGCTGCTCATGTGTTTCACATACATTGGCGAAGAGACCGACAAGAAGGGCTATCCCAAATTGGGCGACATCTTGAAATATGGCAAACACGACGTTGTGGCTACCGCAAAGATTCCTTTCTATACTCGCAAGGGCGACCGCGAGGGCTATCTTGGTAGCAAATACAAGCACTGGACAAGATATACTTTCCGCTACGGACAGTATCTGCAAATAGGTTTACTGGGGACGCAGGATGCCGGCGAACCCTTCTTTGCCCACGGCAACAGCATGGGCTACGACCATTATGCCTACTACGCTGTGATAAGAAAACTGGGACGTCTGAAGACACTTGCGCTCGGACAATATAAGTTGCGCTTCGGCATGGGGCTGGCCATGAACACCGGATTCACACTCGGCAAGACAACGGCAGCCACTATGTCAGTGCCCAACAACAGTATTACGCCCAACTCGTCGCGCTCGGATGCCTACTATCTGCAGGGAGCTGCCACCAGCATTGAAGTAAGCCGAAATATGGACATTACGGCTTTCGCATCATACCGAAAGATTGATGCTACACTGAATAAAGACGGAACAATAAAGACATTGCTGAAGACTGGCTATCACCGCACCGAGAGTGAGATGCAACGCAAGCATAACGCCTCGCAGACGACCACTGGCGGCAACATACGATGGCACAGCGGCGGATGGCACGTGGGGCTGACCGGCGTATACACAGCTTACAGCGACTCGCTCAAACCCGACAAGCGACAAGCCTACCGCAAATACAACCCTACAGGAATACACTTCTACAACACAAGCATTGACTACGGATATATCAATCATCGCATGAACATCAACGGCGAGACAGCCTTGAACGACAAGGGAGCTGTAGCAACCATCAATGCTATTACGCTGAAAGCCAGCCAGTCGCTCACGCTCACTGCCATACAACGTTTTTACAGCTACCGCTACTACTCGATGTTCAGTTCGGCATTCAGCGACGGTGGCAAGGTGCAGAACGAGAGCGGTATATACCTCGGTGCAGCGTGGAACCCATCGTCAAGACTATCTGTCTTGGCATATAGCGACTATGCCTATTTTCCATGGGCACGCTATCTGGTGAGCGAGAAAAGCCATTCGTTGGACAATCTGATTCAGGCTTCATATCGCCTGTCACCACTGCTGACGCTCAACTCACGCTATCGCCTTAGGATGCGCGAGGAAGACTATAACGACAAAGAGTTGAAATCGAAGTATCTGATAGACAAGACCGAGCATCGAGCACGCCTGTCGCTGGTATACGCCAACACCCACTGGTCGGCAAAGACGCAGGGCGACGTATCGTATGTTGTATATCCCGACGAACTAAGCGACAAGCCGAGCAGCTTCGGATGGATGGTGTCGCAAAACATGGCTTATACCAACAGCTGGATATCCGCCGCCGCAAATGTCGGCTATTTTCACACCCACGACTACAACTCACGAATATACACATACGAGAATGGCACTCTATACACGTTCTCTTTCCCAATGTTCTATGGTGAGGGTATGCGCGGAGCAATGCTTTTGCGTGGCAATATTGGGTCGCACCTTATCATATTATATAAGGTAGGGGCTACAAAATACTTCGACCGCGACAAGATTTCGAGCTCATACCAGCAAATAAACTCGTCGTGGCAGGCTGACATAGACCTGCAAATAAGGTGGAAATTCTGATGCAAATATAAGACAGGCAGTAAAAAAGTGTTACAAAATAAAAATCAATTATAGAGTTTCGTGAAGCTGTTTTTACTGTCTTTTTATTGGAGTTTAGCCACCCCACTCTTCATTTAAGCCTTCTTTGCCTTCCAACTGTAGCCCTTTTGCATTGTAAAAGGACTACAGTTGAAGAGCAAAAGGAGTACAATTAGAACATAAAAACCCTCCATTTGAAATGAAATGGAGGGTTTTTATGTTGATAGACATTTTAAAATTCAGCCGCAAATCATGCAACTATCTGAATATAAGCACCTTAACCATATACGCTTAAAACTCAAGAATTTCGGACCAAAGATTTCTTTGTGCGTTCAACTGACAGTATTGAGCGATAAAAATGCAAATATTGGGATTTTAATATTCGTGGCCCTCACCTTTTATTACGCTCGGACCCTCGATGAGTTCGGGTGCTCCGGCATTGCGATTTACATCGCCATAGGCACGGCGCAGATCGTCGAGACCGATGGTAAAGTCGCGACATACTGGGCGGTCTTTGTCGCGCAGGCTATGCGAGAAGAGCCAGTCGTAAGTCTTGCGAAGATAGAAGATGCGAGCCGGTGCACCATGATTGGCACCTTTGAGCCAATCGTACAAGAGGCGCGTATCGTTGCCATCGCGCTTCAGACTCTCAACCACCGTCTTCGACTTGCTTACCGGTACAGCTCGGTCGGCTGTGCCATGAATAATCCAGAACGGCAACCGCCCCAATCCGCTGACATCCTTGAGCGACGAGCCTCCACACAACGCCATGCCAGCAGCTATGCGGTCGGGATAAGTGCCGCATACATCCATAGTACCATAACCGCCGAGACTCATGCCCAAGACATAGACACGCGTAGTGTCGCAAGCATAGCGACTCTTCACCCAGTCGAGCACATCCATTATCTTCTTCGGGCTCCATGCCCCGCCGGGATTCTGAGGAACAATTGTCAGGGCATCGATGTCGCGCCCCTTGACAATGGCATCAAGCGGACCGTATCGGCGCACCCGCTCAAGATTTCGACCACAAAGGCTGGCACCATGCAGGAAGATGATGACGGGAGTCTGCTCCTGCGAGTAGAAATAATCAATCGGGGTATATACCCAGAAGTTGTAGCCTCCGGGGATGGAATCCTTGACTGCACGCAAAAAGTCGTAAGCCGAAGCCTGCATTGTAGAAACAAGCAACAGCAGCATCAATAAAGTCTTCTTCATATATAGATGTTAGAATAATTAATAGAAACCTTATATTTCACAAAGGTAATAATAATAACATTAACTATTGCACTTAGTTGAAAATAAATAAGTAACTTTGCATATATATAACATACTATATATGGAAATAATAAAAACAGAAATAGAGGGCGTGGTTATTATCGAGCCACGCATCTTCAAAGACGCAAGAGGCTACTTTTTTGAGAGCTACTCGCAACGTGAGTTCAACGAAAAGGTAGCACCTATCGACTTCTGTCAGGACAATGAGAGCATGTCGTCGTACGGAGTGATGCGCGGTCTGCACTTTCAGCGTCCGCCATTCACGCAAAGCAAACTTGTGCGCTGCGTAAAGGGTGCCGTGCTCGACGTGGCTGTTGACATACGCAAAGGGTCGCCAACATACGGCAGGCACGTAGCCGTAGAACTGACTGAGGACAACCACCGACAGTTTTTCGTGCCACGAGGTTTTGCCCACGGATTTGCGGTGCTGAGCGACGTGGCTGTGTTCCAATACAAATGCGATAACTTTTATCACCCAGAGGCCGACGGTGGCATTTCGATACTCGACAACTCATTAGGAATAGACTGGCGCATACCTACCGACAAGGCCATACTAAGCGAGAAGGACA
Organism: Leyella stercorea; assembly: GCF_021531355.1. Classification (GTDB taxonomy): domain Bacteria; phylum Bacteroidota; class Bacteroidia; order Bacteroidales; family Bacteroidaceae; genus Prevotella. The sequence goes on along the minus strand of NZ_JADYTS010000021.1, from coordinate 36,997 downwards.
CAAGACACGAAATGCTGAAGGATTTCGACTCGCCGTTCAGCATTGACGAACCGTTATACTAATTAAGTTTACAAGTTGACAAGTTAACGAGTAGACGAGCTGACGAGTAAACACATCTCCTCATCAACTCGTATCTCGTAAAACAAGCAGCTCGTCAACTTGTAAACTCGTTAACTATATAAAAAATGAACATTCTTGTTACAGGTGCCAACGGACAGCTCGGACACGAGATGCAACGTGTGGCAAAATCAAGCAATCACAACTATATCTTCACCGACGTAGCCGACGGCTACGAGAAACTCGACATAACGAGCCTTGAGGACATTCGCGAAACAGTGAAGAAGAACGATGTGGACATAATCGTAAACTGTGCTGCATATACCAATGTAGATAAAGCGGAGAGCGACTACGACACAGCCAATCTGATAAACAACACGGCTGCCGGCAATCTTGCAGCTGCCATGAAGGAAGTCGGCGGGACACTGATACACATCAGCACTGACTACGTATTCCAGGGCGACCGCAACACTCCATGCCAGGAAGACTGGGCTACAAAACCACTCGGCGTATACGGCAAGACCAAGCTGGCAGGCGAAAAGGCTATAGAGGCTACTGGCTGCAACCACATCATAATACGCACAGCATGGCTCTACTCGCAATGGGGCAAGAACTTCGTGAAGACCATGCAGAGCCTGACAGCATCGCACGACACTCTGAAGGTGGTGTTCGACCAGGTGGGCACACCGACATTTGCAGGCGACCTTGCCGACGTTATCGACCACATCATAAACAGCGGACAGACCGACAAGACGGGCATCTACCACTTCTCGAACGAGGGCGTGTGCTCATGGTATGACTTTGCCAAAATGATATGCAAACTGTCGGGCAACACATGCGACATCACCCCATGCTACAGCGAAGAGTTTCCAAGTCCGGTGAAACGTCCGCACTTCTCTGTGCTCGACAAGAAAAAGATAAGAAACACCTTCGGCATAAAGGTACCATACTGGACTGACTCGCTCGAAGTATGCATAAAGCAGCTTGAAAAATAGTTGACAAGTTGACGTGTTGACAAGAGACGAGGAGATATACGATATTTAATTTAATTATATACTTTAATAAATCAAACATTATGCAAAGCATCATCATCACAGGAGGCGCTGGATTTATCGGGTCACATGTAGTGAGACTGTTTGTGAACAAATACCCCGATTACCACATAATCAACCTTGACAAGTTGACGTATGCCGGCAATCTCGCTAATTTGAAGGACATTGAGGACAAACCCAACTACACATTCGTGAAAGGCGACATCTGCGACTACGAGCTGATACTCGAACTAATGAAAAAACATAACGTCACGGGCATAATACACCTTGCAGCAGAGAGCCACGTTGACCGTTCGATCAAGGACCCATTCACCTTTGCACGTACCAACGTAATGGGAACATTGTCGATGCTGCAGGCTGCCAAGACCTACTGGGAGAGTCTGCCGGAGGGATATGAGGGCAAGCGATTCTATCACATCTCTACCGACGAGGTGTACGGAGCGCTCGAACTGACCAATCCGGAGGGCATCGAGTCGCCGTTCACGACAAAGGCTTCGTCGGAACATCACCACGCATACGGCACTGAGTTCTTCCTGGAGACAACAAAATACAACCCCCACTCGCCCTACTCGGCTGCAAAGGCATCGTCCGACCACTTCGTGCGAGCATTCCATGACACCTACGGCATGCCTACCATCGTGACCAACTGCTCGAACAACTACGGTCCGTATCAGTTTCCCGAGAAACTGATTCCGCTCTTCATCAACAACATACGCCACCGCAAGCCACTGCCGGTATATGGCGAAGGTCTGAACGTGAGAGATTGGCTGTACGTAGAAGACCACGCCCGTGCCATCGACCTGATATTCCATAAGGGCAATGTGGCTGAGACATACAACATAGGCGGATTCAACGAGTGGAAGAACATTGACATCATACACGTGCTGATAAAGACCGTAGACCGTCTGCTGGGACGTGAGGAGGGCGAAGACCTGAATCTCATCACACACGTGACCGACCGCAAGGGACACGACATGCGCTATGCCATCGACTCGCGCAAGCTACAGCGCGAACTGGGATGGGAACCGAGCCTACAGTTTGAGGAAGGCATCGAGAAGACCGTACGCTGGTATCTCGACAACCAGGACTGGATGGACAATGTGACTTCGGGCGACTATCAGAAATACTACGACAGCATGTATACCAACAGATAAACAAAAACAAAGGCATACAGGCAAACAAGACAAATAAAAAAACGCCTTGAAAGCGGAAGACAATCAAAGTTCTTCAACTTTCAAGGCGTTGTTTTTTTCTTTATATTAGCGTATGCGGTCGGCCGCACGCACCATTTTCTCGTCGTGAATAACACCTGCACGAGCCATAAAGTTAAGCACTAATGAAACGGCAGGAAGACATGCTGCAAATGCAATGTGGAAGTTGGCATCGGCCGACACGACGTTGCGTGTAACGACACCGAGCACTATATACCATGCCAGAAGCAAGAACACATTGCACAAACACAGACTGCTCTGCAACTTACGGTTGCGATAAAGGAATATTGTGGCGAGACTCATGGCACTGCTGATGAGCAATATGCCGAAGAGACCGCACGGCGAATAGTCGACGCTTGCACCCTTGTCGAGCATGAGGTTGTACAGTTTGAAACCGACACCCATACCTGCTGGCTCAATATCGCCAATGCGCAGGCACAGACACACAACCGAAGCGATGAATGCGAGCAGCAAGAAAACGCTTTGCTTACGCTGTATCATTATGCCTGCTCCTGTGTGTTAGCGTTGTCCTGAGCGGGGTCGCGATAATAGACGTGGCCCTCGATGAATTCCTCGGTAGCGAGAAGTGTAGGCTTCGGAAGTTTCTCGTAATAGCGCGAAATCTCAATCTGCTCACGATTCTCGAATACCTCCTCAAGTGAGTCGTTGTACGAAGCAAACTCGGCCAACTTCTTGTTGAGGTCTTGCTTAATTTCGACAGCAATCTGATTGGCACGCTTCGAGATAATTACAACACTCTCATAGATGTTGCCTGTCTCATCACACAAATCCATAATGTTGCGTGTGACGGTGTTGACCGGCGCTTTTGACTTTTTGTAATCCATTAATCTATTATTTTATATATGTTTTATTAAATCAAATATTAGTCCTTCGTGTATGTCTTACACTTGCTGATGAACTTCTCAGCCATTGCCTTATCCTTAGAGTCGGGATATTCGTTAAGGAATCCGTAGCACTCATCCTCGGCATCCTGGAATCGCTCAAGTTTCTTCTCTTCAACGCTCTGCTGAGCCAACTCAAACTTACTCTTCATCACGAGCACTGAGAATTTCTCGCGCAGACTTGAGTAAGGATAGTCCTTCAATGCGTTCTGAGCGGTGATGATGCAAGCCTCGTAGTTGTTGCCACCGTAAGTACAGTTGCCGAAGTACTGACCAAGGTCGTAATAGAGCTGGGCAGAATAAAGCTCCTTCTGCACCAACTTGTCCTGCAATTCGAAGAGACGCTGCTGTGCATCCTTCTTCTGATTGCCATCAGGATAAAGATCGATATATTCCTGAAAAGCTGCGATGGCATTGACAGTCTGCGACTGATCAAGACGCGGCTCGGGTGTACAATTGTACAAACTCATTCCGATAAGAAAGCGAGCCTCCTGAGTATAGTATCCCTTGGGATAGCTCTGACAGTACTTCTTGAAAGTTGCCGCTGCTCCTTCATAGTCACGGCTATTGAATTCGGACAATCCAAGCATGTAAAGACTCTCCTGGGCATTCTCCGATCCTTTCTGCATCGTCACCAGTCCCTGAAGCAAAGATGAAGCACGAACGTACTTGCCCTTTACAAAGCTTTCCTTGGCATATTCATACTTGAAGTTGTTATCGGTGCTCTTGTATACCTTGTTGAACTCATTGGCACAACTTGAAAGCAACAGTGCCATAAATACAACAGCGTAAATGGTTTTCTTCATATACTATATCGTTTTGAACTGCAAAAATACATATTATTAGTCTATCTACAAAGCAATGAGCTTATTTTTTAGAAATTCTTCACGCTGAAAACGCAATTCTCTTAAATATTATTGGCTATAGAGTCTTTTTTTAGCAAAAACCGTGCTTATATATACAATTATTCCTAATTTTGTAATCTTAAATACTATGTCTCATGGACTTTAAGATCACTTCGAAATTCGCCCCTACAGGCGACCAGCCTGAAGCCATAAACAAACTGACAGACGGCATATGGCAAGGCGACAGGGCACAGGTATTGCTGGGCGTAACAGGCTCGGGCAAGACCTTCACAATGGCAAATGTCATAGCCAACATAGGACGTCCGACACTGATACTGAGCCACAACAAGACTCTTGCGGCACAGCTGTACGAGGAGATGAAGAGCTTCTTCCCGAACAACGCTGTGGAGTATTACGTGTCGTACTATGACTATTATCAGCCGGAGGCTTATCTGCCTTCGTCGGACACATACATCGAGAAAGACCTCGCCATAAACGAGGACATCGACAAGCTGCGACTGTCGGCAGTAAGCGCACTGCTGTCGGGACGCAAAGACGTGATTGTGGTGTCGTCGGTGTCGTGCATATACGGTATGGGCGGCCCTACAGCCATGGCCAACAGCATCATCAACGTGAAACGCGGACAAATTGTAGACCGTAACGACTTTCTGCGCAAGCTGGTCGACGCCCTGTATCTACGCAACGACATCGAACTGAAACGCGGCTGCTTCCGCGTGAAAGGCGACACAGTGGACGTATCGATGGCATATAGCGACAGCTTGCTGAGAATCACGTGGTGGGACAACGAGATTGACTCGATAGAAGAGCTGGACAGCGTTACGTTTCAGCGCATTGCGTCGTTTGACGACTATCAGATATATCCTGCCAACCTGTTCGTGACATCAAAGGAACAGACCGAGCATGCTATACGACTAATACAGGACGACCTGACACGACAGATAGACTTCTTCAATGAGCTGGGCGACCCGATCAAAGCACAGCGCATAAAGGAGCGCGTAGAGTACGACATGGAGATGATGAAAGAGCTGGGACACTGCTCGGGCATTGAAAACTACTCGCGCTATTTCGACGGACGCGAGGCAGGACAACGCCCCTACTGTCTGCTCGACTTCTTTCCAAAAGACTACCTGATGTTCATAGACGAAAGCCATGTGAGCGTGCCACAGATAAGCGCCATGTATGGCGGCGACCGTGCACGCAAGCAGAACCTTGTGGAATATGGCTTCCGTTTGCCTGCCGCATTCGACAACCGTCCGTTGAAGTTTGACGAGTTCATGGACATGGTAAACCAAGTTGTGTATGTATCGGCAACGCCTGCCGACTTCGAAATGAACGAGGCTGAAGGCGTTGTTGTAGAGCAGATTATACGTCCTACCGGACTATTGGACCCGATAATAGAAGTGCGCCCGAGCGAGAACCAAATCGACGACCTGCTTGAGGAGATACAGCAACGATGCGAACGCGACGAACGTGTGCTGGTGACGACACTGACAAAGCGTATGGCAGAGGAACTGACCGAGTATCTGCTGAACCACGAGATACGTGCCAACTATATACACAGCGACGTGGCGACACTCGACCGTGTGCAGATAATGAACGACCTGCGTGCCGGACTGTACGACGTATTGGTAGGTGTGAACCTATTGCGTGAGGGACTGGACCTGCCGGAGGTTTCGCTGGTAGCCATTCTCGATGCCGACAAGGAAGGATTCCTGCGCAGCCGCCGATCGCTGACACAGACAGCTGGACGTGCTGCCAGAAACATCAACGGCAAAGTGATAATGTATGCCGACACCATAACAGCCAGCATGCAGCAGACCATCGACGAGACAGCACGCCGACGCCAGATACAGCTGAAATACAATGCCGACCACGGCATTACGCCACAGCAGATACGCAAGGACATAAAGGGAGCGCTATCGGCTTTTGCCGACGCACAGCAGCATGACGCTCCAAAAACTGCAAGCGCCGGCAAGGCTGCCGACAGCAAGCAGGCACCCAAACGCTATCAGCCGTATATCGAGCCGGAAGGCTATGCATATGCAGCCGACCCGATAGTGAAACGCATGTCGCGCAAGCAATTGGAAAAGAGCATTGCCGACACAACAGAGCTGATGAAAGAAGCTGCCAAACAACTGGATTTCCTACAAGCTGCACAATACCGCGACGAGATTGTACGACTGCAATCGCTGCTTGATGAGGAGACGGAGAAATTACGTTAAATAATCAATAATATAAGTTTCATACCATATTATTTAGTAATTTTGCATGATATAGACATAAACGAAGGAACAAAATAACGACTATGAAAAAAATAATTATCGCATTGTTGATGTGCTGCCCTCTGATGTGTGCAGCACAGAGTGAATGGGAAGCGCCCGTCACCAAGAAAAATAATGAAGCAAAAGAGGTGAAAGATACTGCTAAAAAGTCAAATAAAGCCGACTCTAAGGACGCAACGCTTGCTGTCAAAGATATAAAGGACTGGAAATATATACAAAAAGGAGCAGTACCTGAAGTTGACGGCAAGGTGGTTTTCACACACGACATTGACGTGAACGGCAAGAGTGCCCAGCAAATATACGACATAGTATACACCACACTCGACAGTCTGACAGCAAAGCCAGAACAGATAAACAGCAGCATTGCCCTCATCAATCGTAAGGCATTCAGCATTGTGGCACGCTATCAGGAATGGCTCGAATTCAGCAAAAGCTTCATCTCGCTCGACCGCACAAAGATGAACTATGTAATTATAGCCAACTGCTCGGACAACAAGCTGCACCTGTCGCTTGAACGCATCAGCTACGCTTACGAGGAGAACCGTTCGACCGGATTGAAGACAACTGCCGAAAAGTGGATTACCGACAAATATGCTGTCAACAAGAAAGGCACTAAGCTTATTCCGGGTTCGGCAAAATTCCGCAAGAAAACCATCGACCGCAAGGACCAGATATTCAAAATGTTTGACGATGCACTAAAATAAAGCACAGTTACAACAAACAGAAAAACAAGATATATACAACATATATGATTGACCAGGAACCGAAAACAACGGATATAGAGCAAAACAGCAGCGCGATACATCCGAGACATAGAAGACCTGACAAATCTGAAGACAAATACTTCAAGATACGCAACGTGCTCAACATTATATTCATGTTGGGTGCGATTGCAGGTATGGCAATCTTCTATTTTCAAGACCGTACAATAGGCACAATAGTAATACTCACCGCAATGGCGTTCAAGATAGCTGAATGTTGTTTCAGATTTATACGCCAATAACAACGAATATGATAAAGTCAGCAACAAGACTCATACTGGTCGTCGCACTATTACTGACAACGGCAGTCGGCAAGACTGTGGCGCAGATAGACAATAGAAACGGTAACCAGTTTGATCAATTCGGCCAGATGTCGCCCGACGGCACAGCCAGCCAAAGATCGAGCCGCAATATGGCAGACTCGCTCGGTACAGACAAGGAGATTCCAAAGGGCATAAAGGTATGGACTGTCGACCAAAGATTTGGCGACCGCCGTACGGCTGAGGTGGACACAATGTCGTACATGTATCCGAATACAATTTTCACCACCGGACTGCGTGGCGAATACAATACCACCGGAAACCTCGGAGCACCACGAATCAACCGTATCTTCATAAACAGGGCAGAGACCGACCAGTTTCTGTTCACTCAACCATACGACTATGTTGTATCGCCGGTTGACCAGTTTCACTTCACAAACACCCTTTCACCACTCACCAATCTGGACTACAACACAGCAGGCGACCGCACCAACGGTGAAGACCGATTCAAAGCCAAATTTGCTGTAAATGCCGGCAAACGACTTGGCGTTGGTTTTAACATCGACTATCTATACGGCCGTGGTTACTACTCTAACCAAAGTACATCACACTTCAAATACCTGATGTACGGTTCATACATTGGCGACCGATACCAAGCTCACCTCATATTCTCAACTCTCAATCAGAAAGTCACTGAGAATGGCGGTATTACCAATGACGAGTACATCAAGCATCCGGAGAGTTTCAATGACGACTATGCCACCAACGAAATTCCAACTGTACTTGAGCACAACTGGAACCGCAACAACAATACACATATATTCCTAACCCACCGCTATAGTCTCGGCTTCAGCAGAAAGGTGAAGATGACCGACGAGGAAATCGAAGCGCGTAAGTTTGCTATGGCTTCACAAAAGGAGAACAAGGAACAGAAGGACATGGAAGAGGCACGTCGCAAAGCCAAACGCGAGGGACGCGACTTTGACGAAAAGAAATTCAAGAAGCAGACCTTCAGCGGACGACCAACCAACGCACGAGTTGTAAATACTAACATTCCAACAGATTCGACAGCAACTAAAGCTCCGTCAGAGCGAATAGCAGTAAACGGAAAAGCTGCTGCCGACAGTTTGAATGCACTTGAAGCCAAAGCAGCGCAGGACACAATGTGGCTGAAAAGCGAATACGTTCCAGTGACAAGCTTCATACACACACTGAAATTCGACACATACAGTCGCATCTATCAGGCATACGATACGCCACAAGACTTCTATGCCGAGACTTATAAAACAGAAGGATGCTATTCGGGCGACTCCATCTACGACAAGACAACTCACTATCGTCTGCAAAACACATTCGCCATATCACTGCTTGAAGGTTTCAACAAATGGGCCAAGGCAGGATTGAAAGCTTTCGTGACATCCGACTTGCGACACTTCACTCTGCCCACCGAAACAGAAGCAGCAAAGGCGTATGACGAGCATAACCTCAGTATAGGCGCACAGCTGATAAAGTCGCAAGGCAAGACATTGCATTACGATGCTACTGCCGAGACATGGATTACAGGCAAAGATGCCGGACAAATTAAGATTGATGCAAATGCAGACGTTAACTTCAAACTGTTTGGCGACACAGTACGCTTGCAGGCAAGTGGTTTCTTCCACCGACTGAACCCTACATTCTACTATCGTCACTACCACTCAAAGCACTTCTGGTGGGACAACGACGATATGTCGAAGATAACCCACACTCGTGTAGAAGGTAAATTCAGTTACGAGAAAACCAATACTACCATTCGTGTTGCATTCGACAACATCAAGAACCATACGTTCTTTGCAATGGGATATAACATAACAGACGACTTCGGACGCACCGGAAACACGCTCAGCGTGGAGCAGAAAAGTGGAGCAATAAGTCTGTTGACACTCGAATTGCAACAGAAACTGAAACTCGGACCGCTGCATTGGGACAACGTCATCACATACCAGAAGTCATCGGACGAGGCTTCGCTGCCTGTGCCCGACATTAACATATACACCAATCTGTTCTTGAGGTTCAAGATTGCACGTGTATTGAAATGCGACTTCGGAGCCGATGCACGATTCTTCACAAAGTACTATGCTCCCGACTACAATCCAGCACTCGGACAGTATGCCGTACAGAAGGGCGACAACCGCACAGAAGTGGGCAACTACCCTATCGTGAACGTATACGCCAACTTCCACCTGCAGCGTACTAGATTCTTCGTGATGATGAGCCACGTCAATGCAGGACAAGGATCACGCAACTACTTCCTTACACCGCACTACCCGCTCAACCAACGAGTGTTCAGATTTGGTGTTAGCTGGAACTTTTTCAACTAATATTCAAAACAGCATAAACAAAAAAATCCGCAATACCGAATTCTCGAGTATTGCGGATTTTTTTGTTTATAAAAACTTTAAAGCCAAGCAAATAATAAGGCAACCGATACGAGCACACCGAATATAAACATATTACGCGCCGTCATTCCAAGCACCTTATTAAGTTCAGCTCCTTTCCTTATGCGTCGCATCTCTGTGAAGGCTCTCACATGGAAAGGTATATACAGCAACATTATCTCCTGCATGAATTGCCCATCGTGCCAATTAAGAAATATGATGCCAGCAATCGCCAACATAGTACCTGCCATTCCGAGCAACATATAGAGCAGCAGTCCGCCACGCTCGCCTATTCGTACAATCAAAGTACGCTTGCCTGCACGTCGGTCGTTGTCGATGTCACGATAGTTGTTGACTACAAGCAACGTATCGATGATGAGTCCGCAAGCTATAGACAACACTATCACTGGCCAAGGTATCGACATAAGTGGCGTAGGAGGTGACACAAGCCAATAAGTCATGCACACGGGAACGACTCCGAAGAATACGAGTACAAGCACATCACCAAGTCCAATATACGAGAACGAAATGGTGTATAGAAAACAGAACACCACACACGCAAAGCCTATGAGTATCATCTCCCATCCACCAAAGTACACCAATGGCAGTCCTATAGCACAAGCCAGGATAGTAGTATAAAGCAAACCGCGACGCATAGCCGCAGCCGTTATCCATCCTTGTGCACACGCACGCTTCGGTCCAAGGCGTTGCTCATCGTCGGTGCCTTTCATAAAGTCAAAATAATCATTGACAAAGTTGGCATCTATCTGCATCACCAACGCAAAAAGCATACACAACACAGCCGGTACAACCCTGACACTACTGCCATACATAGCTATAGCAGCCGAAATGCCTATCATCACGGGCACAGCAGCACCCGTCAACGTCTTGGGTCGTGCAGCAAGAAGCCACGCCTTGGCAGAGTTTACCTTTACATTCGATTCTATCATCTTTATTTTTCAGATTATTATTTGAATAACTTTGAATTTATACGTTTAAAAGCAAGTTGTTTCTTGCAAAATTAACCATAATAGATTAATTTTGCAAGTAAATCATAATATCATTCGCTCATGGATACAAGAATCGTAAACCTCGACCTTATGGAATTTGTCGAGCGCAACATATTGCCAAGATATAATAATTTCGATAAAGCCCACAATCTGAACCACGCAAATAATGTGATAAAGAACTCGCTCGCTCTCGCCCTTTCAACAGGTGCCGACATTAACATGGCTTACACCATTGCAGCTTATCACGATCTGGGACTTGAGGGCCCAAGAGCCATACACCACATCTCAAGCGGAAAGATACTGATGGCAGACCGCAGACTGAGACGGTGGTTTAGCGAGGAACAGATAAAGATAATGAAGGAGGCTGTGGAAGATCACCGTGCCTCAGCATCACACGCCCCACGAAGCATATACGGCAAGATTGTTGCTGAAGCCGATCGCGACCTTGAACCCGAACATATCTTCCGCCGCACCATTCAGTACGGGCTCTCACACTATCCTGAAAAAACTAAGGAAGAACATTGGGAGCGCTTTCTGCAGCACATGGACCAAAAATACTCATCACACGGATACATCCGACTATGGATGCCAAACTCGCCCAACGAGAAAAAGCTGAAGGAAATACGCGATGCCTTAAACAACAAGGATGCGCTAAGAAATACATTCGAACGTATATTCAATGAAGAGGAACGGATCAAATAATATTGGATTGTTAAAAACACAACAATATTATATGAGCCACCGTAATGCGGTTCCTTTTTTTGGAATGTATATATACAAAAAAGCAAGCTAAATAACTTAGCTTGCTTTTTTGTGTAGTGGATAGGGGAATCGAACCCCTATGCCAAGATTGAGAATCTTGTATCCTAACCATTAGATGAATCCACCATCAATTTCAAAGAGACCGCTTGGGCATTTAATCAAACTTGCTAAGGTTTGTTTTTCTGCGTAGTGGATAGGGGAATCGAACCCCTATGCCAAGATTGAGAATCTTGTATCCTAACCATTAGATGAATCCACCGCGGTTATTTTGCATCAAGAAAACAGCGGAAGCTGGGGGATTCGAACCCCCGGTACAGTCACCCGTACGGCAGTTTAGCAAACTACTGGTTTCAGCCACTCACCCAAACTTCCATACGATTAAGTTTTTAACCGGAGCACTGTTTCTCAATTGCGAGTGCAAAGGTAGTCTTTGTTTTTAATACCGCCAAACATTTCAAGCACTTTTTTCATCAAAAATGCCATTTTTATTCAAAAAAGTGCATTTTTCTATGTTTTTCGACCTATTTCAGTGGTTTATAGTAGTGCTGAGATGGCAAAATACGTAATTCAGGATGAAACCAACTGATGAAATCAGCCAACAAAAAGTCGGGACGGAATGAAATTTGTTCGAAATACGGATTGGAAAAACCTGGTACACACTCAAGAACATTGCCCTGACGGAAAGCTTTTATCAATTTATAGCCCGCATATTCAGTTAGCAGGCCGTTGCGATCGAGATGGCCAGCGCTACTATTCACAAAAAGCCACCAGTCGGCATTGGCTGCCTTCTCTATTACTTTCTCGGGCGAAAAAGTAAGCGAACCGCTGTGCTTGTCGTCGGCAAAGACATAATCCACACCGGCATCACGCAACAACTGCCCCATTGAACTCTCTCCACCAGGACAATACCACACACCACTGACTACACGCTCGGTGATGACACGAGGACGTGATGCTGACTTCATCGCCTTCTGTCGATAATCAGAATAATTTCGCTTGACAACATTGAAGAGGCTGTCTGCCTCATTCTCACGCCCAACAAGCATGCCGTAGAACTTCATCCATTCGGCACGCCCCAATGCCGATGTCTCCATATAGTCGGCACACTCTACAAGCGGCACACCGATATTGGCGAGCTGGCCATAGTTGACTCCTTCAAACGGAGTAACAAACAAAGCGTCGGGCGAAACCGATACTATACGCTCTACCGACGGCGACATGCCATTGCCACAATCGGCTACACGCCCCTCCGATACAGCCTTGTGAAGATATGGGAGATTAATGTAGTTCAAGTCGCACACGCCACGCACAGCATCAGCAGCACCAAGTTCGTCCAACAAATAGCAATGCGGGGCAGAGAATATTATCCCACTGTGCACCGGTGTATAGACTATTGTACCGTCGAGCGAAGACACCTTAGAAGCCATACGTGCAGAATCCTTACGATTTACTAATACATAACGATGCAACACAGCGTCAGAATGCCATGGATTGGACAGTTCGGCAGTGGTGTAGCCATCATGCTTGACTATAGTGATGTGCTTAGCATAATCCATGTGAAGTGTATCACCACCTTGACTGAAAGAAGAAGTTCGCTTATCACCACATGCTAAAACCGAAAGCAAAGCTAATGCAGACACGCCAAGGCGCAAGCCTGAAAGAAAAGGGAAACTTGAATATTTAAACTTCATATATACATTATTATATAATAATACCATTGACTTATGAGACATATAAAAAGGGAAGACCCAATACATGCTGTGCAAAGTTACGAACATAATGAAAATAACATTCAAAAACCCTTCAAAAATTTTGGCGTTGTACCAAATTTGATTAACTTTGTGAGCGTAAAACAATCCCGGAAAGAACCAACAAATATAAAGAAAGTTCTGACCGGGATTTGTACTAACGAAAAACAAAGAATTAATTAATCTAACCTAACAAAAACTTATGGCAACAGAAAAAAGAAACCTTCTTACTGGTAATTTCAGTAAGAAAAATGCTACACTTTTCGCTATCGCCGTCATTGTCACATTAGTGATTTGGAATCTGCCAATTGACAGCTTCGGCATTGACGGGCTTACTGTAATCCAACAGCGTGTCATTGCTGTGTTCGCTCTCGCCACAATATTGTGGGTGACCGAAGCTATCTCACCATGGGCAACATCAGTTTCGCTTATCGGCTTACTACTTCTCACTACATCCGACAACGCATTCCACTTCTTCCGATCGGGAATAGACAAGAGCGAATTGCTCGACCACAGTGCACTTATGGCAACATTTGCCGACCCAATCATCATCCTCTTCCTCGGCGGTTTCATCCTTGCTATTGCAGCCACCAAGTCAGGACTTGACGTATTGCTGGCACGCACACTGCTCAAGCCTTTCGGACAGAAGAGCGAGAACGTGCTATTGGGCTTCATACTCATCACCGGCGTATTCTCGATGTTTGTCAGCAACACTGCAACCGCAGCCATGATGCTTACATTCCTCGCACCAGTGTTCAAGGCTCTTCCTCCTGAAGGCAAGGGACGTGTGGCTCTGACTCTCTCAATCCCTGTAGCTGCCAACATCGGCGGTATGGGTACTCCTATCGGAACTCCTCCAAACGCTATTGCACTAAAATACCTCAACTCGCCCACCGGCCTCAATCTCGGCATAGGATTTGGCGAATGGATGATGTATATGCTTCCACTGACTGTAGTTCTGTTGCTTATCGGCTGGTATTTGCTGAAGACCTTCTTCCCGTTCAAGAAAAAGACTATCCAGCTTGAGATTGAAGGCGAAGTACAGCACAACTGGCGCACTATGGTTGTGGCAGGTACATTCATCGCAACTGTATTGCTTTGGATTTGCGACCGTTGGACTGGAGTTGGTTCTAACACTGTAGCCATGATTCCTATAGTAGTGTTCGCATTCACTGGCGTAATCAAGGCACGCGACTTGGAGGAAATCAACTGGAGCGTTATCTGGATGGTAGCCGGCGGTTTTGCACTCGGACTTGCACTCAACGAATCAGGACTTGCAGAGAACGTTATCAAGAGCATTCCGTTCGGATCATGGTCACCAGTTATGATTCTGCTTGCATCGGGCATCATCTGCTACATCCTTTCAAACTTCATATCAAACACCGCTACAGCAGCTTTGCTCGTTCCAATCCTCGCTGTTGTATGTAAGGGTATGGGCGATTCGCTCAACAGCATCGGCGGAACACCTACCGTACTCATCGGTATTGCCGTTGCAGCATCAGTAGCCATGACTCTGCCTATCTCTACTCCTCCTAACGCCATTGCCCACTCTACAGGTCTGGTTAAGCAGAATGAAATGATGAAGATTGGTCTGACCATGGGTATCATCGGACTCGTACTCGGCTATTCACTGCTCTTCGTATTAGGAGAACTGCACGTTTGGTAAAACAATAGAATGAACATAAACCAAGAAACTCTATATGCTGTCGCTCTGACACGCATCAACCACTTTAACGTTGCCACAAGCTTGCAACTTTATCGCAAGCTTGGGTCGGCAACAACCATCATGGAGCACCGCCACGACATTCGGGCGGTGCTTCCTGATGCTACGCCCCGACTGATTGAGGCTTTCAAAGATATTTCGGACGCAATGCGACGCGCCGAGAAGGAACTGGAATTTGACGAAAGCCACCGAATAAAGCCACTTGTTTTCAACGATGACGAATATCCACAACGCTTGAGCGAATGTGAGGATGCACCACTCGTACTATATTATAGAGGTACAGCCGACCTAAACAAGCAACGCATAATATCCGTAGTCGGCACACGACATTGCACAGTCTACGGACAAGAAATAATAAGCAAGTTCATAAGCCAGTTGAAAGAATTATGTCCTGACACACTTGTAGTAAGCGGACTGGCATACGGTGTGGACATCCACGCACACCGAAATGCATTGAAAAACGGACTTGAAACAGTGGGCGTGCTCGCCCATGGACTCGACTACCTCTACCCTACCGCACACCGCGAAACAGCAACCGAAATGCTGAAACAAGGCGGACTTCTAACTGAATTCATGACCGGAACAAACGCCGACAAGATGAACTTCGTACGACGCAATCGTATAGTCGCAGGAACAGCAGATGCAACCATTCTGGTAGAGAGTGCTGCTCATGGCGGCGGACTGATAACAACCGACATTGCCAACAGCTATAGTCGCGATGTTTTCGCATTCCCTGGAAACATAGGAATGCCATACAGCGAAGGATGCAACAATCTTATACGCGACAATAAAGCAGCTCTTATCACATCAGCAGAAGACTTCGTAAAAACAATGGGATGGGAACAAGACTCCAAACTGAAGAAAGCACGCGAAAAAGGAATTGAACGACAGATATTCCCCGAACTAACAGACGACGAAGCCCGCATCGTAAACACCCTGCAACAGACCAATGATTTACAAACAAACATTATTGCCGTAAAATGTGGTATGCCAATAACCACAATAGCCTCAACACTATTCAGTCTGGAATTGAAGGGAATAGTCAAGCTGTATGCAGGAGGCGTTTACCATCTGATGAACTAAAATAAAAAAACAAAATAATGAGAAACATATTAGATTTTGTCGCTGTCGCATTATGCTTGATGTTCACCACAAATACATCGGCACAAAACGACTCTCTACTTTATGAAAGCAGCAGGATAGATACTACTGCTCATGGAGAAGTCAGGCTAAATATAGACGGTATGGGATTTTTCCGCGACAACGAATACAAAGGTAATTTGGTAAAAGGATACACTCTTCCTGGCTTTTGGCTACAGCCGACAATAAGCTATCAGCCTCTTAAAAAACTAAAATTAGAGGCTGGTATATATATGCTACATTATTGGGGAGCCAACAAATACCCTAATATGAACTATAAGGATATCGCTACATGGAAAGGACAGCAGACACAGGAAGGATTCCATATCCTACCTTTCTTCAGGGTACAACTGACTGCTGCGCGTAATGTAGACATCGTGATCGGCAATATTTACGGCAAAAGCAACCACCATCTTATCGAACCTCTATACAATCCTGAAACCTCGCTATCAACCGACCCCGAAGCAGGATTGCAGATACTTTGGCGCAATAAATTCATGGATTTTGACACATGGATAAACTGGGAAAGCTTCATCTTCAATAACGACAAACACCAAGAAGCCTTCACATACGGATTATCAACACGATTCAAAGCAAACAATCCCAACAATGCAACACATGTTTACTTCCCCGTACAGTTGATTATGCAGCACCGTGGAGGTGAGATAAATCCGGAAGCAGAATCGCGCGAGGTGAAGACATGGACAAATGCAGCTGCAGGCATAGGAACAACCATACACACTCGCAACAGTATATTGACCAGCATCAATATAGAGGCAGCTGCACTATACTACAAGCAGATGTCGGGCGGAATGCTTCCACTCGAAAAAGGTTATGGATTCTACACCAGAGCCGACTTCAACCTATGGCGTTTCTGTCTGCATGCAGCATATTGGAGAGCACACAATTTCATAACCGTATTCGGCAATCCGCTGTATGGCTCGATTTCGATGTTCAAGGACAACTATATCGTACCTAACCCTCAGATGATAAGCACCCGCATCAGTTACTCACGCGACTTGGGACACGGATTCTCTTGGGGAGCCTATGCTGACGTTTTCGACAATCTGCCAACAAATGCGAAAACAGCAGAGAACGGATCGTATCGCGAAGCTAACCAAATCAGCGTGTCGGCTGGTATATGTCTGCGAATCAATCCGTCCTATCTGCTTAAGAAAATAACATTGGGCAATAAACTATAATTTAGCGTCTATCTTACGGTAACACAATGCCGCACCAATAGCTGTACAGAATTCAGAATATTGAGGAATTCGGAATTTCACGCCATAAAGTCGTTCAGTAGCTGGGAACACACGCTGACACTGCGGAAGGAGAGTGAGATTGCCAATCATAACAAATTCCTTTATACCGCTACCAAGTGACGACAATATCGTAGCACTGCAAATAGACTGCAATACCATCCATATCAATCCAAGAGCAATGTCTTCGCGCGAGGCATTGCTTTTTGCATTTCCCCAAAGCGAAGCGATAGCATCCATAGGCAATCCCTGCAGCGGATTGGCGCAAATGTCCTTAATAAGCACATTGATGTGAGAAATGTCGCCTTCCTCTGCAAGTGCTGCAACCTGCTTGATGTCGTCGGTCTTTAGAAGTAGACGCGAAAGACCTTGAAGTGTTCCGCCACCAATACCAATACCACCAATATGCTTGATATCATCGCCGTCGCACTTTACTATTGAAGTTCCAGTACCAAGACTAACAACAAGCATACGGTCGAGCTTGGTCTCATAACGCGCTCCGAGTCCGTCAGCTACAAACTCCTCTGCCTTATCAGTAGAAAGTCCATATACAGGTTCGTTGATGTATGCGCTTCCTACACCCGTAAGCATAACCTTCTCCACATCGCTGAGCTTGATGTGATTCTCATGCAGATACTTGCCGAAGGCTCCATAGAGTGATGTCACTGGGTCGGTAGCACGAATGCGTATTGGCGACAACACCTTGCCTTGCTCGTCAATGCCGACAATCTTTGTCGTACTTATACCTACATCTATGCCTATTACTATTCCCATATTTTTTGAAATGTTTTAATGATTAGCGTTATTTTGTTTCTTGTAAAGTGCTATTTATATAATGTATAGGAACCATCTGCCGCTTCACAATATTTATTAAGCAGTTCTATTATATACTCTGCTGTGTCGCGAACACCCTGCTCATTACCGTCATATCCATTCACAAGAACAAGCAAATGAGTTGTACCGACGCTTACCTTAGTACGCTCGTGGTCGCTCGTAGGAGTTCCTACGCCACCTATATTATCACGATACACCGGCAGACCGGCTATGTTTATCATTCCACGTCCAATACCTTCGTAAGGTTCACCCTCACGACCGATGCCGAGTGTAAGGGTGTCACCCGAGAAATGGTCGGCATCAAAGGCACCAATGCTATAGCCATACTTCATACTGGCAAGATTTATCAAATCGACAAGTGTGTCAATCTGATAAAGCTGTTTGCCTTGCAACACACGACGAACAAGAGCCTCACCTGACGGACGATAACGCGACGGGTCCTTACCACAAAGTTTGTAGATGCGTCGGGTGGCCTGAATTGACTCCATCTGCTTCAACGACTCGATGGTGAGCGTGGCGCGATACTCTTCGCTCAAAGCATCAATCTCACGCCATAACTCGGCTGAATATTCTGTATTCTTTATGTTTGCAGTGATGCAAGCGCCTACAAATACGGGGCAGACAGAATGCATCTCAGCAGAAACCTCAACTTTCATATTTACTTGTATTTATAAATAGCTCTGTTACTTAAAACAACGACAACTGGCCATCGGGGGCAACGGTGGGAGTCGTTGCGCTTTCGCTTTCGGCAGAAGCCTCGCCTATCATTTCCAAAAACGTAGCTTCATCAACCAATGGGACTCCAAGTTTTTCGGCTTTTTGAAGTTTTGACGGTCCCATATTCTCACCGGCAAGTATGAATGAAGTCTTGCCACTAATCGAACCTACATTCTTGCCTCCATTCTTCTCAATCAAAGCCTTGTACTCGTCGCGGCTGTGTTTTGCGAATACACCACTTATGACGATAGACTTACCAGAAAGTTTTTCGCTCGTCCCTTCAATCTGCTCCTCTGAGAGCTGCATCTGAAGGCCATAAGAGCGCAAACGTTCAACGATTTCTTGATTCACTGGATTGGCAAAATAGGTTATTACGCTCTTGGCTATCACCTCACCAACTCCATCAATATCCATAAGCTGCTGCATAGTGGCAGCCTGCAAAGCATCCATTGTTTTGAATCTACGTGCAAGCAAGCGGGCAGAAGTCTCACCAACGAATCGTATGCCGAGGGCGAAGACAACACGTTCGAACGGAACTTTCTTTGAAGCCTCAATACCATTCACTATCTTCTGCGCCGACCGTTCACGATTGCCAGTTCCATTGATATCCTGCACCTGTATTTTATAAAGGTCGGCAATGTTGTGAATCAATCCGCGACGATAGTACTCATCAACTGTCTCTGGGCCAAGCGAATCAATGTTCATAGCACGTCGGGCTATGAAATGCTCTATCCTACCCTTTATCTGAGGAGGACAACCTGTATCATTGGGACAGTAATGGGCAGCTTCGCCCTCATATCGTACAAGTGGTGTTCCACATTCAGGACACGTCTTGATGAATTCAACGGGCAGAGCGTCCTTTGGACGTTTTTCCTCTGCAACACCTACAATCTTAGGTATAATCTCACCACCTTTCTCTACATACACATAATCACCAATGTGCAAATCAAAGCTACGAATGAAATCCTCATTGTTCAGTGTGGCACGCTTGACAATAGTTCCAGCCAATTGTACGGGATCCATATTGGCTACAGGCGTCACAGCACCAGTTCTACCAACTTGGTATGAGACCTCATTAAGTCTTGTACAAGCTCGTTCAGCCTTAAACTTATAGGCAATTGCCCAACGTGGAGACTTGGCAGTATATCCAAGAGCACGCTGCTGGCGCAACGAATTCACCTTCAATACAATACCATCAGTAGCAACCGGCAGATTCTTGCGCTCTTTATCCCAATAATTTATGAAGTCATATATTTCCTCAAGACTGCTGACCTTCTTCATGCCTTGCGAAATCTTGAATCCCCATTGTGCCGCAGCTTGCAGATTCTCAAAATGTCCTTCTGCCGGAAGAATGTCACCCAACAGATAATAAAGGTAAGCGTCAAGGCGTCGACTGGCTACAAGTTTGGAGTTCTGGCTCTTCAATGTACCGCTCGCAGCATTGCGCGGATTGGCAAACAAGGGTTCTTCAGCAGCCTCACGCTCGGCATTCAGTTGCTCAAACACCTTCCACGGCATAAGTATCTCACCACGTATCTCAAACTCTTTAGGGTAGTCGGTACCCTCCTTCAATACGAGCGGTATGCAACGAATGGTCTTCACATTAGCCGTAACATCATCGCCATGAACACCATCGCCACGCGTTACGCCACTCACAAGTTTACCGTCAACATAAGTAAGCGATATAGACAAACCATCGTATTTCATCTCACAACACACCTCAAAAGGCTCACCACCAAGTCCACGACTTACAGACTCATACCAATCGGCAACATCCTGCTCATTGTAAGTATTTGCAAGCGAGAGCATAGGATACTTATGGGCAACTTGAGTGAAGTTCTGATTCAAGTCGCTACCTACACGCTGAGTTGGCGAATTGGCATCGTACATTTCTGGATGTTTAGCCTCAAGATTCTGCAATTCATGCATAAGAAAGTCGAACTCCTGATCGGAAATGTCAGGCTGATTGAGCACATAATATTTATAGTTGTGCTCATGCAATTGTTCGCGTAGATATAATATTCGTTCTTTTTCGTTCATGATAATCTCTAAAAATATTTTTTCAGCATGATATAAAGTATAACGGGCACACCGATTAAAGGCGTAACCGCATTCAAAGGAATTATGCTGCCATTGCCTGGCAACACACATGCAGCATTGCATGCCAATGCACTAACTGAGCCACAAAGCAAAACGGCAGGAATAAGCACACGGAAGTCGTCGGTCTTGAAAATAAGACGCGCCATATGTGGAACAGCAAGTCCAAGAAAGGCTATCGGTCCACAAAAAGTAGTTACTACGGCTGTCAATGTACCACTTGCAAGCAGCAAGGCATTACGTACTGTACGAATGCCGACACCGAGATTTTCGGCGTATTTGGTTCCTAAAACAAGTAGATTCAGTGGTTTGGCAAGCAATATAGGAACAACAAGACACAAGATTATTGCCATTGCAAAAATGGGTATCATGCTATGAGGAACGCCAGAAAACGAACCCATTCCCCACATCATATATGCACGGACACCATCTTGTGATGCAAAAAAGTTCAGCAAGACGATAAATGAGGAAGATACGTAACCTACCAACACACCAACTATCAACAACATGGTGTTGCTACGTATCACGAGTGACAGCAAATACATGATAAGCGTTACCGAAAAAGCTCCGATAAACGCAGCAACAAGCACAGCAACAAAGCCACCAACCGCCAAGCTGCCTACTGCAAATCCGCCACCCCACAATAACATAACAAGAGCCACGCCCAACCCGGCACCGCTACTAATACCAAGAATAGAAGGGTCGGCCAATGGATTGCGGAATACAGCTTGAAGCATCAATCCGCACACAGACAGAGCACAGCCAGCCAAAAGAGCAGTTAAGGCTTGGGGCAATCGCGATTGGAGAATGATGAATTGCCAGCTCGCATCAGGCAGCTGATGCCCCAAAAGGGCATCAACCACAGATGAAAAAGGTATTGTCACTGCTCCATAAAAAAGGTTTATGAGAAACAGTGCTACAATTCCAATACCAAGACTAATAAATATGACAACGTTGCGTGCCAAATCCTCATTCTATATGATTTCTAATGAAATCAGATTTTCAATGTTTTCAATATCTCTGTCATCTTCTGCAATGTAGTAATACGTGTAGGCACAAGAGGCAATCGCAACACGTTTTCAATAAATCCCATTTCATGCAGAAGAGCCTTTACACCAGCAGGGTTACCGTCTACAAACAACAGAGAATACAGTTCGGTAAATCTGTGGTGAATAGTACGGGCAGCCTCATACTCGCCCTTAAACTCCAGGCGTATCATACGCGACACCTCCTTAGGCAAAGCATTGCCTATAACAGAGATGCTTCCAGCCGCACCACTTGCTACCATTGAGAATGTCAAAGCATCGTCACCACTAAGTACGTCAAAACGCTCTGGCTTGTTCTTAATGATTTCGTCTACCTGCTCAAGACTGCCACTGGCCTCCTTCACAGCAACAATATTCTCGCAGTCGCGTGCAAGACGCACGGTCGTCTCCGACTTCATATTGATACCTGTACGTCCAGGCACATTATATAATACCACTGGAAGTGGACTGGCTTCAGCAATTGCCTTGAAGTGCTGGTAAAGTCCTTCTTGCGAAGGTTTGTTGTAGTATGGACACACGCTGAGCACACCGTCAATTCCAGTCCAGTCAGCTGTCTTCAATTCTTCAACCACAGCACGCGTGTTGTTACCACCGCATCCCATGAGTATAGGCAGACGACCACGATTGGTGTCCACAACCAGTTTCTTTATATTCTCTTTTTCTTCTGTCGACAGACAAGGGGTCTCGCCCGTGGTGGCCAGTATACACAAGAAGTCAGCTCCATTCTGTATCTGATATTCTACAAGACGGACAATCGCCTTGTAATCAACTTCGCCATCGGCAGTGAATGGGGTCACCAGAGCTATACCTAATCCTTTGAAGATGTTTCGTGCCATATATTTTATACTTATAATATGTTCAATTTGTCTACAAAGTTAACATTTTCCTGTGAAATAAGAAAAATGTAGAAACAAAAATTACATAAATTGTAAGACTATACATTTTTTATTTACGCAAATCGTCAATGCGTACCAATATACAAGAATATCATTCCCAACAATACCAGCAACATGTCGATGGCCTTGCTTCTAAGATTCCGTTCCTTGAACACAGCAGCACCGCAACAGAAGCTCACTACTACACTGCCACGGCGCACCATTGACACAATGCTTATCATTGCTCCTGGCAGACTGAGTGCATAGAAATACACGAAGTCAGCAGCACTAAGGAACAAACTTATAAACAATATGCTCCAACGCCAAGTGAAGGCTGTTGTCTTCTTGCGTGTAGGCCACCAAATAAGTAGCATAGTAAGTCCCATCAGGAACAACTGGTAGACATTATACCAACTTTGCACCACCATTCTACTCAACCCTACTCCGCCATTTTCAGGCGATGCCATAAGATATTTATCGTAGAGTCCGCTTACGGCACCAAGCACAGCAGCAAGCACCAAAGAGAAAATCCATTTGTTGTGACGGAAGTCAACCCCTTCCTTCTTACCACTTCTACTAAGCAGGAAGAACGAGACGATAGCAAGCAACACACCGCACCACTGCCATACATTAAGTCGCTCGCCAAACACAAGCATTGCTCCTACAAGCACCATCACCGGACGTGTGGCGTTGATAGGACCGACAATGGTAATGGGTAAATTCTTCATTGCAAAATAGCCGAACACCCACGACGAAAGAACTATACACGCCTTGAGCACTATATACTTATGTTGTTCCCATCCGCACGGTTCGACATAAAACATCGAACCGTCGAGCATATTAGTATATGACGACAGCAATATGAACGGCAAGAACAGCAACGAACATATCATCGTGTTAAGAAAAAGCACCGGTAGAACGGCATTGCCAGACAATGCCAGTTTCTTGAATACATCATAAAAGCCCAGCAAAGCCGCTGAGCAAAAAGCCAATATCAGCCACATAAAATAATTATTACAAATAATCGACACTACATTATCATACAATACGCCCAATCTTCTCAATACCTTACATCCTCAAGGAATAAAGCATTTCCTGGCATACTTTCACCGGCATTAGAGCGACTTCCACTCGCTATGACCTGATCAAACTGTTCCAATGTCATACGATGACGTCCCACCTCGATAAGCGTACCTACTACGGCGCGCACCATATTGCGCAGGAAGCGGTTGGCAGAGATTCGGAAATGCCATGAATCCTCAGCATCACGCACCCATACAGCTTCTGTGACATTGCACAGAGTGGTCTTTACATCGGCATGCGCCTTGCAGAAAGCACCGAAATCATCTACTGCAAGCAGACGTTCGGCAGCCTTGTTCATAAGTTCAAAGTCGAGCTGATAATGTAGTTCGCAAGAATAGTGACGCAAAAAAGGATTCTTGCGTGTATGTATATAATAATGGTATGTACGCAACGTAGCGCTAAAACGTGCATGCATGTCAGCATCAACCGGATAGACATCAAAAACAGAAATGTCGCGTGGCACCAAACGATTGAGTTTATAAGCCAATTGCGCACAATCGAAATTGGCTTCTGTCTCGAAATGTGCGGTCATACGTCGTGCGTGCACACCAGCATCAGTGCGGCCAGCCCCTACAATATCAATGTCTTCACGCAATATAGTAGAGAGAGCTTTCTGCAACTCTTCTTGCACAGAGTTGCCATTGGGCTGAATCTGCCAGCCATGATATGCCGTACCGTCGTAGGCGAAGGTTATAAAATAGCGTTGCATCTCAAATGTATACTATATAGTTTATTTGGTTTTCTTCTTTGCCCCATTGTTAGGCTTGAACAATCGACGATGGAAATTATCCTCTGCCTTAATAATCAGATATACTTTTGATGCCGGCAGAATTGTCATAAACTTCTCGTGATACGTCTGCTGGATACGTTTCAACTCCAAGTCGCCAGCATCACGCTTGCGAATGGCCTCAGCACATGCCTTGTCGTCGCTTGTATCGATATGACGCAGACGACGTTCGTTTGCGAAATACGCCCATTGCTTATTGCGCATTTCACGGTAAACCGGGAAAAACTCTGCCGACTCTGCCGGCGACAAACATGCTTGTGTAGCTATAAACTGCTCAAGTTCGCGCTGAAAGCGTTCCGGATCAAAATGCTTCGGCTTCTGGGCTTGCGCCAATGACACTACAAAAGTCATGAGTGCAATTATCAGAAATTTACTTATTCTCATTCTTTCCTGTTTTTTCAACATTAATTACTTGCTAAAAGCGAATAAATATCATCATTATCGAGCATAGTATAGTCGGCCATTTCATTGTATGATGCCGAAGTTCCCATCTCTACATTATGATTCGAATTGGATGCTGCAACATTAGAAACCGGCTCGGCATGATGCTCTGAATCCATATACGTATAAAAAGCCGTACCGCCAGCCACCAACAGACAGGCAGCCGCCGCAGCTATACGCACACGAGTACGTCGCCACCAAGGTTGCATAACAACAACTTTTGCATTGGCTGTTTCCTTATTAGGCATATTACATTCCGTCTGCTTGCTGACATTGGCCATTACAGATGCGGTCAAGTTCTGCAAGTATCCATCGGGGACAGCGAAATGATTCTGTCTTCCGAATTTCCTCTCTAAATATTTTTCATCAGATTCCATATTCCTTCAATAATTTTATGTATTTGACTCACAAAAAACAGAAAGGTTTAATTTGCTCATCAATTTTATACACATAATTTATATATAGCATTAGTTTTAATATCTATGCTTCTCACTCATGACTCTTTACAAATGCCGTTATCTTCTTCACCGCTATGTGATAACTCGCCTTTAATGCTCCTTCAGAAGTATTGAGCATCTGGCTTATGTCCGAATATTTCATTTCGTCGTAATATCGTAGGTTGAATACCACACGCTGCACATCAGGCAGCGAGGCGATAGCAGCCTGCAGCAGAGCCTGCGCCCGGTCACCGTCAAAATAATCGTCGGCCATCAACCGATTGGCTACAGCCACGTTGCCCTCCTCGCCAAGCGATGCTATATCCTTCTTGCGACGAACAAAATCGAGCGCCTCATTCACAGCAATACGATACAACCATGTGGATATTTTCGAACGGTTCTGAAAATCGTCCATATTGCTCCACGCCTTAATAAAAACATTTTGCAACACGTCGTCAGCATCGTCATGGTCAAGCACTATACGTCGAACCGTCCAATACAGCCGCTCACTGTACTGGGCAACAATATTGGCGAAAAACGCTTGTTTTTCTGCTTCTGTTGTCGGCAAGTTGGTTGACATCGTTATTATTATTTTATGAAATTCTGTATTTTAGCATATATCACGGGGTCAAAGCCATATATGTCGTCATAACCCACCATTACACCATCGGCATTGGGATATAATGTGTAATAGGTGATGAACAGCGGAACGGTAGGCTTCACGCTCAAGCTACGCAGCAGCTTACTCTTGTCAATCACCGGACGTTCGTCGGCATCGCCACCATCGTTGCCATAATCCACAGCTATTGAGTATTTCATCTTTTCCATAACCCGCTCGTCCTTGTCGGCAAGCATGAATACGGCAAGATCGTAAGGCCGCTCCACACGTATACAACCATGCGAAACTATACGTTTACGATTGGCAAACACCGAAGGATTTGACGTGTCATGCAAATATATACTGTAGTCGTTGTCAAAGCGGAAGATGATGCGTCCCAAGGCATTGCCTTTGCCTCCGCGCTGAACCACATGATAGTCGTGGCTCATCATCATGCCGGCTGTCACAAGCGAAGGATTCACCTCCTTACCCGTCTTGCGCTCGCGTACAAAATAGTTATGACGCTCAAAGTAGCCCACATCGCCAGCATGATGGCGCACCGATGTCTTGATAATGCTCTTGGGAATGATCCATTGCGGATTGAAGTCAATACGCTTGATACGTCCTGTGAGCAATGGAGTCTTGGTTTCCAGACTTCCGAGTGCAATACGCATAGTCATTCGGTCGTCCTTGTCAACTGCTTCAAGCTGCTGCGTAGGCACGTTCACAAGCACATACTTGTCGTGCAGCTGCGGATAGTCGCCATGACGCCATCGGCTGCGTTCTATATTGCAGAACACACGGCGGCGTTCGGCAGCCGACAACGGGCGCGACAGCATCTTACAAAATTCCGGGAAAAGAGGGTTTTCTGGATAAGAGGCATGCATGAATGCCCCTACCTTTTCATATCCACCCGCTATTGCAGCATAAGCTTCATCAAGAAATTCGCGATTTGCCAACTTTGTAGGCACCCCATAAAGCGAGCGATAGGATACGTGAATCGAGTCGCTGTCGCGCACATCAAGGCGATTGAACATATCATAGGGATTGGCAAAACCAAAGCGCTGACCTTCGCAATAGCGCAGGAAAGCCTTTGTCAGACTGTATTCCAGTCGGGCATACACACGATTGATGCCATTGACGGCATCGGGAATAGTATCGAAGTCGAGGTTCTGTACACGTGCCAGGTCACTACTTATTGTAGCATAACAGAAGTCTTCACGCGAAAAACCGAACGAATCCACTTTTGCAACATACTTGAGCACACTATCCACTCTGCTATCGGCACCTCTGCGCGAGAGCCACATGGGTCGTCCGCCTTCAAGATAATAGGTACGGGTATGTCGGTCGGCTGTCATTTGCGGTCTATCCGCCAAAGCAATACGACGTATGTTCTCACTTACCTTGCCCTCATCTATTTGCCAATAATCCTTCTGCAAATCAGAGAACATATCAAGAGAAACGTGCATATCAACCTTTCTCTCATTGCACGAGCACAATGCACATGCTATAAGAGCTATAAAAACAAAGAACCTTAAAGGCTCAAAATGCAGATTTCTCAAAAGCGATATTATTTTATGACTATTTTACGTACGGCCTTACCAACCTGAACGATATAAATACCTCGCGGCAAATTCAGGTCAAAGCGCTTGTCCGGGCCGTCAATCTTAACTTTCATCACAGGCACACCGCCAGTGATATTATAAACAGACATTGTCATTCCCGCAGCACCCGTAACGCGCAGCACCGACTCATTGACCGAAATGGTTATCTTCGACAGGTCATTATTGTCTATCATTTCCATTTCTGTCAAACAAACTGCCTCGGCACTGCATGGCACAAACATGCCGGCAACAGCCATAAACATTGCTATGAGTATATTTTTTGACATAATATCTATTTTTTACTACAATCCGTTGTATGTGTTTCTGCAAAGATACAACAAAATATTTTCACAAGTACCAAAAATGCGGACAATTTTAGCATTATCCGCATTTTTAGCAATCAATATCATCTGTAAACCGTCTTACTGTCGTCGGCAGCACACTCCTCTGCGAAGAGTTTGTCCTCCAGATAGTCGGCAAATATACGTGCTGCGCTCTCCACCTTGGCGGCACACGGGCGCTTCTTGTAATATTCTGCCGTACGTGCCGAAGCCACATACGACGACTGCGCCTTCTCCACACCTTTCAGTCCGAGTATCTCGGCACATATGAGCGACCCGTTCTGCTCTTTCGATTTGGCGAGCAAATCCTGCACCACCTTGTAGCAAGCCGACTTACCATCACGGTCGGCACCGTCGGTCTGTCCGCAGTCGAGTCCGACACAGGTCACAATACCCGACACTGCACCACACATCATACGCATGCGTCCTACTCCGCCACCAAAACCGGCACCAATGCGCTTGGCAAGATTATCGTCAAGACCGTACATATCAGCAAATGCTGCCACTACCGACTGGCAGCAGCCATAACCCTGCATGAAATTGTCTACGGCACGCCCCACCCTACTCTCGATGTCAAGAATACGACGCAAATCGGCCTCATACTGACGCGCATCTCTAAACACAATGCCACGCATACCGTAAGCACGGGCAGCCTCAATATTGTCCATTCTGTCGTCGGCAAAAACGCACTCTTCGGGTTTCAATGCGAACTTCTCGCACATACGCTCATATATTGCACGTTCGGGCTTTATCAGATGCTCTTCCGACGACACCAGTCGACCTTCTAACAGCTCGAATATCGGATACTGCTTCATTGTGACATGCACCTTGCTGCACCAGTTGGTCAGTCCAAAGAGTCTGTATCCCTCCTGCTTCAAGCGTTCAAGCAGAGACCGCATCCCATCAATCTCGCCAATGACAAACTCCGTATATCGCTTGCCAAACTTATGTATTTCGTCGACATACTGTGGCATCGCTTCTGCCATATCATCAATGATAGCCTCAAAAGGCTTATCCTCACGGTCCAAGCGTTTGTTCCATCCCTCAGCCATAAGATGGTTGTAGAAGTCAACCGACTGCCCATGAGTACTGAACACCTGGTCCAACACCAGCATATAATCATAATCGACAAGTACCTTGCCGAAGTCGAAAATCAAATTCTTTATCATAATCGTTATTGTTGTCTTTATTCAATAATCAAGCACAAAGGTAACAGATATTTTCCGAAAAAGCCCTACATGCAACCATAAAAACCATACCAAACGACATTATTACGAATCAGTTTGCCCAAAGTTGTTCTTATGACATGCAAAAGGACTTCATTTGAAGTGCAAACGCACTACATTTGAAGTGCGAGTGCATTCCATATGAAGTGTATATGAGCTACATTTGAATTACACCCCCAAACATTTGGTATTCTGCGAATAAAACATTAATTTTGCAGAAATATAAACGAAACAATTCGCTAACAAAATCATATGACAGACAATAAGAAACCCCTACTCGGACTATCGCTCTCAGAACTGAAAGAAGTGGCAAAGTCGCTCGGCATGCCAGCCTTCACTGGCGGACAGATGGCAAAGTGGCTTTACGCACAGCATGTGGAGTCGATTGACGAAATGACCAACATATCAAAGGCAAACCGCGAGAAACTTGCCGCCGAATACACCATTGGCTGCATGCCACACATCGAATGCCAGAAGTCGAAGGACGGCACCATCAAGTATCTGTTCCCTACCGCATCGGGCAAACATGTAGAGACGGTATACATCCCCGACCACGACCGCGCAACACTATGTGTATCGTGCGAGGTAGGCTGCAAGATGAACTGCCTGTTCTGCCAGACGGGCAAACAGGGATTTGAGGGTTATCTTACCGTGACAGACATTCTAAACCAGATATACGCTCTGCCCGAACGCGACAAACTCACCAACGTGGTGTTTATGGGACAGGGCGAACCTATGGACAATCTCGACAACGTACTGAAGGCTACTGAGGTGCTGACATCAGACTATGGCTACGCTTGGAGCCCCAAGCGCATCACAGTAAGCAGCGTTGGTGTGAAGAACAAGCTGAAGAGATTCCTCGACGAGAGCGAATGCCATGTTGCTATCAGCATGCACTCGCCCATACCCGAACAGCGCGCCATGCTCATGCCTGCCGAGCGCGGAATGTCGATAACCGAGATTATCGACCTCATGCACCAGTACGACTTCACTCATCAGCGCCGTCTCTCGTTCGAATATATCATGTTCCGTGGCGTTAACGACTCGATGACTCACGCCCGCGAGATTGTGAAGCTGACCAAGGGACTCTTCTGCCGCATCAATCTCATACGCTTCCACAAGATTCCTAACGTTGACCTCGAAGGTTGCGACGAGCAGAAGATGGAGGCTTTCCGCGACTATCTCAACAACCACGGCATTATCACCACGATACGCGCAAGCCGCGGACAGGATATCTTCGCTGCGTGTGGACTGCTGTCTACGGCTAAGACGATTGAGGAAGAAAGAAAAGAAAAGTAAAGTTGAGAATTGTGAGTTGAGAGTTATGAATACCCTCTACTCTCTGCCCAAAACTCTCAACTCTCAACTTTCAACTCTCAACTAAAACGGAATGTACAAGTTTGGTTATTGTCTACTGTTTACCATCTGCTGCCTGCTCTTTGCATCCTGCAACGACCGCAAGAGCATGTTGCCCACAAGTGGCGGCAGACCGTACGAAGTGACTGTAGTGGGCGATGTTGACAGCATATTGTACAATACACTAAGCATTGACGTAGAAGGATTGCCACAATCCGAGCCAATGTTTGATGTGCGCGAGACTGATGTAAAGCCGACTGACGCATTGACAGGAGTGTTGCGATATGCAAGATCGCTGGTCGTGGTAGACATCAACCCCAAGAAATACGACAAGTTGCGTCTTGAATGCAAACGCAATATGTACGCCGAGCCACAATTGATAGTGCGTATATGCGCACCGTCTGTCCGATGCCTGCATGACACCACACCCGATGGCACAGCCCTACAAGGCAACGCACACACATTGGTCGAACTACTTAAAACCCACGAATCAAAAGCCTACATCGAGACTTTGCAGCGCAAGCACAACCAGAAGATGGAGGCAGAGGTGAAGCGCATGTTCGGGTTTGACATTCCGATTCCTGCCGATATGAAATCGTGCAAGCGTGGCAAGGACTTCCTATGGATATCCAACGACTCGCCAACGGCTATGCAGAATATCTGCATCTACAAACAGCAGTTCCGCAAGCGCGACAGTGTGATGCAAGTCAACATCAAGGGCGAAACCGACTCTATGTATATGACAACAGTGCACGATGCATGTAGCGTTATATATAAGCACGACGAGCAGGAAGGCATCCTTACGCAAGAATGGCGCGGACTGTGGGAAATGAAAGGCGACGCCATGGGCGGACCGCTTGTGGCTCGTTCGATATGGGGATATTATCCTCGTGAAGTAGTCACCATAGAAGGCTTTGTCTATGCCCCCGGCAAGAAGAAGCGCAACCTCATGATGCAGCTCGAAGCTATCGTGTATGCTACGCATAAGCAACAGGTCAAAAAGAAGCAGGAGCCGACAAGGCATCTGTCGGGCAAAACACATACAGACTAATTATTTATACACAATATATAATATACAATGGAAGATAGAAAAATACGCGTTGCCATAACGCACGGCGATACCAACGGTATCGGATACGAACTCATTTTTAAAACCTTTGCTGAGCCTGAGATGCTGGAACTGTGCACTCCCATCATCTACGGTTCGCCTAAGATTGCTGCCTATCATCGCAAAGCTATGAACATCCAGGCCAGCTTCAGCATCATCAACCGTGCAGAAGACGCACAAGACGGACGTGTCAATCTGCTCACATGCTTCGACGATGAGGTGAAAGTAGAGATTGGCACACCTACCAAGGAGTCGGGCGAAGCTGCCCTGAAGGCTCTCGACCGTGCCATGACCGACTTCCGCAGCCAACTGTACGATGTGCTTGTGGCATGTCCGGTAGACAACACCAACATGTCAGCCGACAACTACAGCTACAAGAATCTGAAGGAATACTCGGAGACAAGCATCGGCGACGGCGCCAAGGGCGTGAAGATAATGATTAACGAATCGCTGCGCATAGCACTCGCCACCGACGGACTCGCTATCAAGGATGTGCCGGCAAGCCTCACCGAAGAGCGTCTCATAGCCAAAATCAAGGCTGTGCACACAAGCATACAGCGCGACTTCCGTATCTCAAATCCGCGCATAGCCGTATTGGCACTCAACCCTAATGCCAATGGCACTGAAGAGAAAGACACTATCATTCCGGCCATCAAGAAATCGGAAGAGGACGGCATCAACACATACGGACCTTATGCCGCCGACGAATTCTTCGGACAAAACCTCTACGAAGCCTTCGACTGCGTTCTGGCAATGTACGACGACCAGGCCAACATACCGTTCACCACACTCATGCAGAACGACGGCATATGCTACATAGCATCGCTACCGCTGGTATGCACGGCACCCGCCCTGACTCCCGACTTCGCCAATGCCGGCAGCGGCGAGAACGATGAGAGCGCACTACGCCATGCCATATTCAGAGCCATCGATATAGTACGCAACCGCGACGAGCACGACTTGCCACTTGCCAATCCATTGCAGAAACTCTATCACGAGAAACGCGACGACAGCGAGAAGGTAAGATTTGCCATACCCAAGAAGCGCGAACCGTTCAACCGCAACGAACATAACGACCGCCGTCCGGCACAACACCCCGGACAGACAGACAACCGAAACAGCGCAACTCCACAAAAGACTGATGCCAACAAGCAGCAGGCTGCTGAATAACGGATGTAAACAGCAACGGGCACCAAACCTTTAAATTCACTAAAAAAACAGAAAGCCCGTTGCCTATATATCAATTATAATGTGTAATTTTGTTAGCAAATGGACACATCAGAACTGCAAAGAATAAAACAAAGATACAATATTGTGGGCAACTGCGAAGCCCTCAATCACGCACTCGACGTAGCTCTTCAGGTTGCGCCGACCGATCTTAGTGTGCTTATCGTAGGCGAAAGTGGCGTGGGCAAGGAGATTATACCACGCCTGATACACGACAACTCAACACGAAAGCGCGAAAAATACTTCGCCATCAACTGCGGCTCCATCCCCGAAGGCACTATCGACAGCGAACTGTTCGGACACGAAAAGGGTTCGTTCACGGGCGCTATAGGCGAGAGTGAGGGCTATTTCGGTACAGCCAACAAGGGTACGATATTCCTCGATGAAGTGGGCGAACTGCCCATTGCCACACAGGCAAGATTGCTGCGTGTACTCGAAACCGGCGAATACATACGTGTAGGCGGTCAGAAAATAATGAAGACCGATGTGCGCATCGTGGCTGCCACCAATGTCAATATGCACAAGGCAATAAGCGAGGGACGCTTCCGCGAGGATCTGTTCTATCGTCTCAACACCATACCTATACAGATTCCGCCATTGCGCGATAGAGGTGAAGACATACTGCTGTTGTTCAGACTCTTCACAATGCAGATGGCTGAGAAGTATCGCATACCACGCATCACACTCACCGACGACGCCAAGCAGATAATGATCAAGTACAAGTGGCCGGGCAATGTGCGCCAGCTCAAGAACATAACCGAGCAGATGTCGATATTAAGCCAGAAGCGCGAGATTGATGCCGAGACATTGAGCAAGTTCATACCTGAGAACCAGGAAAGCACACAGCTTACCACAACCACAGCTCCGGGAAGCCACTCTTACGAGAGCGAACGCGAAATACTATATAAGATATTGTACGAACTGCGAGGCAACGTGAGCGACCTGCGACGCGAGATGGCAGACATGCGCAAGAAGATGGACACCACTCACGCACTCGACAATCTGTCGGCGCTGAACGGTATGCACTCGCTTGGCGGACCAGAGACTCACGGTTACGGCAATCCCGCAGCATCAATACAGCAGTATCGTAATCCGCAAAACCGCTTCAATGCCTTCCAGGATGTTGAAGCCGAAGAGATAAACGACAACGAGAATGCCGGACTGTCCGAAAACGACAGCCTCAACCTCAACGACATAGGACGTCATGTCGTGGAGAAAGCTCTTGAGCGTAATGGCGGCAACCGCAAGAAAGCGGCACAAGAACTCGGCATCTCCGACCGTACACTCTACCGACGCATCAAGCAGTATGGACTGGATAAACAATAAAGCATATCTAAAATGATAAACAAACATAAACACCTGACCATTAGAATGGTGGCTTTTGCCTTGATGGCAATGACATGGGTTTCGTGCGCTTTCTCCGGATACAAGTTCAACGGAGCCAGCATCGACTACACCAAGACCAAGACTATACAGATAGCCGACTTCCCCATACGCTCAAGCTATGTATGGGGACCTATGGGACCGATGTTCAACAATCAGCTAAAGGACGAATTTGCCAGCCATACCAAGCTTAGTCAGGTTAAGCGCAACGGCGACTTGAAGATTGAGGGCGAGATTACACAATACTCTCAGCGCAACAAGTCGGTTTCAGCCGATGGTAGTTCGGCACAAACCGAATTGTCAATAACGGTCAACGTGCGATTCACCAACAATGCCAACCATAACGAGGACTTCGAACGACAGTTCACAGCATCAAAGTCGTACGAAACCACACAAAGCCTCGCATCGGTGCAGGAAGAACTCGTAACGCAAATGATAAAAGACCTGACAGAACAGATATTCAACGCCACCGTGGCAAACTGGTAATCCAACATTTAACACCAAACATTTAACATAACAACAACGTGGACTTAGTGCGCCTCATACAACATCCCGAGCTAATGAACAAGGAGACTCTGTACGAGCTCCGAAGCCTTGTCGCGCTCTATCCTTACTATCAGACAGCACGACTGCTGATGCTGCAGAACATGTATCTGCTGCACGACTCGGCATTCGACGATGAGCTGCACCGTGCTGCATTGTACGTATCCGACCGTTCGCTGCTATTCGAACTTGTTGAAGGTGCACATTATAAGATAAAGACAGCTCAGGAGATTGCCGACGAGAAATCAGCCAACTCCGCAGCCCAGCGAGACAACGCCACTGCAGGCAACCGTACCATCTCGCTTATCGACAGCTATCTTGAAACTGCCAAGCCCGACAACGACAACGAAGCACAGCAATCAAAAAGCAAACCCACTCCTGCCGATGCCGCTATCGACTATGTAGCCTATCTGCTCAAACAAGAGAACGAAGACGAAGAGAAGACCGATAACGACAGTCCGCAACTGAAAGGACAGGAACTCATCGATGACTTCATCAACAACGACGGTGGCAAGATACAACTGCAAGACAAGCCCACATACAAACCAGAAATAAACAACGAAGACAATACGTCAAACGACAACGATGAAGGCTATTTCACAGAGACTTTGGCCAAAATTTACATAAAACAAGGCAGATATTCAAAGGCACTTGAAATTATTCAACGCTTAAATTTGAATTATCCAAAAAAAAGTGCTTACTTTGCAGACCAAATACGTTTCTTGAAGAAACTTATTATCAACGAGAAGAGCAAAAAGCAGTAAAAACTGTACAAAAATACGCTCGTAATGAAGTGGTAAAACCACAAAAAACAAGCAATAAATAATAAATAATAAATAACAAATAAGGAAATGATTTACTTTTTATTCGTAATCTTCATTGTGATAGCATCGTTGCTGATGATCGGCATCGTTCTTATCCAAGAATCTAAGGGCGGCGGACTTGCCTCTAACTTCTCTTCATCAAACGCCATCATGGGCGTACGCAAAACTACCGACTTCATCGAGAAGGCAACATGGGGTCTCGCCATTGCAATGGTATTCTTCAGCATCGTATGCGCTTATGTTGCTCCGGTTTCTTCTACCGAAAGTAGCGTTATGGAGAAGGCAGCTACTGAAACACAGAACACAAACCCGAACACAACTCCTGGTTTCGGTGCAAGCCAGCAGCAGGCTCCGGCTACAGGTGCTCAGCAGGCTCCGGCAGCTGACGCACAGCAGACACCTGCCCAGCCCGCAAAATAATACAAACAAGACAGTTTGATTAAACTCCACATAAGAGTTCAGCAAGCACACGCTACATGCTGAACTCTTATTTTTTTGCTCATGAAACATCACTCAAACTGTTATTGACGACAAAAAACGCACCTTTAACACAAAAAATTGCACTTAAAGACTAAAAAAGTAAGAAATACGTTTGGTAGTTTAGCAATAATTCACTACCTTTGCACTCGCTTAAAAATCAAAGCTCATTCACATGGTGGCCGTAGTTCAGTTGGTTAGAGCGTCAGATTGTGGTTCTGAATGTCGTGGGTTCGAGTCCCACCTGCCACCCTCAGCTTGAGTGAGGGAATAGAGATAGATAAGCAAAACATACATGGTGGCCGTAGTTCAGTTGGTTAGAGCGTCAGATTGTGGTTCTGAATGTCGTGGGTTCGAGTCCCACCTGCCACCCAACCTTTAAAAAGGAAACTCAATATTTGAGTTTCCTTTTTTTTAATTTCACCCACATTGTGACACATGTACGGCACACGATAGTCGGCACCTTTCAAGGCTCATCCGATAAACCAGGGGGATTAAGCATATAGTTTTGTAAGTCTGAAAAGAAAGAATTTTATATCCGTT
>NZ_JADYTS010000219.1 GCF_021531355.1 Leyella stercorea | reverse complement strand
CTCTTGGGAATGGACGCATGAGGCAAATAAACAAAATGCCAATAAACTGAAGAGTATTTTCATAAGCAACAATTCTTTTTATTTACTTCAACTCAAAGGTTGCCATAAGCAGCACCTTATTGCCATCTATGTTTTCTTCATAGAAGAATCGATAGATGCCAGGCTTGTTTGGCAGAATATCGGGAAAAAGATGAGCAGTTATGGTGCCGCTTTGACCATCGCTTAAAACATGACCGATGGCCGTGAACGAGCAATCGGTGGGCACAACGAACCAATTGCCATCCGCTCCTTGGGCTGTGATGCTATATGCTTCGCCATACATGAATTCTTTACCACTATGGT
>NZ_JADYTS010000218.1 GCF_021531355.1 Leyella stercorea | reverse complement strand
ACCGGTGATTGGGGCTAAGTCGTAACAAGGTAGCCGTACCGGAAGGTGCGGCTGGAACACCTCCTTTCTGGAGTACGAGATTCCACTATTAAGGTCAGCAAAGACTCATAAGGCTTAAGGATGCCTATCAAGGCTCAGTAAGGCTTAATAGAGTTATGGTTTGGTTGACTTCTCCCACGCTTCTTGGCGCACTGTCTTACTAAATCTTACTGGGGGATTAGCTCAGTTGGCTAGAGCGCTTGCATGGCATGCAAGAGGTCATCGGTTCGACCCCGATATTCTCCACCATCCCTTTAAAAGGGAAACGATCTTTGACATATTGATACAAGCAAAACTGTAAGTTAAATTAATAACAACAGCTGAAAGTATG
>NZ_JADYTS010000217.1 GCF_021531355.1 Leyella stercorea | reverse complement strand
TATGCAGTCCCTGTGGTGCTGTCAGCAGATACTCACGAAATCTGTTGCACAAGTCCACGTTTATCTCACCGAAGGTACACTTGCCTTGCGTGAAGGTACGAAAGTGCATATAGACGTGCTGCCACTTGGAGTTCTTCTTGTCTGCCAGTTTCTTGAAGTAGGCGAGGAAATCTCCTTTCATCTTCTCCTTGTCGAAGAAATCATAACGCTCGTTGACGATAGCCTCAAAGCGACGGCAGCGTATCGCCTCGGCTCTTGCCGTAAGGTTGAGGTTGTACTTCTGTTCCGTCTGGTTCTTCGGCTTGGCATAGATGTAGATGCCAAGCGACTCATGGCGGATGACTTTCATCGTGCTCTCGTCACGATAGCCTG
>NZ_JADYTS010000216.1 GCF_021531355.1 Leyella stercorea | reverse complement strand
CAGGCTATCGTGACGAGAGCACGATGAAAGTCATCCGCCATGAGTCGCTTGGCATCTACATCTATGCCAAGCCAAAGAACCAGACAGAGCTAAAATATAACCAGAGCCTTGCTGAAAGGGCTGAAGCGATACGCTGCCGTCGCTTCGAGGCTATCGTCAACGAGCGTTACGACTTCTTCGACAAGGAGAAAATGAAGGGAGATTTCCTTGCCTACTTCAAGAAACTGGCAGACAAAAAGAACTCCAAGTGGCAGCACGTTTATATGCACTTTCGTACCTTCACGCAAGGCAAGTGTACTTTCGGTGAGATAAACGTGGACTTGTGCAACAGATTTCGTGAGTATCTGCTGACAGCACCACAGGGACTGCATA
>NZ_JADYTS010000215.1 GCF_021531355.1 Leyella stercorea | reverse complement strand
TAAAAAGCACAGGAGACACGCTCACATATTCGGTTGCTGGTTTCCGCCAGGGGCAAGACCGAAGCATTGCCGATGTAATAGCCAAGATGCCTGGACTTGAGGTGAAAGCGGATGGCAAGGTGGAATACCAAGGAAAACCTATCAACAAGTTCTATATCGAGGGACTTGACTTAATGGGGGCGCAATATGGTGTAGCCAACCAAAACATCTCAGCCGATAAGATAAAGAGTGTGCAGGTGTTGGAGAATCATCAGTCGGTGAAGTCGTTGCGTGGCGTGTCGTTCAGCGAACAGGCTGCTCTCAACCTTGTGTTGAAGGATGATGCCAAAGCCGTATGGACGGGAGCGGCTGACATAGGTTTGGGTTATGGTGATGATT
>NZ_JADYTS010000214.1 GCF_021531355.1 Leyella stercorea | reverse complement strand
TGGTCATCAGTTCATAGGGATAATTCACCATAGAAATGAATATCGCCCAAAGCAGGATGTTGCTCCCTACAAAGATGATTGACTCGACAAACAGACTTTGGTGAAAGTCATTGCCTACATACATAGCCACGACAAGAGAGATGGCGAGAATTGCGGTACCAACAAAAGCGTAGATGGTACAATCTGAAGTTGTCTTGTTTTCTATCATTATTGTATTCGTTTTATTGTTATTCGTTCAAAAACTTCCACAAAGTTAGATGCAGAAGCATGTAAAAACAGCATTTACGTTCTCTGGCACTCTTTCTTTTACGCTTTATTAGCGTTCTAATATGATATCATACTCTGAATCATACTTTAAACTGCTCGTTAGTGCCAGTTGC
>NZ_JADYTS010000213.1 GCF_021531355.1 Leyella stercorea | reverse complement strand
TTGCTCTCGCTAAACGATATACAAAAGGAGGGTGCACCATAAATGACCATAGTCAATTATGACACACCCTCTTGAGAGATTTCTATCAAGTTGAATAAATTCGTTTTTTATTTTTTGTTAACACCTAATGAAGCCAGTGCCATCTGATCATAGTCAGTTTTTCCACTTACGACCATGTCAAAAAAGTGGGTCATTAGTAAAACCCTGTGTCTGATTACTTGATAGATAATGCTTGTTTCTCGAAAATTGCTAGT
Source organism: Leyella stercorea (assembly GCF_021531355.1). Classification (GTDB taxonomy): domain Bacteria; phylum Bacteroidota; class Bacteroidia; order Bacteroidales; family Bacteroidaceae; genus Prevotella. The sequence continues at coordinate 127 of NZ_JADYTS010000213.1, read as the reverse complement.
ACTTTTGCATGTGTCTAATGAAAGTTACAAGTATGAAAGATAATCCATATATGACGTTAGCTAAGTTCATTCTTCCCGGTGAGATGACAGAGTATTTCGATTTAACCAAGGTTGAATCAGATTGGTT
>NZ_JADYTS010000212.1 GCF_021531355.1 Leyella stercorea | reverse complement strand
AGTCCGAGCTTGTGAAAGTTCGGGCTTTGTGATATTTTAAAAGAGGGTGTGAATTTTGACACACCCCCTTTTCAAAAACAAACTACTTAAAAACTAATCTACTAAAACAAATCAAAAAAATCTTCGCTACATTTAGCGTTATTCTTTACACGATGGCAAAATTAATAATATTTTCCATTGCTGCAAAAAAAAACGGGAAAAAAATAACTAAAAAGTTGCATTTTTACGTTTTTTCATAGTTTAAGTGACGTTTCGAAGCATAACAAGGCCCAAATACAAGCAAACCGTAACATATATTCAAATAATACTAATAGAACCTGTTGGCGGAATTAATTTAGTGCATACTTAATTCTGCCAATGGGCTTGTCGTTAATGAAGTTTACGTAT
>NZ_JADYTS010000211.1 GCF_021531355.1 Leyella stercorea | reverse complement strand
GCTCTATCTGCCATCTGTTCTTGTAAAGGTTGGCGATTTCAGGAGCTGTTAGATGAAAAGCATTTGTCAGGAAGGCAAACTCCCCGTCTTGTTCTTCATCGTATGAGTCTCTCTGGATACTTCCGGAATGAATTGTATTCAGTGAATTCAATCTCAGCATCTGTCAATATATTCTTTGGCAACCTGCGCCTCCATTTACAGCATTTGCATTGCAGATTCTTCTTGGCTCGCATAACAAAGAACGATTCATGTAGATGTATTTTGAAAAGTTCCTTGAATGCATTGTATCCACGGTCAAACACATAGTAAGAACCTGATTCATAAGGAATTTCCTTCATTGCCTTTGAGTCGTAAACTGATGCTGTAGAGATGTGGAAGAAAGCTGGGACCT
>NZ_JADYTS010000210.1 GCF_021531355.1 Leyella stercorea | reverse complement strand
ACGCCTACGGCAAGGGATATATGTTCACCAATGGAACTGGTACGGGCAAGACATTTACGGGACTTGGCGTTGCCAAGCGACTTGTGAAGCAAGGCAAGGGACGTATACTTATCGTGACACCGAGCCAGAAGAAGGTGAGCGACTGGATAAAGGACGGACGCAACTTGAATATGGAGATTCGCGACCTTGACAACTGGGCTAAGGAGCGTGGCACAACGGCTACGACGGAGAGCGGCGAGGGCGTGGTGATCACCACATTCGCTAACTTCGGCGTGAACAAGAAGCTGCTGGAAACCAAGTGGGACGCTGTGATATACGACGAGAGCCACCGCATCATGGAGAACAAGAATGGTACGGAGACGGCACGCAGTATGCAGCACTACATGGTGACGAACAGAAGCGAGA
>NZ_JADYTS010000020.1 GCF_021531355.1 Leyella stercorea | reverse complement strand
CAAAGTCCGAGCTTGTGAAAGTTCGGGCTTTGTGATATTTTAAAAGAGGGTGTGAATTTTGACACACCCCCTTTTCTCTTTTTATGTGAGTTTCGCTATAACTCTTTTCGCCTACGTTATTATGCCTTAATGTTAGGCTCTTCCAGACCGAAGCCTCTCTTCTTGTCGAGAGCCTTGAGATAGATGGCGAAGAGCAGGGCGAGAACGCCGAAGCTTGCGAATACTATCAATGGCACGGTGTAGTCGTAGGGGATGAAGTCGGCACCGGCTTCCTTGGCTGCTATAACGGCAGGGTTGTCGGCGTTGGTAGAAGCGAGGAGGTTGCCGATGAGCTTCGGTACGAAGCAGAGGCCGATGTTCTGTACCCAGAAGATGAGGCAGTAAGCCGAACCGAGAATCTTCTCGTCGATAATCTTAGGAACGCTTGGCCACAGAGCTGCGGGCACGAGGGCAAACGAGATACCGAGCAATACGATGGTAGAGTAGGCGATGAGCGGACTCTTTGTAGCCGGCAATACGAAGGCGAACACGAGGTGGCAGCAGATGAGGAGCAATGCGCCGCCCATAAGCATTGTGGCACCCTTACCCTTGCGGTCGAGGAAGTTGCCGAGGAACGGAGTGATTACGGCTGCTCCAATCGGGAACCAACGGAAGATGTTGGCAGCTGCTTCGGCAGAGATACCGTCGAGGTTGCACTGCAGCATGTTGGCACCGTAGCGCTGGAACGGGAAGATGGCCGAATAGTAGAGCACGCAGAGCAGAGCTACAATCCAGAACACCTGCGAAGAGAAAATCTTGCCGAGGTCGCTGAACTTGAATTCCTCCTCGGGGTCGCCTGCCTCCTCTGTTGTGCCCAACTGCTTGTCGAGCGTCTTGTCCATGAAGGTGAACACGATGAAGGTGATAAGGCCGATGAGCAGCAATACTGTGCAGAATGCTACAGGAGCTACTACTGTGCCGAAGTGGTTGGCGATGATTGGCGAGATAGAGAAGATAGCGAACACGCCTACACGTGCGATAGCCATTTCCAATCCCATAGCCAGCGCCATCTCCTTACCCTTAAACCACTTTGCAATGGCCTTAGATACGGTAGTACCAGCCATCTCGCAGCCACAACCGAAGAGCATGAAGCCGAAGCAAGCCATCTTGGCACTTGCAGGCAGAGTCACCCACCATGAGTTGAGCCAGTCGGCAAAGGCTGTCTGAGCGAACCAGTCACTGATACCGATAAGCTTGATAAGCGCACCGATGAACATCATTGAGGCAGACAGAACGCCAGTGAAGCGCACGCCCATCTTGTCGAGGATAACACCTGCAATGATGAGGAAGCCGAGCACGTTGACGATGTACTCTGATGCTGCATAGGTACCGAATGTGTCCGGACCCCATCCCTTCTGGCTTTCCATAAGGGCCTGGATTGGTGACATTACATCGACAAACATGTAGCCGAAGAACATCATGGAAGCGACAAGCACAAGGGCTGTCCAACGTGCCCATGCCTTATCGTTCAATAATTGATTTACTTGTTGAACCATATTTTAAATTTTGAGTTTTGAATTTTGAGTTTTGAATTGTTGCGCGGTGCGCAATTTTGAGTTTTGAGTTTTGAGTTTTGAGTTTTGAATTGTCACCTGCGGCGATTTTGAATTGTTCAATTTTGATTTTTGAGTTGTTGATTCTTTGTTTCCTATAAGTAATTTTCAATTCAAAACTGAACAATTCCTAATCGGCTTTGCCGATAATTCAACATTCAAAACTCAAAACTCCTAATTCTATTTAAGCCACTTATCCAGCCATCCGAAGAATGTGCGCTGCCAGAGCACACCGTTCTGCGGTTTGAGTACCCAGTGGTTCTCGTCGGGGAAGATGAGGAGCTCGGCGGGTATGCCGCGCATGCGTGCTGCGTTGAAAGCGCCGAATCCCTGGTTGGCATTGATGCGGTAGTCCATCTCGCCGTGGATGCAGAGTATAGGAGTGTCCCACTTGTCAACAAACTTGTGCGGCGAGTTCTCGTAGGTGCGGCGTGCACGGTCGGTCATGTCTTTGTTCCAGTAAGCGTCGTCATACTCCCAGTTGGAGAACCAAGCCTCCTCGGTGTCGGTGTACATCGACTCAAGGTTGAAGGCACCGTCGTGGGCAATGAAAGCCTTGAAGCGCTTGTTGTGGTGGCCGGCAAGATAGTAAACCGAGAATCCGCCGAAGCTTGCGCCTACACATCCCAGACGGTCCTTGTCTACGTAAGGCAGGTTGTTGGCAGCGTCGTCGATAGCCGACAGATAGTCGTCCATGCACTGACCGGTCCAGTCGCCCGATACAGCCTCGTTCCACTCATGGCCGTAGCCCGGCAGTCCGCGACGGTTGGGGGCAATGACTACGTAGTCGTTGGCTGCCATAATCTGGAAGTTCCAGCGATAGCTCCAGAACTGGCTTACGGGGCTCTGTGGTCCACCCTCGCAGAAGAGCAGTGTGGGGTACTTCTTGTTGGGGGCGAAGTGTGGAGGCAGAATCACCCATACCTGCATCTGCTTGCCGTCGGTGGTCTTCACCCAGCGCTCCTGCACCTTGCCCATTTCGAGCTGGTCGTAGAAAGCCTTGTTCTCGTTGGTAATCTGCTGCACCTTGGTCTTCTTCACGTCCTTGCCCGGAGTGATGATGTACAGCTCGTCGGCCTGTGAGATGCTGTGGCGTGAAGCCAGAATCTTGCCGGTTTTGCCGAGCATCTGTATTGATCCGAAGTCCATCCAGTCGTCGGTGAGTGCACGCACGTCGCCGTTGAGGTTGGTCTGGTACATGTTCACGCAGGCGTGCCAGCATCCGATGAAGTAGAGAGTTTTCGAGTCGGCATTCCAGCAGAATGCGTCAACGTTCGAGTCGAACTTCTCAGCCACATACTTCTTCTCGCCGGTAGCGAGATTGTACACGCAGAGACGGTTGCGGTCGCTCTCATATCCGTCGTTCTTCATCGACTGCCAAGCCACGTACTTGCCGTCGGGAGAGAACTGGGGATTGGTGTCGTATCCCATGTTGAGGTCGCCCTGCTGATGGTTAATGGCCTGGGTCTTCATGGTCTTGGTGACGTTGATTTCGGGGTCCTTATATCCCTCAGGCTTGCAGAGGTTCTTGGTCGAACCTGAAGCCACGTCATACAGATAGATGTCAGAGTCGGTAGAGATGGCGTAGTTTACGCCGGTCTTCTTGCGGCATGTGTATGCAATGGTCTTCGAGTCGGGGCTCCAAGCCAGCTGCTCCACACCGCCGAAGGGTGCCATCGGGCACTCGTAAGGTTCGCCCTCGATGATGTCCTTTCCGTTGTCTATACAATTCTCGGTTACGTCAGCCACGAAGGGATGGGCTACGCTTTCCACGTAGTGGTCCCAGTGGCGGTAGTTGAGGTCGGTCACGCGGCGACCGGTAGCCAGTGGCAGGTCGTCGGGATTCTTCTGTATGCTTTCGTGATAGGGCAGCGACTTGATGAGAATCACCTTCTTCTCGTCGGGCGAGAACTTGAATCCCTCAATGTCGATGTCGCTCTTGGTGAGCTGTCGGCGGTCGGTGCCGTCGGCGTTCATCGACCACAGCTGTCCCTTTGTGAGGAACGCGATGCGCTTGCCGCCCTCTATCCATGCTGCGTCAGTCTCGCTGGCAGCGGTAGTGGTGAGAGTGCGCTGTAGTTTGCCGTCAGCGCTTACGGTGTAGAGCATTTGGTGGCTCTTGTTCTGCTTAACGCTGTAGTAACCCACCTGATAAACTACGGTCTTGCCGTCGGGCGAAGCTGCAGCTCCGCCTACGCGTCCCATTGCCCATAGTGTTTCGGGTGTCATACGGTCGCCCTTGCTGATAGCAGCAACATTGGTAGTTTTGCCAATCATAGTTTGTGCTTCGGCATTGATGCTGGCGCAGCCGATAAGAGCGGCGGCAGCGATTGATAAAGCTTTGTTCATTGTAGGTATGTTTAGGGTAAGATATTTAAAAATAAAGTTGAGAGTTGTTTCTTAACGTTGAGAGTTGAGAGTTGAAAGTTTAGAGTTATGATATGCTTTATAGCAAATGTTTGGAATAAAAACATCCGTTATCGGTAATCATAACTCTCAACTCCAGACTCTCAACTCTCAATTAATATAGCTCTCAACTGTCTATTTCTTTTAAAGTCCCTTGCGCTTGCGCTCCAGTTCTTCGCGCTTGCGCTGCATTTCCTGCTGCTGCTCCTGCATAGCCTGGAGGCGTGCAGCCAGTCCGCTGAGCTTCTTAGGGTTGTTCTTGTTCTCCTCATACTTCTTCTCGAGAATGGCGAGCAGCTTCTCGTCGTTTGTAGTCTTGCGCAGTATCCACATGATGGCAGCGCTGAAGAACAGCGAGATGAAGTAGTAGAAGTTCAGTCCGGCAGAGTAGTCGTTGAACATGAAGAAGAACATCAGCGGCATGAGGAACATCATCCACTGCATCATCTTCATCTGCTCAGCCTGCTGGCCCACCATCTGGTCGCGCTGCTGGCGCATGGTCATCAACGAGTAGAGGATGTTGGCAACGCAGAAGAGTATACATGTCAGCGAGAGGTGGTCGCCGATGAGCCACAGATTGGTGTTCCACTCGATGATGGGGTCGTAGGTCGAGAGGTCCTTAATCCATAGGAAGCTCTCGCCACGCAGCTGAATGGCGTTAGGCACGAAGTTGAACATTGCAATCCAAATAGGCATCTGTATGAGCATAGGCAGACATCCCGACAGTGGCGAAACGCCATACTTGGCATATTCGGTCATCATGGCTTGCTGCTTCTGCATCTGGTCCTCAGGCTTGTTGAGGTGCTTTGTAGCCTCCTCCAATTTCGGCTTCAGCACGCGCATCTTTGCCGACGACATATAGCTCTTCTTCACCATAGGATAGGTGATGAACTTCAGGAGCAATGTGATGAGAATCAGCACGATACCCATGTTGATGTTCAGTCCGGTGAGGAAGTCGAACACGTAGATAGTGAACCATCGGTTGATGATGCGGAAGAGTGGCCAACCGAGGTATACGAGGCGCTGCATGTCGAGATCCTTGTCGAATGCGCACTCCTTTTCAACACGCTTCAGCAGACGGAAGTCGTTCGGACCATAGTAGAAGTCAAACTCCGACGGAGTCTTTCCGCTTGGGTCGAAGAAGGTCTTCATCTTGGCCTCATACTGCTTCAGATAGCCCGAGCCCTTATCCTGCGGAATGCTTGTCATCTGCGAATTCTCGGCGAAGTCGTTCTTGGCAATCATCACAGCCGAGAAGAACTGGTTCTTGAAAGCCACCCAGTCAATCTTCTTCTCGATGGTCTCGTTCTCAATCTTCTTGCCTTCCGACAGGTAGTCGGTGCCACCCTCAGCCTCATGATAGGTCAGAGTAGCGTAGCGGTTCTCGAATGTGAATCCGCGCTCCTGCTGACGAGCCATGTCCTTCCACTGTACATCCATCTGTGTTGTCGACGGGGCGAAAGCGCCAGCCAGTCCTATTGCCTGCACCTTAGTGTGCAGCATATAGTCCTTGCCCAGCACATAGTCGATTACGAGCGACTTGCCGGCACCAGCCACAGCGGTCATAGTTACTGTAGAGTCGGTCTGGTTTGACGGTGTGAAGTAGAGGTCGGCAGTGTTTATGTTCACCTCCTTAGCAGCCAGAGCGAAGTTGAGGCTCTGTGTCTTGCTGTCGAAGAGAGTGACGTCCTTGTTGCCATTGCGGTCCTCAAAATTCTTGATAACAGCCTTCGACACTACGCCGCCCTTGGTGTTGACGGTCAGTTCCACGTTCTTGTTCTTCAGTACAACGTCGGTAGCGTTGCCCTGCAGAGCAGCGTAAAACAGAGCAGTAGTGTCGGCTTCGGCAGCTGCCTTAGCCTGAGCAGTCTTCTGCTGTGCTGCCATTTTTGCAGCATTTTCGGCCTTTGCTCGTGCCACGTTCTCGATTGAGTCCTGCTTCTGTTGTGCCGCAATCTGCTCGGCAGAAGGCTGGCTCCAGATGCCAAATCCAATCAGTACGGCGGCTATAAGCACAAAACCGATGATGTTGTTTTTGTCCACTTTTTTTAGTTGTTAATTAGTATTTGTTTAATTATTATTCTTATTATTGTTATTTTTTTCTTTCTATTTCTTTTATAGCTTTATTGCTTGCGCGCGTAAGCGAATTTTGAGTTTTGAATGTTGAATTTTGAATTATTCTCGGCTACGCCTGCGATTAAGAATTAACGAATTTTGAATTCATAATTGAATAATTCACAATCGCCTAGGCGACCAATTCAACATTCAACATTCCTAATTCAACATTCATCACTCGCAGCTCCGCTGCGTTGCGCTGCTGCTGTCTTTATGAAGTCGACAAACAGTGGGTGTGGATGCAGCACGGTACTTTGATATTCGGGGTGGAACTGTGTACCGATGTACCATTTCATGCCCGGAATCTCCACAATTTCCACGAGGTCGCTTTCGGGGTTGCGTCCTACGCATTGCATACCGGCACGCTCAAATTCCTTCTGGAAGTCGTTGTTGAACTCGTAGCGGTGGCGGTGGCGCTCCTGTATGTGCTCCTTATTATATATATTGAACACGCGCGAGCCCTGCTTCAGCACACACTCGTATGCGCCCAGACGCATTGTTCCGCCCATATTCGTAATGTTCTTCTGCTCCTCCATGATGTCGATGACGTTGTGTGGAGTCTTCTCGTCCATCTCGCGGCTGTTGGCGTCGGCATAGCCCAGCACGTTGCGGGCAAACTCTATCACCATCATCTGCATGCCCAGACAGATGCCGAAAGTCGGGATATTGTGCGTGCGGCAGTAGTGGGCTGCTACAATCTTGCCCTCGATGCCACGCTGTCCGAATCCCGGACAAATCAGTATGCCGTCCTGGCCTTCTATCTTCTCAGCCACATTCTCCTCGGTCAGATATTCCGAGTTGATGAATGTGATGTTCACCTTGCGGTCGTTGTACGTACCGGCGTGCGAGAGGCTTTCGCGTATTGACTTGTAAGCGTCCTGCAAGTCGTATTTGCCCACGAGTCCGATGTTCACCGTCTCGGTAGCCTTGCTGCGACGTTCGAGGAATGAGCGCCACGGACCGAGTGACGGCTTCTCGCCGATAGGTTCGCCCATCTTGCGCAGAATGGCTGTGTCCAGTCCCTGGTTCTGCATGTTTATGGGCACTTCGTATATGCTTGGCAGGTCTTCGCTCTGTATCACACAGTCGAGGTCGACATTGCAGAATCCTGCCACCTTCTTCATTATCCCCTCATCCAAGTGTTTTTCGGTGCGTAGTATCAATACGTCTGGCTGAATACCCACACTCTGCAGTTCCTTCACGGAGTGCTGAGTAGGCTTGGTCTTCAATTCGCCGGCTGCTTTCAGATATGGTACGTATGTCAGATGGATGTTAATGGCGCGCTTGCCCAGTTCCCACTTGAGCTGTCGTATGGCCTCCATGTATGGAGCGCTCTCAATGTCGCCAATGGTTCCGCCAATCTCGGTTATCACGAAGTCGTAGTTGTACTTCTTGCCGAGCAGCTTCACGTTGCGCTTAATCTCGTCGGTTATGTGCGGCACCACCTGAATGGTCTTGCCCAGATAGTCGCCACGGCGCTCTTTGTCGATAACCGCCTTGTATATGCGGCCTGTTGTCAGCGAATTTGCTTTGGTGGTCTGGATTCCGGTGAATCTCTCGTAGTGGCCTAAGTCGAGGTCGGTTTCCATTCCGTCAACCGTCACATAGCATTCGCCATGCTCGTAAGGGTTGAGTGTTCCAGGGTCGATGTTGATGTACGGGTCAAATTTTTGGATAGTGATGTTGTAACCTCTTGCCTGCAAGAGCTTACCGATTGACGACGAAATGATGCCTTTACCAAGTGAAGACACAACGCCGCCTGTTACAAATATGTACTTTGTTTCAGCCACGGTGATATAAATTATAAAGAATTAAATATTCTAATACGTACAAAAATACAAGGTGCAAAGTTAATATAATTATGCGAAACCGACAAAATTTTTATTTTTTATTCTTACCTTTGCACCATTATTTATTAGCATTTCATCTATTTTTATGCATATGAAAATTTTCCATATCGCCATAGTGGCAATGTTGCTTTTCGCAGGTCATGCCGATGCACAGGTGCGCTCGCGCCACGCCAAGGTGCATGATGCCGACACGGTGCCGGTCATTGTACGTTCGTATGTCGACTCCTTGCAGGTGAGCCGCACCCGTGTCGACTCGCTTTTCGCCCTGCGTCGCGACAGTCTTTCGGCACCCGACGGCCGCTACTATCGTCTCTTCGTGCCCTTCACTTTCTATCACGGCATTGCTGCCAACGCCTTCCGCCTTGGCGACTCCATACCCGAGCTCGACCGCAGTCTGCTCAATGTCTATCTGCATCGACCCGACCTCGTGGTCAGCACGCAGAGCCAGCTCGACCGTGTAGGCCCCATCATCGAGCCTTCTACCACTCCCGTCAAGCCCGAAACCGACATTGTCGACCTCGTGTCGCCTAAGGTAGACGATGACGATGTGGTGTCGCCCGTGCAGATATACGTCGAGAAGCCCAACTTCTGGAAGTTCAGCGGCGACTACAGTCTGCAACTCTTCCAGAACTATGTGTCCGACAACTGGTATAAGGGTGGCGAGAGCAACTACTCGCTGATAGCTGCCGTGACGCTGCAGGCCAACTATAACAATAAGCAGCGATTCCAGTGGAACAACAAACTCGAGATGCGTCTCGGACTGCAAAATTCTCGTGGCGACACCCTACATACGGTGCGTGCCTCCGAAGACCTCATACGCTACACCAGCAAACTCGGACTGCAGGCTTCGAAGCATTGGTACTACACGTTCCAGCTCATAGCCAGCACCCAGTTCATGCGTGGCTTGCGCAGCAACGACACCCGCATCTACTCACGCTTCCTCTCGCCGCTCTACGTCAATCCCTCACTCGGTATGGACTATAAGGTCAATTGGTTTAAAGGTCGCATGACGGGTTCGGTCCACCTCGCTCCAATAGCCTACAGCCTCACCTATGCCCGTGATAAGGATCTTGCTCCACGCTTCGGTATCGACGAGGGACACCACGCCAAGAACGATTACGGTTCGGAGGTTACGGTCGACCTTGTGTGGCAGATGGCCAAGGATGTACGCTGGAAGACCCGCTTCTATGGCTACACCACCTATCATCGCATGAAGATGGAGTGGGAGAACACCTTCACCTTCGTAGTCAACAAGTACATCTCGACCAACCTCTTCCTCTATCCACGATTCGACGATGGCGTGAAGCGCGACGACAAATACGGCTACTTCCAGTTTAAGGAGTACGTGTCGCTCGGATTCAGTTATGGAATATAGCGCGAAATCGCGAATGTTGAATTTTGAGTTTTGAGTTTTGAATTGGTCGCCTACGGCGATTGTGAATTATTCAATTATAAATTATTCAATTGTGAATTCAAAAATCGTTAATTCTTAATCGCAGGCAAAGCCGAGAATAACTCAAAACTCAAAATTCAAAACTCAAAATTCAAATCATGCAAATCGAACCTATAGCTTATTTTCATTCTCCGTTTGCCACTAAGTTTGGCGTTCCGAAGCAGAGCGGACTTGTGGAGAACCTGGAGGGCACAATCGAGTTTGTGCCACAGTATCGCAATGCCGACGCCTTGCGAGGCATTGAGGCGTTCGACTATCTGTGGCTCGTGTGGGAGTTTTCTGCCAACAGCCATGCTGCTGTCAGCCCCGTAGTGCGTCCGCCGCTGCTTGGCGGCAACACCCGTATGGGAGTGTTTGCTACACGTTCGCCATTCCGTCCCAACCGTATAGGACTCTCGTCGGTGCGCCTCTCGCACGTCGACCTCAACGCCCCAAACGGTCCGCTGATACACGTTCTTGGTGCCGACCTCATGGACGGCACCCCCATCTACGACATCAAGCCCTACGTGGTCTATGCCGACTCCCATCCCGATGCCCGTAGCGGCTTCGTCGACACCCACGCCCTTCAGCGCCTTCAGGTAGACATTCCGCAGCCGTTAGCTATGCGTTTTACGTCTGCCCAGCTCCAGGCCCTGCACGGTGTGCTCTCGCTCGACCCCCGTCCGCATTATCACAACGACCCCAACAAGCTCTACGGCATGTCGTATGCCGGTCGCGACGTACGATTCAAGGTGGCTGATGGCGTGCTGACAGTAGTAGAAGTGGAGTGATTTTGAGGATGCAAATATCGTACAGGCAGTAAAAAAGTGTTACAAATAAAAAATCGATTCTAGAGATTTCAGAAGCGGTTTTCTTCGTTTTTTTAGTGGCTTAAGCCACTCGATTTTCCATTCAGGGCTTCTTTGCATTGCAAAAGGACAACTTTTGAAAGGCAAAGAAGCCCTTATTGCATTGCAATAGTAGCTTGAATGGAGGGCAAAAATGCTCCATTTGCATTCAAATGGAGGCTTTTTTCGTTCATCTTTCTTGCACACTTCCGTTCGCCATAGTTACAATCGTCTGTGTATAAGCAATATAACACCTGCACGCGCAAAACTCGAGAATTTCGAGCCAAAGATTTCTTCGTGCGTTCAACTCGCAGTTTTGAGCGGTTAGAAATGCAAATATAGGAGCGAAGCGTAGCTCGTTCGGTTGAAAAGGTCCTCGCCGTTGGCGAATTTTGAATTACTAAAATATTTGTTAAAAAACATGCTGTATATATTCTGCTGGTGTGCATTTTTATAAATTATTAGTAACTTTGCACACCTAAACATTTTAAATATGGATAATACTTTTGCTCAAAGATTGGTTAACGCCAGAAAAATCCGTTGTATGTCACAACGTGAACTATGCAATTCGGTTGATGGTAAAGTGTCGCCAACTGCAATTGCAAAGTATGAAAAGGGACTGATGATGCCGTCAAGTGACGTGTTGATTTTGCTTTCCAACGCATTGAACATGAAATTAGACTATTTCTTCCGTCCTTATACCATTGATATAGATCCTTCTAAATTTGAGTTTCGCAAGAAGTCAAGCATGGGAAGTAAGAAGGTCGAGTCTATAAAATACTTTGTCTGCTCCGAAATAGAGAAGTATCTTGAAATCGAGGCTATTCTTGGCATAACGTCTAAATTCTGCTTGGATTATGGTAATACGACCGTTGAGGGAGAGAACGAAGCTAAACTCTTGGCTTTGCGTCTTCGCAATGATTTGAATATCGGTTCTGATGCCATAGTCTCCGCTATTGACTTATTGGAATCAGTTGGGGTGAAGATAATAGAGATTGAACACGACAGCTCATTCTCTGGCACTTGCAACGAGGCTGGTGGATTGCCTGTTATTGTGGTCAATAAGAATATGTGTTCTGAGCGCAAGCGTCTTACTATTTTCCACGAATTGGGTCATCTTCTGATGCATTGTGCTGACGGAGTTGATAAGGAGAAGATGTGTAACGTGTTTGCAAACGAGGTGTTGATACCATCTGACAAGTTCAAGAATCTGATAGGTGAGTCCCGTCACGATATTTCCTTGGTCGAGCTACAGGCCATGCAGCGTGAATACGGTATTTCTGTTGATGCTCTTATGGTAAAGGCGGCACAGCTGAATATCATTACAGACAGACGCTTCACTTCTTACCATAAAAAGAAGAATGCCTTGCCCACTTTCAAGGAGGCTGTAGAACAAAGTCTCTATCCAATGGAGCATACCTGTCGCTTTGAGCGTCTGGTCTACCGTGCGCTTGCAAGCGAGGTTATTTCATACTCCAAAGCAGCCGCTCTTTTGGATAAGTCTGTCAATGAAGTCCGTGACACTCTCAATCTGATGTAAGTATGGAGATTGTTATTAATGACACAAATATCTTGATAGACCTATATAATGCAGGATTGCTGGCGTATTGTAAGAAACTTAATCTCGACTTTCGCACATTGGATGTCGTTATCAACGAGATTGAAGATTCTGAACAGTATACAGCAGTCCAAAGCATTATTGATGAGGGTACTTTGTCTGTTTATTCTCTTTCAGGTGAGCAGGTTGGCACTGTTTTCCAAAAGGTTTCAGAATATAATGGTGTTTGTAACTTGTCCGTGGAAGATATTTCCGTTATGGTTTATGCCATAGACAACAATTGTCGTTTGCTGACTGGTGACAAAAAGTTGAAAGACAAGGCTACGCTTGAAAATGTAAAAGTCTCAGGCATTCTATTCCTCACCGATATGCTGACACAGGAGGGTGATATTGACTGCGGTGAAATGATTAACGCCTTGGAGCGTCTTCTAAGTTCAAATAACCGTCTCCCTAGGAAACTTATCAAAGAACGAATTGAAACTCTTAAACGTCTAAACACATTATAGTCATATCTCGTTGGCGAAGCTCCTTTACGAGGAGCAACGCCATGGTTACAGCGTGGTTCATTGTTCAATCTTCCATTTGCTGTTGCCGTACCATTCTTTGACTTCGCTTTCGCTGATTGGCGAGAAGGGCCAGTCGCGAGTATGCATAAACGTTCGTTTCTGAGCGTCCCAATACCAGTAATGAGTAGAGACAAGACGATGGCCCAAGTAAAGTCGGCATTCAAAATGGAGTAGAGGCGTAGACAAAGCAAACTTAGGAGGGTATGGTATCCCTGCCATATCCACTCAACCTAAAGGGCAAATATTTCTGTTGTATCATAATCGTCAGCTGATAAAACAATGTCGCAGTTATGATATAACTTAGTAGCAGTAGATTTTGCTTCTTTAAGTGAGTCTGCTTCAATCTCTATCGTTTTTGCAAGAATTTCTTTTATTGTGATTTTGTATTTCATAAGTAAGCACAAAACTATGATAAAAATTTAAGATATAAACTATTTGATCAATGTTTAACAATCTTGATCTAAATTTATCTTTACTATAGCCTTATTGCTATATATTTAGCCTGTTTATTAAGTTCTTTGAACTAACTACTCTGCATTTATTCCGTTTATTTTTAGTATTTTTGCATCCTTGAAATTGATAATCGTCCTTGTGTATATGTGACGCTTGATAATCAATTGCGAAGTCAATAGTAAGTTTAAAGAAAACAAGTATGGCAAAGAAAACATATAATCCAAAATCTGCAACTTCCATATTAAACTATGGAAAGGCATTGCTTGGTAAGTCTTTGAAAGAAGTTTACCCTAATGCTGTGCTTCATAGTGGAAAAGGTGGATTGGGTCAGGCTGTAGAAAAGTATCACTATGGCTATGAGCCAAATTCAGAAGCTGAACCTGATTTTACAGAAGTAGGTTTAGAGTTGAAGTGTACGCCATTGAAGGAGTTGGCTGATAAAAGTATGGCTTCAAAAGAACGGCTTGTTTTAAATATCATAAATTATGTTGAGGAAGCCCAGAAATCGTTTGAGACAAGTAGTTTTTGGCATAAGAATCATTTTTTACTTTTAATGTTCTATCTTCATAAATATGGGGTAAGTCCTGTAGATATGATTTTCAAGCTGATTCGTACTTGGAGGTTTCCAAAAGAAGACTTAAAAATCATAACTGATGATTGGAATAAAATTCATTCCAAAATTCTTGATGGGCAAGCTCACAAATTGACAGAAGGAGATACTTTCTATCTTGCAGCATGTATGAAAGGAAGTAAGGCATATGCTGAATTACGAAAGCAACCTAATTCTGAAGAACTGGCTCAACAGAGAGCTTATTCATTAAAAACAGGCTATATAAATAAGATAATTCTGCAATCTTTCTTGGATGAAAATGTTCAACATCAGCTTCAGATTTCCCCCAAGAGAGTTAAAAGTCTTCAAAAGAAATATTTTTCAGATAAAATTGTAAAGTCATTACATAGTTACAAGGCAAAAGAGACTTTCGAACAGTTAATAGAACGACGGTTGAAACCATTTTATGGTAAAACTGTAGCTCAAATTGAGAGAAAAAAACATGTAGTATTAAATGTAAAAGCTAAAGATTTCGCATACAATGTATGTCGAGCAATGTTGGGGATTAAGACTCGTAAAATACAAGAATTTGAAAATGCAGGAATATCTTTAAAATCCATAGTTCTTGAAGCGCATCGCAACAAGATAAAGGAGTCAATGTCGTTTCCCTATATTAGGTTTGTTGATATTGTGAATCAAGAATGGGATGAATCAGAATGGTATAAACTGCTTTCATCTAAATTTTTGTTTGCAGTATTTCGTAAGTCATCTGATGGAGATAAAAAGAAAATGAAGCTAGTAAAAGTATTCTTTTGGAATATGCCATATGATGATATGCTTATAGCTAAGTCTCTTTGGGAAGATACAAAACAAAAGGTTAACAATGATGATTTTGATAATTTCATAACCACCAAAACCCATAAGGTTTGTCACATTCGTCCTCATGGCACCAAGAACCAAAAAGTTCAAACACCTAAAGGCGATTGGGTTCAACCAAAATGTTTTTGGTTGAACAATGATTACATTCTTGACATTGTAATGAAAAATATAGAAGATGGCAGTAACTGACGATAGAAAATTCACAAAGGCGCAAGTCTTTACTATTTTGGAAGAAGCCAAGGGAAAAACATTAGGGGAGGTTGATAAATCTCGCCAGTTTGACCGTACCATAAAGAGTGAGAAAATTACTGGTATAGCTGGTGATGTGATAGAACAGTCTGTCTTTGGATATGAACGAGATAGTGACCAAGAATGTGATATAGAAATTGATGGTGTACTTACGGAGTTGAAGACCACTGGCGTTCGTGTACCTAAAAGTGACCTGAAGAATATTAAAGGTAAAACGGGAGAAGCCTATAATGTATATCTAGGAGCTAAAGAAGGTATTAGCATAACTGGCGTAACTTTTGAGCCGACAATCCAAACAGACTTCAATACTTCTCATTTTTGGGAAAAATCTGAACATCTCTTGATAGTATTTTACGAGTATAAGTCTTACGAGGTTGTTCCTGCATCAGGCTATGCTCAATTTCCCATTGTTGATTATTGCTACAATTCATTCTCGGACGAAGAAAAAGCGAAGTTGCAAAACGATTGGGAGATAGTACGAGACCATTTGCAAAAAATATATGATGAATATCATGAAGTAGCTAGACGCAATGAACAGTTGATAGGTTTCACTCATCTTCTGCGTCCAAATCTGCTATTGATAGAGTTGGTACCTGGTTTCAAACGCAAAGCATCCGGTTCGTATCAAAAGCCTCGATACAGATTGAAGCAGACATTTGTTGATTATATTGTTAGAGGACATTTTAATAAAAGCAGAACAAATAACGAGATTGCGTTGAAAGAATCATTCTCCAGTTTTGCTCAATTAGATGCAAGATGTCATTCTCTCACAACTCAATATAAGGGGAAAACATTGGCAGAGTTGAAAGTAATATTTGGGATTGATGTTTCTGCTAAGGATATTGCTGCGAAATGTGTAATTCGTATGTTTGGAACTGATTGCAAAAGGCTTAATCAGATTTCTGATTTTACAAAAGTAGGTATCATTGCAAAAACAATAACAATTACTCCTAAAGGTGGAAGGACGGAAGATATGAAGCTAAAGCATATTGACTTTGGAGAATGGGCCGATAGAGATGCTGATTTTGAAGAATCGGATGTATATGATTACTTCTGTGAACATAGTTTCCTTTGTCCTATCTTTTGTGAATATGACAGCAAAGACCAAAGCAAAACAACGTTTGAGGGATTTAAGCGCTTTGCCTTTGACGAAGATTTCATAGAGCATGAAGTTCGTCGGACATGGGAGGATTCAAGATATTTAATTCATAGTAATGAACTAGAATGGGAATACTTATATGATAAACATGGTAACAAACGAATGAATAGTAGTGGTTCATATTGTGGAGCCCCAAACTTCCCTAAGAGTTCTGAATATAAGGTGTTCTTCCGTGGCGGAGCAGACGTGTCTACAGAGAAAACAAGAACAGAATGTGTGAATGGCATAAGAATGTTGCCACAGTTCTTCTGGCTTAAAGGTTCATACATAGCAAAAAAATTACAAGAAATACCATATATTTAAAGTATGCCAAAAAGAAACGATAATAAGATAAAAGTTGTAGAATTATTTGCAGGTGTTGGAGGCTTCCGTATTGGATTGGAAGGTGCTTCCGATGCCTATGAAACTATTTGGAATAACCAATGGGAACCATCGACGGTGCACCAAGATGCATCACTTGTATATAGAGCACGATTTGGTTCAACAGGACATAGTAACAAAGATATAAATACTGTTCCTACTGATGAAATTCCCAACCATGACCTTTTGGTTGGTGGCTTCCCATGTCAAGACTATTCTGTTGCTTCAACTCTCAGCCGTTCTGGTGGTATTGAAGGTAAGAAAGGTGTACTTTGGTGGCAAATTTATCGTATTCTTAATGAGAAAGGTGAAAACCGCCCAAATTACATTTTCTTTGAGAATGTAGACCGTCTTCTTGGTTCTCCGGCTAAACAACGTGGTCGTGATTTTGCTATTATACTTGCGTCTCTTGCTGACCTTGGATATGTTGTAGAATGGCGTGTTATTAATGCTGCTGAATATGGAATGCCACAGCGTCGTCGGCGTACATATATTGTGGGATATCGTGAAGGTTCTTACGTTTCAGATAAAGTGCAAGATTTGAAAGATTGGACACTTTATGAAGGCGTATTAGCAAAGGCTTTTCCTTTTAAACCAAAGGATAATACTTTTTCAGAATTTGAAATAGAAGGTACGATTAAAGAGGTTTCTGACAACTTCAATAAAGATGGTAAGAATAGCCCATTTGGTTCTGCTGGAATTATGCGTAATCGTTGTGTCTATTCAGTAAATGCAGAAGCCGTATATGATGGTCCGTCTATGACTCTTGGAGGTAATGTAGTTGATGAGTCTTTAGTACCTGAAGAATTTTTTATTTCCGAAGAAGATGTAGCAAAATGGGAATATGAGAAAGGGGCAAAGAAAATTGAAAGAACATCTAAAGAGGGTTTCAAATATACTTTTTCAGAAGGTGGAATGGCGTTTCCAGATTCCTTGGATAAGCCGTCTAGAACCATTATTACTGGTGAAGGAGGAGCGGCTGCATCACGTTTTAAGCATGTGATACTTACTCCTTCTGGACGTTATCGTCGTTTGATTCCAATCGAGTTGGAGCGTTTGAATATGTTCCCCGATAATCACACATGTCATCCAGATGTAACAGATGGTCGTAGAGCTTTTTTGATGGGGAATGCTTTGGTGTGTGGTATAGTGCAGCAGATAGGTAAGAGTCTCTATCGCTTTATTTATGATAAGGAGCCTATATCTACTCACCCAATAGACATTCAACGCGATGCACAACCTAAGTTAAATCTTGACCTGTTCTCTGAGTTAGAACCTCAGTTGAAAATAAACAAGCCAAAGAAGAATTATACCTTGGATATGACCAAGAATCTTCTAATTGGTTTTGTGAAAGAAGACAATAAGGATTATTTCCTTGATGGAGGTCAGACAAAGATTTACTATACAGGTAAAACAAAGTCATTCCCGTCAACTATAGCCCTTAATAAGCTCTTCTATTTCATGCCCTATATCAAGGGTAAAGGAGTGAAGGATTTGTATCTTATTCGTATTGCTCGTATTGGTAATAAAGCGGAAATTCATCCTGAGACTGAAGATAGAGAACCACGTCTTGTGTTTGAACTGGAATATCTTGAAAGTTTGCCAAATTATGTAGTAATTAAACCCAATATCTTTAACACTTATCGAGATACCGTGTTAGGAAAAGTGATGGGTAAAACCATTTGATATATAGTGTGTAAAAATATAACAAAGCTATGAGCGAGAAAAGAATCTCGCTCATGGCTTATTCTAAAGGCTTAATAAAATTAGATTAATTATGGATATACAACAGTATTTGGACAATATTGGTATCGATGGGCAAAATATAATAATGAAAGATGTTTTGTCTAGTTTAGGTGACGGATTGTTTCATTTGTTTTATAATTGGCGAATATGTTATGATAACAAAGACATATCCGAGGTTGAATCCGTTTCACAATGTATACTTCAAATTATTATTTGTAAAATTCGTACATTGGTATCTATGTGTGAAGGAATCAAATTGATTCCTGATAACTTGCCTACAAAAGTATTGGATATACCTTCCATGATGTCAGTTTTAAGAAGTCTCTATGAAGCTACTTTTGTATTTCATAATATTTATGCAGAACAAAATTCGATATTAGAAAGAGAACTTGTTTTTAATATTTGGAAAATAAGAGGGTTTAACAATCGTCAAAATTTACAATATGTACCAGGTCGATATAGAGTAAAAGAAAAAAATGAAAAGGAACAAATTGATGAAATAAAAACAAGAATTCTTACATTGGCTTCTAAATTAGAAATCTCCGAATCAATTATGCAACAATTAAGAAAGGTCATTTCAAGTAATAGTGTTGACATAAAAGGATATAAGTTTAAAAAAGATAATAAATCTAAGATAATTTCTTTTGATAGTATTAGGTTTGAACAGGGAACAGAAGGTTTGGTGGGCAATTCTCTAATGCCTTTATATAGATTTTTATCTATACATGGCCATCCTTCTTTCCTGGGTGTTTTACAGTTTGGACAGATGTTTAATTCAAACGACGATATTAAATTTCTGGAAATATTATTAACAATAGCCTCTAGGTTAGCTTCTGTTGTGGCGGTTGATTTTTGTGATAATATTATTGGAGCAAAAGATATATATGATAATTTACCAGAAATGGAAAAGAAATATATACAAGTGTGTTATGTGAACTAATTAAAAGCAATAAATCTCAAACTATATGTGTAGTTTTGTTTTTTCTTGGGCTGAGAATTCTGAAGGTAAAATGGTACATGTAGATACTGTGCCAAGAGGTCTTCAGTGTAATTGTGTGTGTCCGTATTGTCATGAGCGACTGATGGCTCGTCATGGAGATGTGAGGGAACATGGTTTTGCTCATCATAGCGATAATCGTGGTGCCAATCTGAAAATATGTTATATGGTGATACTCTACAAGTTGGCAGAGCAAATTGTTCAGACACATAAGCGTATTCATGCTCCATCATACTATGATATATTTCCTGAGAAAGACTTAGAGTTTGAAACAGTAAAAGTAGATAGCCGTTATGACCGTGAGGACAAGCAGCCAGATGTTATAGCTACCACTAAAGATAACAAACAATATCTGATAGAGTTCGTTTTCGATTATAAAGTGCAGCACAAGAAGGCAATTGATTATAAGAACCTTAACTGTATTGAGATAGATTTGCGTAATCAGAAGCTTGAAACCTTAGAAAAATTCCTTCTTTCTTCAATAGAAGAAAAGAAATGGTTAAACAATTATGATGATTTCAATAAGATAGAGGAGAGGTATGCGAAAGCCAATAAGAATGTACGAGTGGTAGAAGTGGCTGAATGTGATAAATGTGAATTATACTACAATTGTGCTGCTGTGACGAAAGGAAAGTTATCATATTCTCCTTTGGTAATTGAGAACAATGGCACGACATATCGTCTGTGTAAGACAAACCTCTATTCTTTTAATTTGCAGAAACGTAGAGAAGAAGATAAAGTAAGACTGGAATGTAAAGCTATGGAATATGCTGCTGCTGAGCAAGCGGTGGTTGAGCGACGTAAACGAATATTAAAAGAACAACTCTCAACAGTTAAAGTTCAAGACGAACATGAAAGTTCGGAAGATACTTCAGAACGCTCGTGTTTTAATTGTCAGATAAACCTCAAGTGGGCCAATCGTGATGGTTATGCCTATTGTGGTGCATGGGAGAGTAATGGTGTTCCAAAGAAAACACCGCCAGAATGTGCAAAGACATGTCGAAGATATGAAAAAATAAATGATTGAGTATTTTGCAGCAATATGAACTTATGTGTAAGTTGCAGAAGAATGATGGTTTTATCTGATTCGTATGATCAATAATTAACATAGCAAAATATTGGTAAAAGGCGCTATACATCTGATGCGTAAACATTTGTAACTGATTGATAATGATCATTTTTGATCACAAAAGTCAAAGATTGATCTTTTCGGGTTCGCTTAAGTTTTTTGATATACTTTTGTGCCCGAATATGGAATATCAGAAACCGAAAACATATTATCAATCGAAGACAAATGACTTTGTTCTTGCTCATGGCGATTGCTTCAAACTCCTCAAAGAGTTTGATTTCAAGTTCGACATGATATTTGCCGACCCTCCTTATTTTCTATCCAATGGAGGAATATCATTGCAGAGCGGAAAAGTAGTATGTGTAGACAAGGGTGATTGGGATAAGGGCAAGTCGCAGGAGGATATGATGAATTTCAATATGGAGTGGCTGCGACTGTGTCGTGACAAGTTGAAAGACAATGGCACGATATGGATTAGCGGAACATATCACAATATCTTTTCTGTGGCTAACTGTCTGACTACTCTTGGCTATAAGATTTTGAACGTGATAACATGGCAGAAGACGAATCCTCCTGCCAATATATCGTGTCGCTTCTTCACGTATTCTACGGAATTTGTAATCTGGGCACGAAAGAAGCAGAAGGTTGCTCATAAGTTCAACTATGGCCTGATGAAAGAACTGAACGACGGCAAGCAAATGACTGACGTATGGCGTATGCCGGCAATAGGCACTTGGGAAAAGACTTGTGGCAAACATCCTACGCAAAAGCCCTTGCGTCTGCTCGTGCGTATGATACTTGCGTCAACCAATCAAGGCGATTGGATACTCGACCCTTTCAGCGGAAGCTCTACAACAGGCATTGCAGCCAACTTGTGTGGCAGACGATTTGCAGGACTGGAGCAGGAAGAGAAGTTCTGCCGACTAAGCATGGCACGGCGAGAGGAAATAGAAAACCTGACAAGCTACGACCGGCTCGTCAAGCATATTGACGACTTGCAAGCTCTGCAAGATTGCAATGTGGTGAACGTTAACGACAGCGAGTGCATACAAATGCCATTTTAAGCAGAATCGTTCATTGAGAATGAATGATCATCTATAAAATCGTTCATTCGCAATGAACGATTTCGTAGATAAAGGATGTATTTTTCTCGATTTTTATTTGTATTTTTGCCATGCCTTTTGATAAATACGTTGGTGTAAATTAAAAATAAGATGATTATGGAAAAATATAATATACCACAAGATACAGAAATCGTCTCAGAACCAAAACTATTATGGGGTGGTCGCTGGACTGATGAAAAATTAGATGCTTTCGAGAAATACGTGAGGGCCTATTTGACAATAATGAACAAATATAGGCATAAATATAATTGGAAACTATTGTATTTTGATGGTTTTGCAGGAAGTGGTACTCGTAATGATGATATTGGCGAAGATGCCACATTGTATAAACTTTTTGAAGACGAAACTATTACGGAGGAACAGTTAGGTGTTTATAAAGGTGCTGCTGAACGTGTGGTGTCTTTAGATATTGAAGGCTTTGACAAATACTATTTTGTTGATTTGGATAAAGAGTCAAACAATAAATTGAAAGAAAGACTCTCACCGTATGATCCTGATGGAGTCCGTTTTGAGTTTCGTAATAAAGATGCCAATGATATAACTCAAATGATGGGTCAGCATATGGCGAAAGAATGGAGAAAGTGGAAAGGGCTTGTATTGTTGGATCCTTTTGGTATGAGTATAAACTGGAGTACGATAGAAAGTTTAAAGAATGCATCAATAGACTTGTGGATATTAGTACCAACTGGAGTAATAATAAACCGCTTACTTGAGCGTGATGGTAGCTTAAAACATATAGATAAGCTGAAATCGTTTTTCGGAATGACCAAGGATGAGATATCAGACTTCTTTTATAAAAAGCGAACAGAAAACACTTTGTTTGGAGAAGTTGAATTGATAGAGAAAGTAAAGAATCCAATACAGAAAATAGCCGAATTGTATGTTGAGCGTTTGAAAAAAGAATTTAAATATGTGACCGAGTCGCCTCTTGTTTTGACAAACAATCGTGGAGTCCCAATCTTCCATTTTGTGTTTGCTTCAAATAATCAAACAGCTGTTAATATAGCACAACAAATAATCAAAAAGAAATCGTAATAATATGTCAACAAAAATAGAATGGACCGATAAAACTTGGAATCCAATAACAGGATGTACTAAGAAATCGGCTGGTTGCGCACATTGCTATGCAGAAGTGATGGCGAATCGTATAAAGAACATGGGGCTTGCAAAATACCGAAATGGATTCAGCCTGACATTGCATGATGATGATTTGGAAGAGCCTCTTCATTGGAAAAAAGGACATAATGTGTTTGTATGTTCAATGAGTGATATCTTTCATGAAGAAGTGCCTTATGTGTTTGTTGACAAGATATTTGAAACAATAAATAAAACCCCTCAACACCGATATCAAATTCTGACAAAAAGAGCTGAACGTATGGCTGAATATTTTCAGAGTAGAGAGATACCTAAAAATGTATGGTTGGGAGTGACGGTGGAATGTAAAGACACCATGTTTAGAATTGATTATCTACGCAAACTCAGAGCTTCTGTTAAGTTCCTTTCCTGTGAACCTCTTCTCGAAGACTTAGGCGAAATGTGTCTTGATGGCATTGATTGGGTTATCGTTGGTGGTGAGAGTGGTCCAAAAGCAAGGCCGATGCAAGCGGAATGGGCTATAAATATACGTAATCAAGTGGAAAACCAAAATGCTGCGTTTTTCTTCAAACAGTGGGGAACATGGGGAAGTGATGGCATTAAAAGAAGTAAGGCGAAAAATGGAAAATTACTTGAAGGACAAGTGGTACAGAAAATGCCTAAAGAGTCTATTTAATAGAGCTTTTCATTGCTTCTTAAACACGAAAAAGCCCTCTTGTCTTTCAGCATGCTGAAGGCAAGAGGGCTGTATTTATTGGTTGGTTTAGTCGAAATGTCGTTGCTATGCGGTCGGCGGCTTAGAAGGGCAGATCGTCTTCTGAGCTCTGCTCGGCTGCGGGTGCTGCAGGCTGTGCTGCGGGCTGAACGGGTGCTGCGGGCTGTGCAGGAGCCGGACCGAAAGCTGCGCCTGGAACAATGCCGGGCTGCATGCCTACTGCTGCGGGATCAACCTGACGCACGTCGAAAGCACGGATGCTGTTAAACCAGCGTCCGTTGTACTCGTGAGCGTCGATGTCGAACGATACGTTCACTTCCTGGCCCAACTGTATGTTGAAACGGCTGATGCGGTCGGCACCGAATACGCTGAACACCATCTTCTTTGGATATGCGTCGTGAGTCTCGATGACGTAATCCTGCGCCTTCCACTCACCGCGTGCTGATACACCGCTTTTCGGTTCCATTACGGCGATAACTTTTCCTTGAATCTCCATTTGTCTTTGATTGTATTTAATGTGTTATAATTGCGTAGTATATATTTAATCGGAGTGCGAAATTAATAAAATTGTTCAAGATAGAAAAACTTTTGTTGTAGTTTTTATTTTTGGTGTTGCTTTTTAAGCAATTTTCATTACCTTTGTAGCCAAAACAATAATATAAAAACATAAGAACAATGCAATTCACATTATCAAGCGGAACGCTAAATGCGCGACTTCAGACCCTCGTTAGGGTTATCGGTGGCAAGAACGCCATAAGTATATTGGACTGTTTCCTTTTCGAGGTTGCCAACAACACCCTCACCGTCACTGCAAGTGACTCGGAGAATGTGATGCAGGCCACTATAGAACTCGACGAGTGCACAGGCGAGGGACGCTTCGCTCTGCCTAATCATACCATTCTCAACGCTGTGAAGGAGCTGCCCGAGCAGCCGCTTCAGATGACTATCGACGACCAGAGTCTGTCGGTGGTTGTCGACTATCAGAACGGTTCGTTCAGCCTGGCTGCCCTGCCAGCCGACGACTATCCGGTGATGCCCGACATGAGCGACGACGCTACTGTGCTCACTCTCAACCAGCAGCTTTTGGCTGAGAACGTCTCACGCTCGCTCTTTGCCACTGCTCAGGACGAGATTCGTCCGGTGATGGGCGGTATTCTGTTCGACCTCAAGACCGACGGACTGACCGTTGTGGCTACCGACGGACACAAGTTGGTGCGCAACCGCATACTCAATGTTGTGGCTGAGGAAGAGCCTACATCGTTCATCCTGCCGCAGAAGCCGGCACAGTTGCTGAAGGGTGTACTTGCCAAGGGCGAGGGCGACGTTGTGGTGCGCTTTGCTGCCAACAGCTGCGAGTTCAAGTATGACGGAGGCGAGTTCCGCTGCCGTCTGATTGAGGGTCGCTATCCTAACTACAACTCGGTGATTCCTACCAACAACACCAACTGTCTGACTGCCGACCGCAAGACCATGCTCGGTGCCCTGAAGCGTGTATTGCCGTTCTCAAGCGAGAGCAGCCGTCTGGTTCGCTTCCATCTGGAGAAGGGACTGCTGCGTCTGCAGGCTTCTGACATCGACTTCGCAACAAGCGCCAAGGAGAGCATTGCATGCGAATATGCCGGAACTACAATGGACATCGGCTTCAAGGGCGACTCGGTATGCGAGATTCTCAACAATCTGAGCAGCGACGAGGTGACCGTGCAGCTGGCTGACCCAAGCCGCGCCGGAGTGTTTGTGCCGGTAGAGCAGCCTGAGAATCAGGAAATCCTGATGCTCATGATGCCAATGTTGCTGAACGACTAAATTAAATAGAATTAGGAGTTAGGAATGTTGAATGTTGAATTAGTGCGCTTTGCGCATTAGGAATTTTAGAATTTCGAATTGAGAGTTGTCAATCAATTCAACATTGAACAACTCAAAATCGGCAAAGCCGACTAATTCAACATTCCTAATTCAAAATTCAAAATTAATACAGCGGCTCTGTCGTTTATATTATATAATGAAACTAAATCTTACACGACCCCTTGTTGTCTTCGACCTTGAGACAACGGGACTTGACCTCGTGCGCGACCGCATAATCCAGCTTTCTTACATTAAGGTTATGCCCGACGGCGAGGAACGACGCGAGAACCTGCTCGTAAATCCAGGCAAGGCCATTCCGCAGGAGGTGACCGAACTGACCGGCATCAGCAATGACGACGTGAAGGACGCACCTACATTCAAGGAGATTGCTCCGAAGCTGAACGAGAAAATGAAGGACTGCGACTTTGCAGGATACAATTCCAACCACTTCGACATACCGATGCTCGCCGAGGAATTTCTGCGTGCCGGCATCGACTTCGACTTCTCGAAATGCCGACTCATCGACGCACAGACTATATTCCACAAGATGGAACGACGCAATCTGGCTGCCGCATACAAATTCTTCTGCGGACGCAAGATGGAGGACGACTTCACCGCTCACCGTGCCGACGAGGATACTGAGGCTACCTACCGTGTGCTCATGGCTGAGCTCGACATGTATGCTCCGGGCGTACAGGAGGAACCCGACCGTGTGCTGGAGAACGACATGGACTTCCTGGCTGAATTCTCAAAGCAGAACGACAATGTAGACTTTGCCGGTCGCATAGTATGGAAACCGTTGCTCGGTGCCGATGGCAAGCCATTGCTCGACAAGGACGGCAAGGAACGCAAGTTTGAGGCGTTCAACTTCGGCAAGTACAGAGGACGCTCGGTGGCTGATGTGCTGCGTGCCGACCCCGGCTACTACAGCTGGATGATGACTGGCGACTTCACATTCAACACCAAGCAGGTGCTGACACGCATCCGCCTGAAGGGATTTAATAAATGAATTAGGAATTTTGAGTTTTGAATTTTGAATTAGTCGCGGCTTAGCCTGCGATTATGAATTTTTGAGTTATGAATTTTCAATTCAAAAATGAACAACTCAAAATCGGCAAGGCCGACCAATTCAAAACTCAAAATTCAAAACTCAAAAATCAAAACTATGCTAAAGGGCAAGAAAATAGTATTGGGCATAACGGGCTCTATAGCCGCCTATAAGTCGTGTCTGCTGATACGCGAATTTGTGAAGCAGGGAGCTGAGGTGCAGGTGGTGATAACACCTGCCGGTAAGGAGTTTATCACTCCCATTACGCTGTCGGCTCTGACACATAAGCCAGTGGTGAGCGAGTTCTTCTCGCAGCGCGACGGCACATGGAACTCGCATGTCGACCTCGGACTGTGGGCTGATGCAATGGTGATAGCTCCGTGTACTGCCAGCACTATGGGCAAGATGGCGCACGGCGTGGCTGACAATATGCTCATCACTACATATCTGTCGATGAAGGCTCCGGTGTTCATAGCTCCTGCCATGGACCTCGACATGTATCGACACCCGTCTACTCAGGCCAATATGCAGACCCTGCTGTCGTATGGCAACCACATCATTGAGCCGGCTGACGGCTTTCTGGCAAGCGGACTGGAGGGTAAGGGACGTATGGAGGAGCCGGCTGTGATAGCACGCCGCATATCTGAATTCTTCGACCGTAAGGACAGCAACTCGCCATTGGTGGGCAAGAAGGTGATGATAACAGCCGGACCTACGTATGAGCGTATTGACCCAGTACGCTTCATCGGCAACTACTCGAGCGGCAAGATGGGTTTTGCCATTGCCGAGGAGTGTCGCCGACGCGGTGCCGACGTGACGATAGTGTGCGGTCCGGTTAGCCTGAAATGCGACGACGGCATACGGCGTGTAGACGTGGAAAGCTGTGAGGAGATGTATCAGGCTGCCACACGCGAGTTTGCCAATGCCGACGTGGCTGTGCTGGCTGCTGCTGTGGCTGACTTCAAGCCAGCCGACGTTGCCGACCGCAAGATAAAGCGCGAGAAGGACGACCTCGTGATGCGTCTGTGTCCTACGCACGACATTGCTGCGGCTCTGGGACAGGCAAAGACCGAGCGCCAGACCATTGTGGCTTTTGCGCTTGAGACCAACGACGAGGAGGCAAACGCTCAGCGCAAGCTCGAAAAGAAGAATGCCGACTTCATCGTGCTCAACAGTCTGCGCAACGAGGGTACGTGTTTCCGCACCGACGACAACCAGATAGAGATAATCAGCCGTAAGGACAAGAAGCAGTATCCCAAGTGCTCGAAGGCTGAGACGGCTCAATACATCGTGGACGAGATTGAGGCCACAGTAAGCCACAAATAGTCATAACACACATATATAATTATGATGTCAATTCGATTGCTAACATCGTTTGTTGCCGCCGTGATGTGTGGGGTGGGGTGTGCCGACGTGCATGCCCAGGAACTCGACGCACGCATCAGCATCAACCACTCGCAGGTGCAGGGCACTGACGCAAGAGTGTTCGATGACCTCGAACAGAATCTGACGCGGTTTGTCAACGAGCGCCAGTGGACCAGTATGCAGTTCTACAAGAATGAGCGCATACAGTGCAGCTTCAACATAACGGTGACTAAATACGACAAGGCATCGAATGTGTTCACATGCAAGGCTGTGGTGCAAGCCAACCGACCCGTGTACAACGCCTCGTACACCACGACGCTGTACAGCAATACCGACAACGACTTCAACTTCGAGTATGCGCAGTTCGACCAGATACAGTTCAACGAGGAGCAGGTGGACAACCAGCTCACGGCGCTCATGGCTTATTACGCCTATCTGATTATCGGACTCGACCTCGACTCGTTTGCTCCGATGGGAGGTGAGGATGTGCTGCAGCAATGCATGAATCTGACCAACAATGCTCAGAATCTGAACTATCCCGGATGGAAGGCTTTTGACAGCAGCCGTAACCGATTCGCCATAATCAACGACTATCTTGACGGAGCGATGAAGCCTTTCCGCCAGTTGCAGTACGACTACTATCGCAACGGACTCGACGTGATGGCGACCAACGCCGACCGCGGACGTGCTGCCATAACGACAGCGCTGGAGGAAGACCTGAAGAAGGCACATGCCGACCGACCGCTGAGTCTGCTGCCGCAGATATGGACCGACTACAAGCGCGACGAACTTGCCAACATATATCGAGGCAAGGGTACGCAGAAGGAGAAACAGAGTGTTTACGACATATTGTTTGGTATCAATGCCAGCCAGAATACGGCTTGGGAAAAGATAAAGGAATAGATTATGCTGAAAAAACTTGACATAAGAAACTTTACGCTTATAGACCATCTGGAGATGCTCTTCTATCCCGGATTCTCCGTTATCACGGGCGAGACGGGAGCCGGCAAGAGTATCATCATCGGGGCTATCGGACTGTTGCTGGGCAATAGGGCGGACACCAAGATGGTGAAGCGTGGGCGCGACAAGTGTATCGTCGAGGCAACGTTCGACCTTAGTGTGTATCACTCGGACGTGCTGAAGGACTTCTTCGAGCGCAACGATCTCGACTATGAGCCTGAGGAATGTCTGCTCAGACGCGAGGTGAACGCCAACGGCAAGAGCCGGGCTTTCATCAACGACACGCCGGTGACGCTGGCGCTGATACGCGAACTGGGCGAACAGCTCATCGACATACACAGCCAGCACCAGAACCTGCTGCTCAATCGCGAGGACTTCCAGTTGAATGTGGTGGACATCATCGCCCACGACAAGAAGCAATTGGCCGACTACCAGGTGTCGTACGGTAAGTATCGCAAGACGCAGGACGAACTGGCACGTGTGAAGGAGGAGATTGAGCGCAATCGTGAGAACGAGGACTTCCTGCGTTTTCAGCAGAAGGAACTCGCCGATGCCAATCTTGTAGACGGCGAACAGGAGACGCTCGAACAGACGGCAGAGATGATGAGTCATGCCGAGGACATAAAGCGTGTGCTGCATGAGGCAGACCAGTGTCTGGCGGGCGAGGACATGAGCATCGTGAACGAGGTGCGCCAGCGTGCGTCGCAGTTGCGCAGCATAGCCGACATCTATCACGATGCGCAGGAAATGGCCGACCGACTGGACAACTGCTATGTCGAACTGAAGGACATTTCGCAGGAGATTGCATCGCACATCGATGACGTGGAGTTCGACCCCGTGAAATACAACGAGACTACCGAACGCCTCGACACCATATACTCATTGCAGCAGAAATATCATGTGGCTACCGTTGAGGAGCTTATAGCCAAGAAGGCTGAACTCGACGCCCAGCTCGGCAACATCGACAATAGCGACGAGCGACTGGAGGAGTGCAAGCAACGTGTTGAGGCGCTGAAGGCTGAGTGCACGCAGAAGGCTGCTGTGCTGAGCGAGGTGCGCCGCAAGGCTGCCGTAGAGGTAGAAGGCGAACTTGCCAAGCTGTTGGCTCCGCTGGGAATACCTAATGTAAGGTTTAAGGTGCAGATTACTACCGGCGAACTTGCCCAGAAGGGTGTCGACAAGGTGATGTTCCTATTCAGCGCCAACAAGAGCACCGACATGCTGCCCGTATCGCAGGTAGCTTCGGGTGGCGAGATTGCACGTGTGATGCTGTCGCTCAAGGCCATGATAAGCAAGGCAATAGGATTGCCTACCATCATATTCGACGAGATTGACACAGGTGTGAGCGGACGCGTGGCTGAGCAGATGGCGCACATAATGCGTGGCATGGGCGAAGTGAACCGACAGGTTATCTGTATCACCCACCTGCCGCAGATTGCCGCTTACGGCTCTACACACTATAAGGTGGCTAAGCACGAGGCTGAGAGTGGCACGGTGAGCACGATGACACAGCTCACGCCCGACCAGCGCATAACGGAGATAGCCCAAATGCTCAGCGGTAGCGACGTGACACAGGCGGCTATAGACAACGCCAAGTCGCTATTAATGAAAGAAAAGAAATAAAAGTATATAGAATATTTATTATGAATCGATTTTTTGTTACTGTCTTTGCAGTCTTTGCTATGGCGATGGCATCGTTTGCCCAGCCATCAGCAGTCAAGAATGCTGCAAAGTCAACGTTCCGTCTGGTATGCTATGACGCGAACGGCAACCGCAATGCCGAGACTTACGGTGTGTTCACATCGACCGACGGTGAGGCTGTTGCACCATGGTCGGCACTGTCGACGGCAGCGCGTGCTGAGGTGGTCGACTTCAATGGCAAGACATATAATGTACGCACACTGGTTGGCGTAAACGAATTGTATGACGTGTGCCGTTTTCGTGTAGATGCTTCAAAGACTCAGCCGGCTGCAATGGCTACTGCAACGGTGCCTGCCAACTCAAAGGTGTGGCTCGTCAACTTTGCCGACAAGAAGGTGAAGACCGACGAGTATTCGGTAGAGCGAAGCGAGAAGTTTATGGACAAGTATGCTTACTACATTTTTGCCTATAACGACAAGAGTGGTGTGGCTGGCAGTCCGTTTGTCAATGCCAACGGTCAGGTGATAGGACTGTTGCAGCAGTCGGAGACCAACATCGAGACACATGCCGTAGACCCGCGTTTTGCAACGACATTGGCATTCAATTCTTTGGATGTGGCTCGTCCCGATTACAACAAGACAGCTATACGTATGCAGTTGCCCGACGACAGCAAGCAGGCACTGCTGATGATTATGCTTACTTCGGAGCGTCAGGATTCAGCCAAGTATGTGGGCTACATCGCCGACTATATCGCCAAGTTCCCGCAGCATGTTGACGGTTATACTACGAGTGCTTTGCGCAAGAGCGGCAATGGCGACTTTGCCGGTGCCGATGCCGATATGAAGCAGGCGCTGAAGCATGCTACAAACAAGGCAGAGGCTCATGCCGAATATTCGCGTGTGATGTATCAGAAGCTTATCTACAGCAACGACTCGTTGTATAAGGAGTGGACCCTGGACAAGGCTCTCGGTGAGGCAGAGGAGGCTTATAAGATTGACCCGCAGCTGGCTTATCGCCACAGCGCTGCCCAGATACTCTTCTCGAAGCGTGAGTATGCCAAGGCTTACGATATATTCAATGAGTTGTCGAATACTTCGTTTGCCAATAGCGAGGTGTTCTACGAGGCTGCCCAGTGTAAGGCTCAGCTTGGTGCTAAGAATGAGGAACTGATAGTGTTGCTTGACAGTGCTGTGGCACGTTGCACCAAGCCGTATACTTCGGTGGCTGCTCCGTATGTGCTTGCACGCGGACAGATGTACGATGCCATGAAGGACTATCGCCGCGCACTTGCCGACTATAACGCCTACGATACTATAATGTATGGTCGTGCCAATGCCGATTTCTACTTCACACGCTACAAGTGTGAGGTCAACATACGTCAGTATCAGGTGGCTCTCAACGACATTGCACACGCTGCTTATGTGTGTGAACCGCAGATGCGCCCCATCTATCTGGCTGAGATGGCTTCGCTACAGCTCCGTGTCAATATGCTCGACAATGCTGTGAAGACTGCCGACCTCTGCTTGCAGCTGGATGCCGACAACACCGACGCCCTACTTATCAAGGGTGTAGCCCTCGTAGGACTGAAGAAGAAACCTGAGGCTATGGAGTGTCTGCAACGAGCCAAGACTCTGGGCGACCAGCGTGCCGATGAGTATATAAAGAAATACAAATAAGAATGTTGAATTTTGAGTGTTGAATTTTGAATTAGTCGGCTTCGCCGATTTTGAATTGACGAATTTAGAATTCATAATTGAATAATTCCTAATGCGCAAAGCGCACTAACTCCTAATTCAAAACTCCTAATTCGCAAAGTGCACTAACTCCTAATTAGAAACTAAAAAAGCGCTTGAACACTAAATGTTGTGTTCAAGCGCTTTTATGTATATTAATTCAAAAATTGAAAATTCAACATCGGCGTTAGCCGACCAATTCAAAATTCAAAATTCAAAATTAATAATTGTCATCGTCGTCGGTAACGTCTTCTGCCTCAAGGTTGAGGTCTTCGGGGTCGGTATCGAATGTGGTGCGATAGCTCTCCTCTGTGAGCTTGTCCTCATCGAATGTATCGTCGTCGTCGTCATCATCGTACTTGTCGTCCGGCAAATCGAGATCGTCGTCGTCCTCATCGTCTTCGTCGTCGTAGTTCTTAGCCTTCTTGGTTGTCTCGCTTTCGAGGCTTGCAACCGGCTTCTCCATTTCAGGCTTCTCCTTAGCGAAGATGGCCTCAATCCATGCACCCTTGGCAATCTCAAGCACCTCAAAGCCGTCGTTCACCTTCTTCTCGTACATTCCGCCCGGCTTGTGCAGACGATCCTTGGGCAGTGTAGTGGTGCTGATGTCGAATCCGCTCTCGATGATGTCCTGAATGCTCTGCGAGAGTGAGTCCCATCCACCGCCAAAGTTGCGGTCGAGAACCTCAATGAGCTTGGCAGCCGAGATGTGACGTATGTTCTCGTATGTAAGGTCGGTGACGCGCATAATCTGACGCTTCTTGATGGCCCACTTGCTATTATCGCCTTCGTCAGCACCCAGCGAACCAATCTTGAAGTCGCGGGCTTCATATTTCTTGATTACTTCAGGGCGGTCAATCTTTATCTCTTCTATTTCGAAAGCGCTTTTGATAACATCGAAGTAGTGTCTCTTGTTGTCCTTGAAATCAGATTCCTTTTTGGCCGATTCCCACATACGTAAGATGTCATTCTCCTGCAATTCCCATACATTACTCTTTGTTAGAGTCTTGAGTGTCAAAGCTTTCTGTTGTTTCATATATTATTAATTTGTTTTCGTTTTATGTTTTGTTTAGTCTATCTTGCTCATCAGCCCAAAGGCCGATGGAAAAACGTGTTGCAAAAGTATATACTTTACTCCTAATTCACAAGTTTTTATCGAAAAATATAATACGTCGGAGCTATAAAAAATCGTGAGTTAAGTTTTTTGAATACAAGTGTTGCGTATATCATTTATATTTAATAATTTTGTCAGGATTTATGAGTGAACCTTTAGCTGAAAGAATGAGACCTCGCACTCTCGACGATTATGTCGGGCAGAAACATTTGGTGGGCGAGGGGGCCGTCCTGCGCAAGATGATTGACGCGGGGCGCATATCGTCGTTTATATTGTGGGGACCTCCGGGTGTGGGCAAGACCACGTTGGCGCAGATTATTGCCAACAAACTCGAGACTCCATTCTACACACTGAGTGCCGTAACGTCGGGTGTGAAGGATGTGCGCGAAGTGATAGAGCGTGCCAAGAGCGGACGTTTCTTCAGTACGGCATCGCCAATACTGTTTATCGACGAGATTCACCGCTTCTCGAAGTCGCAGCAGGATTCGCTGCTCGGTGCCGTGGAGCGAGGTGTGGTGACGCTGATAGGTGCCACTACAGAGAACCCCTCGTTTGAGGTGATACGCCCGTTGCTGTCGCGCTGTCAGCTGTATGTGCTAAAGTCGCTCGACAAGGACGACCTGCTCGAACTGCTTCAGCGTGCCATTACTACCGACACCGAACTGTCCAAGCGCCACATCGAGCTGAAGGAGACCGACGCCATGCTGCGCTATAGCGGTGGCGACGCGCGCAAGTTGCTCAACATCCTCGAACTCGTGGTTGAGGCCGACAGCAACGACCCTGTTGTCATCACCGACGACATCGTGGCAAGCCGTTTGCAACAGAACCCACTGGCTTACGACAAGGGGGGCGACATGCACTACGACATCATATCGGCATTCATCAAGAGCATTCGTGGCAGCGACCCCGATGCCGCTCTCTACTGGATGGCACGAATGATAGAGGCAGGCGAAGACCCGCAGTTCATAGCTCGACGTGTGGTGATATCAGCAGCCGAAGACGTAGGACTTGCCAATCCAAACACCCTGTTGCTTGCCAATGCCGCCTTCGATGCCGTAATGAAGATAGGTTGGCCCGAGGGACGCATTCCGCTGGCTGAGGCTGTAGTGTATCTCGCTACAAGTCCTAAGAGCAATTCGGCATACAAGGCCATCAACGATGCCCTGTCGCTGGTGAAGCAGACTGGCAATCAGCCCGTGCCATTGCATTTGCGCAATGCTCCCACACAACTCATGCAAAGCCTGGGCTATCACGACGGATATAAATACTCGCACGACTATCCGGGCAATTTCACACCCCAACAATACCTCCCCGACGCATTGGTTGACACACGCCTATGGCATGCCCAACACTCGCCAGTAGAGGAAAAATCGTATCAACAGATGTTGCGCCTTTGGGGCGATAGATTTAAAGATAAAGATTGAAAAAATGAAAATAGTAGTTTTAGACGGAAAAGGTGTTAATCCTGGCGATATGTCGTGGAGCGGCATAGAGCAGTTTGGCGACCTTACCGTATACGAGCGCACTGCGCCCGATGAAGTTTTGAGTCATGTTGGCGATGCCGAGATTGCGCTCACCAACAAGACAGTGTTCAATGCCGACACCATTGCACGCCTCACCAATACCAAATATATAGGTGTGCTGGCTACCGGATATAATGTAGTTGACCTTGAGGCGGCTTCACGCCACGGCATCGTAGTGACAAACATTCCTGCCTATAGCACCGACAGCGTGGCGCAACATACATTTGCCCACATTCTCAACGTCACCAATCAGGTAGACCATTATGCACGTGCTTCGCGCGACGGAGAGTGGAGCCGTTGCCCCGATTTCTGCTATTGGGACAGTCCGCTGGTAGAGTTGGCTAGCAAGAATATTGGTATTGTAGGATTGGGACATATCGGTATGAAGGTGGCTTCGATAGCTCTCTGCTTCGGTATGAATGTATATGCTTATACAAGCAAGAGTTCCGACCAGTTGCCGCAGGGCATAAAGAAGGCAACGATGGAAGGACTGCTGAGCGTAAGCGACATCATCACCCTACACTGTCCGCTCAACGAAGAGACCAACCGACTCATCTGCGCCGACACCATACAGCACATGCGCGACGGAGTGATAATAGTAAATACAGGACGCGGACCACTGGTCGACGAGAACGACATGGCGGCAGCCTTGCACACGGGCAAGGTAGGAGCCTACTGTGCCGATGTGATGTGCTCAGAGCCACCGTCGGGTGACAACCCGCTGTTCTGCGAACCTCACGCCTATATAACGCCGCATGTGGCATGGGCATCGGTAGAGGCACGCACCAGACTTATGAGTATTGCCGAGAACAATATCAAGGCTTTTCTTAATGGAACACCCCAAAATGTAGTGAACAAGATATGATGCCTAATGAAGATCTTTACGGCCCACTGCTCAATGTGATAGAGTTTTTGGGAACATTCGCCTTCGCCATCTCGGGCATACGCCATGCAGCTGCCAAGCGTTTCGATTGGTTTGGAGGATTTGTATGTGGCGTTGCCGTGGCCATTGGTGGCGGTACGCTGCGTGATATGATGTTGGGAGTGACTCCTTTCTGGATGACCTCTTCCATATACCTCATCTGTACGTTTATGGCGCAGCTGTTTGTCATTGTCTTTGCCCGTTCGCTCAAGCGATTGGACAATACATGGTTTTTCTTTGACACATTAGGTCTGGCGCTTTTCACGGTAGCCGGTCTGCAGAAGACGCTCGATTGCGGTCATGCATTCTGGGTGGCGATAATAATGGGAACCATAACAGGATCGGCAGGCGGTGTAATCCGTGACGTGTTGCTCAACAACGTGCCCGTTATCTTCCAGAAGGAGATATACGCCATGGCGAGCGTCATAGGAGGTTTGGCATACTGGGGACTCGTAGAGTGCGGTTGCGACATGACCATTTCGGTCATCATCGCATTCTTCCTCATTGTGGCAATACGCATCCTCGCTGTGAAATATCACATCTCGCTGCCGGTGCTAAAGGGCGAAGAATAACATATTCGCCCCTAACTATAGTGCTATTTATAGCTAAAATACACCTCTATAGCAATTTTTTTGCATAAAAGTCGAGTCAGTTTTTGCCAATTAGAAAAAAAACATTACCTTTGCACTCGATTTGTAGGTTCCGTAGCTCAGTTGGATTAGAGCAACAGCCTTCTAAGCTGTGGGTCTTGGGTTCGAACCCCAACGGAATCACAAACTAAAAAAAGAGGATTTTACTTCGGTAAAGTCCTCTTTTTTTAGTTTGTGATGGTATGTTTGAAGACGATTCATAATAGTGAAAAACATTTAATAGTCAAGTATAATGAAGAATAATATTTTAGGAATTTCGCTGATGGGCATGGCTTTGGCAATGCCTGTAGCTACTGCTTCAGCACAGGGAACAGTAGAGGATTACAACAGAGCCTATGACGTGCGTCGTCAATTCGTTGCCGACTCCGTGTTTCACTGGGTACGCTCGTCGGCTTGGTGTGACTCTTCGCACGTGTTGCATTATCAGATTTCTACTCCTCAAGGCAAGAAGTTTGTTTCGTATGATGCCGACAAGGATGAACTGAAAACCTACGATTCGCAGCAAGCGATGGAGAAAGCTTTGGGCATAAAGCCTCGTCCTGTCAATAAGCCCAGATTTGGCAGACGCCACGTGCGCCATTGGATGGAGGTAGACGAGGAGAAGGATGCTTATCCAGTACTATCGCCTGATGGCAAGATGGAGGCTTATATAGAAGGTTATAATGTAGTGATTCATGAGGCAGGAAAACCTTATACAGAAGCCAAGCGAATCCTTACTCAAGACGGCACTATAGGCTGCTATTACAGCAATCGCATCCAGTGGAGTCCTGATAGTAAGCACATCTTTGTCTGCAAGCGAGTGCCCGTAGAGAAGCGTTATGTTTACTATGTAGAATCTTCGCCTTCCGACCAGTTGCAGCCTATACTCCACAAACAAGAGTATGCCAAGCCTGGTGATGCGGTGCCACAGCATTTTCCAGTTATCATTGATGTGGCTTCTGGCAAGAAGGTAGAGGCTGACAAGCATCTAATAGAAAACCAGTATGCTCTGGAGTGGATGCAATGGACACCCGACAGCAAGGAGGTGACGATGGAGTACAATCAGCGTGGTCATCATCTCTATCAGATGTTGGCGATGGATGCCGAGACAGGAAAACTTCGTACCGTGGTGGAGGAGCGTGCCAATACCTTCGTGAACTATTCGCGTCTTTGGCGCCAGTTTATCAAAGACGGTAAGCAGCTACTATGGCTGAGCGAGCGCGACAATTGGAATCATCTGTATCTATATGATGTGCAGAAGGCCAAGGTGATTCGTCAGATTACCAAGGGCGAATGGTTTGTACGCGGCATTCAGCGTGTGGACGAGGAGAAGGGAGAAATCTACTTCTCGGCATGTGGTATGAACAAGAATGAGGACCCTTATCTAGTACATTATTATAAGATAGGTATGGACGGTAAGAATCTGGTGGCGCTCACTCCTGAAGAGGGCAACCACAGTGTACAATATACCTACGACTATCGCTACATGTTAGATACATATTCGAAGGTGGATACGGCTCCGGTCACAGTGCTCAGAGATGCGCAGACTGGCAAGCTCGTAAAGACTCTGGAAACTGCAGATATTTCAACCTTGAGGAAGCATGGATGGCAGACACCTGAGGTGTTTGTAGCAAAAGGTCGTGACGGCAAAACTGATATGTGGGGTATAATACAGCGTCCAAGTAACTTCAATCCTAACAAGAAATATCCGGTTATAGAATACATTTATTCCGGTCCGGGCGATGCATACACTCCTAAGAGTTTTATGCCATACAATAGGTATACCACTTCGTTGGTCGAATTAGGATTCATTGTAGTTCAGCTCGATGCAATGGGCACTTCATATAGAGGCAAGAAATTTGAGGAGGTTTGCTACAAGAATCTTAAGGACGCCGGATTCCCAGACCGTGAACTTTGGATTAAGGCTGCGGCTAAGAAGTATCCTTATATGGACATCGACAATGTTGGCATCTATGGTTGCTCGGCTGGCGGACAGGAGAGTACCACAGCCGTATTGCTGCATGGCGACTTCTATAAGGCTGCTTACAGCGCATGTGGTTGTCACGACAACCGTATGGATAAGATATGGTGGAACGAGCAGTGGATGAGTTGGCCCGTTGACTCAAGTTACGTGGAGTGTAGCAATGTGGAGAATGCCCATAAGCTGGAGCGTCCGCTTATGCTCGTAGTAGGCGAGATAGACGATAATGTAGATCCGTCGAGTACATATCAAGTTGTGAATGCCTTGCAGAAAGCCAACAAGGATTTTGAGCTCGTGGTCATTCCTGGTGCCCACCATACTATGGGCGAACTCTATGGCGAGCACAAACGCTATGATTTCTTTGTGAAGAATATGCTTGGCGTGAACCCTCCGAAATGGAATCAGGTGAATAGCAAATAATGTTCACCGCTCCACTTCTTAATTGTAAAAGATGATGTAGTGATATAAAGACAGCTTCCATACTGCGAAAGTATGGAAGCTGTGTTTGCATACTACTTGATTCTTATAGTATGTTTTTTAGATAAGGACCTGTTTGTTACAATCCAGTCTTCAGTCCAGATTGTCTGAAGTTGAATTCATCAAAAACGTCACCGGCTTCTATTTCAAGTTTGATGAAGCGAAAACCGTTTGATGTGGTTGGCTGAATCGTCACGGTCAACTTGTTACCCTCGCACTTAGCTGTCAGCCAATCTGATTTTATGGAAAAGTTTTCGTGGTCGTTGTATTCGGCATAAAAGTGCTTTTCAGTGCCTCCAGGCTCTGATTCGGTTACTTCTGTCAGCCAAAACGAACTGTAGTTTTTACAATAGAAGACAAACGTGCCTCCATTTGGCGATACATGAATATTGCCGTCACTTGATTTCTTTACTTCTGTTTGCCACTTCATAGGGTCCCAGTCGCCATCTTCTTTACTGCAAGAGGATATAAAAAGTGGAATAACCAATAGTAACAATAACCATAATCTTCTTTTCATAGTTTTCTTCTTTATGTTTATCACTACTATTAAAATGCAAAAGTATCAAAAATCTTGCATGGAATGAGAAGAAGAATAGTCAGCGTTTTTATATGTAACTTTGTACAATTGCCTCGTCATACCAGCCAGTCACCTGCTTACCGTTCTCAATGTCACGGCGCACCTGCTCGTTGCCAATCTCCTCAACCGAGTTCACCATCTTCACCTTACCGCCAGTCTGCTTCGATACTTTCTCCACAGTCTCAGCAATCCTGCCTTCCAATGGCTCAGTAAGGCTCAGCGAGGCATAGCGAGGCTTATCACCCTCAGGACTAATCTCCTCTTCCCACATTCTCATCGCAGCGTCGTCAATGCTTTGGTTGAAGTCGTCCAAGATATAGTTAATAGCCTTGTCCATCTTGTCCTTGTCCGAGATTTCAAACAGAGCCTTTATGGCGTCCTTGAATCTCTGCCACAGATTTCTACTGTCCGAATCACCGCGCTTTCTTAATGCAGCGACAATGGTTTCAAACTTGTCCATAGCCTTTCTTTGGAGAGGGTCGGCCATTTGAGCTGTCAGCTCGTATGCATCTTCAAGACCATACGGAGATTCAGCAAAGCGTTTTGGGTCCTTGCTTACCTTGTTGTATATCTCAAAAATGGTGTCGGTTGCCTTTCTTTGTTTCTCGGTCAACCATTCTTTGCCCAAACCTTTCTCTGCAAGATATAATGTTCCTGCTGTAGCTTGGTGTATCATTTCGTGAAGTAGCGTAGTTGCAAGCTCTCTTTGGGTGTTCGTTGAAGTCCGCACCATAGTGTCTATATAATAGTCTATTGTACGTCCACTGCTTGACATGCCAAACAGTCCTCTTTCCTTGGGTACGTCTATATTCTTAAACGCAACGCCAAGCCTCATCGAAAGATTACTGCACCGTCCGGCGAGAGCTTCCAGCTTCTCCCGGTCTTCGCGAGGGAGTCCTGTTTCTCTTGCCAGAACTTCCTTATAAAGTCTTTCAATCTCATCAGCTCTTGTTTCTGTTCCGGCTTGCAGACCGAAAGATTCTCTGAGACGTCCTGCTCTAACTCTTCGATACTCCAACTCCCTATCGGCGGCAAATGCAGCCCCAGTTGCAGATAGGATTTTCTCACTTCGGATTTTAGCTCTATCATCCAGTACATTTCCAAGGTCTCTTTGGATATTCTTTCTCTCATTTTCTATTTCTGTTTTAGTTAATCGTGAAAATTCTATAATTTCATTCCGTACATGTTCTCTGATTTTGGCTTTGTCTTCTTCTGTCTTAGCTAAATTTACAAGCTCAGACAACTTCTTCTCAAACTTCTCCTCAATCTCGCTCACCACCTTCTTGTCAACGTCAGCAGGAACAATACGGCCGTCAGGTTTACGCTCTGGCTCAGTCGGCTTAGATAGGCCCAGTGAGGCGTCACCAGACTTACCTTCCTCTTTCCTAAACAAAGTCTCCCCATCTGTTAAATCTTTGCTCTCATCAAGCAACTTTTTGCCCGAATCGTAGGATTTCTCAACTCCTTGCAGTAACTTTGCAGTATCAATAGAGTTGTTTGATGAAACCAAAGGTGGTCTGTCGGGATTTTCTCGCTTTCCAGGGGAGTCAAGCAGCTCTATTTTTGTTACCTCATAGCTATGAGGTTTGTTTTCTTCCCCTCCTCTAAACTCTTGCATAGTAGTCTTCACACGGTACATCTTACCGCCTATCTCTACTGCACCATAAAGTCTATGCACCAAAACTCCTTCTCCGTATCCATTCTCTACACTACGCAATCCGTCCTCACCCTTCTTGTAATCAGGATGAATCTCTGCCTCGATGCTTTCATGGATAACATCTGTCAACTTTGGAAGAACGGAAAGGTGAACAAATGGGTCTTCGCTTTTTGATATTGCGCTATTGGAAAGATATTTGTCTATTGCTGCCTTGCTTATAATATAAGGTGTGCCATCGCGCATAGTCGGCATATCGCCATTCTTTGTAGCGAGATTGTCTTTAGCCCATATACGTGCATTTTTAATAGCATCTGCCTTGTTTTCTCCAAAGCCATGCTTCTCAACCTCTACAACTTTCACCTTCTCCTTATTCAGATTAGGCATAACGATACCTTTCTCCTCCACAGCTCTGTCTCTCACAGCATCAAAGTGTTCCTTGCTGTCTGAGAAGGTGTTGCCAAGTTCCATGCGGTAATGCTGCTTCGCCTTATTATACACCTCGGCAGCATGCTCGATTCTGTACATCACACCCTTGCCCTCGTACTTCTTCTTCAAGTATCTCTGCATTTCCTCCTCGGTCATGTCAGCCAACTTGCAAGTCAGTTTCTTAAGCTCCGCAAGCACAGCCTGGCTCGTCTCGTTTCTTGTCTGACGTTCCTGCTGTTCAAAGGTCTCGTACGTACTGGCGAGGAATTTCTTCTTCTGCTCGGCACTATATCCCTCCATGCCAAAGGGGAAAGCGTACTCGTCCCAGCTTCCTCTTACACGGACATTAATTCCACGCTCGTCCATGTCTACCGTCACATTCTTCAACTCCTTCAAATCCTTCACGGTCTGCTTGCTCTTCTTCATCATTATCGCGTTCGTGTCGATAATGCGGTCGGGCATTTCCACATCGCGCAAATCCTCGAAGAAGTCCTCTATCTTGTCGTAGTGACCGCCCAAGTCCCATTTCTCTACGCTGCCAGCTTTGGCTCGCATAGCCTTGTTGCTTATCTTGTCCACTACTACCACACGGCATACTACCTTCGTACCTGCCTGTTCGAACACGATGTCGGGCAGCTCTACCTCCGCACGCATTACGGCGGTCTTCTCGCCCTCAATCCATTTGTCAAACTTCTTGTCTGTCGAACCTCTTGGAATAAGGGCCACAACACGACCGCCTTCCTCCAAGTGTTTGAATGCCTTACCCAAGTGGGCAATGGCTGTTGCACCGGCTGTACCGAACGGCGGGTTCATCACCACAACGTCGTGCTTGTTGCTGATGTCATAGTTCTCGAATATGGTGTTTTGGAACTTTCGGCCCAGTCCTCCTGCCTTCAACTGTAGTTTGGTGAACAGGCTCTGACTCGGCTCTATCGCTACCATTTGATTGCCCT
>NZ_JADYTS010000209.1 GCF_021531355.1 Leyella stercorea | reverse complement strand
GACGCAAGCATAAGAACAAGGTGGTGCTTGAAGCTGAACGTCAGGCGAAAGTCGCTCTTGACAAAGTGGAGAAGTATGCTGTACTTGCCCTGATCGACAAGAAGGAGCTGACCATTCCTTTTCTCAACATCAAGGCTCCAGTTCAAGAAGCAATGAATGCCGTAAAGAAAGAACTTGCCATCCCGATTCCTACTATTATCGGACAAAAGGCGTGGCGTGAGGAGCGTGTGGCTAATATCTACGCTGCAATCAAGGCTCTTGTAGCAGCCATCAATGCAGAACGTGACAAGCAGAATGAAGGTGTACGCAAGTCTATCAACAAGACATACACTTACTATATGCAGAACCTCAAT
The DNA here is from genome assembly GCF_021531355.1 of Leyella stercorea. Lineage (GTDB taxonomy): Bacteria > Bacteroidota > Bacteroidia > Bacteroidales > Bacteroidaceae > Prevotella. Next base: position 89 of record NZ_JADYTS010000209.1, on the reverse strand, counting down.
AAGCAGATAGAGGAGAACAAGTCGCTTCGTGCCGAGAATGATGCGCTAAAGACTGAAAACAACAAAGTCAAACAACGCATCTCTCAACT
>NZ_JADYTS010000208.1 GCF_021531355.1 Leyella stercorea | reverse complement strand
CAAAGCATACCGCTCCCCTCCCCCGTAGGGAGGGGAGCGGTATGCTTTGTTGCCAAGAATCGTTTTATTATGAGAAGAATAGCAATTATTGGAATCGTCCTTTTAACGATAAGTGTGCCCTTCCAGTGGCTCTATCTTGGCAATTATGTTGTCAGCGCAGCAAGCACGCTCATCGCAATATACGGCATTCTCAGATACAACAACAAGTTTGCGTGAATATCGGAACGTCGGACTATAAAAACTTTATTTAAACGACAATAACGACAATGGTCAACAATTAGCTACTGGCTGATTGTTGACCATTGTCGTTATTGTCGTTTTTGCTTGCTCAGGAGAGTGTGTCAAAAGTCAACACTCAATCTACTGTAGATAAAGGCAGAGTGAGTAGGGCAAGGATGCCCTACCCTCCTATTATTAGCAAATAATGCATACTACTCCCCTCCCTGCGGGGGAGGGGCTGGGGG
>NZ_JADYTS010000207.1 GCF_021531355.1 Leyella stercorea | reverse complement strand
AAGCCCGAGCTTGTGAAAGTTCGGGCTTTGTGATATTTTAAAAGAGGGTGTGAATTTTGACACACCCCCATTTTTCATTTTATCCCAACCCACGGAATAGAAATAACCGCAAAAATGTATTATAAGCCCTCGCTTGGATAGAGGCTCTCCGCACCCATCGCGGAACCGAGCTAACCGAGCAAGAGCTTATTTCTGCTTCAAATATAATAAAAGGTTTTGATATATCAAAGCAGAAAAACATAAACTATCGTATCGGTGATAACAAAACAGAAAATACGAACAGTATTAATGAAAAACAAGCTACCGGATTATTAAAACAGTTGAGAAGGCTACAGAGAAGACTGGCGGTAAGGTTAATTTGTAAATTTTACCACTAGTAAAGACTACGCAGAAGCACGTTGGCCAGTGGAGCTATAAGGGCGAGCTGAACGGCGAAAAGCAGAACGGCGAGCAGATGGTGTTCGTGAAGGACA
>NZ_JADYTS010000206.1 GCF_021531355.1 Leyella stercorea | reverse complement strand
CTATTCGCATTGCCATTGTGTAATCACGTTTACCCAAACGTTCTGCGATATTCCACACGAAGTGCCTTAAAGGAATATTCTCAACCGTCTCCTTGAAACGGTTTATTGCTATTGGGGTATAGTTGGTGTCGTTGCTCCATTCCTTGACAGCCTCTATCACCTTATTCAAATCTTCCTCATACAGAAACCTTGACATGGTACGATGCACATAGTCAAGTACGGCTCTTGTTCGCTTGTCCTTTTCCTTCTGTGCTTCTTTTTCTTGTGCCTCTACACGCTTGGCATAGTCCTCATGACTGTATTTTACAGACTCTGTTTGTGGTAATGTTTGCTTTGGCTGTTCTTGTTCTGTTGCTGGCTCTGCATCTACAACGTTTTTCTTTGTCTTGCTGTTGCTACCAATGGTCATCAGTTCATAGGGATAATTCACCATAGAAATGAATATCGCCCAAAGCAGGATGTTGCTCCCTACAAA
>NZ_JADYTS010000205.1 GCF_021531355.1 Leyella stercorea | reverse complement strand
CGTAGTTCTTGTATAATTGGAGACAGGTCTCGGGCGGAGCCTGAGCATAATAGAAGGACTTTTTAAGTGAACATCGCAAGCATGTGAATCTAAAAGTCCCTATTATGTTTAGGACTTTTGTGAAAGTCCGTCACGCAAGCGTATTCGCAGATTCTTATCAACTCTGTTATGACTCTTCCACCAATACCAACCCAAGGCTGTCTATCAGATGCTGGAGTGGCGGATGTTGTTTTATCAGCCTTTGTAGCGCCATCTGCGGTGTTTCCGTCATCAATAGGAAGTCGGCAATGTCAAGACCATTGACCTTTTGTTCATCGGTGGCATTGTCTTCCAAGATGTTGCTGACAAGAACTTGCTTGCATATTGATTGCAGCAACGGAAGTTTGCTTTTCCACTTATCCGTTGCTCCAAGGTCTGGAACCAAAACAACCTCCCGACCGCTTAGGACTTCGACTGCATCTTTATTGAAACATCCGTTCA
>NZ_JADYTS010000204.1 GCF_021531355.1 Leyella stercorea | reverse complement strand
TAGAATTAATATTGAACGATTGCGTTATAATCTCATTTTTCAACGTAAATTGCCGTGAATTAAACGTAAATTAACATGAATTATATTTATACTCAAGCACTTTATATTTACGAAAATTCACGTGACATTTACGATAATATACGTTCAGCGACAGCAAGTGTTTTGTAAACCGTAAGCACTCAATTGCTTCCAACCCCTTATAAACAGGGGATGGAGAGCCATTGATTATTTTTGTTTTAACTTTTGTTTGTTTGAATTTACTGTGCAACAGCACTGGGGAGAAGCTTTTCGTAGTCCTTCTCACCCTCTATAAGTCTGCCGAATACATAAGCGAAATACTCCTTCACATTGAGACCTACATTCTTGCATGTCTCAATGAGCGTATGGTATTTCATTTTTTGCTTCTGTTCATACGACCGTTCAAGTCATCACGCTCCTTGACAGCCTTGTCGTATGCACTCTGAAGCCTATCCATTGACT
>NZ_JADYTS010000203.1 GCF_021531355.1 Leyella stercorea | reverse complement strand
AGAGCGCTGCCATAATTATAGTCGCCTATCGTCCTACGGTAAGCGTCTGCCAACACTCCGTGTCCTCTTACGGTATCCTGCACAGCTTGGTTGAACTCCTCCGCATGGTCGGGCGATACAGTCGGGAAGTCTCTCGAATAGTCATACGGACTGTCTATGATGCGTCCGCTCATAGTGCCTAACGTGTGTTGCAGATAGTCCGAGAACTCAATCTCCTGCTTGGCTACAGCCTCGGGATTGCTCGTGCTCTGCTCCAGTCTGTTGTAGCGGAACTTATATGCAGCACCGAAATGGTCAAGATAGAACTGTGTGCGTCCGCTAATTCTTCCGCCCTTTTCCACTTCGGGATACTTGAAGATGTAACCCTCCGCATAGTCAAGGTTCTCACGAGTGTTGAACGGTGTTGCCGAGAGGAAGATTGTCTTCGTGTCCTTCCACTCTGCCTTTGCCTGCGCTTTAAGTTTAGGCTCCACTTCGTTTGTGTAATGGCTCAATGCCTTCACAAACTCGGCGTGT
>NZ_JADYTS010000202.1 GCF_021531355.1 Leyella stercorea | reverse complement strand
CCGCTTACAGCAATTCCCGTCACACCCGTCTGCATGATAGCTGGAATGTCTTCCGCCTTGATACCGCCAATCGCCACAATCGGCAGATTGATATTGGCATCGTGCATTTGCTTTACAATGCGCTGATAGCCTTCAAGTCCGAGAATAGGCGAGAGGTTTTTCTTTGTAGTAGTAAATCGGAAGGGACCGCATCCTATGTAGTCGGCACCCTGACGAGCCAGTCGCTGAATGTCGTCGAACGTGTTGGCTGTGCCACCTATTATATAATGTGTATCGAGCACGCGTCGCGCTTCGTCTACAGGCATGTCGTTCTTGCCAAGATGCACGCCGTCGGCACCGGTTTCAACGACCAGGTTCACACGGTCGTCGAGAATGAACTTGGCGCCGTATTCGGTGCACAGCTTGCGTATTTCGTGCGCAATGGGTCGCACATCGTCGTCGGTAGCGTCCTTCATACGTAGTTGAATCCATCGGCAACCGCCTTCCAGAGCCATGCGTGCGCCGTCGGTATAACCGT
>NZ_JADYTS010000201.1 GCF_021531355.1 Leyella stercorea | reverse complement strand
GACGAACCTAACAGACCAGATACAGACTATGACAATCTGTTTGATAAGACTTATACTATTAACAACGATGGATGCTGTGTGTTTAAAGGATTAAAGCCCGTAAGTGCTGCTGACGTTGAAAATAAGGTAAAGGGCTATGGATGGAAAGTCATAGGCATGTATAAAGTGCAGGATAACGGCAGACTTTCACAAACAGACTACCGCAAGACAGTTTATGGCGGTGGATATATGGATTATTGGTTTGAGTCAGGCGGTCATCTGATAGGTTTCCACCATGGCGATACCGATGGTAAGTCATATAACAAGACAGAATGGTTTTATTATGCTGTGTCAGGATTCATCATGCGCGGTTCGGCAAGTCAAGGTATGCAAAGCCGCTATATGCAAGTTTTACTCCTCACAAAAACAGAGTCAAATTATTTGCAAATGTACACCATGCAGAAACTGGGCGATGCAACCGATGAGAATGGAAATCTGAAACCATTCTACGGCATGGTGGTTTATCAGCGCATGACGGACAACGAACTTG
>NZ_JADYTS010000200.1 GCF_021531355.1 Leyella stercorea | reverse complement strand
AACATTGTTTGGGTGTAAACCTCCTTGTTCAGAGGTAGCTTAATTTGTATTGTCGTGATTGTCTTTGCCAATGCAAGCACCTTGTCCACGCTCATCTTAATCTCTGAGACTTTCAGCATGCGCTCCAATTCCTTGTACACTTTCAAAGCCACAAAGCAGATGCATATATGAGCTTCAATACGTTTGCGTGTAAAGTGAAACATGGGGCGTATCTCTATCTTTGATTTGGCTATACGGAAAGCCCGTTCTACGTGCCAAAGGTTGTGATATGCTGTATATACATCCTGTATTGGTATATCCGTATTGGTGAGATATCCTTTTAGCCCGTCCCATTTGGAGTCGTCGGCAACACGGTCATAGTTGATGGCGACTTTCACCTCACCATCCATGGATAAGAACTTATTGTAACCTCTCTTGTTGATGTTACCTTTCGTGAGCGCGCCATGCTTGTAAGCCTTTTCCAACCTGCGTATTCCCTTCTCCCGGTTATAGGCATCTTTCTTTGCACGGTCATCCGTATAGCCGACCAG
>NZ_JADYTS010000001.1 GCF_021531355.1 Leyella stercorea | reverse complement strand
CATATACAAAGCTGTTTTTCTAATGGCGGTCATTAGAAAAAGCTTCTTGTCATTTTCTAATGACCGATTTGGGTTTATCAAGAGTATGGCACCACGACAGTCCAGATGTTCCACTTGATACATGTTGCCACTTCTTCGCCGGCATAGTAGCGGTTGGCTCCGCAGTAGGTGCCATCCGAATACTTCTTGTCGAGTCCCCACGGGTCGTGAATCTCAAACCATGTCTTGCCGTTCACTACACGATAGCCCTTGATAAGGAGGAAATGGCCCGAGCCTTCACTATAATATTTATGTGTGTGATACTCCTTCGACACGGCTGTCTGAACGCTGAGGTTGGCGCTGTTGAGGCATACTATGCACAGATTGTTCTGCTCCAGGAGCTGGCGCACCTTATTTATAAAGCCTTCAGTGGTAGCTCCATCGAAGTTCCAGTAGTATGCGTCAACGCCATTACGCTGCAAGTAATTGACAATATCGCGCGGATACCACCACGTGCCACCGTCTATTTCGCTATGCACGGCACTGTTGCGAGTGTCCTCTACGGTGCCCGCAAACTGCGGATTGCGCCACTTCATAGCCATCGTAGCGCATGCCGGACCGCAATTCACATCGGAATAAGGTCCTGTATGCTGCTGTTGCAGATAATAGCCTTGGTCGGAAGTGCCGTTGTTCGACCACCAATAGCTCAGGAAATTGCCCATACCATACCGGGCTGTGTAGTCGTTGTTGGTCACCACAACGTGCCAACGTGTCTTGACCGTATAGTCGGCATTAGACACGGTGTACAATACCATATCGTTGAAGTTCAACGTATTGGCACCGCTTTGCTGCACGACGCGGTTGATAGAAGCCTGCGCACCGTCCGAGACGGTAAACTCCGGCACAAGCGCCGAGCCGTCCGTCACGTCGTCGGGCAGCCTGACGGTAATGGTATGCGTAGCTGCATCGATTGTAGTCTTGGCTTCTTCGTAGCCCTTTATCTTATACGTCACGAAGTCGGTTTGCTGCGGTTGCAGCTCGTCGTCGTCCGAACAGCTCGCCACACACGCCAGCATCACCACCAGCCACACGTACGAGCACAATCTCTTTAATCTTGTCTTTTCCATAACCGTACTTATTCTTTAGTATAACCTTCGTTCTGCTCCATGTCAGGATTGAACGTAAACTCATCACGACTTATAGGCAATACGCACTTATAGTAGTTCCAGTCGATTTCTTCGGGAGCGTTGGGCAGGTGCTTACCGCCTCGGCGTACTATCTTCTTGCCATTGCGCAGAAGGTCGAAATAGCGATGTCCCTCGCCAACGAGTTCCTTGGCACGCTCGTCGAGAACGCGGTCGAGCGTGAACTCTGCGTCGCTTACGGAAGCGTCAGGATTGGCTCTTCTCACGATATCGTTGAGGTAATCGAGTGCCGGCTGGCGCAGTTCGCCACCTGCCTTCAGTCCTGCCTCGGCAGCAATGAGGTAGACTTCCGACAGACGTATTACAGTATAGTTGTTGTCGAACGACGGAGAGTTGTAGCCGTTCTCGCCCGGATACTTCAGCAGTAGATTATAGTACTGGTGGTCGCCACCGTCCTGATAGGTTGCAACGAGCTGGTTGCGCACGTCGGCAGGGTCGCTCTTGAGTTTCTGTGCGAAATCGTCGGTCAGCACAACGGCTGCATATCCCCACCAGTGCAGCATATACGACAGTCCGTCGCGACCTGGATTGGATGTTGCTGTGTTAGAAACCTGGAACAAAGCCTCTGCTCCGAACTTGTTGCCCCATGCATACATGTCGGCATAGTGGGCGTTGTCAACAAGATAGTACAATCCCGTCGACTTCAAGTCGTTGATGAGCATGTCGGCAGTGCCGAACGCTTCCTTGTTCATTCCGCAATACAGATAGGTGCGGGCGAGCAATGCGCGTGCTGCATAGGAATTGAGATGTCCGTCGTTGCGTGAATTTGAGAGCAGCGGAATCGCCTCCTTCAGCTTGTTGATGATATATTCGTAGCACTCTGCCACGCTGCTGCGAGTCGACGTTTCGCCATAGCCTATGGCGTGATCGAGCAACGGCACGCCGGGCGAAGCGCCGTTGTCCTTGGCATAAGGATAGCCATACAGTCGCGTAAGGTCGAAATAGCAGAGGGCTATTGCGGCAAGTGCCTCGCCACGATAGTTGGCAAGTTCGGCTTGCGTAGCGTTCACCTTGCCGTCGTCGATGGCCTTGATGACGTTGAAGGCGTTGCGCACGATGTAGTATGGACGGCCCCACAGTCCGCCGTTGTTGGGCACCGAAGCCGTGTGATCGAAGAAGTAGAAGGAGTAGCCCTGACGTCCTCCCGACCACGATGTGGGCTGCATGCAGTCGCCCTTGATGTCGCCATAGAGGAACATCGACAAATCGTAGTAGTAGACCGACGCCATGAGCGAGTACAATCCGTTGACAGCGTTCTTCACGTCAGACAACGTTGTTATGGCCTCCTTGGTTGTTACCTGGTCAGACGGTGACTTATCGAGGAAGTCGCCTGTGCATGATGACATAAACAGAGCCACCAGCAATGCGGCAAATATGTTTTTCTTCATAGTGTTGCGTTTTTAAAGTCCAATTTCCAAACCGAATGAGAATGTCTTGAGAGGTGGGATTTCAAATCCCACAGTACCCATGAGTTCGGGGTCGTACTGTGTGTACTTGGCCCATGTAAGGAGGTTGCTGCCCGAGAAGTATACGCGTGCACGGCTCAGTCCGAGCTTCTTTATCCACGAGTCGGGAGCGTTGACTCCGAGCACGAGGCTCTTCAGTCGCAGATGGTCGGTGCTGTGTATGCCACGCGACGAGTGCCACCATCCGCCGTAGTTCTGTCCGTAGACATAGCGCGGAATGTCGGTCTTGTCGCCCGGTTTCTGCCAGCGGCGGCGCAGCTCGATACTCTTTGGCGCTGTGGCTGACTTGCCGTCGTCTTGAAGTGCCCACATTGCGTCGTCGTAGCTGTGGCCTCCGAGCGAATAGGTGAAATTGAACATAAGGTCGAAATACTTGTAGCGGAACGTGTTGCCGATGCTTCCGCTTACGGTGGGATAGATGTTCTCCAGCGGCACCATTACCGCTTTGTTGGGGTCGTACACCTTTTCGCGCGAGCGCACTCCGTCCTTCTCGACGTTGGAATAGTACATAGGCAGACCGTTTTCGGGGTCAACGCCGGCATATTCGCGCAGACAGATGGTGCCGAGCGAGTAGCCTTCCTTCACGACGTAGTAGTTGCCGGTGAAGTATTGCGGCACATCGGCGAGCTTGAGCACCTTGTTCTTGTTGTGCGTCATCATGAACGTCGAGGTCCATGTGAAGTCCTTGTGGTCGATATTGGTAGAGCGCACCTCAAGCTCGAATCCCGTATTGCGCATGCGTCCGATGTTGTCCATGATAGAGCCGAAGCCTGTTATCGGGTCGACCATCTTGCTCATGAGCAGATCGCGGGTGTCGCGGGTATACCAGTCGAATGTGATGTTGAGCCGGCGGAACAATGTGAGGTCGAGACCAACGTTGAGTGCGTAGTTCTTTTCCCAGCTGAGCTTGTCGTTGCTGAGCGTGCTTTCCACCATAGCCGGAAGGTCGTTGTACTTGTAGGTTACGTCATACATTCCGTTGTACGAATAGAGCGACGACGGGATATTGCCGTTGACGCCGTAGCTGAGTCGTATCTTGCCGTCGGTGAGCCAGTTCTCACACGACTTGAGGAACTTCTCATGCGAGAAGCGCCATGAGCCAGATATAGCCCAGAAGTTCTCCCATCGGTTGTCGGGATGCAGACGTGACGAACCGTCGCGACGGAAACTTGCCGAGAGATAGTAGCGTGTCTTGTAGTCGTAGTTGGCACGGAACACGTACGAGAGCATAGCATCGCCCGAAATGTAGTTGCCAATCTCTACCGGCGTAGATGCCACGTTGAGCACATTCTTCTTGTCGGTGGCATAGTTCTTTGCCTCGGCAGAGACGTAGTCCTTCTCCCAGTTGTGTATTTCGTAGGCTGCAAGCACGTCGACAGAGTGCTCACCGAACTTGGCGGCGTAGTTGAGTCGGGTGTTGCTGTTGTAGGTAAGGTTCTCCACACGATAGAAGTCGCCCTGTCCGTTGGGGCTTCTGCCGTCGGCACTTTCGGGCGAGAAGTAGCGGAACTCGTTGGTGTTGATATAGTCCACATTGAATACTGTAGACAGTCGCAGACCCTTCAATATGGTGTAGCCAGCCTCAGCCGATGCGAAGGTGCGTGCTATTCGGCTGCGGTGGGTATTTATCTCGTTCTCTTCAACAAGGTTCATGTAGTTGAGTTCCTTGACGCTTTTGTTGTACGATCCGTCCTCGTTGTATATGGGCACCGACGGAGTGAGCGCATACTTGAGCGCGTGCATAGGGTTGCTGTAGTACTGTGCTCCGGGCAGCGGTTTCTCCTTGGTGAGCGAGAAGATGCCGCTCAGAGCGAGGTCGAAGTTCTTGTATTTGTTGTTGACGTTGAGATGGCCGCTGTATCGTTCAAAACCCGAGTTGCGTGCCACGCTCTCCTGGTTGGTATAGTTGAGCGATGCGGCGAAACGTGTGTTCTCGCGGCCGCTCATTACGGAGAAGTCGTAGTTCTGCTGCAACGCTTTTCTGAACAGAGCCTTCTGCCAGTCGGCATAGCCTCCAGCCGGACGCGGGGCGTAATTGTCTATTATCTCCTCGGCATGTTCCTCAGCCCACTCCACAGTCTGACCCGCATCGATATTGGCATTGACAAAACCCTCAAGCACCAGGTTGCGTCGCTCCTCGCCTCCCATTGTCGGGCGGTAGCGATAAGCCATGTCGCTTATGCCGAAGCTAGCCTTGAGATTGTATGTGGTCTTGCCCTGCGCAGCCTTCTTGGTGGTGATGAGCACAACGCCGTTGGCGCCACGTGCACCGTAGAGCGAGGCTGAAGCGGCATCCTTAAGGATTGTCACGTTCTCTATGTCCGACGGATTGAGGGTGCTGAGTATGCCGAAGCCGCCCGAGTTCATGCCGTTCGACGAGAAGTTGCCCGACATGATGGGCACGCCGTCGAGCACATAAAGCGGCTCGTTGGAAGCCGAGAGCGAACCTATACCGCGTATGCGCATGGTAGAATTGGCGCCCGGCGTTCCGTTGCCTGTGCTGATGGCAACGCCCGAGAGGTTGCCTTCCATCATCTGCGCAAGCGAGATTACGGGCAGGTCTTTCTGCTTCTCGACACTCATTACCGATGCCGAACCCGTGTAGGCACCTTTCTTGATGTTGCCATAACCGGTCACAACCACTTCGTTAAGTTCCGAGATGTCGTCGTCGAGCTGTATGGTCTTCATCTGCGTAGAGCCATGAACCGTGATACGATGCGACACCATACGCATACCAATCATGCGGAATTCCAGTTCGTACACTCCGTTTTTGGGTACGGGCAGCGCATATCTGCCGTTGATGTCGGTAAGGCATATTCTGCCAATCGACTTCACCGACACGGTAACGCCCGGCAACGGGTCGCCATTACTATCAGTCACCATACCCTTGATTTGGTAAATCGTCTGTTGCGCTTTCTGCACAGCGAGTACATCGTTTGCCACCTTATTAGCCGAAACACCAACCGGTGCAGCCAACAAAGACGCCACGATACACATCAATACTTTGTCGTTCATAGGCAAGAAATCGTTTATGGTTCGTATTCAAAGAGTTTTCAAACAATAATCTGATTGGCTATCATTAATAACTTGACATAAATCGCATTAAAAATTTGATATAATAGAATCAGAGGTTTGACACGTTCAAAATTACAAAATTAATTGCACAATATAACATAACTTATACGTTATTCTATTAAATTCACATAAAAAGATGTATAAATCTTTCAGTCTGCAAGCTCGTATAGGCTCTACACCTTATTATATTATATATAGTGGCAAAACCATACGAAATCATTCGCCATATTTCTATAATTAAGATTCATCCGAAATATGGAGTGTTATGACTGTTTTCAATGAAGACCTGACTGTAGGAGGTTATGGCGTCCTCGCCATAACCTGAGCAAGCAGCTATGTGAAAAATCAACAATAAGAAAGTGTCGGCAGTCTGCTCAGGCTACGGCGGAGACGCCATAGCCTCCTACTATTTGCATTGCCAATCCACTATGAAACTTGAACTTCAAATATGGTCACCCCAAATGCCAGATGAAGCAAATCCATCGGATTTTCAAAAGGAGTCCTTTTGGCTTGCAAAACGAGTCCTTTTGAGGTGCAAAAGGAGTCCTTTTGATGAGCAAAACGAGTCCTTTTGGAGGGCAAAAGGAGTCCTTTTGAAAAGCACCGGTTATAATACCGTTTTATCGACCTGCAAATACTAACAATATGACATACAATAAACCTACATTATTGGATAATATTACACAATTATCAAAAAGATAATACAGAAAAGCCGTGATTTATCGAAATTTATCGTAACTTTGCATTTAACAAGGCGCATAAGAATGCGCTTAAAACTTAATCATTAAATTAGAGTACAGAAATGCCAGAAATCTCAGTACGCGGACTTGAAATGCCCGAATCGCCAATCCGTAAATTGGCTCCGTTGGCTGCTGCTGCCAAAGAGCGCGGCGTTAAAGTCTACCACCTCAATATTGGCCAGCCCGACCTGCCCACACCGCAGGTAGGACTTGATGCCCTGAAGCACATCGACCGCAAGGTTTTGGAGTATTCTCCATCGGCAGGATACCTCTCGTATCGCCAGAAACTCACCGAATATTACAAGCGATTTAAGATTAATGTCACCGCCGACGACATCATCATCACGGCGGGCGGATCGGAGGCAGTGCTCTTCGCATTCATGTCGTGTCTCAATCCGGGCGACGAGATTATCATCCCTGAGCCAGCCTATGCCAACTACATGGCGTTTGCCATCTCGGCAGGAGCCAAGATTCGCACCATAGCCACTACCATTGAGGAGGGATTCTCGCTGCCTAAGGTGGAGAAGTTTGAGGAGCTTATCAACGAGCACACCCGTGCCATCCTCATCTGCAACCCCAACAACCCTACGGGCTATCTGTACACACGTCGCGAGATGAACCAGATACGCGACCTCGTGAAGAAGTACGACCTCTATCTGTTCTCGGACGAGGTCTATCGCGAATACATCTACACCGGCTCGCCTTACATCTCGGCTTGCCATCTGGAGGGCATCGAGCAGAACGTGATACTCATCGACTCTGTATCGAAGCGCTACTCGGAGTGCGGCATACGTATCGGTGCGCTCATCACCAAGAATGCTGAGGTGCGCGCTGCCGTAATGAAGCTGTGCCAGGCACGTCTTTCGCCTCCATTGTTAGGACAGATTGTAGCCGAAGCATCGCTTGACGCTCCTGAGGACTACTATCGCGACGTATATGAAGAATATGTAGAACGACGCAAATGCCTCATCGACGGACTCAACCGCATACCGGGCGTGTACTCGCCTATACCTATGGGCGCATTCTACACCGTGGCAAAGCTGCCCGTAGACGACTCGGAGAAGTTCTGCCGCTGGTGTCTGGAGGAGTTCAACTACGAAGGCGAGACCATCATGATGGCTCCCGCTGCCGGATTCTATACCACCCCGGGCGTAGGACGCGACGAAGTGCGCATAGCCTACGTGCTGAAGAAGGAAGACCTGGGACGCGCACTCATAGTGCTGCGCAAGGCTCTGGAGGCTTATCCGGGAAGAGTTGTCGCTAAAGAGTAATAAACAATGAACTTTCCTCTTTTTATTGCCCGCCGCATATACTCCGACCATATAGGCGACCAACAGAAGGTGTCGAAACCTGCAATACGCATTGCAGTGGCTGGTGTGGCTATCGGACTGGCGGTGATGATAATAAGCGTGTGCGTGGTGCTGGGATTCAAGCACACCATACGCGACAAGGTGGTTGGATTCGGAAGCCATATCCAGGTAGCCAACTTCTACACTCTGCAATCGTCAGCTATCGACCAACCTATAGCCATAGGCGACTCGATGATGAACGTATTGAAGAAGACAGAGGGCGTGAAGCACGTGCAGCGCTTTGCCATGAAACAAGGCATACTGAAGACCGACAACGACTTTCTGGGCGTGATGTTCAAGGGTGTGGGACCTGAGTTTGACTCTACCTTCATACATAAGAATATGGTGGAGGGCAGCATACCCCACTTCTCCGACCAGCAGAGCACCAACCGCATACTCATATCGAAGGATATGGCGAACAAACTGCGCGTCAAGGCTGGCGACCGAATATTCGCCTACTTCATTGGCGACGGCGGAGTACGAACCCGACGATTCACCATAAGCGGCATATACCAGACCAATCTGGCACAGTATGACAAGACCACCTGCTTCTGCGACCTATACACGGCACGCAAGCTGAACGCTTGGACAGACGACATGGTGACGGGAGCCGAGCTGACCGTGAACGACTTCAAGCAGCTCAGCACCACTGCCAGCGACATCATCAACCGCGTCAACCGCACACAAGACCAGTATGGCAACACGTTCTCGTCAAAGACCATACGCGAGCTGAGCCCACAGATATTCTCATGGCTCGACCTTCTCGACCTCAACGTGTGGATAATACTCGCCATAATGATTGCCGTAGCTGTAGTGACAATGATAAGCGGACTGCTCATCATCATTCTCGAACGCACCACGATGATTGGAGTGCTGAAGGCACTGGGCGCACGCAACTCTACCGTAAGGCACACGTTCCTGTGGTTTGCAGCCTTCATCATAGGCAAGGGACTGCTCATAGGCGACGCGCTGGCACTGGCACTCATACTGCTTCAGAAATTCACCGGATTTGCCAAACTCGACCCGCAGACCTACTACGTCGACGTGGTTCCGGTAGAACTGGACTGGATGCTAATCGTAGCACTCAACGTAGCGACAATGCTCATTGCACTGTTTGTGCTGATAGCGCCAAGCTATCTTGTATCGCACATACATCCTGCAAAATCAATGCGTTACGAATAACGCGAAATATGAGGGTGTATCAAAATAGGAGTAAAAGGAAGTTTGGGCTTCGCCCGAAGTTAACGGAAGTTAGCGGACATATGTATAAATTGCTGAAAATAAAGCATTTGTCTGTTAACTACCATCCATCGTAGATGGATTAACTTCTTCTTAACTTCCTCTAACTCCTATTTTGACACACCCTCTTTTATGTATAAATATTACTACGCAATACTATTTACAGCACAAAAGTTTTGGAAATGTGCAAATAATGACGTACCTTTGCACAAAATTTTGAAGATTGTGCAATGGAGAAAATACCCAGTTTTAACCAATATATAGAGGACAGCGTAATAAAGTTTTGGGATAAGGACGCTTTTACCGACTACAAAGGAGCAACACTGCAATACCACGATGTAGCACGAAAAATAGAAAAGCTACACATCATGTTCGAGAACAGCGGTGTGAAGCGTGGCGACAAGATAGCCCTGTGCGGACGCAACAGCAGCCACTGGGCTGTGGCTTTTCTCGCCACTCTGACATACGGCGCTATTGCCGTACCGGTACAGAACGAGTTCACACCAGAACAGATACACAATATCGTTAATCACAGCGAGTCGAAACTGCTGTTTGTTGGCGACGTGGTATGCACACAAGTCAACCCAGACATGATGCCGGCACTCGAAGGCATCGTCTACCTGCCCGACTTCTCCATCGTCATCTCACGCAGCGAGCAACTGACATTTGCACGCGAACACCTGAACGAGATATTCGGCAAGCGATACCCTAAGTACTTCCGCAAGGAACACATCAGTTACTATAAGGAGCAAAGCCCCGAAGAGCTGGCTATGATCAACTATACCAGCGGCACAACGGGCTTCTCTAAGGGCGTAATGCTGCCATACCGTGCACTGTGGGGCAACCTCGACTACGTGCTGAAATGTCTTTCGCCCAACGTAAAACCCGGCTCCAATCTGGTGAGCATTCTGCCAATGGCCCACATGTACGGACTGGCTGTGGAATTCCTCTTCGGATTCATCAACGGATGCCACCTGTACTTCCTCAACCGTATGCCGTCGCCGTCGCTCATTGCCGAGGCGTTTGCCGAGGTGAAGCCCCGACTCATCGTGGCTGTACCGCTCGTTGTTGAGAAGATAATACGCCGTAAGGTGCTGGCTGAGGTGCAGACCAACCGCATGAAGCTGCTCCTGAACATGCCGATAATCAACAAGAAGATAAAGCAGCACATACGCGACCGCATAATGGAGGCATTCGGCGGCAACGCATACGAGATAATAGTAGGTGGAGCACCGCTCAATCAGGGCATCGAGGAATTCCTCAACAGCGTGGGAGTGCCTATCACTATAGGATACGGCACCACCGAGACGGCTCCGCTCATCACCTTCGCCAATTACGACAAATACAAGATTGCTTCGTGCGGACCTGCTGTTGAACACATGGAGGTGAAGGTAGTAAGCCCCGACCCTGCCAACGTGCCCGGCGAACTCATAGCCAAGGGCATGAACGTGATGCTCGGCTACTACAAGAACGAGGAAGCCACAAACGCCGTACTCGACAAAGACGGATGGTTTCACACCGGCGACCTCGCCACAATGGCACCAAGCGGACACATATACATAAAAGGACGAATCAAGAACATGCTCCTCGGAGCCAACGGACAGAACGTATATCCGGAGGAGATAGAAGACAAACTCAACAATATGCCGCTCGTCGGCGAAAGCATAATAATACAGCGCGACACCAAGCTCATCGCTCTCGTGCACCCTGAAATAGAGGACAAGGAGGCTATGGACTTCGACGACGACGACGTGAAGGGAATAATGGACGAAAACCTTAAGACCCTCAACAACCAGCTGCCGCCTTTCTGTAAGATAGCGGCTATAGAAATACAGAAAGAGGAATTCCAGAAAACTGCCAAAAAGAGCATCAAGCGATACCTCTACAAATAAAGCCTAAAACACCTCACAATGATAAACAAACAAAAAATGGAAATACCGAGTTTTAACGCTCTTATCGAACAGAGCATCATCACCAATTGGGACAAGGATGCCCTGACCGACTTTAAGGGGGCCACTCTGCAATATCACGACGTGGCACGCAAAATAGAGAAACTGCACATCATGTTCGAAAGCAGTGGCGTAGTGAAAGGCGACAAGATTGCTCTGTGCGGTCGCAACAGTTCAAACTGGGCTGTTGCATTCCTTGCTACACTCACCTACGGAGCCGTTGCAGTACCTATATTGCACGAATTTACTGCTGACCAGATTCACAACATCGTCAATCACAGCGAAGCCAAGCTGCTCTTCGTGGGCGACTATGTAGCTACCGTCATCGACCAGACAAAGATGCCCGACCTCGAAGGCATCATCTACATACCCGACTACTCGCTCGTAGTGTCGCGCACCGACAAACTCACATACGCACGCGAACACCTCAACGAGATGTTCGGCAAGAAATACCCCAAGTATTTCCGCAAGGAGCACGTACACTACTATAAGGAGCAGAGTCCCGACGAGTTGGCTCTCATCAACTACACCAGTGGAACGACAGGCTTCTCAAAGGGCGTAATGATTCCTTACCGCGCTATGTGGAGCAACTACGACTTCGCTATCTCGGTATTAGGCAATATCATCAAAAAGGGCGACAATGTAATCAGCATCCTGCCTATGGCTCACATGTACGGCATGGCATTCGAGTTTATGTTCGAATTCCTGTTTGGTTGCCATGTGTTCTACCTCACCCGCATACCATCGCCAGCCATCATCGCTGCAGCATTCGCCGAGGTCAAGCCAGCCATAATCATCGCTGTGCCTCTCATTATCGAGAAGATCATCCGCAAGAAGGTATTCCCCAAGATACAGAACAACCGCATGCGCATCCTGCTGAACATGCCTATCGTGAGCAAGAAGGTGAACGAGAAGATAAAGGAGCAGGTTGTGAAGGCTTTCGGTGGAAACTTCTACGAAATCATTGTTGGCGGTGCCGCCTTCAATCAGGAAGTGGAGCAGTTCCTCAAGCGCATCGGATTCCCCTACACCGTAGGCTACGGCGCTACTGAGTGTGCCCCTATCATCTGCTACGCCGACCACAAAGACTTTGTGCCGGGTTCATGCGGCAAGCCAGTAGTACATATGGAGGTGAAGATAGACAGTCCGGATCCGGCAAATGTTCCGGGCGAGATATTGGCACGCGGACTCAACGTGATGCTGGGCTACTACAAGAACGAGGAGGCTACAGCCTCAACTCTCGACAAAGACGGATGGTATCACACCGGCGACCTCGGACTGATGGACGAAGACGGCAACGTATTCATCAAGGGACGCTCTAAGAACATGCTGCTCGGAGCTTCAGGTCAGAACATCTACCCGGAGGAAATAGAGGACAAGCTCAACTCATTGGCTATGGTGAACGAGTCAGTTGTAGTGCAGCGCGGCGAGAAACTCGTAGGTCTTGTATATCCAGACTTCGACGAAGCCGACACAATGCGCCTCAACGAAGCCGATCTTGAGAAGATAATGGAGCAGAACCGTCAGGAACTCAACGCTGACCAACCACCCTACTGCCGTCTGTCGGCTATAGAGATTGTGAAGGAAGAGTTTGAAAAGACACCGAAAAAGAGTATCAAGCGATACCTGTACAAATAAAACAAGACTCCTATAAAACAAGGATATAACAACAAAAACAACATTGTTATGCAATGATATTTATGTATAACAATGTTGTTTTTGTTGTTTTTTTGTTGCTTCCGTTTTTACTTTCTACATTTTTTTGTTTCTATATAATTAAACCACAAAGCCATACAAACGTCATAAAACACGTAAATAGTTTTTCTGTTTAGTCTGAAATTCACAAAAATATATACACCAACAAGAAAATAACAACAGAATGAAAAAGATTGTCTTCTTGCTCCTACTTATGCTCTGCGCATTGGGAGCGGCAGCCCAAGACCGCAAAATCACGGGTACGCTGACCGACAAAGACACTCACGAGCGTATGGAGCAGGCAGCCGTACAACTGCTGCGCCAGGACAGTTCGTATGTCAAAGGAAGCGTGACCGATGCCAATGGAGCATTCAGCATTACCGCTCCAAACAACGGAAAGTACATACTGAAGTTCTCCAACGTGGGATACAAGACCCTCTACCGCAACGTGAATGTAAGCAACGACAACAACGTGGACGTTGGAAACATTGTGTTCGCATCGTCGGCTATAGCCCTGAAGGGAACCACCGTGACCGCTAACGCAGCCAAGGTGACGCTCAAGAAGGACACCTTCATATACAATGCTACGGCTTTCCGCACTCCTGAAGGTTCGACCATCGAAGAACTGGTGAAGCGTCTACCGGGAGCTCAGGTGGGCGACGACGGCAAGATTACCATCAATGGTAAGGAGGTGAAGAAGATTAAGGTGGACGGAAAGGAATTTATGGTGGGCGACACCAAGACTGCCATGAAGAATCTGCCTACAAACATCGTAAACCGTATCAAGGCTTACGACGAGAAGAGCGACCTCTCACGCGTTACGGGTATCGACGACGGCAACGAGCAGACCGTGCTCGACTTCGGACTGAAACCTGGCATGAACAAGGGCATGTTCTCCAACGCCGACCTTGCATACGGAACACACGACCGGTTTGCCGAACGCCTTATGGGTGCCTACTTCAACTCGAAGATACGCGTAATGGGATTCGGCTCGCTCAACAATACCAACGACATGGGATTCGGACGCGGCTCGTTCGGACGCGGACGCAACGGTCTGAACACATCAAAAATGGTGGGCACCAACTTCAACTTCGACAACGGCAAGACATTCTCGTGGGACGGCTCGGTGCGATGGAACCATCGTAACGGCAACACACAATCGAAGTCGTCATCAGAGAACTTCGTGAGTTCGTCGAAGTCGTTTGCCAATTCGCTCAACCAGCAGTTCTCGCGCAGCAACTCATGGAATGCACAGATGCGATTCGAGTGGAAACCTGACACGATGACCAACATCATGTTCCGCCCGTCGATGAGTCTGTCGTCAAGCGACGGACGCTCGGCTTCCACCTCAGCACAGTTCAACGACGACCCATACTCGTACACCGACGACCCACTCTCTGACAAAGGCATCAGCACAATGGCAGAAGCCGGCAAGATGGTGAACACATCAAAGTCAAACTCGATAAGCTACAGCGACAACAAGCAGTTTGGCGGTATGCTGCAATTAAACCGCAAACTGGGCAACCGCGGACGCAACGTGACGCTGCGCGGCGACTTCAGCTATAAGGACGGCGACAGCAAGTCGCTATCTACCAACAACGTCCATCTATATCAGATAAAGATGAAGGACAACCCTCTGGCTGACTCTACATATCAGACCAACCGCTACAACGTGACGCCGACCAAGACGTACAGCTACAGCGTACAGACTACATACAGCGAGCCGTTGTGGAAGGCTACGTTCCTACAGATGAGCTATCAGTTCAAGTACTCGTACAGCAAGAGCGACCGTGCTACATACGACTTCTCCAACCTTGGCGAGAACTTCTTCGGCTCGCTCACACCGCAATACCGCCAGTGGGACAGCTACTTGAATCTGCTCGACAAGCCCTACACCGAATACGAGGACAAGTCGCTGAGCCGCTACTCTGAATATAAGAACTATACGCACGACATCGACCTGATGTTCCGCATGCTACGACAGAAGTATCAGCTCAACGTAGGTGTGAAAGTGCAGCCACAGACATCAAAGTTCATACAGGACTATCAGGGCAAATACGTAGACACCGTGCGCACCGTGACCAACATCACGCCGACACTCGACTTCCGCTACCGATTCTCGAAGGTGAGCAGACTGCGCATAAACTACCGAGGCTCTACATCGCAGCCGTCAATGACCGACCTGCTCGACATCACCGACGACAGCGATCCGCTCAACATCAGCAAGGGTAACCCCGGACTGAAGCCTTCGTTCACCAACAATCTGCGCGCCGAATACAACAACTACATCGAGAAACACCAGATGTCGATAATGACAAGCGTCAACTACTCCAACACGCGCAACTCCATCGGCTACAAGGTGACGTACGACGAGAAGACCGGCGGACGCATCAGCCGACCGGAGAACATCAACGGCAACTGGAACGCTTCGGGCATGTTCATATTCAATATGGCTATCGACACCACGGGCTACTGGAACATCAACACATTCACCAACGTCGACTACCAGAACCGTGTTGGCTATCTGTCGCTCAACCGCAACGCCGACTCGCAGCGCAACGTGACAAAATCGACATCAGTAAGCGAGCGTCTCGCAATGAGTTTCCGCAACTCATGGCTCGAAGTGGAGCTCGACGGCTCGATGGACTATATGCACGCACGCAACAACCTGCAGACGCAGAGCAATCTCGACACATGGCAGTTTGCATACGGCGGAACCATCAACCTGACCGCGCCGTGGGGCACAAGCCTATCGACCGACATTCACCAGAACTCACGCCGAGGCTATTCAGACAAGTCGATGAACACCAACGAGCTGATATGGAACGCCCAGCTGTCGCAGGGATTCATGCGCGGACGTGCACTCACCATCTCGCTACAGTTCTACGACATACTCAAGAATCAGAGCAACTTCTCGCGCACCGTGTCGGCAATGAGCCGCAGCGACGTGGAGTATAACTCTATCAACAGCTACGCAATGCTGCACGTCATCTACCGTCTCAACCTCTTCGGAGGCAAGCAGGCACGACGCGGCGGACCTGACGGACCAGGCAACCGCCGCCCTGGATATGGACGCCCACCAATGGGAGGCGGCAATCCGCACGGAGGAGGCGGACGTATGCCGATGATGCGAATGGGAAGACCATTTTAAGCTTTAATTAATTGAGAGTTGAGAGTTGAGAGTTATGAAATGTATTGATTCTATATATCATCATCAGTAATCATAACTTTCAACTCTCAATTCTCAACTCTCAACATTAATTTCTCAACTATCAACTTTAAAAACTCATTAGCATGAGTTTTTAAAGTTGTCCTTTTTTTATTTATATGACACTTTATTCAAGTTTTTTACTTAAATTTGTACTTGAATAAACAGTATACGAAAAAACACGTTGAGCCTTATGAAACAGAAAGTAGTAATTTCGGGAAACCTCGAGCGCGACCTTGTGAGCGCTATATCAGAATGTGAGCACGACCGCATATTCGTACTTACCGACGAAACGACACAACAGCTGTGCTGGCCAAAGATAAAGAACTTCAAGGCACTGAAAGACTGCACCCCAATAATAATAAAAGCCACCGACACACACAAGAACCTCGACACACAGGCAGAGGTGTGGCAGGCACTGAGCAACGGAGGAGCCACACGCCACTCGCTGATGATAAATCTCGGAGGCGGAATGGTGACCGACCTCGGAGGCTTTGCAGCAAGCACATTCAAGCGCGGCATCGACTTCATCAATATACCCACTACGCTCCTGGCAATGGTCGACGCTTCAGTGGGAGGCAAGACAGGCATCAACTTCGGTGGACTGAAGAATGAAATCGGCGTGTTCTCCGACAGCCGCTTCGTCATCATCAACACACAATTCCTTGACACACTCGACCACGACAACATCTGCTCGGGCTATGCCGAGATGCTCAAGCACGGACTCATCTCCGACGAACGCACATGGGCAGAACTGGTGACATTCGACCTTGAACACCCCGACCTCAGCCAGCTGCAACGCATGGTGGCAGAATCCATCAAGGTGAAAGAGCGCATCGTCGAAGCCGACCCACACGAGCACGGCATACGCAAGGCACTGAACCTGGGCCATACTATGGGCCACGCCTTCGAATCGTTTGCCATGCGACGCGGCACACCGATACTGCACGGATACGCAGTGGCATACGGACTCATCAGCGAACTGTACATGAGCGCACGCAAGACGGCTTTCCCCACCGACCGCATGCACCAGACCGTACGCTTCATACGCGAAAACTACGGCACACTCAACATAACATGCGACGACTACCCGACACTCATCGAGCTGATGCACCACGACAAGAAGAACACGTCGGGCATCATCAACTTCACTCTGTTGGGCAACGTGGGCGACATACGCATAAACCAAACTGCCAACGAAGAAGAAATAAAGGAAGCTCTCGACTTCTTCCGCGAAGGATAGAGCATCAATTATAAAAAAACAAGATATGGACATAGAAAGAATTAAAGAGATACGACTGAAACAAGACGGACTGTCGAACACGCTCGGCATGGAGTTTCTGTCGACACCCGACCCCGACACCTGTCAGGCACGAATGAAGGTGGACAGCCGCAACCGTCAGGTATTCGGATTTCTCAGCGGTGGCGCCACACTGGCACTGGCCGAGAACCTTGCCGGTGTAGGCTCAATGACCTTGTGCCCCAACAACATCTGCGTGGGCATCAACGTCAGCGGAAGCCACGTCAAGGCGGTGCGCGAAGGCGACACCGTCACAGCCACTGCACGCATCCTGCACAAAGGAAAGACGCTGCACCAGTGGCACATCGAAATATGTAACGGAGCCGGCGAACTCATCTCGTCGGTAGAGATAACCAACTTTGTAATGAAAGGCAAGGATGTGGGCAAGCCCCAAAAAGAATAGCACCCACAATAAGACAATATGAGTTTTGTATATTTCCGACTGCCCAACACCACACTCGTCGTTCACAACAAACTGAACGACGAGCCTGAAGAATTGTCAACGGCAGCCGAACTGAACGGACGAAGCGGATTTGTCATTGCACCTTTCGCCCCGTCGGACCACAAGCCCATACTGCTTGTACCAACCCAATGGGAAACAATCGAACCGTCGATACTGGAAACTCTTGTTTCTGCAAGCGACAATACGCAAATGTCGGCAAGCCTCAACTGCAGCGACAACAACGCTGAACGCAAGCAATACAACGCCGACTTCAATCGATTTCACGCAGAATTGAAGGCCGAACGCTTTGCCAAAATAGTTCTGGCACGCAGCTCACGACTCACAGCGTCAGCACACATAAGTGCACTGACGCTGTTCGCACGAGCCTGCCAACGCTATCCGCGCATGTTCATAGCGCTCTATTCAACCAAGCGCAGCGGCACATGGCTCGTAGCTACGCCCGAAACTCTGATTGGAGGACACTGCGGACAGATGCACACAATGGCTTTGGCAGGCACTATGCGACCCGGAACGGGCGAATGGAGCGAGAAGAACAAGCGCGAACAGAAATATGTAGAAACGTACATCACGGAGTGTGTGAAGCAATTCGCTGACGACATAACTGTAGAAGGACCTTACACTACGTATGCTGCCGACCTGCAACACCTGCGCTCCGACATACATTTCAGCATGAACGATGCCTCGCTCATAGGCAATGTGGTGGACGCCCTGCATCCTACGCCTGCCGTATGCGGCATTCCGAAGGACGAGACCAGGCGCTTCATCATCGACAACGAATCGCAACAGCGAGGCTACTACAGCGGTTTTGCCGGACCATTCAATCCCGACGGCGACACCCACCTGTTTGTAACACTCAGATGTATGCACATCGAGAGCGAGGCGGAAGACTCTGCCGTGTACCGGCTCTTTGCCGGAGGCGGACTGCTGGCAGACAGCACCGAGCAGGACGAATGGAACGAGACCGAAGCCAAGATGAATACTATAAGAAAACTATTCGACTATGTACAGCAATAAGGAAAACGTCAACATACTGACTTCGCTGCTCCTGGAATACGGTGTAAGCGACGCTGTGGTGTGCCCAGGCAGCCGCAACGCACCCATCGTGCACAACCTTAGCGTGTGTGAGGCAATACGCTGCCGACCCGTTACCGACGAACGTTCGGCGGTCTTCTATGCTCTCGGACTGGCTATAGCCACCAAACGGCCTACTGTAGTGTGCGTTACGTCAGGCTCGGCATTGCTCAACGCGATGCCGGCTGTGGCTGAAGCTGCCTATCAGCACGTTCCGCTTATAGTCATATCAGCCGACCGTCCGCAGCAATGGATTGACCAACTCGACGGTCAGACCATCCCCCAGCCAGACGCTCTCGGGCGCTTTGTGCGCAAGGCTGTGCAACTGCCCGAACCTCACAACGACGAAGAACGATGGCTGTGCCGTCGACTTGTCAACGAAGCCATGCATCTCGCTACGTGCCGACTGGGCGCACCCGTACACATCAACGTGCCTATCAGCGAACCGCTCTTTGAATTCAACATCGAGCAACTGCCCCAACTCAGCCGCTTCAACAACATCAAGCGTGCTGTTTTCAAGGACGCTTCGATGGATATGCCCGACGCTTTCCATGAGGCAAAACGCCCCATGATTGTGATTGGACAACTGGCTCACGGCACCGTTTCGCACGAGACAATACGCTCGCTGAGCGAAAAGTATGTGGTAATGAGCGAACCGCTGTCAAACCCTTCGTACATGACCATACACTTCGACGAGGCAATCAGATATATAGTCAGCGACAACAGCAGCATCAACGACGACGAAGACGACAAGACGGCATACTATCCCGACTACGTCGTCTACGTAGGCGACACGCTCGTAAGCAAACCCGCACGTCACTTTCTGCGCAATACCAAGGCTCCGTCGTGCCTCATCACGCCCGATGCAGCAGACATTCACGACCCACTTATGACGCTTACCGACATCGTAGAATGCGATACCGATAGTATTAACGCATTGCTTGCAAGTCTGTGCGAGGCAACTGACAATGACGAGCGATGCCGATTCCACGACCGCTGGCAGTCGTTCCTCGACGCATGTGCAGCTCATGCAGATGCCTATACACCCGAATACTCGCAGATGGCGACTGTGAAATATTTTGAAGAGCAGCTTGCCGACCTCGACATAGATATATGCGTACATTACGCCAACAGCTCAGCCGTGCGCCTGGCGTGCATCTATGCGCAGCATTATGTATGGTGCAACCGTGGAGTAAACGGCATTGAAGGCTCGCTGTCAACAGCTGCAGGATTCTCGCTTGCTACGCACGACATGACGGTTTGCGTGATAGGCGACCTGAGTTTCTTCTACGACCAGAATGCTCTTTGGAACTCCAATCTGCGCGGCAATCTTCGTATCATACTGCTCAACAATCGCGGTGGCGGAATATTCCGACAACTGCCAGGACTCAGCGACAGTCCGGCTGCCGACGATCTGGTCATGGCAAGCCACGAAAACACGGCTCAAGGCATCTGCACCCAAAACGATATAGGCTACCTATCGGCAAAAAACATGGACGAAATGCAGATTGGCGTCGTGACATTGCTTACACGCGAGAGCGAACGACCTATGCTGCTCGAAGTATTCACCGACAGCAACGACGACGTAAAGGCGCTTGAAAAATACTTCAAGCTGTAAAGGATTGTAATGTAAATATTCAATAAACCCAAATAAGAACAATGGAAAATAGAGAATGGAAGAAGATCGAAGGCTTCGACTTCAAAGAAATATTGTTTGACGAATACAACGGTATCGCCAAGATAACAATCAACCGTCCGCGCTATCGCAACGCCTTCACACCTCGCACTACATGGGAGATGTCGCAGGCTTTTGCATGGTGTCGCGAGGCTCAGCGCATCAGTGTGGTCATCCTTACCGGTGCCGGCGACAAGGCATTCTGCTCGGGTGGCGACATGCACGTGAAGGGTCGTGGAGGATATGTAGGCGACGACGGTGTGCCACGCCTCAACGTGCTCGACGTGCAGAAGCAGATACGCTCGCTGCCAAAGCCCGTCATCGCTATGGTCAACGGCTATGCCATTGGTGGTGGACACGTGCTTCACCTCATGTGCGACCTCACAATCGCCAGCGACAACGCCATCTTCGGACAGACCGGACCTAAGGTAGGCTCGTTCGACGCAGGTTTCGGTGCCAGCTATCTGGCTCGCATCGTGGGTCAGAAGAAGGCTCGTGAAATATGGTTCCTGTGCCGTCAGTACTCAGCCTTTGAGGCAGAGCGCATGGGAATGGTAAACAAGGTTGTGCCGTTCGACCAGCTTGAAGACACCTGCGTAGAATGGGCACAGATCATGATGGAGCGTTCGCCACTGGCACTGCGCATGATCAAGGCAGGACTCAACGCCGAACTCGACGGTCAGGCTGGTATACAGGAACTGGCAGGCGATGCCACCATGCTCTACTACATGCTCGACGAGGCTCAGGAGGGTGGCAAGGCTTTCCTCGAAAAGCGTAAGCCCGACTTCAGCAAGTTTCCTAAACTGCCTTAATGAAAAGTCAGACAGTCATAACGAAGCGGCTGCTCACTCTCTGGCGCAGCATTATCGACATGATAGCACCGCGTGCCTGCGAAATGTGCGGCACCCGGCTTGCTATCAACGAACGACTTGTGTGCACCACATGCAACGCTCTGCTGCCACGCACTGACGACGCTTCTTCGCCCTACGACAACCATACTGCACGGCGGTTGTGGGGACTGGTGCCTGTGGAGCGATGTGCTTCGTTTGTGAAGTTTCATCCACACACACCGTTTGCCAACCTCATCTACCGACTGAAGTATGGCGGACGCGACGACATTGGCGAGGAAATAGGACGTATGATGGCTGCCGACTATATGCCATCGGGATTCTTCGACGGCATCGACGCTATCGTGCCGATGCCACTACACAAAAGACGCCGACGTGAACGTGGATACAACCAATGCTATGAGGTGGCACGCGGCATAAGCGAACTGACTCATATACCGGTGCGTGAGGACATTGTTGAGCGCGTGCGTTACACCCAAAGCCAGACACTGACAAAAGCTACATCACGCTCAACAAACGTAAGCGGTGCATTCGCCCTGAAACAAGGCAAACATCCGAGCGGCTTGCACATACTGCTCATCGACGACATCATCACCACTGGAGCCACCCTAAGCACTTGCGCAACGGAAATAGCGAAGCTCGAAGATGTGAAGATAAGCATTATGACTATAGGACGCACCGAAGACTGATACACCCCACACATCAAACAACAATAAGAATAATGAGATACAAGATAAGCATCACGCCGCGCACACTGCACTTCAAGCAACCTGCCGGAACTTCGCGCGGAGTTTACAACACACGCAAGTCGTGGTTTGTAGAGATTGAGGACAGCGAGCGTCCGGGATGCAAGGGCGTGGGCGAATGTGCTCCTCTGCCCGACCTTAGTTGCGACGCACGTCCCGAATACGAGAAGACATTGGAGTCGGTCTGCCGTATGATAGAACTGACGGGCAACGTCAACTACGAAATGCTGCGCCCCTACCCTTCCATTCTCTTCGGCATAGAGACAGCCATGACCGACCTGCAGAACGGCGGAAACGGTCTGCTCTTCGACACTCCTTTTGCACGTGGCGAGGAAGGTATAACAATAAACGGACTGGTATGGATGGGCAGTCACGACGAGATGCTTGCCCGACTGGAATCGAAAATGAAAGCAGGATTCCACTGCGTAAAACTGAAAATAGGTGCTATCGAATTCGATAGCGAGCTTGACCTGATACGTCATATACGCCAGGCTTTCACAAAAGAACAGATAGAATTGCGTGTCGATGCCAACGGCGGATTCACATTCGAAGATGCGCCAAGCCGACTCGACCAGCTGGCACGCTACGACATCCACTCAATAGAGCAACCCATACGCCAGCATCAATGGGCGCGTATGGCGCAACTGTGCGCAATATCACCTATACCTATTGCTCTCGACGAAGAACTGATAGGCGTGAACATGCCAGGAATGAAGCAGGAACTGCTCGACACCATACGTCCGCAATACATAATACTGAAACCGTCGCTGCACGGCGGAATAAGCGGCACACGCGAATGGATAGACATGGCGCACCAACGTGGCATAGGCTCGTGGATAACGAGTGCGCTTGAGAGTAATGTCGGACTCAACGCCGTGGCACAATTGGCAGCCGACGTATATGGTCCCAACATCAGTATGCCACAAGGTCTGGGCACCGGTATGCTATTCACCGACAACATCGAAATGCCCCTCACTATACGTGGCGAGAAGCTTTGGCGTTTATAGGAGTTTTGAATTTTGAGTTTTGAGTTTTGAATTGTTCTCGGCTACGCCTGCGATTGTGAATTATTCAATTTTGAATTAAACACTTAACGCCCAACACTCAACACCTAACATTCAACACTCAACATTCAACATTCAACACTCAACACTTCTCATCCAGCACTGCCTTTATCTCGGCGTCGGTCTTGGTGAGCTTGTCCTTGCACAACTTTATAAGCTTCTGCGCTGTCTTCAACTGCTCGCAGAGCGAGTCAATGTCAAGCTCACCATTCTCCATCTTATCGGCAATGGACTGCAACTGGTTCATTGCCGTTTCATATTTCATTTCTCTTGCCATAATCATTTGTTTTTGGTTACTACCGAAGTGAATTTTCCTTTCTCAACACGCGTTTCCACGACAGCCCCTTCGGGCAGTTCGGCTGCATTGCGCACGGCATGTCCGTTGTATGTGGTGATGCTGTAGCCACGCTGCAAAAGCCGCTCAGGATTGACTGCCTCAACACGCTGTTCGATGAGTTGCAGACGATGACGGGCATCCACAAGTTGCCTGTTGACAGCCGACTGCAGCTTAGCCTGCAAGCTGTCTATCTGCATCAGTGCCGTAGCTATGCGTCGCTGAGTGGCAGCCTCGATGCGTCGCGACAGCATATCAACACGAGCCTCCTCCTTGGTCTTTACCAATGAGAACATCACTGGTATGCGAGTCGAGAGCGACTCCACCCTGACACGTTCGTGCTGCATGCGTCGCTGCATGCAGTCGACAATACTTTGGCGTGCCGCATCAATCATAGATTCGGTGCGAGCGAGGTTGTCAATGAGCAACTGTGCAGCCGCTGTAGGCGTCTTGACACGTGTATGTGCCACCATATCGAGAACACTCTCGTCGCGGTCGTGACCAATACCCGTTATGACGGGAAGCGGGAAGTTGGCAACATTCTCAGCCAACGCAAGTGTGTCGAAGCCCGAAAGGTCGCTCGTTGCACCTCCACCACGTATTATCACCACCACGTCGAAGCTGTCGTGACGGCTGTATATGCGATTGAGAGCGGCAATGACGCTACGCTCCACAGCCTCGCCCTGCATCGTAGCAGCAAACAATTCCACATTATATATATAATGCGCACTGTTGTCGGCAAGCTGACGACAGAAGTCGCCATAGCCTGCAGCCCCGTCGCTCGACACCACAGCAATGCGCTGGGCAAACATCGGAAGAGTAAGCTCACGCTGAAGGTCGAACACTCCTTCGGCCTTCAGCTGAGCCACTATCTGCTGACGTCGACGAGCAAGGTCGCCCATCGTATATTCGGGATTGATGTCGGACACTATCCATGAGAACCCATAGGCAGCATGAAACTGAGCATGCACGCTCAACATCACTTTCATTCCGGCGTGCAACCGCTGTCCGGTGATG
Source organism: Leyella stercorea (assembly GCF_021531355.1). Taxonomy (GTDB): domain Bacteria; phylum Bacteroidota; class Bacteroidia; order Bacteroidales; family Bacteroidaceae; genus Prevotella. The sequence goes on along the minus strand of NZ_JADYTS010000001.1, from coordinate 184,096 downwards.
CGCTCGAACATAGGTCGGAGCATACTCCATCGTGATGCCCAACACTTGGCAGAGGCCTTGGCAATGGGCGTGTTTGAGAGTTCGTCCTTCTCGACAAGCTCCATATAGCAATGGCCGCGCACCTCCCGAAGTTCGGAAAGTTCAGCCACCACCCAGTAGTCGCCCGGCATGTCGATGTCGATGAGCGAAGCTACGATAGAGTTGAGTTCATATAGGGATAATGTCTTAGTCATTACGTCGTTGTTATCATTACTTCAGAAAACCCTGCTTGCGCAACACGTCCATCAGTCCAGCCGACATTGCCTCGTTGTCCTTCTTGGTGTAGCGACAGTCGGTGAACACCTGAGCGAGTGTCTGCTTGTTGTTGATGCGGCAGAACTCCTTGCTCTCCTCCAAAGCCTCTTTCTCGGCATAGAAGCTGTCGATGCTCGCGGGGGTATAGTCGTGATAGGTCTCGTTGTGCATGATAGCGTCGAGCGGAAGGCGGTCGGTCAGTTCGGGCTGCTCGTCGGGCCATCCCAACGTGATCGTTGCTACCGGCACCACAAGCTCGGGCAGCTGCAATGTGTCGATAATCATCTGCGGCATGTAGACCGTTGTGCCCAGGAAGCAGCATCCCAATCCCTCCTCCTCAGCCAGATTGCAGAATGTCTGGCAGAAGAGCAGAGCGTCGGTGGCTGCATTCTGATACGACAGCATATTGTCATAACCCGGCACAGCCTGGCGGTTGTTGCACCATACGGAGGTGCGGCGAGTGTCGGCGCAGAACGTCAACACTACAGGTGCCTCGGTGACCATAGGCTGATTGAAATGAGCAGGAGCCAGACGGCGCTTCATCTCGTCGCTGCGAGTCACCACAACACTGTAGAACTGCAGGTTGCCCATAGTCTGCGTGCGCTCAGCCTCAGCCAGCAATCGGCGCAACAGTTGGTCGTCTACGGGTCGGTCGGCATAACGGCGTATGCTGCGACGTGTGTTTATTGTCTTCATATGTATTCTGTTTTATGTGTATATGTATAGGCAAAGGTACACAAAAAAACTTATTTCAAACGTCAACTTGCCGTTTTATTCAGTGAGTTCAGTACCAAGATACTGTCCCTTGCGTGTAGCCGGCACTCCATACTTCATCCATGCTGGCTCGGGCGCACCCTTCATATAGTAGTCGAAGAACTGCTGCAAACGTATGCTCAAGTCCTTGCAGTTGCGACGCTCCACAAGGTTGTGCTCCTCGCGATTGTACTGCAACATCCACACAGGCTTGCCCAATCGACGCAACGCCATGAAGTACTCAATGCCTTGATACCATGGCACGGCACCGTCGTTGTCGTTGTGCATGATGAGCAACGGTGTCTCCACACGGTTAGCACCGAACAGCGGAGAGTTTTCAAGATACAGGTCGAGTCCGCCCTTGTCCCAAAGGGTTGCACCGATTCGGCTCTGTCCGTGTTCGTACTGCATCTGTCGACACACACCCGAACCCCAACGTATACCGCCATAGGCTGATGTCATATTGCTCACGGGCGCTCCAGCTCCGGCTGCGCAGAACATATTAGTGCGTGTAACGAGATAGGCAGTCTGATAGCCTCCCCAGCTTTGTCCCTGAATAGCCATTCGTGTGCTGTCGATGAAGTTGAACTGGCTGCACATAGCCTTGGCACCTGACACGATACAGTTGTATGCACTCTCGCCCGGATGCCCTACCTTATATACTATGTCCGGAACGAACACTACGTACCCGCGACTGCAATAGAAGGCAAGGTTGACAGTTGAACGACTCGGACGCGGGTCGATATGATTGTAAAGCGTCTCCGAACGTTTCTCGTAGAAGTAAATCATCATTGGCAACTTGGTTCCCGGCTCAATGCCTTCGGGCACATAGAGCAGTCCGTCGAGCGGAGTACAGTCGTAAGCCTTCCAGTGTACCAGCTGGGCATGTCCCCATGAGTATTGCTTCATCTGCGGATTGATATCGCTCACACACTTCTCATGTGCAAAAGCAGCATCGCTCACGTGCATGTTATAGGCATTGCTGAAGTTGCCTTTCTGATAAGCCACCACATCGGCAGCCCCTGCCTTATACACGTTTACGTAACTGAAGGTGTCAAGCACATTCAGACGGTATGAGTTGTTGTCGTTGACACGCACCGTGGCAAATCCGTTCTTCTTCGTAGTCTCGTCGAAAGCAGTCATATAGAGCAGTGCATTCTCGTCGACTGCGTCCTTATTGGTCCACAGCTTTGAGAGGCGTGGAGCGTGGCGGTCGTACACACGATGACGTAGCTGGATGTTCGACTTGCGTCCGTTGCCATTGGTAAGGTTCTGGAATCCATTGCCATCGGGATTGAATTTCCACACATCGTAGCGGTCGCTGATAAGCACGCTCTGGTCGGCATTGGTCCATAATGGGTCGGTATCATACGGTGGCGGGAAATTAGGATGGTCGTCGGTCTCGTCGTAGAAGTTCACGCCGGTCTGACGAGTCAGGTTCACCGTCTTCCCACTTGCCACATTATAGCAGTAATAAGCCGAATCGCTCAGGTTGTACCAGAGGACATACTTGCCGTCTGGCGACGACATTGCCATTGCATTAATCTTCTCGGCAATGCTGACGCGCTTGCCCGTGTTGACATTCACCAACGAGATGTCCTTGAACTCATCGTCGTCCCACTGCGACTGTATGTAGTATTTGGTCTTGTCTTGCGACAGTGCCCACTCCGAATTGCCCTGATTCATCACAGTCACTCTGTCCCACATGGCAGTTGTGAGCGGAACAATCTGATTGGGATCCGACAGATTGATTACGCTAAGATAAGTCTTGCGCTTGGCATTGGCTACATTCACCTTCTGCTGCGGCTGTATCTGATAGTCCTTATAGTTCCAGATATCCACCTGCGCTGTCTCAACATCAATGATGCTCGAATCATTAGGCGCGATATACGGTGCCACACCTATGAGCACACGCTGTCCGTCTTGCGAGAACTCGGGAGCACTGTTCTCGTTGAGTCCCCATCCGCTTGGCAGATTGCGGCTGTAGCCTTGCGGTATAATCTCGCTCGACAGCCCGTTGTTCACATAAAAGAGCGAGCAATGCTTGTTGCCTGTAGTGATGGTATCGGTAGAAGCAAGGAACACTATCTTACTGCCGTCAACGCTATATCGAGCACCGCCGTAGTACTTCTTTCCCTGCGAGAGCACCGACATGGTCATTGTAGGCAAGTCGTAGACAGTTGCCGACGACTTGAGTTTCTTGTTCTTCTTGTCGGGATTCACCAGTACCGTCATGCTGCTTGCGTCGGCATTGATAGCATATTCCGACACATTCTTCACCTCGGTCTGCTTGCCAGTGAGTGTATTCACCACAACAAGCACATCACCATCGAGGCGTTCGCGCGCAGCCTTCTTCTTGTTCTTATTGGGCTTGCGCGAATGGATGTAAGCCACCACATCATTGTTTTCAATACCCGTCTTGTACGACTTGATGCGCTCGTACTTGCTGATGGTCCATTCGTCGAAATTGATTATGGCAAGCGAATCCTTCGGCATCTTGTCCTTCTTCACCTTGCGTTTTCGGGCATTGCGTATCTCGGCATATGGAGCCTTTATCAGTACGCACGCAGTGCGGTTGTTTGTAGCGATGTTGGCCTTATAGCCACGTGGCAACAGGAGCTCGCTTCCGTCGCTCAGTCGTCGCACCACCAGCTGACCGTTGCCCTCCTGCGGATTCACTTCGTACAGAAGGTATCGTCCGTCGGAAGTCATCTGTGTGTTGGCAATACTTTTCCATCCGTCGTATACCGTATGGTCCAACGGTTTCTTTTGGGCATATGCCATTAAGCAAGTAGCCAGACACAGGCCCAGAGTCAACAATTTTCTTTTCATGTTATCATTAGTTATTATTAACGAGAAAAGGGGGAGTGCCACCACGACACGCCCCCACGGGTTCTAATTAAATTATAAATTCACCAATTGCCCATTACTCCAACGGGCTTGAGATAGCTGTATTATAGTCAATCTCCTTGTTAGGAATCACCCATGTCCAACCATTGCTGTCCTGAGGATTGATAGTAACAGCAAACTGTTTATGGAAGCTACCACCATGAGACGCATCGTGGCGCACGATAGGCAATCCCCAACGCTTGTAGTTGAACCAGTCGCGACCCTCGCCGAACATCTCTATACGGTAATAGAGACGTACCTCGTCGAGCAAGTCCTGACCTGTCTTTGTACAAACATAATTTGGATCACGACCCGAATCGTGGTTGAGATTACACAACAATCCCTGTGCTTCGCTTTCCTTACCAGGCATATGGCAGTAAGCCTCAGCCTCAATAAGATACATTTCGGAAGCGCGGAAAAGAGCAAACTCGCCTACACCAGGCTGTGCCTGTACAAGATGCTTGAACGACATGTAGGCAAATACCTTAGTAGTACCAAACAACTTGCCTGCAAAATCCTTTCTTGCACGTTTAGTCATAGCTTTACCTGCCAATCCTGTAGCAGGATCGTAGCTTTCACCCTCCATAGGAGCGAGGAACATACCGCGACGAACATCAGTTTCTGGAATCTGATCGTACAATTCCTTGCTGATTGCTACCGGATAGTTACGGCAAATATTGGCACTTGAGTTAGACGACTCAAAAGCAAAGAACTGGTAGAAATAAAGAGTCTCCTCCTCAGTGCTAAACACATTCCATATCCACTCGTCGTTGTCAGCACTGAATCCGCTTTCAGGATAATCTTTACCAGATAAGAGCGGATGACCCTCGCGCGCCATTCTGGCATACTTGGCTGCAGTAGCCCAATCCTCACGATGAAGGGCTGCATAGGCGTATACAGCATAGGCAGCATTAATATTGGGCAGATGCTTCTCGTCCTTGCCACGGTCAATACCGCACTCAGTGTAGTACTTTATCGCTTCGTCAAGATCCTTATATATCTGCTCATAGCACTGAGCCTGAGTAGATGTAGGCAACTCGTCCTTCGACTCGTCAATGCGCAATACCACGCCACGCGAACTGCCATTGTTGCTGTCCATCCATCGCTTAGAGTACAGCTGCAGCAACTGCGAATAACAATAGGCACGGAAAGTAAGTGCCTGGGCCTTCAAGAATGCTTTCTCATTGTCAGTGCCAGCAGCATCGTCAGTACGACAGATTACAGAATTGGCATTGCCAATCACCTTGTAATAATAGAACCAAGGATAATAGTCGTACAAAGAAGTTGAACGCTCCAGGAACAGGCTGTTGATGATAGACGACCATCCTGTAAGATTGCTCTTCTGGTAGTCGTTGCCAGGATAGTTGCCATACCATGTACGTATTGTACCCTCACCATTACATCCCTGCTGACCCAGATACTGTTTGGTCATAAGCCTTGACAGACCATTGACAGCCAACTTTACATTGTCGGTAGTTTCGAAGATAGTACCCGTACTGGCTGATGAGTTCGGCTGTAGTTCAAGATAATCGCTACTACATGAAGCTGTGAGCATCAATGCACAAGCCGATAATATATATAATGCTTTTTTCATTGTTGCAAGATTTTAATGTCAGTGAAAAAAAAATTAGAACTTAACATCCAGACCAACTGTGAACACGCGTGGTGTCACAAGATAGTTGTACTGGAAACCGCTGAATCCCTGCTGCGGGTTGAGACCTCTACGCTTGGTGCTGGTGAAAGCATTCTCGCAAGCGAAGTTGAAGCGTACCGACTCAAGGGTAAGAGCTTTAACCCATGCCTTTGGCAATGAGTAGCTCATATTGATGTTCTTCAAAACAATATAGTTGGCACTGGTAATCCATCTTGAAGATGTTCCGTTGTTGTCAGAGCTTGTAGTACTGTTGACCTGCGGAATGCCACCATACCATATACGGTTGGGCGAATCTTCAGTCATGCCTTCAGGAACACCATTCCAAGAGTTAAGGATATCCTTGTGGTTGTTATAGGCTGAAGTACCTGTAGCCATAAGTCCTGCATATACACCATCATATATCTTGCCACCCAATGAATAAGTGAACATAGCCGACAGGGTAAGGTCGCGGAATCTCACAGATGGTGTGAAACTGCCATATACCTTAGGAATGGCTGAGCCTTGGAATTCCTTAATGGCATATGTAGTGTTGTTCACATAGTACTTATCGCCGATATGAACGGTCTTCGAGGTGATGTCACTGCCTTTGGGGTTGCCGATTACAGTTCCGTCGGCTGCCTTAACGCAGTAGTCCTCAAGGTTTGCCTTGTACAGAGAGTTACCTGTCATCTGGTCGACACCTACGTATGTGTAAGTATAGAACTCGTAACGGCTCTTGCCCTCAATAATCTTCTGTGCTCCAGAGATGATACCATCCTTGTTCTGCTCTGGCAACTCGATAATCTTATTCTTGATGAACGAAGCATTGGTTGCGAAGTTAACAGTCCAATCACGACTCTTGTAAATATCGACATCGGTATTGATCTCGATTCCTCGGTTAGAAATCACGCCCAAGTTCTTGGTGATAGTAGATTCTGCCGAGCTTGAAGATGTAGCACCTGCTGATAGAGGCAGATATACATCGAAGAGAAGGTCCTTGTTGCGCTTGTCGAAGTATTCAACACTGATGTTCCAACGGTTGAAAAGACGAGCATCAACACCAAAACCAAACGACTGTCCTGTCTCCCACTTAAGTTCGGAGTTGGCAAGCTGTGTAAGATAATATGCACCGCTGTTGTGGTTCTGATCGGCTGCATAGAGTGCCAAATAAGAGTAGTAGCCAGCACCTGCGTCATTACCTACCAAACCGTAGTCGGCACGTATCTTCAAGTTGTCGACCCATTCTATTGGCTTCATGAATTCTTCCTTAGAGATAACCCAGTTGGCACCGATACTGCCGAAGTTACCCCAGCGGCTGTCCTTATGGAAGCGTGACGAACCGTCGCGACGGAACGAAGCCTCAAGATTGTACTTCTCCTTATAGTCATAGCGTACACGACCCAGATAGCTCTCTGTACGATAACGGTCGCTGTAGCCGTCGCCCGATGTCAGGTTGTTGAAGTTGCTCAGGTTGTCCTTACCCTCAAATGTCTGATTGGTCTTATAAATATATGTATAGTCATAGAAGTAGCTGTAGTTCTCATGACCGAGCAATACGCTTACGTTGTGGTCGCCAAACTTGTGGTTCCAGTTGAGCTGCTGTTGGAAAGTCCAGTTCTTGTAGCGATAAATGCTTCGTGACGAACGACCATTGTTACCCTTACCGTTACCGATAATGGCATTGTCGTATGAGCGATACTCCTGATTGCGCACGTTCATCTCGCCCTTAACAGTAAATGTGAAGTCGTTGAGGAACTTGAAGTCCATGTATGCAGAACTCTGAAGAGTGTTGCGGAATGTACGGCTCTTGTTCAAGAGGTTCTCCCAAATCACATGGCGGTCGGCATACTGGTTACGTGTCTGTATTACAGAGCCATCATCAGCTGTGTACTGTCCGGGGTCAAACTGTCGGTTGCCCGATGCGTCCAGACGATAAGTACCGTCAGCATTGTGCAAGTGTACAGGATAGATAGGCGAAATATTGCGGCAATACATAAATACGTTGGTGAAAGAATTTGCATCATCACCGCTTGTAGAATTTGTCTTCTGGTGGCTACCCGCAATTGTAAAGCCTGTATTGAACCAATTTCTCGGACGGAAATTCAAAGCAGCACGACCTGTAAGACGGTTGAAGTCAGAATTGGTTACATAACCCTTCTCGTCAAGATAGCCAACAGAGAAGTAATAGTCGCTCTTAGAAGAGGCATGGCTTCCACTGAAGCTGTACTCCTGACGATAGCCACTACGCACAGCCTCGTCATACCAATCAAGGTCTTCGGCATAGCCGTCGAGTATGCGTGCATCAGAAACAAGCTTACCATTGGCATCGAACAACTGGTCGTTTGCCTTGTTGTAGATGTTGAGATAAAGTCTTTCCTTGATAAGGTTGTTAGTAGCATAAGCATTAGCTGTAGCCATATCGTCACCAGCAGTAATACGAGCATTACGCATATTCAGCCAGTTGGTCTCCATAAATTCGTTGGCATTGAGCAAGTCATACTCCTTGATACCACGTGAGTATGTACCCTGATTAATCTTCAGGTTGAAGCTCATACGGTCGCCCTTACCACGCTTAGATGTGATAAGAATAACACCGTTAGAAGCACGGTTGCCGTAGAGGGCGCACGAAGCAGCGTCCTTCAACACTGTGATACTCTCAATATCACTTGAGTTAAGATCGGAAATGTTACCACCGAAAGGTACACCGTCGAGCACATAGAGAGGACTTGAAGAACCATTGACGGTGCCAAATCCACGAATACGGATTGTAGCCTCTGAACCCGGCTGACCGTATGTACTGTTAATCTGAACACCCGAAGTAGAACCCTCAAGAGCAGAAGTAACGCTCGACACCGGTCGAACCTCAATCTGCTTGCTGTCTACCTGCGATACGGCACCGGTAAGTGTCGACTTCTTGGCAGCACCATACGCCACCTGCACCAACACTTCATCAAGAGCCTTAGAGTCATTTTCAAGTATTACACGCATGTTCTGACGAGCCATAACAGTTCTTGTCTTCATACCGATGTATGAAATTACAAGTTTTGTACCTGACTTAACATTCTTAAGACTGAACCGACCATACATGTCGGTAACAGCCCCATCATTGGTGCCTTGAACTTTAACAGACGCACCTACAACAGGAGTCTCGTCTTCAATTGAAAGTACTGTACCCGTAATAACGGATTGAGCCATCGCTTTACCCCCCCCAAACAATAAGCTGGCGAAGCAAAGGATTAAAAATGCTAATCTTTTTTCCATAAGCTCTCTCTATAAATTAGTATTAATAATGAGGATTCGGTTAGTATTCGTAAGTATTTAGGATTGATTTACAAATATTTCGATTTTATTTCGCAAATATAGCGATAATGTAAATACGAAGCAAGTAAATGTTTAACAAAAGATAAAAATTCACGTATTTTCTACCAACACACCTTACAAATCGAACAACAAAAGTATCAATAACGTATGTTTTTCGATGTTATACTAACATAATGAAACATTATTACTTATTTTTTATACATAAGTAAACCTACTTTAAACAAAAAGTTTAAAATACAACAACCACTATCATCCGGCAAGTTTCAGATTGTTATCTATCATTCATTTTGCCCTGACAAATAGCACAGTTGCTTTGACATTAACACTTAACATTTAACACTTAACATTACTAAAAATCGTTCCGTAATACCTATGATTTGGATTTTTTTCCCTAATTTTGCATATTTGAAAGACTATGCCTATGTATCACAGACGTTTATGTTGCGCATATCAGGGTGCATTCTTTCGTATATAGAATAAGGTAATCAACGAAAAATCTATAATAATAAAATAATAGAGATGAAAAAGAAAATCCAGTTCAGTCTCGTTTATCGAGATATGTGGCAGTCTTCTGGCAAGTTCCAGCCACGCAAAGACCAGTTGGAGCGCATCGCTCCCGTTATCATCGAGATGGGTTGTTTCGCCCGTGTTGAAACCAACGGTGGTGCCTTTGAGCAGGTAAACCTTCTCGCCGGCGAGAATCCAAACGATGCTGTGCGCGCCTTCTGCAAGCCTTTCAACGAGGTAGGCATCAAGACCCACATGCTCGACCGTGGTCTCAACGCTTTGCGTATGTATCCCGTGCCCGACGACGTTCGCGCCCTTATGTATAAGGTAAAGGCAAAGCAGGGTACCAACATCACACGTATCTTCGACGGACTGAACGACGTTCGCAATATCATCCCCAGCATCAAGTGGGCTAAGGAAGGCGGCATGACTCCGCAGTGTGCACTGTGCATCACCAACTCTCCTGTTCACACACTGGAATACTACATGAACATCGCCGACCAGGTGATAGCAGCCGGTGCAGAGGAAATCTGCTTGAAGGATATGGCAGGTATCGGCCAGCCCGCATTCCTCGGCAAGCTGACAAAGATGATCAAGGACAAGTATCCTGAAATCATCATCCAGTATCACGGTCACTCAGGTCCTGGCCTCTCAATGGCTTCTATCCTTGAGGTGTGCAACAACGGTGCCGACATCATCGATACAGCTATCGAGCCGTTGTCATGGGGTAAGGTTCATCCGGACGTAATCTCTGTAATCAGCATGTTGAAGAACGAGGGCTTCGAGGTTCCCGAAATCAACATGTCGGCATATATGAAGGCCCGTGCTCTCACTCAGGAGTTCATCGACGAGTGGCTCGGATACTTCATCAACCCCGGCAACAAGATCATGTCATCGCTTCTGCTCGGTTGCGGTCTGCCTGGCGGTATGATGGGCTCTATGATGGCCGACCTCGGCGGTATGCGCACCACTATCAACAACGTACGCAAGAAGAAGGGCGAGGACGAGCTCTCTATGGACGACCTCCTCATCAAGCTCTTTGACGAGGTAGAGTATGTATGGCCGCGCGTAGGCTATCCTCCACTGGTGACACCGTTCTCGCAGTATGTCAAGAACATCGCACTGATGAACCTCCTCACCATCGAGCAGGGCAAGGGCCGCTTCGTGATGATGGACGAGTCGATGTGGGGTATGATTCTCGGCAAGTCGGGTAAGATACCTGGCACTATTGACCCAGAGCTCGTTGAGCTTGCACAGAAGCAGGGTCGCGAATTCACCGACGTAGACGCTCACACATTGCTCACCGACGCTCTCGACGACTTCCGCAAGGAGATGGACGAGAACGGATGGGAGTATGGTCAGGACGACGAAGAGCTCTTCGAGCTTGCCATGCATCCGGAGCAGTATCGTAACTATAAGAGCGGTCAGGCTAAGAAGAACTTCCTTGCTGACCTCCAGAAGCTAAAGGACGCCAAGCTCGGTGCCAACCTTTCACCCGAACAGCTCAGCGCCTACAAGCACGCTAAGGCCGACGCAATCGTTGCTCCGGTTAAGGGCGACATCTACTGGGAGTTCTCAGGCGAGGGCGAGTGCGCTCCTACTGTCGAGCCGTTCATCGGCAAGGAATACAAGGAGGGCGACATCCTTTGCTACATCCAGGCTCCTTGGGGTGAGTTCGTTGAAGTGCCCGCAGCTTTGGGCGGCAAGATTGTTGAAATCAACGCAAAGCGCGGCTCAAAGGTATCGAAGGGCGACGTTATCGCCTACATCGAGCGTGAGCACGAGTAAACATGAAATATGTACCAACAGATTATTGACAAATACTATGGAGGATGCGGTGCACTGCGCCACATCCTCCTTACTCATAGCGAATCGGTGGCGCAACGTGCGCTACGGATTGCTGCTATGCACCCCGAACTAAACATCGACACCGACTTTGTACGCAATGCAGCCATGCTGCACGACATAGGAATCGTACGTGTCGACGCACCCGGCATTGAGTGCCACGGCACCGAGCCATACATACGACACGGCGTGTGCGGAGCCGAAATGCTGCGCGCCGAGGGTCTGCCCGAAAGCTACGCACGAGTGTGCGAACGACACACCGGAGCCGGACTCACACTCAATGACATCGTGTCGCAAAACCTGCCTCTGCCCCACCACGATCTCCAGCCCGAAACCATTGAGGAGAAACTCATCTGCTATGCCGACAAGTTCTTCTCGAAGACACGTCTCGACCGCGAGAAGACAATAGAACAGGCAGAGAAAAGTCTAAGCAAATTCGGCGGCGAAACACTTGCACGCTTTCGCGAGATGAAACGTATGTTTGAGCCGGATTTGTAATAACACATAATAATATACAGCAAAATTGAGAACCAAGACCGTCATAGCCCTTCTTTTGTGTGCCGTCATCTTCGTGATGGCTGCTGCCGACATGCCTTACTCACAACGCAAGAAAGTGCGCAAGGCTACCTCAAGCGACACCACAGCCGTGGCATCCGACTCCATTAAGGACAGTATAGCCACAATCATGCGCGACTCGTTAGGACGCGAGATTGTCGACACCACAAAGATGGACTCACTGCAACTTGCAATATATCACCACAACCGCGCTATCGACGATTCCATTCGTCTCGACTCAATCAACCGCCAGCGTGCCAACGGCATCAACTCGCCAGTACAGTATGAAGCTTCCGACTCACTCGTATACAACGCCAAGTCGAAGACAGCACTGCTATACGGACAGTCGAAGGTGAAATATGAGAACATGGACCTCGAAGCCGAGAAGATACACATGAGCCTCGACTCGTCGCTCGTACATGCCACCGGAACACGCGACACTACCGACTCTACCGGACACACGCTGGTGGGTACTCCCGTGTTCAGCATGGGACAGGACAAATACGAGAGCGACACCATGGCTTTCAACTTCAAGACAAAGAAGGGTCTTATTTCGAAAGTATATACACAGCAGGAAGACGGTTTTCTGCAAAGCGAAATATCAAAGCGTAGTGCCAACGGCGACGTATACCTGCAGCACGGCCGCTACACTACCTGCGACAAGAAGCATCCCGACTTCTACATTGCTCTATCGCGTGGTAAGGTGCGCCCGGGCAAGGACGTAACCTTCGGTCCGGCTTATCTCGTTGTGGCTGATGTGCCGCTGCCATTGGCTATTCCTTACGGATTCTTCCCGTTCACCAAGAGCTATTCGTCGGGATTCATCATGCCAACATACGGCGACGAGAGCGCCCGCGGATTCTACCTGCGCGACGGCGGCTACTACTTTGCCATCAACGACAAGTGGGACCTCAAGCTCCTCGGCGAAATATACACAAAGGGCTCGTGGGGACTGTCGGCAGCAAGCAACTACAACAAACGCTACCGCTATTCAGGCAGCTTCTTCCTGAGCTATCAGAACACTAAGACCGGCGACAAGAACATGCCCGACTATTCGGAGCAGAAATCGTTCAAGGTGCAATGGAGTCATCGTCAGGATGCCAAAGCCAACCCGTACAGCTCGCTCTCGGCAAGTGTCAACTTCGCCACATCGAGCTACGAGCGCAACAACCTCAACTCACTGTATAACCCACAGACACTGTCGCAGTCGACACGTACATCATCTGTATCGTGGAGCACAACATTCTCAAGCATCGGACTCTCGCTCAGCTCTACTGCCAACCTCTCGCAGAACATGCGCGACTCTACATTGTCAGTAACGCTGCCCGACCTCAATATCTCGCTCTCGCGATTCTATCCATTCAAGCGCAAGCACGCAGCTGGCGATGAACGTTGGTATGAGAAGATTTCGATGTCGTACACCGGACAGATATCCAACCGCATCGACACCAAGGAAGACCGCTTCCTCAAGTCGAACCTGATAAAGGACTGGCGCAACGGATGGAACCACTCTATTCCAATCAGCGGTAACTTCACACTGTTCAACTATATCAACGTGTCGCCATCGTTCAACTTCCAGGACCGCATGTACACGCACAAGATTATGCGCTCGTGGGACGAGACCGCACAAAAAGAGGCGTGCGACACCATATACGGATTCAACAACGTATACAACTATAACATGTCTATCAGTGCGTCGACAAAGCTCTACGGTTTCTTCACTCCGAACCGCAAAATATTCGGCGACAAGATTCAGACCATACGCCACGTCATCACCCCGAGCGTAAGCTTCAGCTATGCACCTGACTTCGGACAGGGACGCTACGGCTATTATAAGACCTATCAGAAGACCAATGCCGACGGTTCGGTCGACCTCGTTGAGTATTCGCCCTACGAAGGACAGCTCTACGGCGTGCCAGGCAAGGGCAAGACGGGCAACATCTCGTTTGATATCGCTAACAATGTCGAGATGAAGATAAAGAGCGACAAGGACAGTACGGGTATCAAGAAGATATCGCTCATCGACGAACTCGGTCTGGCTATGAGCTACAATCTCGCTACCGACTATCACCCGCTGTCTGACCTGACAATGCGCATACGACTGAAGTGGTGGAAGAACTACACGTTCAACATGAATGCCGTATTCGCATCGTATGCCTACGAGCTGGACAAGGACGGCAAGCCTTACGTAGGCAACCGCACCCTTTGGGGAATGGGCAAGTTCGGACGCTTCCAGGGTACATCGCAGAACTTCTCATTCACGCTTACACCAGAGAAGTTAAAGAAATGGTTTGGAGGCGGCGATGACGAGGAAGACAAGAAGAAAAAAAGCAACAAGGACGATGAAGACGGCGTTGATACAGACATCGAATCAAATGTCGACGACACTATGGTAGAAGGCCAACGCGGCGCAAAGAAGAGCGGAGGCGGCAAGGCTGAGACTGATGCCGACGGATATATGCGATTCAACATGCCATGGTCGCTCACATTCGGCTACGGTATCACAATGCGCGAGAATACCAGCGGCAAGTTCAACACCAAGTCGATGCGCTATCCATACAAGTTCTCACAGAACCTGAACTTCAGCGGCAACCTGCGTCTGAGCGATGGATGGAACATCTCGTTCTCTTCTGGCTACGACTTCGACCAGCACAAGATGTCAATGACTACAGCGTCGCTGCAACGCGACCTGCACTGCTTCAATATGTCATGCTCGGTGGTTCTGGCTCCGTACACAAGCTACAACTTCTCGTTCAGATGCAACGCAGCTACTCTGACCGATGCGCTCAAATATGACAAACGCTCGGGATACAGCAACGCTGTACAGTGGTACTAATGCAAATCTTCACCTTTCAAGGTTGAATACATATCAATTGGGTAGGAGGTAAATGTTATTCATAAAAGGCATTTACCTCCTATTTTCACATTTACCGACCTCCCACACCACCGTACGTGCCGTTCGGCATACGGTGGTTTCGTGCTTTTACACCTTACGGTGTGTGGCAAGTTGTTTTCAGCCATCCCTTCGAGATACGTCACTTCTATTCTATTGTCGGATTCCGTCCTATCGTGTGAATAGAGAATACCTCATCTTCACCATGCGTTCATGAGACCTCCTCGGATAAGGGCATTATCTTTCCACATTATACCTACTTCATTTTTTCGCAAGCTCAAGGAAACTCCACCAACCATTCCGAATAGCTATGGGACTTTGATAACAAATTGTGAAAGAACAACATAAATCACCTGACAAAATGGTGTTCAGATACCCATTTTTAGGTATAATTATCATTTTATTTATTTTTTTTTGCATCAGCTATATGATTTTTGTAACTTTGCAAGCATAACTTTAATAACACAACAGAGTGCTTTCACATTTTCGATTATCATTACTCTTGATATTTTGGGGTGCTACGCTTGGCGTGAAAGCCAGCGTAAAAGACTCGTTGCGCCTTGGCGTAACAGACAGAATACTGACATCAGAGATGATGGAACGCGTCAGTGCACGCGATGTCTGGACTGCCATCCGCACGCTGGATGCCTCCACTTACGATAATCCCGAATTACTTATAGACGGTGTCCGTATGCCGAAGTCAGCCCTCGTAGGCATCACTGTCGGCGAGGTCTCTGAGGTGAGAATCATCAGAGACGCTATCAGACTGGCGCAATTAGGAATCCATGGCGGGAAAGGCGCTGTGGAAATAGTCACTAAGAAGTATGGAAAAGGACCGCTAGGCCTTAGCTATAAGGCTGACATACAGGCAGGAAAGCCCTACGACGGCAGCGACGGCACCATGAAAGGGGCAGAGCATTGGCTCACTGCCGACGGGGGCGATGACAATGTAGGCTATCGCTTTACTGCCATCTATGACCCTGGTACGGAAACGAAAGCCAAGGGAACGGACCGTATTCAGATGCGTTCATATATAGGTTACAGGCGCAATGCGCTGTCCATCAGCAATGACCTGCAATATGGAAACTATGGAATCCACGAGACATTCAATGATGATGACACGGACAAAACCCGCTTTTCCACGCTTACCGACAGGGTGAGAGCCACGCTTAATCTCATGCCGGGACTGGAAATGGTGGGCTATTTCTCTTTCCTGCGTCAGGAAGTGAGGCGCGATGTGTTCCTTTCACCCTATTTCCCTGTGTTCAAGGACGAAGACAACCTGCGCAACAAAGGCACTTATGACATAATGCGCGAGACGACGATGACCTACGACGGCGGACTGAAGCTCGCTTATCAGAAGGCAATGACTGGCGGACACACTCTCCTTGCCTCTGCAGGAGTAAGCCTTTACAGTGGAGAAAGGGGAGGAGAATCATACGCCGGACGAGGAATACTGAATGACATACTCAACTATGTATCATTTACCCAGACCTATGACACGCTGCGTAAACCTACGGCAGTGAGGGACTTCGAGCGCACATTGCAGTGCATGGCAAACGTGGGCTACGACTATCAGGGACGCTACAGCGCCACGATGAACGTGACAATGAACCGCTCTTCCCTCCTTTCACCGAAGCATCGCAACGAGGTATATTGGGCTGCCGACCTGGGATGGAACATCAGCAGGGAGGCATGGATGGCTGAAAGCGGGATTGATTGCCTCAGACTTTCTCTCGGTTTGGGAAGAAGTGCCACGGTGCCTTACAGTTACAAGGCTTTTACTCCGATGTATTCCAACATCACCAACGAGACATACATATATAATTACTATCAGACGGGGGCACAACTGCAGGGCTATTACGATGAGAATATCCGTCCAGACGCAGTGACACGCGGTCTGTTGTCGCTCGACTTTGAAGCCAAAGGATGGCATCTTAATGCTTCAGGCATGCGTGCAGAGTCCACAAATATGCTCTATGGCGATGTGGGCAAGACGCTGAAGGGTAAGAACTGGACGGCAAGTGCATCGCTTTCTGCCGCTTATGATGATGTAAGGGAGATGCTTGCAGGCATGGTTATCTACGGACAATGGCACCGCTGGACAGCTTCAGCATCCTTCTTCACCGATAATTGGGAGACCAATAGGTTGCAGAGCATCCAGATAGGCTACGCGTTTCCATCGCTCTGGCGCTTTGTCAAAGGTGGTATGGTGCGCCTCAGTGGTGAGGAAAATTGCCATAGGGCTTGCCTTACAGTGGAAGCTAAATTCTAAAAGGGAAAACGAAATCCATTCGACAATGAGAATAAGAATAATATATATAATGATGATAGCTTGCACAATGCTGCAGAGCTGCGATGATTTCTTCGACAAGACCGGCGACGACAGCAATGTCACTGCGGGGAAATTCTTCAAGGATGAGACAGCTTTCATGCAGGCATTGACCGGCATCTACATGCAGATGCGTGCTCCTGAGCTTTACGGCAACACCCTTTCGCTCGGCATGATGGAGTTCGCCTCACAGACATTGGAGCCTTATGACGAAGAGACTGCAGCGGCATCCGAGCTACACTTCGATGCTCCGGCATTGCGGCAGCGTATGGACACGATGCGGATATGCGCCGACAGAGTCATAGAATCCTGCGACAGGATAATAGACGAAGCAGAGCATACGAAGGTGGTATTCTTCACTTCAGGACTCAAGGAGATAGTCCTGGGCGAGTGCTATGCCATCAAAGCCGCCATGACATTCGACCTCCACCGCCTTCTGGACCTTCCTATGGACGGAGTGGAGGAATGGCTTGATAAGGCAGACAGACTGCTTTCTGCCAATGACCCCATAATGAATGCCACAAATCCTTCATCGGTAAAAGTGGGAGAAATAGACCGAAGGCTGCGCACTTTCCAGCTCAATGCCTATGCAGTAAAGGCGCTGAAAGCCAGAGTGGCGCTATGGAAAGGCGACTATCAGAAGGCATTGGACAATGCAGACTCAGTGATGCTGCATACAGATCCGGCACGGGTGGCGACACGATATCAGCTCTTTTACTTCGTCACACCGGGCAAGTATGGTTCTGATTACTGCTTCTCCCGTGAGAATATCTTTGCTTTGTCATCATTGCCGACAGGTTTCACCCGTCTGAGCGCAACGCTTTTCGACCAGAAGAAAGTCAGATGCCGTACTGACATCGACCGCATTTACGCCCAGCAGACTGACATCCGCCGCAGGGCATGGTTCCGCGAGCAGGAAGACGGCACGCAGATAATGTCAAACAAATACGGACCGAACACCCTGCTTACAGGCTATGTGAGCACAGAAAGCGGCGGAAGCACCGACCTTCCGGCTGCAATCCCTTACATCAGACTGGGCGAAGTGCAGCTCATAGCGGCAGAAGCTTTGTGGCGACTGGACCGCAAACAGGAGGCACGCCAACGCCTTATAGCGATGCAATCAAGCAAGGATGTGACCTACGCAGCCGACGCATCGGAGGATGCTGACCTCCTTCCGATGATATATGATGAATACCGTCGTGACCTCTTTGGCGACGGACAGTTGTACTATCTCAATAAACGTATCAGTCGATGAAAACGAGAATATTGATCATACTGACGCTGATGGCGGCAGACTCCGTGGTGTTTGCGCAAAGCAAAACACAGAAGACAGCCAAGGAAAAAACCGCTATGGCAAAGAATGACAGCACCGTACAGAAGAATGACATAATGCTGTTTGGCAAGATAGGCGAGACTGTCGTCACGGGATATTACTCCAAGACGAAGAACAGCTTCACTGGAACAGCGG
The DNA here is from genome assembly GCF_021531355.1 of Leyella stercorea. Lineage (GTDB taxonomy): Bacteria > Bacteroidota > Bacteroidia > Bacteroidales > Bacteroidaceae > Prevotella. The sequence continues at coordinate 165,606 of NZ_JADYTS010000001.1, read as the reverse complement.
TGCAGGTGTCCGGCAAAGAACTGATGAAGGTCAACAGCACCAATCTGCTTGAAGGTCTGAAGGTGTTCGACCCCTCGTTTCAGGTGGTAGATACCCGTGGCATTTACGGTTCTGACCCTAACCATATACCTGACCAGATAGAGATAAGAGGACAGAATACAATGCCGGACATCTCGCAGAGCAACCTGCAGACAGTGACAACTTTACCCGTGTTCATAATCGATGGCTTTGAGGTAAACGTGCAGAAAGTATATGACCTCGACATCAATCGCGTGAAGAGCATCACTATACTGAAGGACGCTGCCGCAGCAGCGATATACGGTTCGCGTGCCGCAAACGGTGTAGTGGTCATCGAAACCATCACCCCGATGGCAGGAAAACTGCAGATAAGCTATACAATGAACGGCAAGTTTGAGATTCCGGACCTTTCGTCCTACAATCTGATGAATGCGGCAGAGGTGCTGGAATTTCAGAAGAAAGCCGGCGTATTTGATGCATATCGTGAGGGGGAAGACGCAGGACTGAATGCCAATTCCTATAATGTGGCACGCCGTGCCGTGCTCAGTGGCGTTGATACCTATTGGCTTTCAAAGCCTTTGCAGATGGGTTTCCAGCACAAGCATTCACTCATCATCGAGGCTTCACCAAAGACATCACTGCCTGGCGGAACGAAAGTTCGCTTTGCGGCAAACCTGAGTTACAGCAATCTCAACGGTGCAATGAAGGGCAGCGGACGAGACACTTACGAGGCTGGCACAAAGTTGATTATATCCAATCACCGCATCCGTGTGACCAACGACCTGCAGTTTTCCATGGTGGATAGCAAGGAATCGCCTTACGGAAGCTTCTCTTCCTACACCTCGGCACTGCCTTATTATCAGGAGAAAGATGCTGACGGCAACTACTACCGCATGCTTTCCCTGTCAAACTTAGCGCCTGAAGGCATCGCTCTCGGAGTGCTGGCATCCATGCAGTCGCCTGTCTATGAAGCGCGATACCTCAACAGTTACTCCACTTCGAGAGGTATGAACGTGACGAATAATTTCGGAATAAACTGGACCATCACCGATGATGTACGTCTGAAAGGGTCGTTCTCACTCAGCCATGACAGCGACCGTGACGACGCATATGTATCGCCTGGCAGCTTCGAATATATCAACAACAACTCCTCCATCACGCCCGATGCGCTCTACCAGCGTGGAAAATATACGCTCGGACACAGTTCCTCGACCACCGTCTATGGCAGTATGCTGACGTCATATACACATAGTTTCGGTCGTTTCGACGTGCAGGCGATACTCGGAGCCGAAGCCAAGCAGACATCAAATGAGAGCGACAGCTACACCATGACGGGATTTCTCGGCAATTCGCAGGACTATATCTCCTACGCAGTGCAATATGAGAAGTACGGCAGAATCACGGGAGGCAAGTCCAAAGTCCGCACTGCCGGCATCTTCTGCAACCAGAACTACAGTTACGCCAACCGCTATCTCTGTGACCTTACTATCCGTATGGACGGCAGTTCGCTCTATGGTGACCATCAGCAGACCACGCCTTACTGGAGTGCCGGACTGAGATGGAACGTGCATAATGAGCGTTTCTTCGCCGGAAGCAGTGTGGTATCACAGCTCGCCTTGCGTGCAAATGTCGGCACTACGGGCAACCAGAACTATAACCGCAACCAGGCAAGCAACCAGTATAATTATCTGACCAAGGTCTATGGAGGATACTTCGGTGCAATAATCACCACACTCGGCAATCCCGACCTCAAGGGACAGACCACATATAACCGCACCATCGGACTGGAGGCTTCGCTCTGGAAGAACCGTCTCAACCTGGAGTTCAACTATTACAACAACAAGACCAAGGGCAACCTGACCAGCATCACCGTCGCTCCATCATTGGGATTCGACACCTATAAGGCAAATATGGGCGACCTTCGCAATGAGGGCTTTGACTTCAACATCAGTTATTCCCCGGTGCGCACAAGGGACCTCCTGGTCAATGTCACGCTCAACGGCACAAGAAACCATAACACCATACTCAAGATTTCAGACGCTCTCCAACGATATAACGACATGGTCAATGCCAACGGTTCGGGTTCCACCACTCCAGTATTCCTCTTCAAGGAGGGTGAATCCATGAATACCATCTACGCAGTGCGCTCCCTTGGCATCGATCCGGGCACGGGAAAGGAACTCTATATCGACCGTAACGGCAACACCACCTATACATGGAATGCTCAGGATCAGGTGCCGGTAGGCGTCAATGAGCCAACTCTCAATGGCTATGCCGGACTGAATATCCGCTACAAGTCATGGGAAATAGGCACCCATCTCAATTACTCCTTCGGCGCAGACAAGTACAACTACACCCTGCACCAGAAGATAGAGAACGTCAACTATATGACAAACAACGACCGCCGCGCCCTTACCGAACGATGGCAGAAGCCGGGCGATGTGGCTCTCTACAAGGCCATCACCGACAACAGCGCCACCAAAGCGACGTCAAGGTTTGTCCAGCACGAAAAGAGACTGAGCATGACATCGCTGAGATTGGCTTACAATATGGACTCTGACAGACTCCGTGACAGCTGGATATCCATGCTAAGGCTCTCCATTACAGCGAATGACCTCTTCTATGCCAGCACCATAAGGCAGGAGCGAGGTCTCAGTTATCCTTTCACACGTTCGGTAACATTCAATGCTCAGGTGAATTTCTGACAAACAGCAAAGCGCCCACTGTGCCAACGGCTTCTACCGTTGGATAACAAATGTAGAAACAACGAAACAGCAAATCCAAAAAACCGCATTCCCCCCCTATTGATTATGCGCAAAACATTATTATACATATTATCCATTATACTGCTGCAGAGCTGCTCATGGTTTGATGTAGGAGCCGAGTCGGAGATTGACGAGAAGGATATGTTTGTCAATGCAGACGGTTACTACACCGCTCTGACTGGCATATATATCAGCATGGGCAGCACCGAACTATATGGTGGCAACCTTACTCTGACAGCCCTCGAACCGCTTACACAGCAATATAACGTCAAGGAAGATGACCCCGATCGCGTCGCTTGGTCACAGTTCAGATACACCACTGACGGAGGACAGGAACTCGTTTCTGCCATCTGGCTCAAGATGTATAACACTATAGTCAATGCCAATATGCTACTTGCCAAACTGCCGGAGGCGGAAGGTAAGATTGACAGCGACGTGATTGACATCATTCATGGCGAAGCGCTCGCTCTCAGATCATTGATGTATTTCGACCTTATGAGATTATTCAATGAGAGTTATGAGGTAAATCCAGAGTCGGGAAATGTACGCTTCAAGACAGACTTCGGCTTTGTCCTCGGTAAGAAAATGAGTAATGAGCAGCTTATTGATACCATTATCTCTGATCTTATGCAGGCTCGCGACTACCTGAAGAAGGACCCTCTATATTGCAACAAGACATACAGCAACCGCTATATGGCTTACGACCGCACGCAGAGGATGAACTATTACGCCGCCATTGCCTTGCTCGCAAGGATGGAAATCTATCGCCAACATTATGCAGAGGCGGCACGCTATGCCCAGGAAGTGCTGGATTCGGAGAAGTTCAGGTTCATTCTTCCGGAGGAAATCCTTGAGACTGACATCTACGGAGTGGAGCAGAAAGCCGACCGCATCTTCATGCCGGAGATGATTTTCGCCCTCTATTGCGAGAATATCCTCACCGTTTCACGCTCCTGGTATGAAGGTCTGACTGGCGATTTTGCCAAGAGTGCCAACGCATACGAGGACAATGATGTGCGCAGAGCATGGCTATACCAAAATCCGAGCGCAAATGGAAAAATCAATATGATACGCTATCAGCGGTCTGTTAAGTCGGAGGATGCCGGCAAATACGGCGACCCAGTCGTTCCTATGCTGAAAATCAGCGAGATGTATCTCATCCTGGCTGAGTGCAATCTCAATGGTATTGAGACCAGAGAGAATGCCTTGAGCCTTCTGAATACTATAAAGCAGAAACGCGGAGAGGCTGCTCTTCCGGCTACAGCTACCACACAGACCTTGTGGAATGAACTGACACATGAGTATGTATGCGACTTCCGCGGCGAGGGACAACTATTCTATTATTACAAGCGCCGCAACCTTTCGTCCATTGATGACGGAAACTACAACGGCAATACTGTCAGCGTTCCAGCCTCAGCTTATGTGCTACCGTTGCCGGATTACGAGAAACAGTTTGGATATTGACACTTTCACCTCTTACAGCAATGCGAAAAATTCTATACATAATGCTTACAGCCACAGCCCTATTGTCCGTAGCAGCCTGCTCGGAAGATACGCTGGAAACCTACGACACATCAACCAGTGCGCTCAATATAGCACGCGGCACTGTCTTTGGTTCTGCTGCAGACTATCCAGAGAGCTATAGTTTCAATGCCTATTTCCTTGGTGGAAAGGTGACGGACTACACGCTCCAGATACCTGTTCGCCTGCAGGGGGTGATAGATTATGGTCGTGACCGTCACTTCGGAGTGATGATTTCGGAGGCAGAAAGCGAAGGTGTCACCGCCAGTTCTGCGGTGGTAAGTTTCGACAGCAAGCAAGTGTTTCGCAGCGGAATGTATCAAGACACGCTCCGCGCCACCATCCACGTAGATAAGATGGACAGCGAAACGACATACAAGATGCGCCTGAAACTCATCCCGGGCGACGATTTCTCGGCGGGAGTGCCGGAGTATCAGTATGTGGATGTGCAGTTTACAAAAAACCTTACCATCGCTCCTGCCTTCTGGGAAAACAATAGCAAACTGAGCAAAATCACCTATTCAGCCCGTAAGTGTGCCGTCTTTCTAGAAATCAGCGGCATCACCGATCCTGAATGGGTGGATGACGGCAGCAGCGTTATCCTCGATTATTGGATTTCGCTCTGCAAGCAATGGTTTGAACAACATGAGGAATATGACTCCAACGGTAACAGAATATACTTTGAATAATGCGTAAAAAGACAAGAATATACTATCAGTTGCTCATCCTCGGCATCGTGATGACCTCCCTTCTCTCATGCTATGGAGATAAAGACAGCGAAGCCACGGACGACATTCAGCAGGTGACTGCCATCAATGGCATTGCCACTGACGGTTCATATACGCTCTATCAGGGGGACACTCTGAGGATAAACCCTTCGCTGACCTTCTCCGAAGGGGCCGATTCCCTGCGCTATGACTACCGATGGGTGGTGGGCAAACAGCAGGAAATTGCCACTGGCAAGCAGTTAGTATGGGAGGTTTCATTGCCTTCTGGATATAATATGGCGACTGATATCCCTGCTGTCTTCATAGCAAAGGACAGGGAAAACGGACTGGAGTTTCGCAAGACATTCTCCTTCCAGGTGCTGAGCACATACACACCGTCCTCCATTGTGGTCTATCAGAAGTCTGACGGACGCACCGAATGGATGTCATTGCAGGGTGATGTGCGTGCCTTCACGAAGTATTACCCCGACATGATAGAGCGGATAAACCCCGATGAACCCATCAATGGCAAGTATTACGGCACGCTGTATGCCCTCAATGAGATAGCCGTTTTCACAGATCAAAGCCCTTCTTGGGGCAGATGTATCAGCATGCGCAATGCTGATCCAGACAATGGTTTCTATCATAATGTTGGTGAATATACCGGCAATATAATAATAAGGTGTATATGGGCAGCGCCTCCAGACTGGACATCAGCAATGTCACCTTCGGCTATGGCGCATCGAAATACTTCATCTGCAATGGTAATCTCCATGTCTTCAATGGTCTGGACCGCAAGCTTCCTGTATTCAATGAGAACACTTTTGTCAAGAGTCGCAATGTGCGTCAGGCTATGTCGAGCAAGCAATTCCAGAGGTTTAAGAAAGTGACCTTCGTGCTGCATGACGACAATACGGTGGGTTGCTACCATGTCTATAACGACCAGATGGAGCATATCAGCATTGAAGGCGAACCTTTCCGTCTCGACAGTCTCTGCGGATGCTTCACCGAAGCCACAGGATTGGGCTCCAATCAGCCGTATGAGGTATATCTGATAGGCAAGCGTGACGGAGAGTATGCCATATATGAGTTCTGTGTCAACTATGTCAAAACCACTGTTCAGCCCATCTCTCTCAAGCGCATCATGCCGATTGATGCCTCTCTTGCACGGACTGTAAGATATTGGTGGGGCTCGTTTGGCGAGAGCTATGCCTTCTATTCTGTTGGCAATAAGGTATATCGCTTCGACTATTACAACATGAAAGAGTTTAATCCTGTGAAGTCCAAACTGCTGATTAGCCTCGATGAAGGCGAGCAACTGGTGGATGTATTCCCTCTCATTACTGGCTTAGGACTGCGTGATGAGGATGATTGCACCGTCATGCTGACCTATCGTCAAGCCACTGGCTGCTCCTCCATCCGCGTCTATGATAGCGTGACCGGCAAGCTCATCAAAGCATATCAGGACATCATCCCCGGCTATGCCACCTATTTCACGAGGTGTATGTAGGTATCCAGCCATCATATCCACTGCGTAATCGGCAGATATTGATAATCCAAATAATATAAATAATAAACACAAGAAGCGCTTATGAAATGCAAACATCTACTCCTTATCGCATTCTCACTCATGGCATTTACTGCTCATGCTGAGACAAAAACTATCAAAGTGGAGACTGCCGGCACCCTCTCCACTCTCATCAAAGGTGATGACCTCAATGTCATCGACCTCACCTTGACCGGCAATATCAACAAGGCTGACATAGCCTTCATCCGCCAGAATATGAAGGTAGAGACGCTCGACCTCAAGGATGCCAACATCGTCGCTTACTCCGAGAAAGTAGGCGAAACCACGATAGAGTACCCTGCTAATGAGTTTCCTGCCAATGTCTTCCAGAAGAAGGAGAATGATAATGCCATCATTCCGCTGAAGAAGATAATCTTCCCGGCTACCATGACTTCTGTGGGTTCATACGCTTTCGACAGTTCAGACCAGTCAAAATTGGAGACAGTCGATTTCTCTAATTGCTCAAATCTTGAGACTATCAAGGGCAAAGCCTTCAAATTTTGCTATAAAATCACAGAAATAGACCTCTCAGGTCATGCCAATCTCAAGACTATTGAGGAATACGGCTTCGAACAGACGGGCGCAAAGACCATCAATCTCGAAGGATGCTCGGCTTTGGAATCCATCGGTGAGCGTGCTTTCTCCCAGAGTTATGAGTGCACCGCCCTCAATCTCAAAGGCTGCACGGCCCTCAAGACCATAGGCAATCGTGCCTTCCTCAATCTCTCAAAGAACAGCTCTAAGACAAAAGGCTACAATCTTGTGCTCGATTTCAGTCCCTGCACATCGCTTGAGACCATATGCGAGAGCGGTTGCCAGTCTGCAAAGGCTGTGGCATTCATCCTTCCGGCTTCTGTAAACGAACTGCAAAAGAATGCCTTCAACCTCTGCACCAATGCGAAGTATTCCCGCTATTACTGCAAGCTTCCTGAGCTTGGAAGCAGTGCTCTGAAGTCTCTCTACAAGAAGAAGTGCTACGTTCTTTCTGGTAACAAGGCTGACTATGAAAATGCAGGCTTCACAGACGTGGAGGAATTTGATGCTACCGGCATCAAATCCATCGCCTCTTCTATCGCTAATGGCAAGGCATACAGCATTACAGGCCTGCCTTATAACGGCACTGGCATCCGCATCATCGGAGGCAAGAAGTACAGCAAATAGCATTAAGCCACCGTGTCAGCCACGTCACTGGCTGAAGAAAATATTAACAACTCTAAAACCAAACAAATGAAAAAACTATTGTTACTTGTGTGCATGGCAGCAATGATAAGTCCAGGAGCACAGGCAAAAAAGAAGTCAAAGGTCACCAAGCCCGTAAAGAAAGAAGTAAGACAACCGGCAGTAAAAGGCCTCTTCAATGTGCAGAAGCATAAGGACGACTATTACTTCCAGATACCAGACTCACTTCTCGGCAGACTCTTTCTCACCACCACACGCTATGTTTCCACACCTGTGGATGCTGGAGTATATGGCGGAGAACTGGCCAATGAGCAGGTGCTCTACTGGGAAAAGAACAACAAGCAGATGCTCCTGCGTGCTCATCTCTATGACATACGCGTCAAGAGTGATGACAAGATTGCTACTGCTGTAGCCAACTGTACCCAGGATCCTATCGTCTATGCCACCAAAATAGACTCTACGCTGACAGACTCCACCGGAGTGAAGTTCTACAGTATCAACGTCACAAATATGTTTAATTCCGACAATGCCGTCCTCTCTCTTGAGGAAAGCAGCAAGTCGGCACTCGGAGTGACTGCTTTCAAGAAGGACCTCTCCTACATCGAGCGCATCAGCACATTCCCTATCAACACCGAGATTGTCACCGTAAAGACCTACGGTTCGAAGGCAAGCACACGCATCCCTGCCGGAAAGATTACGGGAAACATCACGCTGAAGGTCAACACCTCCTTCGTCCTTCTGCCTAAAGAGCCTATGGCATTCCGTTCCTATGACCCTCGTGTAGGCTATTTCACCGAGGAATTCACCGACTTCGGTGACGATCAGCAGCAGGTGAAGCGCCATCAGGTCATCTCCAGATGGAGACTGGAGCCTAAGGATATTGAGGCTTATCGCCGTGGCGAACTCGTGGAGCCTGTCAAGCAGATAGTATATTACATTGACCCTGCTACACCTAAGAAATGGGTGCCTTACCTCATTGCCGGCGTCAACGACTGGAATGCGGCATTTGAGAAGGCTGGTTTCAAGAATGCCATCTGCGCAAAGGAATGGCCTAACGACTCCACCATGAGCCTAGAGGATGCCCGCTACTCCGTGATACGCTATCTCGCAAGCGACATCAGCAATGCCTACGGACCGCATGTCAGCGACCCTCGTTCCGGTGAAATCATCGAGAGCCACGTGGGTTGGTATCACAATGTGATGCAGTTGCTCCACGCATGGTATCAGACACAGGTCGGTGCTGTGGATAAGCGCGCACAGAAGCCTGTCTTCGATGATGAACTGATGGGCCAGCTCATCCGCTTCGTATCTTCACATGAGATAGGTCATACCCTCGGATTGCGTCATAATATGGGTGCAAGCCATGCCACTCCTGTAGAGAAACTCCGTGACAAGGAATGGCTCGAAGAGCATGGACACACGGCTTCCATCATGGACTATGCCCGATTCAACTATGTGGCACAGCCTGAAGACAGCGTGACATACGCCGGACTCTTCCCTCGTATCAATGACTATGACAAGTGGGCAATAGAATGGGGCTACCGCTATTTCCCTGATTCTAAGGGCGAACGCGACGAGCGCCTGACTCTCAACAATATGATTATCAATAAGCTCAAGGAGAGTCCACGCTACTGGTTTGGTGGTGAAGGCACTGACAATGACCCTCAGGCACAGACAGAAGACCTCGGCGATGATGCCATGAAGGCAAGCACCTACGGCGTGAAGAACCTCAAGCGCGTCATGGCAAACATCCAGAAATGGAACTATGAGGAGGCTGATATGGATGCCAATCTCAAGTTTGCATACAAGAATGTAATCAATCAGATGGGACGCTTCTACGGTCATGTGCAGAAGAACATCAGCGGTGTATATCATGATTACAAGAGCGCTGACCAGGAAGGACCTGTATATACACCAGTAGGAAAGGATGTGCAGCGTCGCGCATTGGCATGGCTCAATGAGAATATGATTGTAGAACCAGCATGGCTTTGGAACCAACCTTTCGCCCGCAGACTCAACCGCGTGCCTGAGAATGCTGTTTATCCTATCGTGGACCGCACTCTCGATGCGCTCACATCGGCTATGACTCTCAATCTCATCAGCAAGCATTGCTATCTCCAGGACAGCTACAAGCCGATGGATTATGTCAACGAACTCCTCGGTTATCTCTTCCGTTCCACAAAGACTGGAGCCAAGGTGTCCAACTATACTAAGCACATTCAGCGTCGTGCTGTCAACAATTTTGCAAGAGCATGGCGTGTGACTATGGTGGAAGACCAGCGTCCGTATGCCTATGCTGCCCTCAAGAGCATCCGCTCTATGGTGCAGAATGCCAAGACATCTGATGCCGACACACGTGCTCATTACGAGGATCTCGATGAGCAGATACGCATCATCCTCACCGGACTTGCTCCTCAGAAGTCATCCAGTTCTTCTTCTGACGCAATGTCAAAGATGGGTATCGATGAAGAGGAGTTTCTCATCAATCCAAACAAATACAGTCCATGCCGTATGTTCATGGAGGAGTAGTTGTCTTTATATTGCCCAGTAACGCGGGCAACATAGTAGCTTGTATTGTTGACTTTTTGGATACCATTCGAGATACGTCTCCATTAAAGTAGCATACCCTGCGGAGCGTAGTTTATTGTTATCTATCGCCCTTTTTAGAATTCCTTGTCGAATGGTACTTCCACGATGTTGTCTTCACATATCCACATAAAGGTCTGCACTCCCCCATACCATTCGATAAGCAAAAAGGAGAGCCAACACGTGACTCTCCTTTTTTCCAGTGATCCCGTTGGGATTCAAACCCAAGACATTCAGAACTTTTTCTCAACCAGATCTTTCTGCTCTTTATAAGCAAAAAGGAGAGCCAACACATGACTCTCCTTTTTTCCAGTGATCCCGTTGGGATTCAAACCCAAGACCTTCAGAACCGGAATCTGACGCTCTATTCAGCTAAGCTACGGGACCTTTGCACCTGCTTACTCGTGAGTAAGCGAATGCAAAGGTACAAAATTAGTTTCAATTCAACGACCAACCTACTACTTTTTATTTTGTAGAGTTCTTATCCATTGGTCGTGGTCCGAATTGACCGCGCATGGGGCGTTGTCCTTTCTTTCCTCTATGCTGAGCGAATCGCTTCATCATGTTCTTCTCAATTTCATATACACGCTGAATCTGCTTCTGTGTCATAAACTTTGAGTATTCCTTGTAATACTTCTGTCGGATGTCGAGAATCTTCTCGCTCATTTCGAAGCGCTTCTTGATGTTCTGCCCAATTTGCTCCTCATTGTTATTGCCATTGCGACCATTGTTATTGCCATTGCGACGAGGACGCGGACCAAGAGCCCAGATCTCCTTCTGGCATTGTATGTAGGTGTTGATGAACTTGGCTGTAGTTTCATCGTCAAGAGCAAGGTCTTTGGCTATGTGTTGAGCCTGCTTCTCTGCAAGCTGTTCGCGAGTGAGGCGCTGCTTATTGTTGGGAGCCTGAGCGAAAGAGTTGACGGTGAACATCATCATTGCGATGACAAGCATCATTACGTTGAAAATCTTTTTCATAATCTGTGATTTTTATTTATGTTATACATTTATTGACTTAATTGTTGATGAACACATCATCCTGATATACATCCAGAATAAAAGCCTGGTCGCCATCCGAGAGTTGGGCGAACGCCTGTTCTACCTCCAGCATATCATTTGAAGCCGCTGACGGCTTGGGAGCAAAGAAGTGCATGTTGATGACAAACATTGCGGCAACTGCAGCTGCTGCCGACAGCGATACGGGCCAAAGCCACTTACGGACTTGACGTTTCTTCGCTTTAGAGTCTGTATTCTTCGTGGTGCTATCTTGTACGGCATCAAGGATGTTGCTCTGCATCTTGGCGAAGAAATCGTCAGGAGTAGCGTACGGCATGCGTTTGCCCACTTGATTGAAATCGAAATTCTTGTCCATATCCTTAATCGTTTGAGTTCATATACTTTATTATTTTCTCTTTGGCAACATGATAGCTTGACTTGATGCTTGTAGCAGTAGAGTCGGCTATCTTGGCTATCTCGTCAAAACCGAGTTCGTCATAGTAGCGCAGGTTGAAAGCCAACTGCTGTTTGGGTGGTAATGTCAGAATTGCCTTTTGCAGTTTCACCGCCAGCTTGTCGGCATAATCAATGTAGTTGTCGGCAGCAATGATGTCCACGCCTGTCGTAAGCGAATCGAACGAAACCATCTCCTGCCGACGCTTGCTTATTAGTCGCAGTGCCTCGTTGGTGGCAATGCGATACAGCCATGTACGCAAGGAGCTGTCACCCCGAAACTGTCCGAGCGAGCGGAACATCCTCACAAACGTCTCTTGTGTGGCATCCTGAGCATCATCGTGCGAGACCACCAGTCGGCGGATGTGCCAGTAGACAGGCTCCTGATACTTGTTCAGAAGCATCCTGAAGCCCGTCTCCCGGCTTTCGTTCAGTGTTTCTATTATATCATTATCATTTATCGTCATAGCATCAACTTCTATCTGTTACATCTATTTGACCTTGATATTGATGAAAAGTAAAAAACGTGGGTGTATTTCTTTGTCCAATAATTTGACGGCTGTGTCTAATTATTGGACATTATGTTTTATGAGCCTTTTATGCTAATCTTCTGATTATCAGTAGAGTTATTGTTTTGGCACAGCCCTTGTCCTTATAATGTCAAAATAATGAGGATTATGAAAAGAAAAGTATTACTGATAGGATGGTTGATGGTTGCGTCAGTAGTCTCGGCACAGAGTTGGGGTCTTGACGACTGCATGAAGTATGCAGCAGAGCATGCTACGGATGTGAAGCGTGAGACTATCAACGCACGTCAACGCAAGCAGGACTATCATCATGCCGTTGCCGCATTCTTGCCCACCGTCGCAGGTGGTGTGCAGGGCCAGTATGCTTGGGGACGAAACATCGACCCTGAGACCAATACATATAATAATGTGACGACATTCAACAACTACTATCAGCTTTATGCCGAGCTGAATGTGTTTGACGGTTTCGCCACAATCAATGCTTTCAGGCAAGCCCGACTGAGCCGTGACTATTCTGCTACGGCGATGCAGAAGGCGCAGGACAATATAGCCATTGACGTGATGCAGAAATATGTGGATGCTGCATACGCAGAGGCAAGCATACGGATAGCAAGCGAGAAGCTGGACGAAAGCCGACGTATGCTGGCAAAGACGAAACGCCAGTATGAACTTGGTGAGAAAGGACGCCCGGATGTGGTGCAGATGGAATCGCAGGTGGCTGAAGACGAATACTGTCTTACGCATCAGCAGAATGTGGCACGGCAGAGTCTGCTCGCTTTGAAATCGGCTATGAATTATCCCGTAGGTGATAAACTGAAGTTGGATATTCAATCAAATGATAATGAGAAAAGTCTTGCATCATGTCAGCTGACTATAGGCGACAAGCCGAACTCTGAAACTATCTATCAGAGTTTCCTGAACATCTCTCCCGATATGAAGTCGGCAGAGTATGAAGTGGAGCTGGCGCATTATGACTATAAGATAGCAAAAGGCAGATTGTTGCCCTCGCTCTCGCTCAGTGGTGGCATCACTACCAACTATTACAAGAATCTCTCTCTGAAAGGGCAATACGATGGGTTTGCCTCGCAGTTTCGCAACAATCGAGGCGAATATCTCGCATTGACCCTTTCGATACCTATTTATAATAGCGACCGTTGGCACAGTATGAAGAAGGCACGCAACAACTGGCAACTGGCTCAGGTGAATCTTGAAGAAACCCGTCGCAAGCTTCACGACCAAATAGCCCAGGCAATAATGGATGCTGAAGGCTACGCCAAGGAATTGCATCAGATGCAGAAGAAGGTAGCCTCCGATTCGCTCGCCTATCACATGTCGAGCCGTAAGTTTGAGGAAGGAATGCTTTCCACCTTCGACCTTCATACAGCAGCACAAACGCTTCTTGAGAGTAGAATAAAAGAGCTCCAGATGCAAATGCTGCTCATCATCAAACAGAGACTGGTTGCTTATTACCAAGGAGAAAATTTAATAAGATAAACAACTATGGACATTAAAATAGAAAAGAAAAAATATCTCGTGCCCCGCAAGTATTGGGCATGGATAGCAGGAGGAGCTGTTCTGATAGCATTCCTCGTATGGTTGGGCTTGGGCAATTTCTCTTCCACCCTGAAGGTGGACAGAAAAGGCTTGAGCATAGGAAATGTAGAAAAGGCACAGTTCAACGATTATGTGTCTGTTGACGGACAGGTGGTGCCTATCTCCGTTGTGCAAATCAGTTCGGAAGAAGGTGGTATTGTTTTGGATAAAGTAGTAGATGAAGGTGCTCATGTGAACAAGGGCGATGTCATCGTGCGACTGAGCAATTCGAATCTCGACCTTGAGATACTGAATGCCGAGAGCGAACTTGCCGAAAAGCAGGACATGCTTCGCAACACCCAGATTTCTATGGAGCAGGACCGACTGAACAATAGCAACGAGGAGCTTACGCTTTCGCAGGATGTCATCACCAAGCGTCGAGCCTATGAGCATCAGGAGACTTTGCACAAGGAAGAACTCAATTCGCGCGAAGAGTATCTCAAGGCAAAGGAAGCCTACGAACTTGCCGTAAAGAAGCATGCGCTCATTAGCAAGCGACTGAAGAAGGATGCGCAGCTACGCCGTTCGCAGATGAATCAGATGGACGACAATCTTGAAGCCATGCAGAAGAATGTGCAGTTGGTTCGCCAACGCAAAGAGAAGCTGAACATCCGCAGCACCATTTCTGGTGAGATTGGTTTGCTGGATGTGGAGCTTGGACAGAGCATACAGGCAGGACAGAAGATAGGAGTGATAAACGATCTCAGCGATTACAAGGTGCAGGCGCAGGTGGATGAGCATTACATCGACCGTGTGAAGCCAGGCCTTAATGCCTCTTTCGTCCAGAACGGCAAGCAATATCTCTTGCAGGTTCGCAAGGTTTATCCCGAAGTGAGAGACGGCAGGTTCCGCATCGACTTCGTCTTCAAAGGCGTTCGCCCTGGCAACATCCGAACCGGTCAGACCTATTATGTAGATTTGCAGCTCGGTCAGTCGAAGCAGGCAATAATTATCCCTAAAGGCACGTTTTATAGTGTAACGGGCGGTCAATGGATTTTTGTTTTAGACAAGAGTGGCAAGAAGGCTTATCGCCGGAAGATAACCATCGGTCGCCAGAATCCTCAATACTATGAGGTGTTAGAAGGTTTGGAGCCAGGCGAGCAGGTTATCGTTAGTGGCTACGAAGCATATAAGGACAATGATGTCTTAGTGATTAATTAGTAGTGATTAGTGATTAATTGGGCTAACGCCCTTGAAACAGAATATTGATATGAATAATATTATTAACGCATTCAAGAATCTGCCTCGAAGGGGGCAGCACAACTTCGTGAAGATATTGTGTCTGGCGCTCGGGCTGGCAATCAGTTCGGTGATTATCGCCGAGATTTATTTCGAGCAGACCTACGATACGTATTTCCCTGGATGGGATAGGACGTATCAGATATTTGAAGTGAGCAGCAATCAGGGCAAGACCATGACGTTCAATCAAACTTCAGGAGCCATCGCCCAAGGTGTAAAGCAATATGCGCCTATGGTGGAAGTTGCTACAAGTACTAACTTTTTTTATAACGATGCCCAATGCAAGCTTGAAAACCAGAACGTCGTGTCTGCCAATATCATAATGGCAGACAGTTGTTTCTTCGATGTCTTTCCGCAGAAGATGTTGGTAGGCAAGGCTCGCCAGATATTATCACAGCCCTTGTCTTGCATCATCGACTCGAAGACGGCAGCCACGATAGGCGGCAATGTGGTGGGCAAGCATTTCACGCTTCCCAATTATCCTGGTACTACCTTTACCATTAATGGCGTTTTCGAGGCTTTTCCTTGGGGGGCTTCCTTGCATAACACGCAGATTATTCTGTCTATGTCCAGTTTGCCATACGTATATTCTTACGATGGCAGAGATAATTGGATAGGAAATGATAACTATATTTCCTACATTCGGTTGGCAAGGGGACATCGTGCCGACGAACTCAAGCCTTACGTCGACAAGATGCGCCAAGACCATTTTCCATTGAAGGAACTGAAGAAGATGGGAGCAGACCTTACCTTTGATTTCACGGTGTTGAGCGATGTCTATACCCATGACCCATACATAAAGATGATGAGCTGGATATTGAGCATCGTTGCCTTCGTGCTGCTCTTCACGTCGGTAATGAACTATCTGCTTATCATCGTGGGCAATCTTGTGGGGCGTTCTCGCGAGATGGCGGTGCGCAAGTGTTATGGAGCCAAACCCAAGAACATTCATGCCATCATCTTCTCTGAGGCATTGGTGCATGTAGGCTTGGCGGTGATTTTGGCTGTCATACTCGTATTCCTTTGCAAGGGAACTATCGAGAATTTCCTTTCTGCTCCGGTTAGCGCGCTGATTCAGAACAGGGGCAGTTGGATATTGGTGATGATCTGCCTGCTGGTGTTGCTGGTAGGCGGTCTGGTTCCGGGCTGGCTATACAACAAGATACCGGTGGCAAGTGCCTTCCGTGGTTATAACGAGAATCGCAACCGCTGGAAACTAACGTTGCTGGGCATACAGTTTGCTATCTCTGGACTGCTGTTCTGTCTGCTCTACATCATCAACAGTCAGTATCAGCTGATGCTTGGCACCAATCCTGGTTACGATTATGATAATGTTGCCATCGTCTCGGTAGATGGCATCAATCGCGACCAGCGCAACCAGTGTCTTGCCGAAATCAAGCGAATGCCGAATGTCAAGGAGTGCTGTTCCACTTATCATATTCCGCTCAATGGATACGGCAGAAGCGGAAACATGGTGCAAAAGCCAGGTGATGATACTAATACCTTCAACATCATGGATATGGAAGGTGTGGACGACAATTTCTTCAAGATGATGAACATCTCGATAGTACAGGGTACGTTCTTTACAGAGCGCAATGACAGTTGCCGTCAGGTGATTATTGATGAACGGGGTGCTGAAAAACTCATCAATATCTGGCATTGGCAAGATGGTGTGGTAGGCAAGCAGATTACTTGTTCGGGACATGATGACGGTGTAAATCCACTCAAGCTGACGGTTTGTGGCGTGTGCAAGAATATCCGCTGGGGTGACATGTCTGCCGATGGCGACGATATGAAGGAGTTCCCTGTACTGTATTTCTATGCAGCCAAGACGGCTTATTATATGCTTGTAAAGTTTAAGGATATGCAGGAAGAATCGTTGTCGGAGCTACAGCAGAAGATGCAGTCGTTGTATCCTAACAATAAGGTCATCGTGAAGAGTTATGCCTCTGAACTGGCTAACCAGTATTCTTCCCAGCTCAATTTCCGCAACGGCATCCTCGTGGCTGGTATCGTTACGATGATTATCGCCCTCTTCGGATTGGTGGGTTATACGAGTGATGAGGTAAACCGCCGCCGCAAGGAGATTGCGATAAGAAAGGTTAACGGAGCGAAGGTGAAGGACATTCTGCGCATCTTCCTGAAGAATATCATGAAGATAGCTTTGCCTTGCATCATCGTAGGCGACATTGTGGCTTGGCTTATAGCCAGACAATGGCTCATGTCGTTCAGCGAGAAGATTACTATCACACCTTTACTCTTTATATGTGTTACGATTCTGCTGCTCGTCATCATCGCCCTATCAGTAATCATCAACTGCTACAAGGTGGCGAATAGTAATCCGGTGAAATATCTCAAGGATGAATAAAATAATCGGGAGTTAAGGAGTTAAGAAGTCAAGGAGTTAAGACAATAGTCTTTTCTCCTACATTCCTAACTTTTAGCAAGACAAGCATCTCTTTAACTCCTTAATTTCTTTAACTTAAAAAAATAATAAAATGATAAAAGTAGAAAATCTTTGCAAGTCATTCCGCACAGAGGATGTGGAGACTATAGCTTTAAATAATGTATCGTTCACAGTAGAAGATGGTGAGTTTGTTGCCATCATGGGACCGTCAGGTTGCGGCAAATCCACTTTGCTCAATATCCTTGGATTATTGGATAATCCTACATCGGGAAAATATTTCTTGGGCAATCATGAGGTGGCTAACCTTAAAGAAAACGAACGTACGGATGTGCGCAAGGGTGAGATAGGCTTTGTGTTTCAGAGCTTCAACCTCATTGACGAATTGACTGTAGAGGAGAACATCGAACTTCCTCTTACTTACCTCAACATTCCGAAGGCTGAGCGCAAGACAAAGGTGGAAGCCATCATGAAGCGCATGGCCATCAGCCATCGTGCCAAGCATTTCCCTCATCAGCTCTCTGGTGGTCAGCAGCAGCGAGTTGCCATCGCTCGTGCCGTGGTCTTCGGACCTAAGCTTATCCTTGCCGATGAGCCTACGGGTAACCTCGATTCAAAGAATGGTGCCGAAGTAATGCGTCTGCTTACCGAACTTAACCACGAGGGCACCACCATCGTCATGGTGACGCATAATGAGCACGATGCCAAGATTGCCAATCGCATCATCCGATTGTTTGATGGCAGCATCGTGGATACGGCGAACAATAAAATATAATACGGCTTTCTCAGAAGACGAATGTCATAAATCGCTTGGTGTTAGCCTCTTTCTGCTTCAGTTCTTCCTTCATTCTTTGCGTTGCCATTTTAAAGAAGAAGCGGATAAGATGCTCGTCGGTTGCTTCCGTGCGAATCATGCGGAGAGCGGAAATATATTCCTGACGGGCATCAGAGGGGATGATGAGAAGAGGATGCCCCAAGCGTAATAGAATGTAGTTGCTGACGAGTCGTCCTGTTCTTCCGTTCCCGTCACGGAAGGGATGTAGATATTCGTAGAAGCCATGAAAGCGGGCTGCAAGTATCATAGGATGAGCAGCGGCAGAAAGGATAGCCTTTTCTGTAGATTCCAACAGCTTGGGAACTCTGGCGATGAGTTCTTCGTGATTGCCAAATACCGTATCGCCTGCAGCCATGTCCGTGGTGGTGTATTCGCCAGGAATGGCTTCAGGAGAACGATAAGAAAGCGTATGGCATGTAACCCGTTTGTTGATTTCTTTCAGAAGACTCTCGTCAAGCGGATGCTTTGTGTTTTGCATCACGTACTCGAATGCGTCAAAGTGGTCGAGCATTTCGAAAGCCTCAAAAAGTGTCTTTCCCGTGGGAATCATCCCTAATCCTTTCTCCTTCAGTTCACGAGTATCATCTACGGAGAAGGAGTTGCCCTCAATGGCGCACGAATGGGTAGAGAAGAGTACTTCGTTGTATTTCACGTACTCTTCTCTATCCATTTTATTGATAATCGAGGTTTGATATTTGCGTCTCAACTCCTCGTATTCCTTGATTTCCTTTTCGAATGCCATAAACTTCTGCTTTTGCATAGGTAAAGATACTATATTTATGGTTAAGCACCAACTTTTCTTTGAAAAATTGGAAACTATCCTCAAAAAAGTGTGGCTTTCTTTGATTTTAATCCTCAAAAATTATTACTTTTGCAACCATCTGTACCAAGCTTAATCATAAGCCCAACACAGATGACAAAACAACAAGACAAGATGAAGAAGGTTGTATTGTTTTTAGCTTTGATTTTGGCTCTGATTTATTGTCCAGTCAATGCAGCCAAAAAGATGACAAGCATAGAGCCGGTAGGTGAGATTCCTTTTACAATAGGTGACGACGGACGCATTTATGTCACAGCATTTGTGAATGGTTCCGACTCATTGAACTTCTTGGTTGACACAGGTGCTACAACCATAACTCTGAACACCAACTCCAGAAAACTGAAAGGATTAATACACGAGAAAGATACGGTTGATAATATGGGAACCACTGGCTTCAATAAAGTTACAGCGAGCCATGACAACTCGCTGACTATAGGAACCATACAATACGACAAGGCTGAATGTGTGAATATCCCTTTCTCTCAAGATATGTGGGACGGTGTGTTAGGACTTAACGGACTTAGTGCGTTCAACATCGAAATCAACTACGACAAGCATAAGATATACTGCTATCCCAAAGACAGTGCGTTGGTCTTGATATCTGAATCCTATGTTATTCTGCCATTCGTATATAAATATGGTGTACCGTTTATAGAGATACCTATTAAACTCAATGAATCAACATACCGACTGCAACTCGAAGTGGACACTGGTTCCGACCGCATTATCGATCTTAGCACTACATTCGTGAATAGAAATCGTCTTCTTGGCACAAAGAAGCCGTTTGCCATATCACGCATAACAAGCTCCGACGGTGGCAGCGGTGAACTGAAGAATGTCTATTTTGACGAAGTAAGGGTTGGACAATATGTTCTGCCCAAAATCCCAGGAGCTTTCTCCACTCTTAATTCTGGTATGCTGAACGAGAAAGATGTAGATGGAATGATAGGCAACAACTTCTTGAAACGTTTCAATATGCTGATAGATTTCAAGAGTAAAAAGATGTATCTACAGCCTAATAATTTGATGTATACTCCTTTCTACGACTTTCTGGTGAAATAGAGCGAAGAGTAGAATTATCCTCATAAATTTATGTCAGAATGAATCTCCTAAGTATATGCTGTACTTGGGAGATTCTTTTGCTTTTTTGAGGTTTATCATCGAAAAAGTGTTGTTTTTGTTGATTTCTATCCTCGAAAAAGTGTTGTTTTTACTGATTTTTATCATCGAAAAAGTGTATCTTTGCAGTGTAAGTTATTAAATGTTAGACTTTTATGAAAAGAAAGATATATCAACAGCTTCTAAAGTGGAAGGAAAACAAGGATAGAAAGCCCTTGATGCTGCTTGGTGCAAGACAAGTTGGCAAGACTTGGATTATGCAACATTTTGGAGAACGAGAGTATAATAAGGTCGCATACGTCAACTGTGATGATGAGCCGAGAATGAAACAACTCTTTGATTTAGACTACGACATTAATCGAATATTGATGACTTTGCAGGCGATAACAGGTGTCAAGGTTACTCCTGGCGATACTTTGATTATCTTGGATGAGATACAAGAGATTCCAAGAGGACTTCACAGTCTGAAATATTTCTGTGAAAAAGCACCAGAGTATCATGTGATGGTGGCTGGCTCTTTGCTTGGTGTAACATTGGGTAAGGGGGAGTCTTTCCCCGTGGGTAAGGTTGATATGCTTAATATATTTCCTATGGATTATGAGGAGTTTCTTGAAGCTACAGGCAATGAGGGTTGGATAGATATCTTGCATTCCAAGGATTGGCCATTGATAGATACGATGATGCCCAAGATGGTGGAATTGTTGCGCCAATACTACTTTGTGGGAGGTATGCCAGGTGTAGTGAGCAACTTTGTGAGAAATGCAGACCTTCAACAAGTTCGCACTTTGCAGAGAGAGATATTGGATGCTTATGGGCGTGATATTTCCAAGCATACTTCGGAGAGTGAATCTGTAAGAATCCGTCAGTTGTTAAGCTCTCTTCCTGCTCAGCTGGCAAAGGAAAACAAGAAGTTTATATATGGCGCTATCCGTAAGGGAAGTAGGGCTAAGGACTTTGAGCTTGCCATTCAATGGCTTTTGGATGCAGGTATTATATATAAGGTAAACCGTATCAGTGAGCCAAAGATGCCACTTAAGTTTTATGAGGACTTTGATGCTTTTAAGCTATTTTTGTTGGATTGTGGGCTTTTGGCGTGTATGTCGGATGCCCCAATCGACCAGATGCTTGTAGGCGACAATGTGTTTACGGAGTTCAAGGGAATGTTCACGGAACAATATGTGATGCAGCAACTCAAGGTCATTGGCTTTACTCCTTATTATTGGAGCAATAGCAAGACTCCTTCAGAAATAGATTTTGTCATTCAGAATGATAATAGAGTTATTCCAATCGAAGTAAAAGCAGAAGAGAATGTTCGTGCTCGTTCATTATCTCAGTTTGTGAAAGACAACACAGGATTGAAGGGTCTTCGTATTTCAATGAAAGGATATGTTGACCAAGAATGGATGGAGAACATACCTTTGGTTGGCATTGATGCTTACTTTGGATAAAGCAATAGTATCGTTAAGGAATGATGATGCGGAATGTGGTGATGCCTTGCGCCTTGTCCTGATGTAGCGAAAGGCTGCCTCCGCTTACTCGCATGATTTGGCGGGATAGGGAGAGACCGATGCCGCTTCCTTCGGGCTTAGTGGTGAAGAAAGGAATGAAGATGTGGGAGGCTATGTCGTCGGGGATAAGACCAGCGTTGTTGCTTACGTCGATGATGACGGCTTCCTGCTCATTGGTGTAGGCATGAAGACGGATGGATGGTTTGGTTGTAGGCTCGGATTGTAAGCCATTAAAGGCTTCTACGGCATTCTTCAGAAGATTTGTCACTACGTGCGAGATAAGGCTCTCGTCGGCATAAGCCAACAAGTCCTTTGGTGTTACCGCTATTTCCACTTCATGATTGCAAAGCATTGCCATACGTTCGAGGAACGGCTCCACATAGAAGAGTGCGGGTTGGGGCTTAGGCACATGAGTGAAACGGCGATAGTTGTTGACGAATGCCAAGAGTTCGGTTCCGGTTTTATGTATGGTTTCCAAGCCTTGTTTCAATTTAGCTTGCTCTGCAGATAACGATTTGGCAGTATACAGTTCTTCGCTATTGAGTTCTTTCAGTAATGTCTCGCTGAGTGAAGTGACAGGTGTGATAGTGTTCATGATTTCATGAGTGAGCACACGAATCAACTTAATCCATGAGTCCACCTCTTGGTTGCTAAGTTCGTGGCTTACGTCGCTCAGGGCGATGATGCGCACATGCTTGTCCTTTAGCATGGCTTGCGTCTCGTGCTTAGCCAGATGTTCGTCCTTTAGTTTTCCTTTTACCTGGTTCATGTGTGTGAGCACGTCGGCGTTGAGCAATCGGAGAGCAGCCTGATTGTGCTGCAGGATGTTGTCCTGACTGTCCACCACCATTATGCCCGTATCCACCGCATTCAGTATCTGCTCGTAATATTTCTCCCGCTCCATCTGCTCCTCCCTTGTATGCTGCAGGAAAAGCTTGATGCGGTTAAGAGATTGGTGCAGAATCTTGTCCTCCTTATTCCTCTTTTCTGTGGGGAAGTTGAAGGAGAAGTCGCCATTGTCAATGGCATCAAAAAGGAAACGCACCTTCTTGATGTTACGACGATAGTGGCGGTAGAGGCGAACATAGCCCACCACTGCCACGAGCAAAAGCACAATTATTATAACCTTATTAACATCCATACCCTAAAAAACTATAGGATTCTTCACTTTTCACTCTTCACTTTTCACTCTTCACTTTTCACTCTTCACTCTTCACTTAAATTCCGTATCGCTTGATCTTATTATAAAGCGTTTGACGGGAAATGCCCAGTCTTGCTGCCACCACCGACAGATTGCCCTCGCATTCCTTGATGGTTTTCTCTATCATGCGACTTTCCATCTCGTCGAGTGTCTGCACCTCTTCCAATGGTTTCTCCCTTCTCGTCTGGTTGCCGCCGTCGATATCCTCAGCCGAAATCATTCCACCATCCGACAATATCACGGCTTTCTCAATGGCGTGCTGAAGCTCTCGGATATTGCCATACCAAGGCAGACTGATGAGTTTCTTCTCTGCCTCATCCGAAAAGCGTAAGTTTGTCTTGTTATACATGTCGCCATATTGACGAAGGAAACGGTTGGCGAGCGGCACGATGTCAGCCTTTCGCTGTCTGAGGGCTGGCAGTTCAAGGTGTATGGTGTTGATGCGGTAAAGCAAATCCTCTCTGAATTCGCCGTCGTTCACCATCTGCTGTAGATTGCGGTTGGTGGCACATACCAGTCGGACATTTATAGGAATCTGTGTCGACCCACCCACTCTTACTATGCTTCTGCGTTGCAGGGCAGTGAGGAGTTTTGCCTGAAGGCTATACGAGAGGTTGCCTATCTCATCAAGAAATATTGTACTGCCATCGGCAAGTTCAAACTTGCCCGGTTTGTCCACCTTGGCATCCGTAAATGCTCCCTTAACATGACCGAAGAGTTCGCTTTCGAAAAGGGTTTCCGAAATGGCTCCCATGTCCACCGGCAGCATCTTCTTACAGCTACGAGCCGACAGCCGATGAATCTCGTTAGCCAATACCTCTTTGCCTGTTCCGTTTTCGCCCGTGATAAGGATGTTGGCATCGGTGGCTGCAACCTTCTCCACCACGTGTCGCAAATTGGTCATCGCTTCGCTATCTCCCCAATACATCACGCTTTGTGCGGCTTTTCCACTATGCTTGCCCATAGCTTTGTCCGCTGTCTTGTTCTTATCCCTTGCCTCCAACAATGTACCGATCATCTTCTCGTTGTCGAAAGGCTTCACGATGAAGTCGGCTGCTCCTTCCTTTATGCCCGTTACGGCGAGTTGGATATCAGCATAAGCAGTGAAAAGCACAACCTCGGTCTTCGGACTAATACTCTTGATTTCTCTAAGCCAAAAGAGTCCCTCGTTCCCCGAATTGATGCCACTCGAAAAGTTCATATCGAGCAATACCACGTCAGGATGTTCCTCTCTCAGTTTGGCAGGGATAGAGTTTGGATTGGCTATGGTGATGATATTATGGAATATGGGGTCAAGCAGCATCCTCACCGTAGTGAGTATGTTGCGGTTGTCGTCAACAATAAGTATCGTTCCTTGTTTCTTTATCATGATAACAAAGCTACAAAAAAACATCGAAACAAGGTTGCGATTGTCAAATAATTAGACAAAATAAATGTATATATACAAAAAATGAGGGGCTTAATTAAAAGCTCCTCATCTAATCAGCGGTGCGTACGAGACTCGAACTCGTGACCCCATGCGTGACAGGCATGTATTCTAACCAACTGAACTAACGCACCAGTATGATTAAGGCTTAATAAAAAACCTTGTTCTGCCGTTTTTTAAGCGAGTGCAAAGGTATGAATATTATTTGAATTGACAAAGCTTTTTGTCATATTTTTTCAAAAAAATTACTCATAATTACTGCATCTATGTATTTTTCGCCATCGAAGAGCCATTTTTGCAGGTTTGCCGACTTTATAAAGCCACATTTCTCAAACAAAGCAATCGATGGCTTGTTGTCTACGGAGATGACGGCATACACCTGATTGAGGTGCAGAATGCGCTGCGCATAGCTCAGCATATGGCGCACGGCAGCCTCAGCATACCCACAACGGCGAAAGCCTCGCATAATGACGATGCTCAGTTCGGCGCGTCTGTGGCTGGCATTGAAGTCGAAGAGGTCGGCCATTCCCACCGTACACCCTTCGGCATTCTCAACTATCATGCGCACCTGGCCGTCGCTGTATATGTCGTTTGTGGCGTTGGCTATATAGTCGTGCAGCACATAGCGCGAGTAGGGCACGTTTGTGTTGCCCACGTTCCACAGCTCGCGGTCGTTCTCGATATTGTACAGAAAGTCGAGGTCTTCAGGCTCCATAGCCCTCAACCGCACCTTGGTAAGATTCATTTCGCTCATGACAAGACCTCCTCATAAGTGATTATATTGCCTGTCTTGCTGCTGAATGTGCCCATTGACACTCCCTTATGCTGATTCTCACGGAACAGGCGCAGCACCTGTCCGAATGCGAATGCGTCGATATCGTATACCACGTACACCTTATGGGCGTCGGGCAATGGCATGCAGGCATGGCCTTGTGGCAGCTTATGTGCATCGCCTACTACGAACGTAGCCTCAAGGGCGTTGCGCAAGGCGATGTCACGACACTTGGCTTCGCTGTCCTTAGTGCATATAAATACATAGGCGGCACGGCGCATGTGCTGCGAGTCGACAAAGCCGAGAGCACGCTTCACGGCACGCATCTGCATAGAGACAAGGGCTATTGTGGCTTTCAACACTATGGCTGCCTTGATGGGCAGCGCCACAAGATGGCTCACACTGCCGTAATGCTTGCGGAAGAAGATGAGCATGGCATTGTAGAACACGTGGACATAGCGGAACGACGACTGGTGTGAACTCTCGCCTTTGTAGTGCAGTATGTGTGCCGGGATGTACCAATTCTCGTAGCCGGCATCGGCTATGCGACACGAGAGGTCGATGTCCTCGCCATACATGAAGAAGTCTTCGTCGAGCAGTCCTACCCTATCCAGCGCCGAACGCCTCATCATACAGAAGGCTCCGCTCACCACGTCAATGCGTCCTGCCTCGCTCCACGACATTCCGCCCATATAGTAACGGCCGAAACGGCTACGTGGGAACATGGCGCACAGGCCGCACATCTTGTAGAAAGCCGTCATTGGCGTTGGGCGGCCGCGACGCGACTCGGGAGCGAGCGATCCGTCTACACACTGCATTGCCACACCTGCACTGCCCGCTTGGGGATGGGCATCCATAAAATCGAGTACGGTGCTTATGGTGTCCTCCGCCACTATGGTGTCGGGATTGAGCAAGAGCACGTACTCACCTGTGCTCTGTCGGATGGCTGCATTGTTGGCACGCGCAAAGCCGAGGTTATGGCTGCTGTCCATAACCTTGACATGCGGAAAACGAGAACGTATGAGCTGGACGGTGCCGTCGTGCGAATTGTTGTCCACGACAAACACCTCAGCGTCTATATCACGCAGCGAGCGTAAGAGCGACATTAGGCATTGCTCTACATAGGCGCGTACCTTATAGCTAACTATTACTACCGACAGTTTCACCATTTTCTACTGTTTTTCAGTTTCTGCATCGGCCTGCGTGTCGTCGGCAGTACTGGTGCCGTCATTTATCTCTACCTCGCAGCGTGCCATGGTAGGCAGCACGAAATACAGGCTCAGCAACAAGATTATGGCCATATAGCCGAAGGCCACATTCATGTATATATAATATAAAAATGTGTTTGCCACCATTGGCAGACACAGCATAAGCATTCGAACCATACCCCAGCGCAGCAATTCGGCAGCCGAGGTGAGGCGGGCGGCTATGGCCTTGAAGCGGAACAGGCGCAGTGCCAGCGGAATGGCGCACAGCGTGAGCAACTCCATAAGCATAGTGAGGACAAACTCATCGCTACCTCCACGACCCGACAGCACGCCTACGGGCAACGTGTCGGTCTCGCACAGCAGCACAGCTATAAGCGATACAGCCACCGCAATGCCCAACACAAGCATAAGAACGTTGCGAGTATGTCTTATCATTTACCAGTCATTTTAGTACGGTTAATAATGGCGCGTCCCAAAGTAACCTCGTCGGTATACTCCAGTTCGTCGCCTACAGAAATGCCACGCGCTATGACGCTCAGCTCAACATCGTATGGAGCCAGCTTGCGCGATATGTAGAAGTTGGTGGTGTCGCCCTCCATGGTGGAGCTGAGGGCAAGTATCACCTCGCGCACGCCACCGTCAGCCACACGCTTCACGAGCGAATCAATCTCAATGTCGGACGGACCGATGCCGTCCATGGGCGAAATGATTCCGCCCAGGACATGATACAGTCCGCCATACTGCTGAGTATTCTCCACCGCCATGACATCGCGTATGTTCTCGACGACGCATATCGTCGACGCGTCGCGATGGGTGTCGGAGCATATCGGGCACACGTCGGTGTCGCTGATGTTGTGGCACACGCGGCAGTACTTGACGTCCTTGCGCAGTCGCGACACAGCACCGGCAAACTCCTCTACTTCTTCTTCCGAGCGGCGCAGCATATTGAGCACAAGCCGCAAGGCTGTCTTGCGACCTATGCCCGGTAATTTAGAAAATTCTCCCACCGCTTTCTCAAGCAGTTTGGAGGGATATGCATTATCCATCAGTATGAAATATAGATATAGTCTGACCTAAGAGCGTGGATTATTGATTGAACAGATAAATGCCAACACCTATCTTCAGACCGATGGTCGAGAAATCCTTGTGGTTCTTGAACGACTGATCGTAGTAGATAGCAGGCTCTACCGTAACCGAATTGTTGAGGAAGTAGGCATAGCCAACCTCTACACCCGGCATAAAGTCGTTGAACTTCTTGCCTGCATGCACATACTTGCAGTTTACGCCAAGATATATGCCGTTCTGCTCGATGTAATAGCGACCACCGACGCCAACCGAAAACTTATCTGCAATTTCCTTTTTGCCAGAGTGCTCGTAGTTGAACTGTCCGAGAAGCATAAGGTCGTCGGCAACGAAATAACCTGCCTGAGCCTGTGTGCCGATTGAGAACTTCTCCGATCCTGTATATTTCATGTTAAAGCCAGTAAGCGAGCCACCTACATATACCTTGCCCTCCTCAAACTGAGCATTTGCTGTAACGGCTGCAAACAGAGCTACAACCATTGCCATTAATTTCTTTCTCATAATCTGATTGTTTTTGATTTGAATAGTTGCAAATTTACATAATATATTTCATAAACAAGACAATATGCCGTTCGAAACAGAAAAATATAGCTACCTTTGTGGTTCAATTGCAAAAAAGCGAACACAAAATGAGAAAAAACCACCCTTACATATTTTCACTCATCATTGCCATTCTGGCACTGATAGCATGTACCCCTAACAGCATGGCTCAGACCGTAGCCTGCACTGCACGACCACCCAAACATGAGGTGCGCGCCGTATGGCTCACCACCATTGGCGGCATCGACTGGCCCCACACCTACGCCCAGTCGGCACGCTCGATAGAAAAACAGCAGAACGAATTACGCCAAATTCTGGACCAACTGCAGGCTGCCGGCATCAACACCGTACTGCTGCAGACCCGTGTACGCGGCACTGTGATATATCCTTCGGCTTACGAACCGTGGGACGGATGTCTGTCGGGACACCCAGGCAAGAGTCCGGGCTACGACGCTCTGCAATTTGCCATCAACGAATGCCACCGACGTGGCATGGAGCTACATGCATGGATTGTCACCATGCCTGTAGGCAAATGGGACGCAATGGGATGCAAACTGCTGCGCAAGAAGATGCCGCGCAACATCATACGCATCAAGGCCGACGGCTACATGAATCCAGAGACCCAGCAGACTGCCGACTATCTGGCAAGCATCTGTGCCGAAGTGACACGCGCCTACGACGTAGACGGCATCCACCTCGACTACATACGCTATCCCGAAGAACTGCCCAAGCTGAAGACTTTGGCACGCGACAAGGGCCGCGACAACATAACACGCATCGTACGCACTATATCCCGTCGTGTAAAAAGCATAAAGCCGTGGGTGAAGATGAGCTGCTCGCCCATAGGCAAGTATGACGACACGCAGCGCTACTGGAGCCGTGGATGGAACGCCAACACCAAGGTTTGCCAGGATGCCGAACTTTGGTTGCGCGACGGACTGATGGACGAGCTGTTCCCGATGATGTACTTTCGCGACAACGACTTCTTCCCCTTCGCCCTCGACTGGAAAGAGCGAAGCCACGGACGCATCGTTGTGCCGGGACTGGGCATATACTTCATGTCGCCACGCGAGCGCAACTGGGCGTTGAGCGACATAACGCGCGAACTGGAGTTTCTGCGTGCCGAGGGATTGGGACACGCCTATTTCCGCTCTAAATTCTTCACTGACGACACCAAGGGCATATACCAATACGCCCGCAACGAATACTCGCAGTATGCATCGCTCATTCCGCCTATGACATGGCAGAGCAAAACACGCCCCGACGCTCCCCAAAACCTAAGCATCACATCCAACGGCAACGGCACAGCACTGATGTCATGGCGCCACAACGTGGCTGACACTACGATGATGCTGTTCAACGTTTATGCCTCGACCCGATATCCTGTCGACACAAACGATGCACGCAACATCATCGTAGCACGACGTCAAAGCCGCCAGCTCACCATTCCCGACAACGACAACATATATTATGCCGTATGCGCCACCGACCGCTATGGCAACGAGAGCGCAGCACTGCAGCAGCCCTGCCATGACTATATGGCTACCGACGCATGCAGCCACAGCACCGCCACACGCAACACCATGCTGCCCTGCGACGGCACAAACGTCACGCTGCCGCATTACACTGCGCTGGCAGATGCCGACTTTCTGATTGTAGAGACGATGCAGCAGGCAGCCATAACCACCCTGCCCTATCGTCGCACACGCACCGTGAGCGTCAGCTCGCTGCCCCGCGGAGTGTACATTCTGCGTACACTCAACAGCAAGGGCGTAAGCCACAGAGTGGGAATGTTCAGAAAATAAAAAGGCTTTTTTATCCAGTACAACGCAAAATACTGGATAAAACAGAAGAAAACAAGCTGTACATACAAAAACCTAACGTTGAGTTTTTAACGTTTGGCTTTACCCGTTTCTTAGCATAAAACCGTACCTTTGCGTGAGGTTATAAAAAATTATTGTTGTTATATGATTGACTTTAAGAAAACCGCATATTGCGCATTGATAGCGCTATATACAATAAATGCAAACGCAACGGTTTACGAAACCGAACTCTCGGCAGCCCAAGGCTATGTGGAAACGCTTGACGGAAAGCCAGGAGCTTCGGGCATATATATTCCCGGAGAGGGACGTGACAACAACGGCATTGCCACAAACTACAACAGCCTGTCGGCTTGGACCAATGCCAACGCTTGCGCAGTCTATTACTTTCATCAGCCTGCCGCAACCGTCACCAATACCATCAAGCTGAACGTAAAGAAAGGTTACAGCGCCAAGTTCCAACTCACCATCGTCGACCCCGATGCACCTGACGTGCAGCTTTTCAGCAAGACATTTACCGCCAACGGAACCGACAGCAACGTAGATGTAACTGTAGGCGACGTAACGTTCAAGCGTTCGGTCTACTACCGCTATCGGCTGGAATGCCTGTCGGGCAACCAGAACATCAACCTTATACGCAGTTTCACGTTCAAGACGACAGCTACGGAGAAGCCTTACGTTGCCAATTATCTCTCTTCGCCGTCAGTTCACCTCTACTCATGGGGTTCTACCGACCCTAACGCACCCAAAGGCGACGCCTACGACTGGTGCTTCATGGAGATAATGCTACCCCAGGAGTCGGACATCATTGGCACTTATGCTATGGCGCTGGGCGTGCTCAACGGATATATGGGCATACAGATGAATGGATATACAGCCGACGGCTCGCCACGACACGACGTGCTCTTCTCGATGTGGGACGACGGCTCTACCGACGAAGACCCCAACCTGCCCGAATATATGCGTGCAGGTGCTGTAGATTGGGACCCTCTGACCACTACCAACCGATTCGGAAATGAAGGCACCGGTGTGCAGACTTACCGCAAAGGTCCGTACTGGACACCCGGAAAATACGTACAGTTCATAACCAACTGTCGCCCCGAAACAACATCATACACTACCGAAGTGAACGGCAAACCCACCGTGCACACACAGCACAACATGCTCGTGTCAGCATGGTTCAATGCGCTCGACGGCAAGGGATGGCAGTATATGGCTACCGTGCGCAAGCGAAACTCGACTACATACTTCGATGCATGGTACTCATTCCTCGAAAACTACAACGCCTCGACAGGCCAAGCCAACCGCATAGCCTACTATCGTAACGGATATATGCGAGCACGCAGCAACGGAAAGTGGTACAACCGCAACAGCGTTGGGTTTGGTCATACCGACGGAGGCGACAACACCGGAGCACGCACCGACTACGGACAGGGCACTACCGACAACCCTGCCGACCGCACCTTCTTCATGCAGACGGGAGGATACACATCAACAAACAAGACCAAGACAACAGTTGCATTAGCCACCGACTACACTCCCGTAGACACTATCAACATCACTCCACTCAACGACCGTGTGCTTACTGCCATAGCCAACGAAAAGGCACGCATTGAGAAGGAACAGCTGTTCGTCGACAACCTGATGGACAAGACGGGATGGGAAGCTATAGAATACTCATCGGAAGAGACTGCAGGCGAAGGCACTAACGGAAGAGCGCAGCAGACAGTAGACAGCGACGACGACACCTACTGGCATCCGCAGTGGTATGGAAGTACAGCTCAGTTGCCACACTATATAGTAGTGGACATGCAGGAGATGAAGAATGTAGGTGGTTTTGAAATAAAGATGGGCGACAATGCCAACCGCCACATCAAGGCTTACGACATCTACGGCTCTACCGACAACTCCGACTGGACACTGCTGTGCAGCGACGACAATGCTCCCGCGAAGTCTTCGTTCCGTGTGATTCTCGACAAGGCTGCCGACATCAGATACTTCAAAATTGTAGTGCGCCAGACCACAGCCAAAGATGGTCCGTTCCTTCGTATATACGAGATGAACGTCGCGTCGGGAGCCGTCGCTACTGCCGTCAACCATATTACGGTCAATAACGGCCAGACATCTGCTAACGGTTCCACATATAACATCAGCGGTCAGAGAATCAGCGAAGACGCTAAAGGCATCGTCATCAAGAACGGCAAGAAATACATTAAGAAATAAAGGTGAAACACCTATAAAACAAGCGAGGGGACTTCTCCGTACACGATACAGGAAATTGATGTATAGTGTACGAAGAGTCCCCTCTTCACTCAAGATTTTATTTTGAACTCCTTTTTTATAACTTTCGTTTTTATACCAAGTGAGCGATGAGTTCCTCGCGCTCGCCTTCAAGCATATCAATTACCGGAACCTCAATCATTGTGTAGCATCCCGGCTGCTGGCGCATTGAGGCACGAGCCACATTGACAAGCACCTGACCAGTGAGAGCAGGGTTGTTGATGCTCATGGTGAACTCCATACGCTGATTCTGTGTCTTGCCGCTCACACCCTTGCGAGTAAGATGAACGCCGTGACCCATGTCGCGCACTGCGTCTACCGAAGGCACTTCAAATACGTGAGTCTCGTCGTTGGCGAAGTACGGGTCGGCCTTGATGGCTGCTGTGACGTCCTCAAGGTTTGCTCCGTCCTCAAGTTCTACGTAAACCATACGGCGGTGCAAGCCCTCACCCTTAGGTATAGTCATCGAAAGAGCGTTCTTCACGCCCTCCTTTGAGCGCACGCATACGCTGTGACCCATCGACATACCCGGTCCGAAGTTGGTATAGCTGAGTCCCTTCGGTGCAAGACTCTGCATGAGTGTGCGCACGATAGAGTCAGAACCCGGATCCCATCCGGCTGCAATGATGCTCACAGCCTTGTGCTCCTTGCATATAGGAGTGAGTGCTGCACGGTAGTCGAGGATTGAAGTGTGGATGTCGAAGCTGTCGACGGTGTTGATGCCGAGAGGCAGAATCTGCTTGGCATATTCCTCGCACGAACGTGTAGGAGTAGCGAGAATGGCTACGTCTACGTCCTTAAGCTCACGAATATCCTTAACTACTTCATACTGTGAAAGCTCTGCCGGCTTGTTGTCGGCACCATTGCGACGCACGATACCTGCTATCTCGAAATCGTCGGCGGCCTCAAGGGCCTGGACAGCATAATGTCCGATGTTGCCGTATCCTACTACGGCTGCTCTGATCTTCTTCATTTCTTTTGTATTTCTTTTTATTGGTTTTGGGTTTTCTTTATATTGTTTTTTTCGAGCGCAAAGATACGCAAATTAGACAATAAAGCGCATTAAAGAATAAACTTTTTTCACTCAATCATAGATAATACTTACTAATTAGTAGAACTACGGAGGGTTTGGATAATAAAACGACACTATTTTCATCATAATTCATCAACAATGGAAAGTTGCACAAATATTATAAAGCTTGCGTTTGACATTTTACAATAAAATAGGGGAAAATAAAGGCGGCAATTATTTTGCATTGTATTCAATTCGTTGTAACTTTGTGGCAAAGAAATTTTCAAATCATCAATTAACTAAATAACATTATGGCATCAACACCAGATTTCAAGTATGCTCCTATGTTCCAGTTGGGCGAGGATACTACTGAATACCGCTTGCTCAGCAAGGAAGGCGTGAGCACCGGTGAGTTTGAAGGCAAGACAATCCTGAAAGTTTCGAAGGAGGCTCTGACATTGCTCGCACAGCAGGCTTTCCACGACGTAGAGTTCATGCTGCGCCGTGAGCACAACCTGCAGGTGGCTAAGATTCTGTCTGACCCAGAGGCTTCAGAGAACGACAAGTACGTTGCTCTGCAGTTCCTGCGCAACGCCGAGACAGCCTGCAAGGGCATCCTGCCTTTCTGCCAGGACACCGGTACTGCCATCATCCACGGCGAGAAGGGACAGCGCGTTTGGACCGACTTCGAGGACGAAGAGGCTCTCTCACGCGGTGTTTACAACACTTTCACACAGGACAACCTGCGCTACTCGCAGAACGCTCCGCTCAACATGTACGACGAGGTGAACACACGCTGCAACCTCCCGGCACAGATTGACATCGAGGCTGTAGAGGGCGATGAGTATCGTTTTGTAATGGTTGCTAAGGGCGGTGGCTCTGCCAACAAGACATACTTCTATCCGATGACTAAGGCTACTATCCAGAACGAGGGCACATTGCTGCCTTTCCTCGTTGAGAAGATGAAGAGCCTCGGCACAGCGGCTTGTCCTCCTTACCACATCGCATTCGTTATTGGTGGCACATCGGCTGAGAAGAACCTGCTCACCGTGAAGCTCGCTTCAATCAAATACTACGACGCTCTGCCTACAACAGGCGACGAGACTGGTCGTGCATTCCGCGACATCGACCTTGAAGAAAAACTTCTGAAGGAGGCTCACAAGATTGGTCTGGGTGCTCAGTTCGGCGGCAAGTATCTGGCACACGACATCCGCGTAATCCGTCTGCCACGTCACGGTGCAAGCTGCCCGATCGGTATGGGCGTAAGCTGCTCAGCCGACCGCAACATCAAGGGTAAGATTACAAAGGACGGTATCTTCCTTGAAGTGATGGACTCTAATCCTTCTGAGCTTATTCCTGAAGAGCTTCGTCGTCCGGGCGAGGGCACTAAGGGCATCGAGATCAACCTCGACAACGGTATTGAGGCAGTTTGCGCTGAGCTCTCTAAATATCCTGTCAGCACACGTGTTAACCTCAAGGGTACTATCATCGTGGCTCGCGACATCGCTCACGCTAAGCTTAAGGCTCGTCTGGATGCAGGCGAGGAGATGCCTGAATACTTCAAGAACCATCCTATCCTTTACGCTGGTCCGGCTAAGACTCCAGAGGGTTATCCTTGCGGTTCAATGGGTCCGACCACTGCCAACCGTATGGACCCGTACGTAGACGAGTTCCAGGATCACGGTGCATCGCTCGTGATGATTGCCAAGGGCAACCGTTCGCAGGTAGTGACCGACGCTTGCAAGAAGCACGGCGGATTCTATCTCGGCACAATCGGTGGCGTAGCTGCCGTTCTGTCGCAGAGCTCTATCAAGAGCATCGAGTGCGTAGAGTATCCCGAACTCGGCATGGAGGCGATCTGGAAGATTACTGTTGAAGACTTCCCCGCATTCATCCTCGTTGATGACAAGGGTAATGACTTCTTCCAGCAGCTGAAGCCTTGGTGCCCCAACTGCAAGTAATAGCACAAAAAAAACAGCATTGATTACTTCTTTGTTAAGTAGTCAATGCTGTTTTTTTATTATCTTTTATCGTTTTATGTTTCCTACAACTGGAAACGATAAGCTGCGCTAAACATAAACACACGGTTCTTAACGGGCTTCAAATCGAGGAAATCCTTCTGAACATTTGTAAGTCCGATGTTATAACGGGCATCAATTATTACATTCATATACTCAAACGAGATTCCGACGGGAATAGAAAAGTCAACCTTCTTAATAGTCGAGTTAAGGTCGATGTCGTGCTTCACTGGCGTGTCGGCTACAAACCCGTCGTTTTCATTCTCTGTGAAGTTTGTCTCGATATACTTCAGCTTTCCCGACATGGGGAAGCCCAACTGCACACCTGTCTTCACAGCAAATCCCGGAGCAACATAGTAATTGAACAGCAACGGAACATTGATTACGTGCAGCTGTGTAGACAAATCGTTAAGTCCGACATACTTATTCACATTGCCCGACTGCGATGTCTTTTCGTTGACATTGCCGTAATTGCAACCTTGCTGGGCATAATGAGCACCCAACATCACAGATAATGAATTGGTAAACTGATAGTCGAGGTCGACACCTACCGTGAATCCCGGCTTGTTGCGCGATGAGCCCCACGATTCCGTAGCATTGGCGCTACCATAATAAACACCATCGCCCGAGAGATTTGCCAGGCTCACTCCCACACGTGGAATGACAGAGAACTTACCCGCAGCTGGCTGTGCCGACGCAGCAACACAGCACAACATAACGAGAAGTGACAATACTGTTTTCTTCATAGTTCTTATTTCCTTATACATTATAATATTATAAAAGGTGTTCCCCGACGTCAATGCCAAGAAACACCTTTCCGATATTTAGTATCTTATATACTTTTTAAAAGTCAGCACATATGTGACATGCTGTACTTCTGCAAGACATTAGTCCTTGTTAGAGCGCTTACGTGCAAGGTGGTCGAGTGTGATCTTGCGCATGCGGATGCTCTTCGGAGTAACCTCAACAAGCTCGTCACTCTTGATGTACTCAAGACACTCCTCAAGACTCATTACAACCTTCGGTATCACGCGGGCCTTCTCGTCAGAGCCGCTGGCACGCACGTTGGTGAGCTGCTTGGCCTTGGTTACATTGATTACGAGGTCGTTGTCATGAACGTGCTCGCCTACTACCTGACCGCCATAAACCTCTTCACCCGGATCGATGAAGAACTTGCCACGATCCTGGAGCTTGTCGATAGAGTAAGCGTAAGCTGTACCAGTCTCCATTGCAATCATCGAACCGTTCATACGGCGTACAATCTCGCCCTTAAACGGCTGATACTCCTTGAAGCGGTGAGCCATGATGGCCTCGCCCTGGCTTGCTGTAAGCACATTGGTACGCAGACCGATGATACCACGCGAAGGAATGTCGAACTCGATGTCAACACGCTCGCCGAGTGTCTGCATTGATGTCATCTCGCCCTTACGACGTGTCACCATATCAATCATCTTGCTTGAGAACTCCTCAGGTACATTGATTGTCAACTCCTCGATAGGCTCACACTTCTGTCCGTCAATCTCCTTGTAGATTACCTGCGGCTGACCTACCTGAAGCTCATAGCCCTCACGACGCATTGTCTCGATGAGAACCGAGAGGTGAAGCACACCACGTCCGCTGACAATCCACTTATCGGTAGAATCCTCGAAAGGACGTACACGCAGCGCAAGGTTCTTCTCAAGCTCCTTCTGAAGGCGGTCGTTGACGTGACGTGAAGTCACAAACTTACCCTCCTTGCCGAAGAACGGTGAGTCGTTGATGGTGAAGAGCATACTCATTGTAGGCTCATCGATAGCGATAGGAGGCAGTGGCTCAGGATTCTCAAAGTCGCAAATGGTATCGCCAATCTCGAAGTTCTCCAGACCTACAATAGCGCAGATGTCACCAGAGTGAACCTCTTCAACCTTCTTCTGGCCCATTCCCTCAAACACGTGAATCTCCTTTATCTTGGTCTTCTCCATTTTGCCGTCACGATGCGATATGGTTATGTTCATGCCCTCAGTCAGAGTGCCACGATGAACACGTCCCACAGCGATACGACCGGTATAGCTTGAGTAGTCGAGCGATGTGATAAGAAGCTGCGGAGTACCCTCAAGCACCTTAGGAGCCGGTATCACCTCAACAATCTTGTCGAGCAGATAGTCGATGTTGTCAGTAGGAGCATTGTAGTCCTCAGCCATCCATCCGTTCTTTGCCGAACCGTATACAACCGGGAAGTCGAGCTGGTCCTCAGTGGCATTGAGCGAGAACATAAGGTCGAACACCATCTCGTAAACCTCTTCAGGACGACAGTTGGGCTTGTCAACCTTGTTAACAACAACGATAGGCTTCAGTCCAATCTCCAGAGCCTTCTGAAGAACGAAACGAGTCTGGGGCATCGGACCCTCGAAAGCGTCAACCAGCAGAATACAACCGTCTGCCATGTTGAGCACACGCTCTACCTCGCCGCCAAAGTCGGAGTGTCCCGGGGTGTCTATAATATTGATTTTTGTTCCTTTCCAGTTGATTGAAACGTTCTTGGAAAGGATGGTTATTCCTCGTTCACGCTCCAGGTCATTGGCATCCAATACCTGGCCACTGTTATCCTGGCCGTCGCGGAACAGCTTGCCCGCCAACATCATCTTGTCGACAAGAGTAGTCTTGCCGTGGTCAACGTGGGCAATAATCGCAATGTTTCTAATGTCTTGCATTTATATAGTACCTTAAAAAAAACTTTTTGCAAAGTTACGAAGTTTTGTTCACATATATGCAAAAAGTCCCGAAAACTTGAATCGTTTTCGGGACTTTCTGTTTGCCTTAAGCTTTCTGTGCGCGAATTACTTACGAAGACCGAGGGCCTTGATGATTGTACGGTAGCGATTGATGTCGCGGTCGTACAGATAGTTGAGCAATGCGCGGCGCTTTCCTACCAGCTGTGTCAGTGAACGTGCGGTAGTATAATCTTTACGGTTCTTCTTAAGATGTTCCGTCAAATGGGAAATACGGTATGAGAACAATGCTATCTGGCTCTCAGCTGAACCAGTATCAGTGTTAGACTTTCCGTACTGTCCAAAGATCTCTTGTTTTTTTGCCTGATCTAAATACATAGAACTTTTGTAAATTTAAAATATTATTGAATTTTGCGAAATGCGGGTGCAAAGGTACGACTTTTTATTCGTAATCAGCAAGATACGAGCATGAAACACGCTGGAATTAACTATTTTTTAGAGTATTTCACGCAGCGGTATCATCACAAAGTCGCGCTCATGCATGTGGGGATGTGGCAGTGTGAGGGCTGGAGTCGAAATGTTGACATCGTCGTACATCAGCATGTCGATGTCTATCGGACGGTCGTGATACTGTCCGTCTACCGATTTCACAGTGCGACCAAGCCGCTTCTCTATGTCCTGTGTCTTCAACAGGAGTTGCTCTGGCGTAAGCGTTGTGAGCAAACGCACACACATGTTGAGAAACTTATTGGCCGATTCAAATCCCCACGGTTCGGTTTCAAGCGGCGACGACTGTCGGTCGACAGTGCCTGCCTCGGCATTGAGCATGCCAATGGCACGACGCATAGTGGCATGACGGTCGCCGAGATTTGAACCGAGCGAAAGGTATACTACATGCATAGCCTATCATTAGTCGTTGAGGATGAGCAACGCGTCGCCATAGCTTCCGAACATGAATCCGTGCTTAACGGCGAGGTTGTAAGCC
Source organism: Leyella stercorea (assembly GCF_021531355.1). Taxonomy (GTDB): domain Bacteria; phylum Bacteroidota; class Bacteroidia; order Bacteroidales; family Bacteroidaceae; genus Prevotella. Next base: position 126,716 of record NZ_JADYTS010000001.1, on the reverse strand, counting down.
TCCATCACGAGGTCGTAGCCACCGAAAGCGGCTGTCTCCATGAGCAGTGTTGAGTATGGATGATAGAAGTTGGATATCATCGAGTCGGCAAGTCCGAAGTCGTACGGCGGGAAGATGAACTTATTGGTCCATCCCTCATACTCCTTCAACATTCCATCGGTGCCAACAGCTGTCTCAGTAGCCTTAACAACACTTGTACCTACAGCACACACATGGCGGCCCTCCTGCTTTGTCTTGTTGACGATAGCGCAAGCCTCAGCACCGATGTGCATCTGCTCAGAGTCCATCTTGTGCTTGGTAAGGTCCTCAACTTCGATGTCGTGGAAGTTGCCCAGACCGCAGTGCAGAGTGATATACGCAAAGTTAAGCCCCTTGATTTCCATACGCTTCATCAGCTCGCGCGAGAAGTGCAAGCCTGTAGCAGGAGCTGTAACGGCACCCTCGTTCTTGGCGAAGATACACTGAAAGTCGTCGAAGTCGTCCTCTGTAGCATGATGGTTCTCGCGACGGTCGATGATGTAGCGTGGCAGTGGAGCCTCGCCAAGTGCGAACAACTCGCGTTTGAACTCATCGTGCGGACAGTCGTAAAGGAAGCGCAACGTACGGCCGCGGCTTGTAGTGTTGTCGATGACCTCAGCCACCATTGTACCCGACTCGTCGAAGAACAGCTTGTTGCCAATACGAATCTTACGTGCCGGCTCAACGAGCACGTCCCAGAGGCGCATCTCCTCATTGAGTTCGCGCAGCAAGAACACCTCAATCTTAGCGTCAGTCTTCTCCTTTGTGCCATAAAGGCGCGCAGGAAACACCTTAGTGTCGTTGAAGATGAAAGTATCATGCTCGTCAAAGTAGTCGAGCACATTGCGGAAGTCGAGGTATTCGCCCTCGATGGGCTTGCCGTCGGCATCCTTCTTATACATGTCAATAGTTTGAGATTTCTTGTGCAGAACCATCAGACGGCACTCGTCGCGGCGTGTAATGCGGAATGTCTCCTTCTCGCCATTGTCGTTCTCAAACTCACGGTACAAGCTGTGAGGATAGAGTGCAATCTGGTCCTCGGGTAATTTGAATTTAAACTGTGATAACTTCATAGTCCGTTTTTATTTATTCATCTTCTGTTGTTTCTATTGTCTGATTGGCGAGCCACTCCTCAAACTGCTTCAGTTCGAGACAGTCCTCTACACGATACTCGCCCGATCGTGTGCGGCACAGCTCAGTCAGATAGGCTCCCGAATCGAGAGCACGACCAATGTCGCGTGCCAAAGCACGTATATATGTACCCTTGCCGCATGCCACGCGTATCGACATCTGCATACGTTCGGGGTCGAACGAGGTCAGTTCTATGTCGTCAATGTGTATATGCTTGGGCTGAAGCTCTACGTCCTTACCCTTACGTCGAAGGTCGTAGGCACGCTGTCCGCTCACCTTGCATGCGCTGAACGTAGGCGGAACCTGCTCAATGTCGCCCTTAAAGCGCTCAAGCACCTGCTCGATACGCTCGCGAGTGATGCCGTCAGTGGGATAAGTCTCGTTGACAGGATGCTCCATGTCGTAGCTGGGCGTGGTGGCACCAAGCTGCAATGTGGCTGTATATTCCTTGCCATGCTGCTGAAACTCCTCGATGCGTTTGGTGAACTTGCCCGTGCAGAGCACAAGCACACCAGTAGCAAGCGGGTCGAGCGTTCCGGCATGACCCACCTTCAATTTCTTCACTCCAAGACGCATACACAGACGCTTGCGCACAAAGGCAAGAGCGCTGAAGCTCGTCATGTCAAGGGGTTTGTTGATGGCGATGACTTCGCCTTTGGTGAAATTCATTCCCTGTATGTTGTCTATCAATTAATAAGCAGTCTGTCTATTTAAAAGAGCGAGCATACGATTGTCACGGCTCCTGCAATGGCGCAGTAGATGCCGAAGTATATGAGTTTGCCCTTCTTCACGATATTTATCATCCACTTGCAAGCCAGACAGCCGCTAACGAAAGCGGCGATAAAGCCTACAACGAGCGGCAAAACGCTGATGTCACCGAACGCTTCCTCGCCTTTGGCTGCCTTAAGCACGTCGAGCAGTGCCTCACCGAGTATCGGCGGGACAACCATAAGGAACGAGAACTGTGCCAGTTTCTCCTTCTTGTTGCCGAGCAACAGACCTGTTGCGATGGTAGAACCTGAGCGCGACAGTCCAGGCAGTACAGCGCAAGCCTGTGCCAATCCGATGATGAAGGCGTCCTTGAGCGAAATATGCTCGCGTTGACGCGGTTTTGCATAATAAGAGAAGGTGAGCAGAGCTGCAGTAAGCAACAGACAGCAGCCCACAATGAGCAGTCCCGAACCGAATATCTCCTCCACCTTATCCTTGAAGAATACGCCAACGATGCCTATTGGTATCATCGACACTACGATGTTGAGGAAATACTTGGTCTCATCGTTCATCTTGAACTTGAAGAGTCCCTTCAATATCCAGTCAATCTCTTTCCACAGTACAACGAATGTACTCATCACTGTAGCCACGTGCACCAATACGGTGAATGCCAAGTTCTCCTCGCCTTCAATGCCAAAGAGGTATGAACCGATGGCAAGATGGCCGCTGCTACTTACTGGCAAATATTCGGTAAGGCCCTGAACAATGCCCAGGACCAATGCTTGTAACCAATCCACTTTATTTCGTTTTAATGTTAAGTGTTAAATGTTTTAGTTTTTCGGCTTTCTGATTATTGCATACACAATTGATATGAAGCCGATGAAGCAAACCACTGGAGCCACCTTGATGCGGCGCACGCTGAAGATGTCGGCATCGAACACCGACTCGTCGCTACCGCCACCACTCATAAGGATGAAACCAAGAATCACAATCACCATTCCCACTGCTATGAGAATGAAATTGATCTTGTCGAAAGCATAATTTCTCTTGTCCACTTTACTTTATTATTAATGTTGAATATTAAATCTTGTATAGGTCACCTGCCTTCATCTTCAGGAACTTGTTGACCGAAATGGTCGAACAGAGAGCTGTGATGAACAGTCCGAAGAACACCACCGTACCGGCTGTTATAGCCAATACCTGCCATGTCAGCACCTCAAGAATGTCTGGCTCATACATATATAATACGTATATGGCTCCTCCGAGAGCTATGCAGGCAATGATGGCTGCAAGCAGTCCAAGCAGCATATAGCGACGCACGAACGGTGCACGTATGAATCCCCACGATGCACCCACAAGCTTCATCGTATGTATAGAGAAGCGACGGGCATATACACTAAGACGTATGGTATTGTTGATGAGCGAGAATGACACGATGGTGAGCAACAACGCTATCGTAAGCAACACAATACTTATCTTGGCGATGTTGGCGTTGACGCTGTCAATCAAGTCTTTCTGATATTTCACCTCGCTCACCTTCGGATAGGCTTTAAGCTCGCGCGAGATAAACTGAAGCGAGTCGGTATTGGCATAGTCGGCATTGAGCGTAATCTCTACCGACGAAAGGAACGGGTTGGTGTCGGCAAACTCACGTGGGTCGGCGCCGAGCGTCTTGATGCCCTCGCGCAGTGCCTGCTCTTTACTGATATAGTCGAGTCGGCAGATGTAGGGGCGGTGCTTCAGCTTGGCACAGAACTGTCGGGCCTCACCCGACGTCATATCGTCCTGAAGCATCAATGTCACCACAATATTCTGTTTTACGTATGTCGAGAGGTTGCGCGCTGTAAGCACCGAGAACACAACCAAGCCCAACAATATAAGCACCATAGCCGTGCTAATGCACAGCGTTACCGCCTGCAATCCATGACGACTGCCGGTCTTTTTCCTTCTTTTTGCCATTTTCTAAAGGGTATATTATACCAAATTTCTTGCAAAATAACAAAAAAAAAATCGGAACAGCGAGCAATTAACCACAATTAACACGCTGTTATGGATATGATTGTATTGCTGTTCTGATTTCAAAATAGAAACAGTATCTTTGTATAATCATAAAAGATACTGGCACCCCATAAAATAAACATTAATACAGACAACAATGTCAACAATTCTCTATCCTTCGCCTATTGTCGGCCCTATACACAGTCGCCGACTGGGAATATCGCTCGGCGTGAACGTCAATCCGAGCGACGGAAAAATATGTACGTTCGACTGTATATATTGCGAAGTGGGCTATAATAGCAACCGTCACACCAAATCGCCACGTCCAACACGCCAACACATAGCATCGGCTCTTGAAGCTAAACTAAAGGAGATGAAGGCAGACGAATCGGCTCTCGACGTCATTACATTCTCGGGCAACGGCGAACCTACTGGCCATCCCGACTTCCTAGGCATCGTTGAGGACACCATACGGCTGCGCAATGAGTTCTATCCCAACGCCAAGGTTTCGGTGCTGACCAACTCTACGCTTGCCCTCCGCCCCGATGTACACCGCGCATTGATGCTTGTCGACAACAACATAATGAAGCTCGACACCGTTGACCCTATATATATAAATAATGTAGACCGCCCCGTTTCACCTGCCTACGACGTGGAGCAGATAATCAAGGAGATGCAGTCGTTCAATGGTCACGTCATCATCCAGACCATTTTCATGAACGGAACGGACGACCTCGGACACGATGTATCGAACACCAGCGACCGCTTCGTTGAGCCATGGCTCGCTGTCGTGCGACAAATACGCCCCTCAGAAGTGATGATATACACCATCGACCGCGAAACTCCATGCCCAACGCTGCGCAAGGCTACGCACGAAGAACTTAACACAATCCGCGACCGTGTGGCTGCTGAGGGCTTCAATTGCATTGCTGCATACTAGAAGCATATTGAATGCAATGGCAGATTGGAGTTTTGGGAGGTGACACGATGACGAAGTCTGGAAAATAGATAGTTTTTGCTTGTTCGTTTCGAATTTAATAATTAAATTTGCAATATACAACATCATAATAGGACATAATATGGAAACAAAAGCACTAACATTGGATAAATACCTTTTTGAAGATGCACAAAGATATGCAAGCAGAAAAGGAACAGACTTGACAAAACTTGTTGAGGCATACTTGAAACGTTTGCTAAAAAAAGAGAAGAAGATGGAACATGAAGAAATTGAAATTCCTGATATGGTTATGAGTATGTTGGGGGTGGTTCCTTCTGACTCTATTGACGCTGACGATATAAATGGAAGAAAAGCATACCATAAACATTTAGAGGATAGATACAATGAAAAAGGTCTTTCTTGACACTAATATCGTTGCAGATTTGTTCTTAAAACGAGAACCATTTTGCCAGAATTCCCTGAAGTTATTTACGTTAGGTTTTCACAAAAAAATAACATTATATGTCAGTTCATTAAGTTATGCAACTTTGGCTTATCTGTGTCGTAAGATGAAAAAAGAAGAACGTGTTCTACTATTCGAAAAACTTAGAAGTCTTACTGTAACAACAACAGTTGACAGGCAAACTGTAGACATGGCTTTGGTTTCAGGCTTTGACGATCTGGAAGACGCTATGCAGTATTATTCGGCAATAAGTTCAAAAGTCGATGTTGTTTTGACTAGAAATAAAAAGGATTTTGTAGAAGCTAATGTACCTGTTATGACTCCAGACGAGTTTTTTATTAATGGATAATAAAACAAGAAAGAACAACATTGTCTTACACTAAATTATAGTAAGACAATGTTGTTCTTTTGCTATACAATATTGTTTATTTTTATTTGTCGACTTCACCCTTGCCTCTGCCATCGGCATCAGAACGGATAGCCGATTGCGAAGTGCAGGCTCTGCGAATCCTTAAAGCTGTTCATGTTGTAGAATCCGCTCTTATAGGGCACATGGATACCGATACCCCAGTCGAGACGCAGAACGAAGAACTCCAAGTCGTAGCGAATGCCTACACCGGTGCCCAGCGCCATGTCCTTTAGCAGATTTTTCATTTGCAACTTCGACCCTTCACGATAGCCGTCGTCGCGCAATGCCCATACGTTGCCGGCATCTACGAAGAGCGCTCCATACAAATTGCCGAACAGACGCGGACGATACTCCACGTTGGCCTGAAACTTTATGTCGCCCGTCTGGTCCATATACGACAGTCGCGACTGATTGGTGTAATAGCGGCCCGGACCAATGCTGCGCACATTGAAGGCACGTATGCTGTTGGCACCCCCCACATAAAACTGCTCACTGTATGGCGCAGCACTTGCATTGCCATACGACCATATCACGCCGGCATTGACATGACCCACCAATTGGCTGTGGTCAGACACCTGCCACGTCTTGCGATAGTCGGTTTCTACCTTTAGGAACTGTGCGTACGGATTCTTGAACATAGTCTTACCCTTCTCGTTCCACTTCTCGCCGCACGCCAGATAGCCAAGTGACAACAGATTGGACGCCTCGCTCACCGACACCTGCCAATATATCGGGTTGCGGAAGGTAGAGCGCGACTGATAAGTGAACGTATAGCGCATCTTAGGCACAAACTGGTCGGCCATCGAAATGAGCAGATACGGACTCTGATTTACTATCTCTTTGAAAGCATCGGTCTGCTTCTGCATGTATTCGTATTGCAGTATGAGGGGCGAGAACTGGTGCACCCTATTGGGCGCGGGCTGGATGGTATATGTCAATTCGCCCGACACGATGTGGCGCTTGAAGTAGCCCGAACGGTTGATCACGTCGCTCGAAGCCTTGATAAGCGTGTTCGATACTGTGTTGTTGGGCTTCAACTTTTGTCCGCTCAGCCAGCGTTTGGCACGCACACGCTCCATCAAACGGTCTACAAACATCAGTCGGGGCATCTCAAGCGACACGTCGGCACCATACTCATACGAGTTGAACTTGGAACTTGTACCGTCGGCACGGTGTCCGGTCTGCCACTCATACGAGCCTTTCAGATTGACCGACAGTTTTTCGCCTCCACGGAAGGCGTTGCGCCTTACAACACCCATTACCAGTCCCGGACCCACACGTCCCGTAGTCTTGCCCACAACATTTGCCTCAACATAGAAGTCGTATGGCTTGTCGAATACGCAGTTGAGCGTAAGGTCGAGCGTATCGCAGGTTGCCGAAGTGTCGCGCGGAGCAAATCCAAGGTCTACACGCGAGAAAAGTCCCTTTGAGGTGAGTGTATTGATTGACTGCTGATAGGTGTTATAACTATAGAGTTTGCCAGGACGCATCTTCAGGTCGCGCGCTATCACGCCTGCACGTATAGGCGTGCGCTTGCCCGTATATACTATTGTGTAGTCACGGCGCGTCACAGTATCGGTGAGTTGCTGCATAGCATTGCGTCGCATCTCAAGATTGATATGCCCGATATACCACTTCTTGCCTATCTGCGAGGGCAGACTGTCGGCATACTGCAACTTCACCTGCGCCTTATTCACAGCAGCAAGGGTGTCAGCCAGATATGTGGCATAGCCCGGCTGATAGTAGAAGTAGCCGTTGTTGCGCAACAGTGTCGACACACGTGTACGCTCGGCTTCGAGCGTCGACACGTCGAACGGGTCGCCCTTGTGCACCAACGATTCTGCCGATGTAGAATCGATGAGATGCTGAGCCTCAACGGGGAAGTTCACGTAAGTCAATGTGTCGATAGTGGTCAGGTCGCCAAAATTGACCGTATAGCCAATCTTGGCTTTCTTCGGGTTAGAATTTGTGAGAATGTCGTAGTTGACATACGATCCGAAATAGCCACGTGCACGCAGCAGTTCGCGTGCCACCTGCGAGCGCAGACGCGGATTTACGTTGCTCATGAGCACCGGTGCCTTGCCGAATGTCTTGCGCACCCATTTGCCCAATCCCTCGTCGCTTTTGTAAAAGGCATTGTATATCCACAAGCGGTAAGGGAATGGCGAGCGATAATACGAACTGCCCAGTATGGCACCGTTCGGTTCGGTGGCAAGAGCCGCCTCCACCTCCTCCTGAGTGGTGTTGAAATGGTCGTTGGCAGCATAGTTCTTGTATTTTATCTTGCGCTGTCCGGTGTACAGTTGGTCGCCGTCGGGCACGCTCGCCGTCTCCGAGCACGAGGCAAAGAGCACCATGCCAAGCACACCCATCACGCCCTTCCACAGACGTGAGAGTGTCAGTATGCTGTTATTTCTATTTGCATTCATATCCTTATATACGGCTTTTATTATTATTTCTTCTGTCTTGTAGTGTCATTGAGCAGCTCAATCTGGTCGTTCTGTTTCGGCTTTCTGAAACGGAATATCTCCTTCAGGCTGTCCATCTTCTTGCGCCACAGGAAACCGCCACCAAACTGCTCCACATAGCCTTCGAGCCAGTCGTACGAGTCGCGGTCGTAGAACAGCTTCAAGTACTTGTTGGAGTTGGGCGACAGACGATACTCAAACGTAACGTTGTCGAAGAACGTATCGTTCTGGTTTTCAATCTCGGCACCGCTCGACACCTTTCCACCGATGACTATGCGCAGACGGTTGTTCCAGAATCGCTTTGAGAACTTGAACGAGTAGTCGGTGTGTACCTGTCCCGAACCCAGCGTAGTGTTGTCCATTCCGAACGAAAGGTCGAGCGTGCGCAAGGCATTGCCGCTGATGGCGTTGATTTGCGAGTTGAGGAATGCACTCAGCGCATTGTTCATCGAGAACGAGTTGGTGTTGCCGTCGGCGAGATACATGCCCGTTGTAAGCATGGTCACAGCCAGCTTGCCACGGTTCTCTACCGACTGCGTCATCAGTTCGTTGTGCATCTGCTGGTCGTCGGGTGCGTCGATGGTAAACTGCAGTCCCATGTCCTTCAGCGTCTTGGTTATCACGACACCACACTCGAATGTAACGCTGCGGCCGGTTCCGCCGTCATCGGTCACGGTTGTCTTGTTCTCTTCTGTGGCGGTGATGTTGAGTCGCGGATTCATCGGGTCGCCCGAGAATTCGGCATAGCTGCCGTCCTTGATGGTAAATGTCTTGAGCGGAATTACGGGCAACGAGTATTTCATCTCACCCGAACCTATAGTATAGCGTCCGTACAGACTCAGTCCGTCGCTGGCAGTATATTGCATACGCAGGTCGCCTCCACCAATGAGGTCAACATAGTTGGAGTGGTCGGCATTGAGTGCGCACAGCACATGCGAACCGTCGTCGATGTTGACCGTGAGGTCCATGTTGAGTCCGTTGATTGGCGGACGTGTCACGGTAACGGCATTCGGGTCGCGGAAGTTGACAAACTTCACGAGTCCATCGAGCTGATTGTCGGTGGTGAGTGGCGAGTCGCGCAATATATATGTGACGTCGCTCGAACCCAGCACATCGAGTCGTCCACGCACACGCAGCGCATCGAGCGGTCCCTCAGCCAGTCCGAGGAAGTTGACCCACGCCTTGCCATAAGCCTCCGAGCGTGCCGTCTCCTTCGAGTCGATGAGCAGATAGTTGTCGGCACGCATTCTTACGTTGAGCGACATGTTTGCCACGTCGGCAAAGTCGACATATCCGCGCAGCGTAAGCGGATTGCCGTTGCGGGCAAAGAGCTGGAAGTTCTCGAGCGAAAGGCGACTGTTGGTGATGGTGAGCGGGTCGTCGCACATACGCATCTCGATGCCATAGGGTTCGCTTGCCACATAGGCTGAGTCAAAATAAACCTCGCCGTTGACATCTGGACGACTGAGCGAGCCGTGCACCTTCACCTCGCCCTGGGCATAGCCCTTGAAGCCTATGATGCGGTCGGGCACAAAACCGTTGAGCAGAAGCAGCGGTGTGCGCGACATCTTGAGGTCGGCATCGAGCGTGCCTTCACCATCGGTGTCGTACAATCCGGTGAGTGAGCACACCTCGTAGTCGTCCATCGACAGCGTTCCGTCTACATAATGCTCGCGCATATTGTCCTTTGGCATATACACAAACTCGCTCGACAGATTGCCTATCGGACAACCCTCGTAAGTCATTTTGTCAATGCTCACCGACGACGATACCGACATATCGCCCTCTTGCTGTGATATGTAGTGGAAGTCGCCGTTGAGAATGCCCGAAATGTTCGGTGCGTAAGGTACTACGGCAAGCACCTTCTGCAGGTCGAAGCGTGCCAGTCCTATAGTAACGTCCTGCAATGCCTCAGTGCTGTCGTTGGTGTATACACGCACCGCCATACCGTCGTCGGCACGCAGAGCCATGTCGGCAGAGAGGCGCTTATCATTGGCAAAGAACACATAGTTGTTCTTGTTAACCTTGAATTCCTTATATCCCAACACAGGATCGATGCCGCCTAACGACACACGCACACCGCCCTGTTCCATCTGTGCACGCAGTCCGAGCGCAATGCCAAGACGTTCGCGGGCATCGTATATGCGTGTACCTAAATACATCGACTGCTCGTGGAAGGCGCCACGGAAACGGGCGTCAAACACAAACTGCTTGTTGGAGCGGTTGTTGCGCACCTGTCCCTCAAAGTCGGTCTTTATCGAATCCGACTTGAACGCCAGGCGTATGGTGTCAAGCTGCACTCCGGCTGCCACGAGCGAGTCGAGGCGCAGCTTGCCGTTGATGCCTGCCGCCGGCGATGTAGCCATATCTATATAAGCATTGTGAAAGTCGTAGCCGAAGCGGCGCAATGTGCGGGCGAATATGTTTTCGCGTCCGGCATCGAAGTACAGCGCCACGTCGGGCAGACGCTCACGCAGGCGCAACTGGTCGATATATCTCTCCTTCGACTGTCGCATAGCCTCCTCGTTGACACTCTCCAGACGCTTCAATATGTGCTCTATCGTACCGCTGCCGTCAAGACGCAACGTAAAGTCGCCACTTGTTACAGCGGCGTGAGTAGAGTCGCGGCGAGTGAATATGTCGAGCGCTATTCGCTCGGGGCGATACGTACGCAAACTGTCGCGCACGATGATGTTGCCAATCACTCCACGTGCGGTGTGATTGACCTTAAAGTCGCTCGCCAGGTCAACATCGGCACGCAGCGAGGCTGTCAGCGGACGTTTGCTCACGCCCATACGCATAAAGTCGGCATTGATAAGGTCGCACGCCAGCTGTGCATCCATGCGTTTGCCGTTCATCAGGGCATTGAGGTTGATGGTGCCCTGCAGCAGCGGCGTATGGCTGTCGAGCAGCGCATGCCCCACTCCATTGTGTACATTGGCTGTTAGCTTAGTGTTCGACATGTCGTAGCCGGCATATCTGAACTCGGCAATACTGCCCTCTGCATCGAGCTGCGTACGAGGCGACAACATGTCGGTGCCCACTCCGTGCGCCTTCAGACTGCCCGTGAACGGTCCTGCCGCCAGTCCGGGCACGAAGTGCGACAGATGCAGACTCTTTGCCGACAGCGTTGCGTTGTAAGCCATGCGGCGAGTGTCGACCGAAGCCTTGCCGCCCACATGTCCGCCACCCTCAGTCACATTGAAGTCGGCAGCATAGCGTGGTCCGTCGGCATGCACATTGGCTTTAAGCCCAATGCCGTATGGTATGTTGAACGAGCTTGCCACCGAGCGTGGCAACATCGCTTTGACAAAGTCGAGATTATATGTACGTCCCTCAGCCTTGATGTCGGCACGCAGACGGTCGGTATCCGTGAGATTCTGCGCCTTGCCCTTAGCCTTTAAGGCGAAAGCCGTAGGATAGGTTACGGACAGCTCGTTGATACTGAGCCGGCGCATGTTGCCGTTGATGTCGGCATTGAGAGTGATGGGCGTGGCGGGCATGCGGCGCAGCATCTCCTTGGGCAAGAACCCAAACAGCGGCACGAAGTCGGTCTTGACGACATAGCCCTTGATGTTGACGTCCATGACGCCCGGATTGCTTTCGGCAAATGTCGAAAGGTCCATCTTCACCTTTGCCGTGAGCATCGACCGAGGTGTGCGCAGTCGCATATCGGGCAGCCACACATGGGTAGAATCCAGCAAAAGGTAGGTTGAGAATTCGTTGACTTGCAGTCCGCTCTTCTCCTTCAGCGCACACTCCTTCAGCCTCAGCCTTACGCCGTCGTCGCTATATTGCAGCGAGTCGACGTGCATGCCAATGGCGGAGAGTGCTATATGATTATAGTCGAGCCCCGGCTGAGCCAAGGTGTAGCGCATGTCGTAGTTGAGCGAACCCTCACGCCAGTCGAGCGAACCCACACTATACGTTCCCTTAAACAGGTCGAAGCTGCCGTTGCGTGCCTCCAGCTTGCCTATTCCTGCCGCAATGCGCAGCGAGTCGTCCGGCATGTGAACCGTGGCTTTTGTGTCGGCTATGTCAAGACGGTCGAGCGAGATGTTCCAGTGCGACGGCGTGCTGGTAGTGTCTTCCGGAACGGTGTCGCTCAGCGCCACATCCAGACGCGCGCCCTTCAGCGCAGCTTGGTCGATGTGTACGGTCTCGTCATTAAGATTGATGCTGCGGCTGCGCAGCGAGAGCTGTCCGACGTGTCCCTTGACACGTGCCGAGGGTACGAAGTGGGCTGTATTGAGTTTGGTGTCCGCCAATTCGAGGCGGTCGACCACCACATTGCCATGAAACAACGGACGCAGACGTACACTCACAGTAAGCTGGCGTGCGTCGGCAATGGTGTCGGTTTTGTGGCGCAAGGAGTCGTTGGGCTGCGTTGCCAGAAAACCGTCGACTGTCAGGTCTAACGGAAAGCGCAGGCGCACATGGTCGACACGTACTGTCATACCTGTCGACTCTGAGGCATATGAAGCCACTTGCCTTACTGCCCAGTTTTGCACTGACGGCACATAAAGCAGCACAGCCAATAGAACTAAAATGACAATGGGCGTGGCAACAACTGCAGCCACGGCAATAAGCGATTTCTTTACAACTGGCTTCATATTTTGCTTTTTTATTATTTTTATTTAGTTTTGAGCGAACCTCTACTCCGCATTGGCGCTGAGGTCGTGCCACAGGCGGTCATTAGGCACATCGGCGTAAGCCACGATGGTCTCCTTCGACACGGGATGCACAAACTCTACACGGCGCGACAGCAATGATATGCTACCGTCGGGATTGCTGCGCGGTGCACCATACTTCAGGTCGCCCTTGATGGGGCATCCCATGTGTGCCAACTGGCAGCGTATCTGATGGTGGCGGCCTGTGAGCAGCGTCACCTCAATGAGCATATAATTGTCGGCAACGGCACGCACCTTGTATTTCAGCACAGCCTTCTTGGCTCCAGGCACCTCGCGTTCATGTGCGTAGCTCTTGTTCTGGCGTTCGTTGCGAGTGAGCCAGTCGGTCAGCGTACCCTCTGGAGCTATATCACGGCGCTTCACCACTGCCCAGTATGTCTTGTGCACGTCGCCCGTGCGGAACATGTCGTTGAGTCGCGACAAAGCCTTCGACGTCTTGGCAAACACCACGAGTCCGCTTACGGGGCGGTCGAGTCGGTGTACAACGCCCAGGAACACGTTGCCCGGCTTGTTGTATTTCTCCTTGATATACTCCTTCACTGTATCGGACAGAGGCTTGTCACCGGTCTTGTCGCCCTGCACAATCTCGCCGCTGCACTTGTCGACTATTATAATGTGATTGTCTTCGTAGACTACCTTCATAAGCTGGTATATGAATTAAAATAGGAGGATATGGTGTTCCGCCATACCCTCCTACCATATTTAATAATATATATAATCAGAGTCTGATTACATGTTCATGCCACCGTCGATCTGGATGACCTGACCGCTGACATAAGAAGACATGTCAGAAGCGAGGAACAGACATACATTGGCGATGTCCTCGGTCTGACCACCACGACGAAGAGGAATCTTCTTCATCCAGTCCTTGCGAATCTCCTCAGGCAGCTGTGCAGTCATAGCTGTCTCGATGAAACCAGGAGCAACAGCGTTGGCACGTACACCCTTCGGGCCCAACTCCTGAGCGATTGACTTGGCAAGAGCAATCATACCAGCCTTAGAGGCAGCATAGTTGCACTGACCAGCGTTGCCGTGAACACCAACTACCGAAGCCATGTTGATGATAGAGCCACTGCGCTGACGCAGCATGATTGGCGAGCAAGCGTGGATGAAGTTGAAAGCCGACTTAAGGTTGACGTTCAATACAGCGTCCCACTGTGCCTCTGACATACGCAGCATGAGTCCGTCCTTGGTGATACCGGCGTTGTTAACGAGAATGTCGATCGAACCGAAGTCAGCGTGAATCTGCTTAACAGTCTTCTCGGTCTCCTCAAAGTCGGCGGCGTTGCCAGCATAAGCGCGGCATGTAACGCCGAGAGCTTCAATCTCCTTGCGTGTTGCCTCAAGACCTGCTGCCATTTCGTCGTTAAGAACGAGGTCGGTGAATGCGATGTTTGCGCCTTCAGAGGCGAATTTCATAGCGACAGCCTTTCCGATGCCGCGGGCTGCTCCAGTGACGAGGGCAGTCTTACCTGTAAGTAATCCCATTTCGTTAATTGATTTATTGTTATTTAGTACTTTATTGTTTCGTATATATATCTTCACTATACATTATTAATACGCTTGCCCAGTGCGCCATACACCACCTTGGCTACAAGCGGCTTGCTGGTCTCTTCGGTCATTCCGTGTCCCAGACGGCCGTATATGAACGGCACCTCAAGTCCCTTTATACAATAATGTGTGATGTCTGCCACAAGGTCGACGTCTTCTATGTCAAACTCACCGTCGGCCTTGCCGTCGGCATATACCTTGCGGAAGAGTTCTATCTCGTCTTCGTCAAACTTCTTGCGCACCTTCTCCACCATCCAGATGTTGCGGAAAAATTCTGCACGCAGATTGCCGTTGCGCACCACCGTCTCCCTGATCATGCTCAGATGTGTGTATATCAGCTCTATAATCTTGTCCTGCGGGCGCATCTTCATGCCTGCCACCTCGTCGAGCTTGTCCGAAAGTCGCTCCAATTCCGACTCTATCACAGCCGAATACACGTCTTCCTTACGGTTGAAGTAGGTGTAAAGCGTGCGGCGACCCTTGCCCGATGCCACAGCAATGTCGTTCATTGTAGTGTTGGCAATGCCGTTCTTGGCAAACAGCTGGCGTGCCACATCAACGAGTTTTTGGCGAGTCTTGGATATTGACATAACGTTTCCTTACCTTTCTATTATTTTGCACATCAATTTATGTATGTGCAAAATTACAGCAATAATTCGATACAAGCAAATAAAACACCTGCATTTTGTCTTTTGTTAACAGAGCAAAACAATAAATTCGTAGGAAAAATAGAGCAATGAAGAGGAAAAACAAAAGAACAACTTACATTTAAAAACCTCTCAAAGCCACGAGCTTTGTGCACAAGGTTATCCTTGGCTCATAAAAGCTCGAGTTTTGAGAGGTTTTCTTTAAATACCCAAAAATTATCAAAACCTAATTATTCTGCTATTTTGCTACAAGTCTTACTGGCATTGCACGATATCTGCCTGTGTTGCCACCTGACGAACCAGACACAAATCGGTAGTTTGACATATTAAGCGTCTTGCCGAAAACATCAAGATACAAGTACCAGAAGCCGTATTCAGGACTGCTTGCCGAGAATCCCTGATAGTCTGACAGTCGTGAGCTTGTCCATAAATTGGCATGATATTCATCCTTGTAAGTCGCACCCTCATAATATCCGCTCATAGGGATAAATATCTCGGGAATATCCCAGTTTCGCGTAGTAATTCTCAGACAGTTGTACTTCTCGCCATAATGAGTCGTCTCCTCTTCTATCGCCAAGGCATTGTTGTTGTCTATAAGACCTTGCAGACACATGTTGTCGCACACCTTGAAGTTGCCTATTGCCAGAGCATCTACCACATGGTCATCTTTTTTTGCCTCATCAGAACTTTGTGCCTCCGAAATCTTAAAGTAGCCACCTATTGCTCCTATGTTGTCTTTAAGGGCGGTTGTGGAAGGAGAATAGTAGCCGTTGTTTGTGGCACCAAGGTTGCGGTCGAGCATGTAGTAGGCCTTGTACTCGGTAGTTCCATCTTTTTTAGTAACCTTAGCCACTACGTTAACCATCTCATAATAGTACCATCCCGAAGCCTTGCTCTTGCCAAGCTGATAGTCGGTTGCTGCCTTTCCGGTCAGCTGTGCAAACAATCCTACATGATAAACCGGATAGGTTACTTTAATATTGGTTCTATTGTTGGTGATAGTTATAATGGTAAATGCCTCATTGCTAATCCACCTATTATAATTATTGTCGTTATACGATTCGTCCGAATTGTTGGCAAGCATAACCTTGTAGAATCCGCTGACGCTTTCCTTGTCCACCTTCACTCGTGTGTCATTACACGTGAGTTCGTCGCCCTGAAGCTTCGGAATGAGATAGTAAACCGTATTGTTGCCCACAAAGAAGTGGAGTCCGTCGTTGCGCACTCTGCCTTGGTTTTCCGCTGGTGTTATGCCCTGAAGCGAGGCATCCATCCATTTGAAGTAGTCGGCTTCATCATCGGACGAAAGTCCTGCAAGTCCTCGTATCTGCACAATTCTATTTGGATCAGTACGGAAGTCGTAGCCCAACTGTGTAATCTCTACACTGCGCGACAAGTCGCCTGATGTTATTGTCACAATACCAGTATGCGCATCCGATTCGTAGTTCTCGGTCAGAGTAAGTTCGATAGTGTACAGTCTGCCTGCTGACGAGTGGGGTCTAGCAGATGTTGGCAAATCAATATACTTTGCTTTTGATTGATAATCAGTGGGAACTGAAATCCAATCAGGGTTGTTCGAAACTACACTAAAATCTTCAGGGTGCTGCTTGGTTGTTACAAACGTAATTTTAGCCGTCTTTTCCTTACCCAATACAGTCTGCTTGCCACACACGCCAAGTTCGTAGTCCTTACATGCTATCATGTTCACAATAGGCGGATTGTCGTCAACCACCACTACAGACAGTCTGTTCTCTGGCAGATTGTCTATTGCTTCCTGCTCTGTCGACCATCCTGCATGGTTCACAGCCGTAACCTTCACCTGATAATGATGGTTGCGCAGAAGAGCTATCGACTCTAAGGTGCCGTCAGATGTCTTGTTCTTGAACGCCACTTTATAATATGTGTCTGCTCCGCCATCATATTTTGCACGGATAATCATATATGCCTTGTCGGCAGGTGTCTCATAGAAAGGCTGCTCGCCCGATACATAGCCGTCTGTATTATCCGAGCAATCTACCGATGGCAAAGCCACATCATTAATCGACTTTGAGGCTATCGTGCCCGATGATGCCGTGTTGAATAGTCTGAAACCTGTTATCTCGAAATTGGTCAACGACGCATCCTTGGTAACAGACGTTTTGGCAAACTGCCTGAGCAACGACAACGACAGGTTGCCACTAAGCATGTCAGCCACCTTGATGCTTCCCCAACATACGGGAGTGTTGATGTCAATCTTGTCGCTGCGGACAGCATTGTACAGGTTTATCTTTCCCTCAGCGTCCTTGGCATCACTCTCTGTTATATCGGCATTGGCAACAACATGTAGCGTTGCTGCTCCCTCCTTAACCATAACCTTCACCTCGTATGTACCGTCATCCTTGGGCTTGATGTCCGAGCTTGTTATATTGCTCATGCCGAGATACTTGTCGTCTGAGTCATAACACAATACGCAGACTTTGTCGACCTGTTGTGACTCAGCTCTTGTCGTCACAGAATTCTTGGTGAAATTGGGCAACTTAAGAGTCAGCACAACTCCTTCTGACGGCAAGTCTTGCGTGCCGCCTCCTACAATGTCTGTGATGTCGCTGCAAGCAGCCAATGCCACAGCCAAGAGCATGAAGAACCAACTTGTCAATTTCTTGATATACATATTGTTGTCTTTTAATTATTACTTTTTAAAAGGGAGCTCCCTGACTCCATGTCTTGGTGTCCGAATCGAAACTGCCTTCCACAACATAACGCTTGCCGTTCATCTTGGTTGAGGGATAGTTCTCACCATCGAACAGTTTAGTATGAATGGCATCACCACCTACCTTAACCGTCAGAATCTTATCATACTCTCCTAATGGGGCTTTGAGGTGGAGTATGGTCTTGTACCAGGTTTTGCCATTGCGGTCCGGTCCGTATTCAGTGCACTCAAATTCGCCAGGAACATTGCTGTTATTGCACCACATTGTAAATTTACCTTTACCATCTCCACTGTTTACTCCAAATAGAGAATACCAAGCAGTTATTTTTCTGTTCTTGGTATATATGGTATACTCTACGTCTACCACGGTAGGTTTCTCATCATATACTCTGTAGTAAGGATCCGACAATGGGTCATACAGATACCAGCCTTCACGATCCTCATAGTTGAAGAGTGTGATGCCGGGATCGTTGTGATGGGTGAATCGATGCGACTGGAAGCCTGCGTCGAGGAATGTACCATTGCTGAAAATCAGCAGGGTCTGTCCCGGCTTTATCTTCTTTTCAGCAGTAGTCTGTGCCTGTCCCTTACCGTTGTTTCCTACAGACATAGCATTATGCGCTATACTGTAATAGTACCAACCTGGGTTGTTATTGTCAGCCTTCATCGAGCGACCTGGCCACCACTTTCCCTTATACTTATCATTGTCAGTACCCTGCGATACTGTGTTGCGATTGAAATCCTTGTAATCGGTCTCTCCACCGAAATACCATTCTGCCGTATTCGGGTCCTTTGTACCATCAGGCTTTGTCTCACCTATCTGTGTGTAGATGTAGACATAGTGATAGCCGTTGTGCGGTGAACGGTCTTCTTTCCAATTTGAATTCTGTTCTTCATACCAACCGTCACGCCAGTTGTTGTTTTCTTCAGAACCTTTGATGTAGTCTTGCTCGTCAAGCATATTAGAATGCTGATACTCGGTGACACCGCCACCATTGCACCATGCCAAGTCGTTTATGGCTCGCATATATATAATGTAGTCGCCCACTGGAGGACGCACCATTACACGTATCTGCTGTTCAACATTGTTATCGCCAATGGCTTTTACAGTAAAGACGTGTGTTGTTGTTGTCACAGGGTTGGTAACAGCCGTTATGGTGAAGGTACCCTCAGCCACATTAGTATTGTCGCACTTGACGTTTATTGTAGACTGGGCATATTCTACATTTTGTCCCTCTCCCGAAACTGTCCAACCTGACGGGAACTGTATACCACCAAGGTTGGTAGTAAACTTCACCACCTTAGTCAACTCAGGTGCATTACCTCCATCGTAGAAGATAACAACATCCACAGGATCCACCTTGAAGTATGGTGTAACATCGTACGAAACATCAAGATATTTCTTAATGTTGCCTGCCTGTATCCATACTTTGGCAGTGCCTGTAAGAGCATCAGCAGCATTGAAGTCACTTACCGAGATATTTGGATTAATACTGAATGTCACACGTTTGGTCGCAGCATCGTTGGTTGCAATAATAACGGGCAACTTACCAGAACCAACCTTCTCTATCTCAGTGTCACACCCAAACGTGATACCATCCAGCGCGTTGGTCACGTAGTCGATGTAGTCGTCTTGCAGCGACTTAACCTCTGCATTTGATTTCGACACCCAAAGTGTAGTATGGTTGAGGTCGACATCTATAGTTGCCATCTGCCACTCCTTTACGCCCACGATACAGTCGAGATTGACGTTGCCAAGAGTCTTCAGGCGTCCTACTATCTCGTAGTAGGTGCTGCGCGGGAATGTAGGCACTTCTGTTGTTGAAGTCTCGTCCTGACGGTGGCCGAGGTTGATGTTGTAGCTGTTCTTAATGCCCGAACCTCCTACAGCTCCGCCCACCTTCAATGCCGACTGCTGCGAAGCCTGTGCCACGTAGCGCTCGGGCAGATAATAGGTGGCACGGAAGAGCCACTTCTGCTTGTTGTCGACAGGTGCGGCTACACCCTCACCTTCAACTGTGATGATGTCCTTGTCGTTGACATTGGCATTGGCAGGTTCGTCTGTCCACGAAGTATAGTAAGAGCCTTCACCTGTTGAATTCAAAGCATCGTACAATGTCGACTCGATGCCATTGGCATAGTCGTCGCTTACATCGGGGTTAGTGAACTTGCCGTCCCACAACAGACTGGTCTGCGGCGAGAGTCGCTTGCCTATAACGTCAGTAATCTGCAGTCCGTTAGCCTTCAGCGCTGCATTTACGTCAGGTGCATCAGGATCGTACACAAGGTTAAGACACACCTTGACACAGGTAAAACGCAGATTAGCCACAACCGTCTTGGTTGTGTTGTCTGTAGAACTTATGGTGACTGTGCCGTCAGTAGTTGTGCCGTCGGCTGCCTTTGTGGCAGGCTCGTATATCATAGGGATATTATTGGCTACGGGCATGCCAGGCTTTGACATCGGCTGATAAATCAACACCACATTCTTCAAGTCGCCTTCGGTATTAATACTCATGCCGTCAAGCACATCCTTCATGTTGGCAACTACGTACACACGATAGGTGCCGGGCTTGATCTTGAGCTGATAAGAAGCCACATTCTCGTTGAGCATGTTGCTTGCCTCAGGCGACGGCAGTTCCTGCGACAGGAAAGTGCCGTTGCCACCCACGGGGAAGGCATAAAGATGCAGGTCGTTGATCTTGCACTCGTCTACTGAGGCATTGTATGTAGGATTGCTCGAGCCCAGGGCACCCGTGACACCGCTGGCATCACGAGTCACTGGCACATAGACACACAGATTGCCCTCGGATGCCGTCGGATTGTTGTACACATCGGCATCATCGGTGCATGCTGCCAGCAACAACAGGGCAGCAACAGAAAGGAGTATGTCTGCAAGTCGTTTCATTGTTTTTAATGTAATTAGGTTTAAATATTTCAGTTCAGATTCTGTAGCAGTCAGGTATCTGCTACAAGCTTATGCGCTGTATGCGCTTTGCCCAGTCGAGCACACCTACAGAGAGGTTGACATACTGCCACTCGGTACCGATGAGGAAGAAGTCGAGACGATAGTCGTACTCGCGGTCGAGATATTCCTGAATGCCGTAGTTTTGTGAGGCATAGGCATCGCATCCCTGCTGAAGTATGTCGGGCAGATTGATAAGGGCGACGGTCTTGCCCGACACCTTATTATATATATGCAGCATGGCATTGCGGTCGTTCTGCTCAGGCGGGAAATAAACCAGTCGTGAGAGCATCAGTCCGGCGTGGGCTGTGCGTTCCTTAACGTTGCCTGTCGCGTCGCGGAACTCGGTGGTCCATGTATGGAAAGGCGTGTAGCGAAGTTTTGAGTCGCTTGCCAAAGAGTTGTCGTAATTGAAGTGGCCGTTGTCGGCTATTACCTCGTAGCCGAAATCGTCGGCAGAGATGTTGGCAGGTGCGTCAATCTGATGCAGCGAGATGGTGAGCTGCTTGGTGTCGCGCACCAGTGAGATGGTGTCGTGTGTAGCCTGCAGGTCGCGTACGGTAGTAAGGTGTTGCGACATGCCATGCCATAGCGTATCGAGCGGAGCCGAACAGTCAACCTCGTCTATTTCGCCAGCACTTGTACGGTCGAGCACGGTGTTGAACTTGGTCATGTCCTCGCCAGCGGTGTGTGCATGAATGCGGAACTTGGCTCCCTTAGTAGCCAGAGCGTCCTCGTAGCGCTTCTGATTGGCTATAGCTATAAACTGATAGTCGCCAGGCTGCAGATTGAGGTGAACGGCAAAGTCATGGCGGCGGATAGGAGCTTCAGCAGCGGTGTTGAAGGCATCCTGGCGCATAATAAACTTGCCGTCCTTGTCGTATACCATAACAACAATGCCTCCAACGTGGTCGTTGAAGAGATTGGCACGCTGCGTGTTGTAGTCGTAGCGGAAGTGTAGGTAAACGCCAGTATCGCAAGGCTCAAGGTCATCGTGCATCAATGAGCATGAAGCCATCAGCAATGTCATGACGAAAAGTGAGCATAAAGATTTTAGCAGTCCATGAAACATAATGTTTGCCGTTAAATGGTTAAATGAGTGTGATTATTTATTGTATATAGTGGGGTGCTGTATTCAGGTCTTGTATATCTCAATAGGAGGCTGAGCGGTGAACGCCCAGCTCCCCTATCGAAAAACTATTGATTAGAGATCTATGCTCTGGCTGCGCTTAGCCCAGTCGAGAATCTTAACCTCAACGTTGATGTACTGTTCGTTCTCATCATCGGGCATTTCAGGCTTAACCTCAGGAACGTCAGGATAGCCAAGACCGCTGATGCTGTTTACAGAAAGGTCGTACCAGTTGTTGCGGAGCACACCGTAACGGCCAAGGAATGCCATGTTATTACCATTATAAGCTTCGCCAGCATTCCAATGAGTCAACTCGTTGAAGTGCTTGATACGGGCGATGTAATAAGCCTCACCGTTCAGATATGTAGAGATATAGGCTTCTTTCAAACCAAGCTTGTCGTTGATTGCGCTAACTACATTCTCTGTAACCTTTGACTGGCCTTCGCCTGTGTATGTAATATTCTCTGCCTCAATTTTATGCAGACCAGCCTCGCCACTGATGTTTGTGCCCTTAGAAAGGTCTACATCATACTTTGCCTGCTCTTCAGCATTTGTAATGCCCATAACAGTGAGAGCAACGGTCTTAATCTGCTGCGCAAGATTCTCCTCGCTCCATATAGCGGTGTTATTACCGATCTTAAAGAATGTCTGTCCCGTTGTAAAATCCTTAGGAGTGAAAACAGCCTTAAAGACAACACGTGTAGTCTGACCCTGCTTCATGTTGTCAAGGTCGAATGTGTTCTCAAGACAATACTGAGGATTCTCATTACCAGGATCGCCTTTAACTTGGTCTTTCGTTATCATATTGAAAGCATTCTTACATGCTGTCAGATTCTGAAGAGTACCACCAGAATAGTTAGGATCTTTGCCCCAATATACACGCTGGAACATAGAACTTGTCGCATCAAAGAAACGACCAGTATTCCATATCTGATCCCAAGCGGTCATCAAACCATCAGTCTGATGAACAGGGAAGGTTGACTTATTGGTTACGTCAAGCTGCCATTTCTTGATTTCAACTTTGCCACCTTCGTATGTACCAGCTGCGATAGCGTAACCATCGGCATTAAATTTCTGCATTGTAACCTTAGCCAGACCACGCTCTACGTAAACTGTAGTAGCAGGCTGTGCTTCTGCTTGCTCGCGCGATGCACAGATATTGGCAACTGGTACAAGAGTTGTAGGCTCTGTTGATGTACCGGTATACTTCGGAGCATTTGCCATAAAGATACCATCAGTCAAAGCATACTTAACAGCATCTGCGTTTGAAGCATCCGCATTCCATGCAGAATAATTCACGCCAACAACTGGCAACTTAACCTTAGTAGTAGTGGCATCCACATCATTGTTGAGGAGAACCAATGCCTGATAGTTGCCACCAACATTAACACCAGTGAGTTTTACGGTAGCAGTAGCAGCCGTTGTTACACCGTCAGTCTTGATATCCTTCCATGGATTCATGTTTCCGAGCTGTGCACTTGTAACATATTTACCATCCATGTCAAATATAAGGATAGTTCCGTTCTTGACCTCATATTCCTTAGCATCGCCTTCAGCAAATGCAGGCTCACCATCTGTTGCACGTGTAGCACGTGTTGTAGGCAGATTAATCGTGAATGAAGCATAGGCTTCACCTGTCTTGCCAACATTGTCTTTGCCATCAGGAGCAAGGTTGTCGTTGCTTGAACAACCTACCAAGGCTGTAGCCATAACAGCCATTCCGAATAGATTCTTAACGTTTACCATAGTTAAAAAGTTTAATTGATTAAGAAATTATTTGATTTAGAATTTTACGTTAGCAATACGCTGTGCATTAGCCTTGGCATCTGCCGAACCTGCGGCAGCAGCCTCAGCAAACAGCTTGCGAGCCGACTTATAGTCCTTCTTCATTACAGCCAATGCTCCACGCGCATTCAATGCCTCGGCAGAGTTGCCGGCATGTTGCAGATGTCGAGCGGCTGACTCCATATCGCCTCTCTGCAAATCGGCACATGCTGCATTGAGATTGGCTGTAGGATCATTGGGGAACATACGCACGGCAACGTCGAACACCTCGTTGAATTCAGGCGAGCCTGCCTTCATGGTCTGTGCCACAAGATACATCTCCTGCAACGAAAGCTGCTGCGGACGAGTCTTGAGTATCTGCTTGGCTTCCTCTACCGAGAAGGGCCTTACGGTATAGCTCACGGTATAGTCGCTGTGGCGCAGACGCGGATAGATGTCGCTCATTATCACGGCATAATCCTGCGGATAGAGCTGACGTATGCGCTTGTCCTTGTCGTCGGGCGCAAGGGTGGAGTTGGATATATCGAGTATAGCCTCCTTGTTTGCCAGCTGCGACTTGCCAACCAATCGGCTGAATCCGTTCCAGTCCTCCGGTGTGGAGTTTGAGCTGTACAGCTTGGCATCAATAGGATACAGACGGGCTACATAATTCTTAAGAGATGCAGCACGCTCACGTGCCAGACGCTCGTTGTTGGCATAAGGACCGTCGGGCGAGGCATATCCATGTATGTTTATGCCTGTAATCTCTACGTTCTTGTCGTTGCGCACAAGGTCGACGGTCTGAGTTATCTTTGCCAACTCACGTGCATTGTCGAACAAATCCTCTACAATATCGGTCTTGTTGACACGGAAGCTAAGATAAGCCTCGCCCTTCTCGGCACGCTGCTTGCGAGCCTCGGCAGCAGGACGCACAAATGTAACGGCTGGTTTCCAAGCCGCTAAATTGTCGATAGTGGCAAGCTGGAAGTTGTCGAGATTCTCCTTGTCGCCACATCCGCAAATGTCTTGTGCGGTGAGCAGATTCAATTGCTCCGACTCAAACGGACGGTTGCGTATAATGGTCTGGCTGTAGCTTACGCTCTGCTCAGTTCCGTTCTTGCGCTGTACAACCAACGGCTGCTGGCTGGCGGTAGCTATTGAAGCCAATTCGCCGCTGCGCTCCATGCGTATCTGTTTGGATCTGCCGTTGACGATGATTGGAGTGAGGGCTGTCGTGTCGCCGTCGGCAACAAGCATCGGAGTGAAAACAAGTTGCTGTTCGGCCTTAAGCTTCAGGTTGTTGAGGTTGAGGTTGAACGCCACATCCACTTTGTTGCCCTCGACACGGGTCTGCAGATTGTCAATGGCTACAGCTCCGGAGGCAAGCGTCTGTGCCTTTGCCGAGCCGCACGAAGCTGCTCCAATCAGGCACGAAATGATGATATGTGTAAATGAATTCATCTTCATAATGCTGTTTAAAAAATATAAATCATACTGAGAGCTGCCTTGGTAGGTCCAACATAATTGCGGTGGTTGTCCTCCAGACACTTGGCACAGCGTCCGTACAGCTTGTACGGGCTATATGCATAGCCCACACCTACCGATGCCTCCATGTTCCAATGGCGCGAGAGCAACCATTGATAGCCATAGGTGACACCAGCACCTATATACCATCCTTCATAATGGCGTCCGCGTTTTGTCTTGGGCAGTGTGCCGAAGGGCAAGTCGACGTTCTTGATGTTATATTCGCCGGCAAGAGCATGCACACCGAAGAAACTGCCGCCAAAGCGTTGGCAAGTCCACCAACGGTATTCGGGCTCTACGTTCCAGAAACGCACCTTCTTGCCCCCTGAGAACTCCCAAGGGTTGATAGTAGCAAACAGCTGTGCCGTCTGCTTCTCGGCTATGCCTATCTCAACGCCTGCGTTGAGCGATGTTGTAGCCCAACCCAAGAGGTTGGTCTTCAATGCCACGTCCTGCGCTGTTGCTGTGCCTGACGTTGCGAGTAGCATCATTGCCAATATGAACATCTGTTTCATCATTTCAGGCTTTTGTAAAATTATTTATATTTTGGTTTAAGTTTTATTTTCCTCTACAGCATTACATATGAATGTTTTTGTGTCTTCAGTAGCATTCTATATGAATGTTTTTGTGTCTCACGTCTATTGTCTTATTGAAAGTCTTGTGTCAATATTACGATACAAAGATATTACTATAATCAAAAGCCAGTATCGAATTATTATCAAAAACCTACTATTTTTTTGTGCAAACGTTTACACAAAACAACGCCTTACTTTTTGTTGTACAAGATATTTTCATCTAAAAAAAAGACCCTGTCCCTGTACAATATTTGCATTTCCAACCTCTCAAAACTACGAGTTGAGCGCACAAGGACATCTTTGGCTCGAAATTCTTGAGTTTTGAGCAGTTTCGACTATATTACTTATACACAACGGATTACAACGTCAGACAGTAAAATCAATAAAAAACATGAACGTAAAAATGCTTCATTTTTCTGCAAAAGGACCACTTTTGCACTCCAACTGTACTCCATTTACATTGCAACTGTACTCCATTTGCACTGTAAATGTAGTCCTTTTGAAAAGCAAAAGGACAACTAATGAAAGACAAGATGCCATCAGACCATCTAAAAAGCATAAAAATCGACCCCGGAAATCTCTGGAATCGATTTTTATTTTGTAACACTTTTTTACTACATGTACGATATTTGCATCATACGGCATGCTCCATTCTGATGCGCAAAGACAACACCGCAAAGACGGTTATCTGTAGCATTCATCATACACAGCCAATCCTTTCACAGTCAGAAGATACTTCTGACGAGGGTGGCGAGGGGAAGAGGGATAAAGCAAACAAACATAACCTTCACTAATGGCTGGATTCAAATAGAGACATAGGAAGTTTTTCCGCTCCTTCAGTCCAATTGCTGCCAGCATCTCCTTTACTGACATTTTCTTATCCCCTATGATTTTTATCAGTTCCATTATACAAGTATTACTTGTATGTAGCTTGTTCTTTACTTGTGGGGTACTTGTGGGGTGATTATCACGAACTTGTGGGGTACTTGCGTTGTTTGTCAAATTTGGCTGTACTTTCCATTCGTCAGTTGCATGAACATGAAGATAACGATTACGCAAATCCCACTTTTCTCCCAACAACAGATTTCGGAAGAAACGCTCTAAATATACTGGTGTATAATCAATACCCTTAAGAGCGTTCTTATAATTCGCACGAACCAAGGCATTGCGGAAATACCATGAGTGATGAGCAAAAAGACTGTTGTCCACCTTAAAGCCGATTGAACGGAGATATACCCACCAGTACTGAAATCCAACGTCTGTGAAGAAAGAATCTTGGTAATGTTTGCCGAAACATTGTCCGCTTCCTGCTTCTCTTCATCATCCGGCTCACGCAGAGTCTTCGACTGATAGTAACTTCTTATCAGTTCTCGAGCCTCATCAATGTCTATCTCACCCTCAATGTGCTTGCAAGCAGTATCTCGCAGATATTCCGAAGTATGCAATCCATCCACAGCCTGCAGACCGATTGCTGTTTGCCAAATTGAAGCCTTCTCCTTTTGACTTGGCTCTCCTTGACGAATGTATTCATCGAGATCGATGTGTGGTTGTGTTTTAATGATTGTCATTTTTTTTGTAATTATTTATTTTACTTCTCATACCCCTCATAATAATAGCTCTGCTCAATCCCCTTGAATATCACCTCACGATTCTCCGTATCTGAAGTGAGGTTCTGCGAGAGCAGATAGCGCAGTTCGAGGTCGTTGATTGGTGAGCGTTCCATTGCCGAGAGATACTGGTCTTTGTCCACATACTGCCAGTTGACCACTTTGCCAAGTGCACGTTTCAGCATCATGTCGAGCCAAATGCGCGTAGAGCGCCCGTTGCCTTCCATGAAAGGATGGCACACGTTCATCTCTACATACTTCTCTATGATATGCTCAAATGTGTCTTCCGGCATTTTCTCTACAGCAGCGAGTGCAGCTTCAAGATAGAGCGAATTGACAAACCGGAAACCCTCCTTAGCAATATTCTTGTCACGAACAACACCGGCAAATGGGTATAGGCCATTGAACAGATAGCAATGTATTTGCTGAAGCCCTACAGTTGTACCTACAGGCATCAAGTCGATATCACCCGACTCAAAGAGGCGGTGAGCATTCACTAACGAACGTTCGTCTATTTCCTTTGTTGTCATAATTACATTATCTTATTTGTTTCTGCATCTACAAAGATAAACACAATCTTTGACAATCACGAATGATTATGGGGGATAATAAAGTAGTAGCAGACGAACTGAAAGTATAATTCATCAGACTGTTGCTTGTTTTATCAACTTTTCTTATTAAATTTGCTCCATAAGTATATTTTATTAGACTATGGACTTGAAAGAAGTAATGAAATCTCGCATAAAATAACATTCTTGTTCGCTTACGTTGGCAACAAGGTACTAAAAAATTAAGAATATGGAAGCATTGATATTGACTTTTGCATGGCTCATTGCCGTTATGCTGCCATTCGCAATATGGCTCAACACCAAATCGGGCAAGAAGTGGCTCAACAGCCTGTAACAAATGTGCGTCGGACTGGAGTCAGACGTTCGGTTTGCTTGCTGCGGAAATAGCTATCTCATCATGATGGATATTTCAAAACGTTTACACCACAAATAAATAAAAGACCGGACGGCGGTTATTCGGAATTTTGTTGTAACTTTGTAGAAGACTAAAACAAACAACCATTATGAAATCATTGAGAGAACTTTTCCGTATAGGCAAGGGACCGTCAAGCAGTCACACTATGGGACCGCAGAAGGCGGCTAAGATATTTGCAAGTCATAACATGCACGCTGCCTCGTTTGAGGTGACGCTCTACGGCAGTCTGGCTGCTACCGGACGTGGCCACATGACCGACGTAGCTATCGACGAAGTGCTGCGCCCTATTGCTCCGTTGCGTATTGAGTGGCAACCGCAAGTGTTTCTGCCCTTCCATCCCAATGGTATGAAGTTTGTGGCATTTGACAATGCCGGCAATCAGACTGACGAATGGATTTGCTATAGCGTAGGCGGCGGCGCATTGTCAGAAGGCGAGAAGGGACGTTGGCTTACCGGACTGCGCGAAGTGTACAAGCTGAATACGCTACGCGAGATTCAGGACTGGTGCGAAAGCAACGGACGAGGATATTGGGAGTATGTCAACGAGAACGAGGACGAGGATATATGGGACTATCTGATGGATGTATGGAAGGCTATGAAGGAGAGCGTTGAGCGTGGCATCGACCATGAGGGTGCGCTTCCCGGTCCGCTCAATCTTCCACGCAAGGGCCCTATCTATTATGTCAAGGCAAGCGGATACAAGCAGTCACTGCAGTCGCGTGCGCTGGTTTATGCCTACGCTCTTTCGGTAAGTGAGGAGAATGCTTCGGGCGGAATCATCGTGACAGCGCCTACTTGCGGTTCGTGCGGTGTATTGCCCGCTGTACTCTATCACCTCTCTAAGGGTCATAACTTCAGCGACACACGCATTCTGCACGCTATGGCTACAGCCGGAATATTCGGCAATGTGGTGAAGCAGAACGCTTCGATATCTGGTGCAGACGTCGGTTGCCAGGGCGAGGTGGGCGTAGCGTGCGCCATGGCTTCGGCTGCAGCATGTCAGCTGTTCGGCGGAAGTCCGTCGCAGATTGAGTATGCTGCGGAAATGGGACTGGAGCATCACTTGGGCATGACGTGCGACCCTGTGTGCGGACTGGTTCAGATTCCGTGTATTGAGCGCAACGCATTCGCTGCAACACGTGCCCTTGATGCCAATCTCTACGCATCATTCTCTGACGGTACTCACTCAGTTTCGTTCGACCGCGTAGTGAAGGTGATGAAGCAGACGGGCCACGACCTGCCATCGCTGTACAAGGAAACAAGTACGGGCGGACTGGCAAGAGCCTACGAGCAGCACATGAAAGAAAAGAAATAGTTTCCTTCTGAGAAGGAAACAGCTATAAAAAACAACAGCGGCAAGGTTGACATCACGTCGACCTTGCCGCTTCTTTTGAAATAACAACACTAATATATAAAAGGTATGAAAATGCTTTTTATATCTTGCTTATTATACCCAGCTTGCTATCCTCAAGGAATTTGACGATAGCGTTGATCTCCTTTCCAGGAGGCACCTGTTCCTTAATCTGATTGATTGCATCAAATACACTGGTCTGTCCGTGGAACACCAGACGATAGGCATTGGCGATGTGGCCGATGACCTTGTCGGTTGTGTTAGACGACTTGAGCAGTGTCTCGTTGACGCCACCGTAGCGCACGGGATTATCGGTAGCTACGATGAACGGAGGAACATCCTTCGAGATGCGCACACCACTGGTGACCATAGACGCACCACCGATACGCACATTTGAATTGACAATGACACCTGACGAGAAGATGGCAGCGCTGTGAATCTCGCAGTCACCGGCTACCTTTGTACCATAACCGAATGTTACGTAGTTGTCTACCTTGGTGTCGTGTGAGATGTGTACACCCTCCATGAAGAAGTTGCGGTTGCCGATACGTGTCTCACCGTCGACAAATGTAGCACGGTTTACCACCACATTCTCACGGAAAATGTTCTCATCGCCAATAACAAGGCGTGTGTCAGCACCCGTATAGTTGAAGTCCTGAGGTTCAGCACCGAGCACGGTGTTCTGATATACCTTGTTGCCACGTCCCATCTTAGTGCCACGCATGATGCTGACGTATGGGAAGATGATGCAGTCGTCGCCTATTTCAACACCGTCCTCGATGTAGGCAAACGGATAGATTGTAACGTTCTTGCCAATCTTTGCACCCGGAGCTATGTATGCTTTATCACTAATCATAATTTGAATTTTGAATTTTGAATTTTGAGTTTTGAATTGTTGCGGCAAGCCGCAATTTTGAATTTTGAATTTTGAATTTTGAGTTTTGAATTGTTGCGGCAAGCCGCAATTTTGAATTTTGAGTTTTGAATTTTGAGTTTTGAATTGTTGCGGCAAGCCGCAATTTTGAGTTTATCAGTTGTGAATTATGAATTCCAAATTGAATAATTCAACATCGGCAAAGCCGACAATTCAAAATTCAAAACTCAAAATTCAAAACTCGTAATTGAATAATTCAAAATCGGCAAAGCCGACAATTCAAAATTCAAAACTCCTAATTCCTAACTCTTAATATCTTCCTCCGCCCAAAGCGTAGTAGAGGTTCACAACGGCCTGCATCTTGTAGAAATCGTCGGCTACCTTAGAAAGCTCGGCATTGAGCAGGCTCTGCTGTGCGGTGATTACCTCAAGATATGTGGCTGAACCGTCGTTGAACAACATCTTGTTGTACTCTACGTTCTTCTTCAGA
The DNA here is from genome assembly GCF_021531355.1 of Leyella stercorea. Lineage (GTDB taxonomy): Bacteria > Bacteroidota > Bacteroidia > Bacteroidales > Bacteroidaceae > Prevotella. Next base: position 95,743 of record NZ_JADYTS010000001.1, on the reverse strand, counting down.
CTCTCTACCTGCTTGCCCTCAAGCTCGCTCTTCTCGTTAGAAGAGTTGTAGAGCACGAGGGCGTTGCTAACCTCCGAACCGGCTGAAAGCACAGCGTTCTGCCATGTGTTGAAAGCCTGTTCCTGCTTAGCCTTTGCCACCTTCAAGCCTGCAACAATCTGACCATGGGCAAAGATGGGCTGTACGAGTGAGCCTACTGCAGAGAGAAGCCACTTGCCCGGGTTTACTATACCTGCACCACCTGAGTTGGTGAAGGCACCTGTACCTGAGATAGTGATGCTCGGATAGAACTTAGAACGGGCTGCGTTGACATCGTAGAAGCACTGAGCCAATGACATTTCGGCATAGTGTACGTCTGGACGGTTGGCAAGAAGCTGTATGCCAACGCCCGTTGAGAACTGTGCAGGGAGCGACTGTCCCTCGAATGTTCCGCGCTGTATGGTCTGTGCCTGCTGTCCGAGAAGCAGCGAGAGCGAGTTCTCGGTCTCACGGATCTGACGCTTCAGGTCGGTAGCCTGGGCCTTTACAGAATACAGATTTGCCTCAGCACTCTGTACGCTGGTCTCCTTAACACGACCAAGCTCCTTCTGAATCTTCATGATGTTCCATGTCTCTTCAACGAGCTTCGACATATCGTTGACCACCTGCAACTGCTTGTCGAGCATGAGCAGAGTGTAGTACATGTTGGCGATGTTAGAGATTATCTTGGTCTGCACTACGAGCTGGTAGTCCTTAGTGGCAAGCAGAGCCATCTGTGCCGAACGCTTCACATTGAGAAGATTGCCGAAGAGGTCGAGGTTCCATGATGCCGTCACGGGCAATGAGTAGGTCTTTGTGGCAGGATTGCCGTCCCATGAAGCGATTGTTCCTTGCGGCGAGAATGTGAACGAAGGCACGAATGCCAACTTAGCCACCATCAGCTGATCCTCTACTATCTTGACGTTGAGTGCGGCATTGAGCATATTGGTATTGTTGGCAATACCCTTCTCGATGAGCGACTGCAGCTGCGGGTCGGTGAACACCTGACGCCAAGGCAGATTGCCGAAGCTTGCGGTGTCGCTGACGGCGAGCGTGTCGGAGTTGCTCAAAACGTCGCGTACGAGTCCCTTGGTGTTCACCTCGGGACGCTCGTACTTGTTATATATTCCGCAACTGGTCATCAAGAGCGATGCCGAAGCGAAAAGAATTATCTTGTTCAATTTCATTGTTTCGTATTTTTAAGAAGTTAAGAAGTTATGGAGTTAAGAAGTTAAGCCAAATGTACATATGGCTTAACTCCTGACTTCTAAATTCTTGATTTCTTATTTTGTTTTCTTATCAATCTGATCGTGCAATGCATCTGCCACATACGGGTTGGTGTACTGACGAATCTCTGAATCGACGCTGGCTGAGTCGTTCTCAAACTCGATAGGCTTAATCTTCTCCTGCAGAGTCTGGAAGATATAGAACAGAGCCGGAACTATCATGATCTGGCAAAGCATACCGATGAGCATACCGCCTACGGCTGCTGCACCAAGAGTCATGTTACCGTTGTAGCCTACACCCCACGGCATGAGCAATGGCAGAAGACCGATAATCATAGCCAATGAAGTCATCAAGATAGGACGCAGACGGGCAGAAGCACCGAGAACTGCCGACCATGAGACAGCCATACCCGTCTGTCGACGCTCAAGAGCGAACTGAACGATAAGGATGGCGTTCTTTGCCAGAAGACCCATAAGCATGATGAGCGCAATCTGCATGTAGATGTCGTTGTTCTTGCCAAACATGTTGACGAAGAGGAAGGCTCCCGCAAGACCGAACGGAATTGAGAGAATTACCGACAGAGGCAGAATGTACGACTCGTACTGTGCCGAAAGAATCAAGTAAACGAAGGTCAGACAGAGCACGAACACGATAGCTGTAGAGTTGGAAGACTCCTGCTCGGTACGTGTCAGACCAGAGAACTCGTAGGTGTAACCTGCCGGCAATGAGGTCTTGGCAACCTCTGCCATGGCGTTGATGGCGTCACCTGTAGAGTAGCCCTCGGCTGCCGATGCGTTCACGTTGATTGATGTGAAGAGGTTGAAACGGTCAATCTCCTGCGGACCATATACACGGCTCAGGTTGACATACTCCTTGATTGGAGCCATCTCGCCAGCCGATGTGCGGACGTAGATGTTGTCGAGACTCTTCAGGTCGGCACGGTTTTCAGGTGCTGACTGGATGTATACACGATAGAGCTTACCGTATGCGTTGAAGTTAGAAGCATACATACCGCCGTAGTAGCCCTGCATTGTGGTGAGCACGGTAGACGCGTCGATGCCGCTCTGCTTACACTTCGCCACATCCACGTCGATCTTATACTGCGGATATTTCGTGTTGTATGATGTCATGGCGTTGCTTATCTCAGGACGCTTGTTCAGCTCTGCGATAAATTTCTGCGTCACGTCATAGAACTTGTTCACATCACCGCCCGTGCGGTCCTGCATAGAGAAGGTCAGACCGTTGGTGGCAGAGAAGCCCTGCACCATAGGCGGCTGGAAAGCAAGAATCTGTGCTCCCTTGATGGCTGCTGTCTGCTTGTAAATCATGCCGAGCACCATGGTAGAACCGAGGTTGTGAACGCCGATATACTTCAGCGGACCCTCCATCTTCTGACGCTCCTCAAAGCTCTTGAGCTTAATGATGAACGTACCCTGGTTAGAGCCCTGACCTGCGATGAAGTTGTAACCTGTAATACTTATACGACTGGCAATGGCGGGGTTGGTAGCGAGCATACGGTCTACCTCGTCCATCACCTCGTTGGTCTTCTTCATAGAGGTGCCTGGAGGTGTTGACACTGTACAGAACACTGTGCCGGTATCCTCGTCCGGAACGAGGCCTGTCTTTGTTGTACCCATGAGCACAACCATTGCAGCGATAGCCACTACGACTGTAGCGATAGCGATAACGGGGCGCTCAACGAGACGGCGCACACCTTTTGTATACTTCTCCTGCACCTTGCCGTATGCGGCGTTGAACGATGCGTGGAAGCGGTCTACCATCGACATCTTGCGCTCCTTGCCTTCTTCGTCCTTCGGCTTCAGCAAGATGGCGCAGAGAGCCGGCGAAAGGGTCAAGGCGTTGAGTGCCGAGATGATGATAGAGATGGCCATGGTGATACCGAACTCACGGTAGAACGCACCTGACGTACCACCCATGAACGACACGGGGATGAACACCGATGCCATAACGAGGGTGATGGAGATGATGGCGCCCGAAATCTCGTTCATGGCGTCGATAGATGCCAGTCGTGCCGACTTGTATCCAAGGTCGAGCTTGGCATGGACAGCCTCCACAACCACAATGGCATCATCGACCACAATGGCGATGGCAAGCACAAGGGCGGCAAGTGTCAGCAAGTTGAGCGAGAAGCCGAACACATAGAGGAAGAAGAATGTACCGATCAACGACACCGGAACGGCAATCAACGGGATAAGAGTTGAGCGCCAGTCCTGAAGGAAAACGTACACCACGATGAACACGAGGATGAACGCCTCGCACAGAGTCTTGATAAGGTCTTCGATTGATGCGAAGAGGAACTCAGTTACGTCCTGCATGATGTCGAAGTGGATTCCCGGCGGCATTGTTGCCTCCTGATCCTTGAGGAGCTTCTTGATGTTGGTGGCAATCTCAGTAGCGTTAGAGCCGGCAGTCTGTGTTACCATCATGGTTACTGACGGTTTGCCGTTGTTCTTTGACTCAACGCTATACGAGAGGGCACCCATCTCTACGCGTGCCACGTCCTTGACACGAATGGTCTGACCGTCCTGTGTCGACTTTATAATCATGTCGCCGAACTCCTCAGGGGTCTGCAGACGACCTCTATAGCGGAATGTATACTCATACTGATTGTCGCTATTCTCGCCTACCGAACCCGGAGCAGCCTCGATGTTCTGCTGAGCGAGCACGCCAGTGAGGTCAGAAGGAATCAAGCCGTAGCTCTTCATCTTCACTGGGTCAATCCAGAGGCGCATGGTATAGTCCTTCTGCGAGAAGCACTGACACTCACCTACACCGTTGACACGCTTGATGGCAGGCACAACGTTGATGTTGGCATAGTTGGTGAGGAACTCGTCGTCATAACGGTCGTCGTCGGCTGTAAGACCGAAGAGGATAACCGTTGACGACTGACGCTTCATAACCGTCACACCAGCCTTTGTCACCTCAGCCGGCAGCAAGGCAGAAGCCTGCGACACACGGTTCTGTACGTTGACCTGACACATGTCAGGATCCATACCCTGCTTAAAGTAAACGGTGATAGAAGCCGAACCTGCATTGGTGGCTGATGAGGTCATGTAGGTCATACCCTCAACGCCGTTGATCGACTCCTCCAGCGGTGCAAGCACCGAGTTGAGCACGGTCTGTGAGTTGGCACCGGTGTAAGCGGCACGCACCATGATAGTAGGAGGCGCCATGTTAGGGTACTGCTCGATAGGCAGCGACACCAGGCCGAGTACACCCAGAATGACTACGAGGATAGAAATCACCGTAGAAAGCACCGGGCGCTTGATAAATCTATCTAATTTCATATTACTATCTTAAATTGTGAATTTTGAATTTTGAGTTTTGAGTTGTTGCAGCAAGCTGCAATTTTGAGTTTAAAAATTATGAGTTGGGAGTTGTTGGCCATGAATTCAAAATTCTTCAATTCCTAATTGCGACTTGTCGCAATAATTCATAATTCAAAACTCAAAACTCAAAATTTATTTACCGAATGCCTTCTTAAGCTTGCCAAGGTCGCCCTGAGCCTCGCCGAGCTGCTCTGTCTTCTTCAGCTTTTCGGCATACTGAGCCTCGGTGAGGGGCTTGATTTCCATACCGTCCTGCAGCGATGACACTCCGTTCACTACGAAGCGGTCGCCGATGTGAAGACCAGAAGTGATGATATAGTTCTTGCCGTCGTTCTGCGAATTGATTTCTACCGGAGTATACTTCACCTTGTTGTCCTTGCCTACTACATAAACGAAGTGCTTGTCCTGTACCTCAACTACAGCGTCCTGCGGAACTATAACTGCTGAAGTAGCGGTGTGAGGCACTACGATTGAGCCTGAAGCACCCGACTTGAGCACGCGCTCGGGGTTGGGGAAGTCGGCACGCATTGAAACAGAGCCTGTTGTAGGGTCGATGACACCGCTCACGGTAGCCACCTTGCCCGGATGATTGTAGATAGAACCGTCGGCAAGCTGGAGCTTTACAGCAGGATAGCTTGAGATGGCTGCATTGATGCCACCGGCTGTCTTGGTCATATCGAGGAGGTCCTTCTCGGTCATTGAGAAGTATACCTGCATTGTAGAGTTGTTGGAAACGGTGGTAAGAGGCTGCTGTGATGATGCGCTAACAAGTGCACCTACACGATAAGGCAGGTCGCCTACGACACCATTGGCAGGGCTTGATACGAAACAGAAGTCAAGGTTCTGCTTGGCTGAAACATAAGCAGCCTCAGCCTGAGCGAGCTGAGCGGCAGCGCTCTCCATTGCATTCTTAGACGACTGAAGCTCGTACGAACCGATAACGTTGTTCTTGAAGAGCTTCTGAGAGTTGTTGTATGTAAGACGGGCAGTGTTGAGTTGTGCCTTGGCGGCGTTCACGGCAGCCCTTGCCTGACGTACAGCGGCAGCGTATGTAACGTTGTCGATGACGAAGAGGAGCTGACCAGCCTTCACCTGCTGACCTTCCTTGACACAGAGCTTTGTGATGAAGCCTGAAACTTTCGGACGGATCTCAACGTCCTGAACACCCTTGATTGTTGCGGGATAAGTGGTCTGGAGGTCAGCATTCTGACCCTGCACAGTACGTACGGCGTACTCGTTGTCGCCGAAGTTAGGCTTACCGCCACTCTTGCCGCCACCACAAGAGGCGAGCACTACAGTCAAAACTGCAATCAGTAAAATCTTTGTTTTATTCATACCTATGTTTTACTATAAATTTTTTTGTCTTGCGATTTATTTACTTTACTATCTGTTTATCCCTAATAATATATTGTGTATATAGAGTATATATCCTGCCATACGGACCGGACTATACAAAAGCAGTCGGAAAACTTAACCCACTGATTAAGTTTTCCGACTGCAAAGTTACCAACATTAATATTAATATGGTACATACCATGCAAACATTTAACAACTTTTATTCTGATTTTGTGTTTTACGCCATTGTTTAAGATGTTTGCAACAGTAAGATAAGCCCGCCCCTCCCCCCATATGGAGAGGAGCAGGATGCATTGTGTTCTAATTACTTCAACAATGTAGTGCCGAGATTGCGGTCGACGAGCATGCCGTCCTTCATCTTCAGCGTGAACTTGCCAGCCTTCTTGGCCTTGAACTTCAGGACGAAGAGGTCGCTGTCGCCCTCGTCGAGCAGGAAGTTATTGCCACGATTGACAAACGTTGGCAGCAATTCCTTCTGTCCGTTGGTGTGCAGACGGTCGTAGGTGAGGTTCACCAGTTCCTTCATGTTGAGCAGTTCGATGCCTGCATATTCCAGTTCGTCGGTGTTGTAAGGCAATGCGAAGCTGAGCGCATTGACCCAGTGGAGCGCCTTGCCCTGCACCTTCAGCTCTATAACGTCGCCTGCGGCGAATGTGGTGCGGCTCGGTGTGAGCACGAGCGAACCCGAACAATGGTCGTTCTTGGGATATACGCCTCCGTCAAGCTCGTTAGATACACACGAAATATCGTATGCGTCGATGAGTCCGTTCTGGTTGATGTCGCCCGCACTTACATAGTCGAAGTCGCTGTCGCCACGTCTTAGTCCGGTGTAGTTCATATACGAGGTGAGATCGTTCTCGTCGATACGGTTGTCGTGGTTGATGTCGCCCTGCAGCACGCTCTGGCTTCCTGCTACCTTATATATATACATAGCACGACCAGAAGCGAAGTTGCCCACGGCCTTGGTCAGGTGCATCTGGACGTAACGAGCCTCCGGATTGCCTTCGAACGCGAATGTCTTGGTGGTGTTATCTGCCTTCCATACGAACGGAACCGGTGTCGACCACTTCTGGCGATCCTTGCTGTAAGAGATGGTGCCTTCCATGATTGTGCCGTTGCCGGCATCCTCGCGCGGAATGTATTCCATACGGTCGAGCTTGTTGACCGAACGCAGGTCGATTGTCACATCGCCAGGTATGGCTTCGCCCTTGCCCCATTGTGAGTGCCATGAGGTCTTCTTGTCGAAGTCAAACATCTTCGCAATCTTCTGTCCGGGCTGGTCCTGGAACGATGTCTGTGCCTTGATGCCCTTGATAGCAAACTCAAGCGGATTGTTGAGAGTCTTGCCCTTGACGGTAGTCCAGTCGGATGCTCCGTCGCGGTTGACTGCACGCACCTTCATTGTGTACTCGGTCTCAGGCTGCAGCTGGTCGATGGCAAACTGCGTTCCGCGTATGGTAGAATATACCATACCGTCGTATTCAATCTCATAATAGTCGGCATTGGCCTGCTGTTTCCATGAAGGAGTAAGGTCGAACACGCCACAACCGTCCTTGGCAATCTGAGCCTCAGGAGCCGCGAGGGCGCCATTGTGTGTGAGCATACGTCCGGATGTATTGAATTCGAATCCGTCAATGGCTACAGCAATGGCGTTGTCCTTGACATTGGTCTTCTGAATCTTGACGAGCAGCTGCGGATTCTTCTTAATCACTACCTTTGCAGCATCTGTGCCAGGAGTAGAGAATCGGTTGAGGTTAGGCTCGGCATCGTAGAAGTATACGTTGTCGCCCTTCTCAAAGTCGGCAAACGACTGCACTGCCGTGAGCTTTACGTTGGTCTTGCCCACCTTTACTGTTACCTTCTTAGGAGCACGTGTCACGTTGACGCGCAGCTCTGTCTGTTTCTCAGCCTCATATCCATCGTACATGCCCAGCGAGCGGTCGATGTCAACATGCATGCGTCCCTTGCCGTCGGTGCATACGCTAACGTCGGTGGTCACGCCGTCGCCATGCAAATACTCGGTTGTATTGCCGTCGTCGTCATACTCCTTGAAAGCTGAAGTTCCGTTGGCAGAAGCATAGATTTCGTAAGCACGATAGTCCTGACGTATCTGCGACGGGTTGTTGTTAGGATTGGTCATCGGTATTATGGCATCGGCCTTGACGAACACTGGAATCTTCCACAACGGAGTGTCGTACTCGTTGATGATGCGTCCACCTTTGTATGCGTCGCCGTTCCAATAGTCAATCCATGTGCCTTCGGGCAGATAGATGCCGTTGCGAATGTCGTTGCCTTCCTTGTCGGCACGTGTCTCCTTGTATATAGGAGCTATGAGCATCGACGGACCGAACATAAACTGATACTCGGTCTTGGTGCCGTGGGTGTAGTCGTTGGGATAGTCGAGGAACATGGCGCGTATCATCGGCTTGCCGTCTATTGCCTCATGGGCTATGGTGTAGGCATAAGGCATGAGCATCGACTTAAGCTTCAGATAAGAACGGTTGATGCTTGTAGCCGGCTCACCGAGTATGTGCGGATACTTGGGATTGGCTCCCCAACCGTCCATGTTGAGCTGCATCGGTGTGAAGGTCTTCCACTGGAACTCGCGCACATTCACCGGAACGTTCTTGCCTCCGAATATTCCGTCCATGTCGCTCGTGATGTTGGGCTGTCCCGACAGTCCCGAACCAATGAATGTCGGTATGTGGAAGCGTATGTACTCCCAGTCGCCTCCTGTCTGGTCGCCGCTCCATACGGTGGCATAACGTTGCGTTCCTGCCCATCCGTCGAGCGTAATGATGAACGGACGCGCATTCGAGCCGTAGTAAGGCATGACCTGAGCCACGTCAGCCACACCGTTCAGTCCGAACGAGTAGCCGTAGCCTACCCATGCCACATCGGTCTTCAGCACTCTCACTCCGGCATCGCGCACCTCCTTGACGATGTCGCGCTGCAACAGTGGTTCTACGCCAGCCTTGGGATGAAGGTCGCTCTGCGTCCACAAACCTATCTCAACGCCCTTCGAACGGGCATAGTCGCCAAACTGACGCAGGTTGTCGATGTTGCCGTCGAGCGTACCTGTCTGTCCGTAACCGGCTCCATATCCGTCGTTGGGAAGGAACCATCCCAGCGGCATATCGTTGTTGACGTAGCGGTCGATGGCTGCACGTGCCGAGAACTGATAGTTGTTCTTCTCGCCGTTCAGGCTCTCCTTGGTTCCGCCGTTGTCCTTCTGGCTCTCCTTATACATCTTGCCGTCCTCGAAAACCATCGCTCCATTCTTGTCTTCCTTCCAATAGTCGCGGTTGTAGGCATTCAAATGGCCTTCGTAAAAACCGAACTTCGGCATCAGAACGGGGTTGCCAGTGAGCTGATAGAAGTCGTTGAGCAACTGTACGGGAGTCTCGTCAAGCATTACAAACATGTCGAGATAGCCCTCAGAGTGCTGCAGACGCACTTCGCCCGGAGTGTCGTGACCGAAGTCGTAGCGTCCCGGACGGAACGTATTCCACATCACTCCGTAGCCACCGGTGCTCCAGAAGAACGGTGTGGGCGACGCTACGCCACCGTCAACCCAGCTGTTGGTGTTCTCAATGGCAATGCTCTCGCCACGATGCGAGAAACGGCCGTTCTGCACTCCACCTCCATAAAAGTACTCGCCATCATGCGAACGCATAGTGACTGATGTGCTTCCGTTGTCTATTTTGGCTGGTGTGAGGTTCTCGATAACGGTCTTGCCGGTGCGCAGGTCGACAATGTTCATGTTGCCGGTGTGCTTGTCGATGTTGACGCTTACGGCAGGTGTGGTTATCTGCAATGTGCCGTCAACGTCAATAGCGCTAAGATTACCGGTGGCACGACGTGCAAATTCGGTGAGTATCTTGGCTGGTGGCGTGGCTACGGGGTCGCGCACTACCCCACCCTTGTCATCGCGAAACATTCGCAGAATGTTGTCACCGTAGAAGTCGAGGGTCATCTGTCGACCGTCGGTGTAGTTGATTTCGATTGTGTGCGGATTGATCTGAGCTACATTCTTGACGGCAAATGTCTCATTAGCTTGTGTGGCTGACTGCTGAAGCACCAGTCCTGAACGCAACGGAATGGCGTTGATGCCTTGCGGCATGAGTGTCATTCCTGCCAGGGCGAGTGGCAAAGCCAAAGCAATCGCAGAATGTCGCGGTTGCTTGAATTTGTTGTTTGTTTGCATATTATTGTTTTAGTGATGTCAGATTTACAAAATTACTTAAAATAATAATGTATATGTGTGCGACAGCTTCGGTTTTAACATATTTAACTTATATATATCCCGATATTCATAAAATGTACGAACAAGTGTACGTTTTTGCATCATTTTGTACCAAAAAAGCCATAACTTTGCAGCAAAACATGTTTGGAAACCCAACAGAGCCATTCAACAAAACTAAAAGCTAACAAAAAAAATGGAACAGGAAAAGAAGTTATTTAAAGAGGTTAACGAGGGATACACAATGCACGAGGCCATCGAAGAGGCCAAGCGTTGTCTGCACTGCAAGGTACCACAGTGCAAGAAGGGATGCCCCATAAGCCATGACATACCCGACTGGATTCACGAGCTGTCGATGGGCAACTTTGGCAATGCTATGCACATAATTAACGAAAAGAGTAATCTGCCTGCTGTGTGCGGACGTGTTTGTCCTCACGAGAAGCAGTGCGAGGGACATTGTGTGCTCGGCAAGAAGGGTCAGGGCATACACGTCGGCAAGCTCGAACGCTTCCTCGCCGACTTCGACGGCAACATGGGACTGATTCGCGAGAAGCTGCAGCCTAAGACACGTGGACGTGTGGCTGTAATCGGTTCGGGTCCTGCCGGACTCACTATCGCCGGCGATCTTTCTCGTCAGGGATTCAATGTGGAGATATTCGAGATGGAACCGGAACCCGGTGGCGTGCTCATGTTTGGTATTCCAGAGTATCGTTTGCCTAAGGATATTGTGCGCCGAGAGATTAAGAAGATGGAAGAACTGGGTGTTATCATCCACTGCAACACCACCATCGGCAAGGACTATACCGTAGACGACCTCTTCGCCCAGGGCTTTGACGCCATATTTATGGGTACAGGTACCGGCCGCCCGCAGAAGCTTCAGATTCCTGGCGGCGACATCAAGGGCGTACGTCAGGCCATTTGGTTCCTGCGTCGCGTAAGTCTGTACAACGAGGGCAACCTCGACCGCAAGGAGGTTGTTATCGAGAAGGGCGACCGCTGCTTCGTAATCGGTTGTGGCAACACAGCTATGGATGCCGCTCGTACAGCCATCCGTATGGGTGCCGAGAGCGTAAACATAGTTTATCGCCGCACTATCAACGAGATGAGCGCTCTGCGTTCGGAGTACGACGATGCCGTAAAGGAAGGCGTAGGATTCATCTGGGAGTCGAACATCATTGAGATTCACAGCAACGAGGAAGGCAAGATGACTGAGGTTGTGATTGAAGACAAGGAGGGCAACCGCCGTGTAGAGAAGGCCGACTACGTGCTTATGGCTCTTGGTTCGGCTCCTGCCAGCCGCATCGTGTCTACTACTAAGGGCATTGATGTTGACGAGCGCGGATACGTTATCACCCGCGAGAAGCCTTACGGCATGACCACACGTCAGGGCGTATTTGCCGGTGGCGACGTTGTCAACCGTCCTTCAACAGTGGTTCTCGCCATGCGCGATGCCAAGATGGTGGCTGAAGGCATTGCACAGTATGTCGATGCAGTGAAGCTGCTTGATGCCATCAACGGTGCTGCAGAGTAACACGAACAATTATATACAACAACAAATAAAAACTGGGAGAACAGACTTCATTGTCCGTTCTCCCAGTTTTTATTTTGTCGTTATTCAAGTTTTTACTTGTCGCTCTTCTGTCGAGCCTTGCGCAGAATGTTCTGCATGTCGTATACGAGTTGTGGATGCTGTGTAGCCACATTCTCCTTCTCCCATACATTGTTCTTTATGCTATAGAGCTGCGGCTGCTGGTCGCTACCCGTCTCCATACCCGGAGCCCAGTCGAGAATCTTCGGTCCGTCGCTCGGTTCGATGTATTTCCACTCGCTTGTGCGCACCGACATACAGCGGTTGTAAGCCAGTTCAAGTACATACGGACGGTGTGTATTGTCTGTACCGAGCAAGTTGCCCAGACGGTTCTCGCTGTCGGGAGCACTGCCCTTAGGGAAACGAGCACCGATGAGATTGCCCAATGACGCCATCCAGTCAATCTGCGAAGTCAGTGTTGTAGATGTCTGACCACCCTTTATCTTGCCCGGCCAGCGTACAATCATAGGCACTGCGGTGCCGCCTTCGTATGCGCTGTACTTGTTGCCACGCCATGGTCCGGCTGGCTTATGACCGTTGAGCAGTTCGGCAGCCTGATCCTGATAGCCGTCATCAAGCACGGGTCCGTTGTCGCTCGAAAGCAATATGATGGTATTGTCGGCAATGCCGAGCTTGTCGAGAGTCTCCATGAGCTGGCCTACAGCCCAGTCGAACTGCACGATAGCGTCGCCGCGCAGTCCCATACCGCTCTGTCCGCGGAAACGTGGATGCGGGAAACGTGGCACATGTACGTCGTTGGTGCAGAAGTACATGAAGAACGGATTGTTCTTATTGGCCTTGATGAAGTTGATAGCGTGTGATGTGATAGAGTCGGCGATGTCCTCATCCTTCCACAAAGCCTTGCCACCACCCTTCATATATCCTATACGACCGATGCCGTTGACGATAGACTGGTCGTGACCGCAGCCCGGTGTCGACTTCAGATTGTACAGCAGTTCGGGGTTGTTCTTGCCAGTAGGTTCGCCGGGGAAGTTCTTCTTGTAGCTCACATGTATAGGTGCCGACGGGTCGTAGTTGGCAACGTTGCCGTCCTCGATGAATACACAAGGTACACGGTCGGCTGTAGCAGCCATGATGTAGTGATAGTCGAAACCTATATCTGAGAGCGATGCCGGCAGCGGAGCGTTCCAGTCCTGACAACCTGTTTTGTCGCCTATACCCAGATGCCACTTGCCTATGGCGCTGGTGCGATAGCCCTGGCTGCGGAACATGTCCGCCATAGTATACTGTTCGGGACGAATAATCATGCCTGCGTCGCCCGGTGCGATGTCGGTATCTTCGCGACGCCATGCGTACTCACCTGTAAGGATAGAGTAACGCGATGGTGTACTTGTGGCTGCAATAGCATGTGTGTCGGTAAAACGAATGCCCTGACTTGCGAGTCGGTCGACATTAGGAGTCTTTACATTCTTTGCTCCATAACATCCAAGGTCGCCATAGCCAAGGTCATCAGCGAGAATGATGATAACGTTAGGGCGATTCGGATCGGTTGTAGTCTTCACCTTCTTGGCTCCATAGGCTGCCTGTGCAGCGAGAGGTGCGAGAAGCGAGATTGCCAAATAGCTTTTCTTCATTGTTCTTCTGTTTTTTGTTTTAGTTTATAGTATAATTGAGTATGTCACAAACGGCAATAGCAAGTTGTGACATACTCTCTTGAAAGCATTGTTTTATTTACGCAGTGAAGTGTGATAGTCCTCGGGGAACTGCTGTCCGCTCCATGCCTTCTGCGATGTCCACTGCTCTGCGGGGTCGGTCCAGAAAGGATGATTGGCGGGCAATCCGAGCGGCATGAACACGAGCGATGTCATGTAGAGCGAGCCGTTGTTTGAGTAGTAGTTGGCAAGTCCGGGCTGATGGCCGGCAAAACCAAGCTGCAAGTAACCCTTGTCGGTGAAGTTGCCGTCGACGGCAAACATACGCTTCATCACTGCTGTCAGTGCCGAACGTACCGAACCGTAGCTCAGTGTCTTGGGCAATCCATACTTCCATGCCGACATGGCAAGTGTCTGGAATGCGCCCATACGGTATATCACCGAACGGCCAACAACCGGGTATGCGCCTTCGGGCGAAATGAAACGCTCGAGAATTTCGTTGAATCGGTTCATGCGCTTTACGGCGAGGTCGAGCGAAATAGGTGTATGGAAGTTGTGCTTCTTGCAAATCTCTACTACCTCAACCATCATCGGGTGCATAACGTAAGAGTTGTAGTAGTCCATAGCAAACTCAGGTCCGTCGCTGTACCATCCGTCGCTCAGATACCACTCGCTCATCTTGTTCAATCCTACGGTGAGCACGTATCCGTCATACTCCTCGCCTATACTCATGAAGAAAGCCTCAACCATGCAGCGGAAGAGCAGCCAGTTGTTGTAGGCAGGGCTGACGGTGCGCAGACTCTTGAGTCCGTCGATGTAGCGCTTCTTTGTCACCTCGTCAAGCTGTCCCCATGTAGCCTCGGGAGCACGCATAAAGCTCTCTACGAGATACGACGCGTCGCACAGCGGCTGTGCCACGTTGCAGAGCCAAGTAATGTGGTCGGGATTGTTAGGGTCTACCGCATTCTTATATGCCTGTATAGCCCACTCGTGCAGCTGCTTGCGCTGCTTGCCCTCGGGTGTACCGTCGTCGGGCAGTGCTATCCACGGGCTGATGCCAGCCATGAGTCGGGCGAATGTCTCAAGATAGGCCACGCGCTGGTCACGTCCGTCCCACTTGGGGCTAAGTTCGAGCACAAAGTCCTTCTGGAAGTTGCCCTTGCTCATATTCTCAAGCACCGGGCGTGAAATCTTGTAGCATAGGTCGGCCCACACTTTGCGGTCGGGTTCTGGCATTGTAGTCTTCTTCTTGGCTGCCATCGTAGGCACAACCATCATCACTGCTATCACCACAGCGATGACAAACTTGATTTGTTGCTTCATCGTAGTTTTAAGTTTCTTAGTATAACCTCGGTCTAAAGTATAATAGGACAAAGTTATTAATAATTCTTTACATACGGCGATTTCAAGCGTTTATGTTATGTTTTTTTATCTTTTAAGCCTCGGTTGTATTGTATGCCGACGGTTTTCTGTGCACTATGCCATAGCCAGTGGCTGCTACAATGACACTCATAATGGGCGAAAGAATGTTGAATATACAGTATGGCAAGTAGGTCCATGTGGACACGCCGAGCACCGTACTCTGCGTCATTCCACACGTATTCCACGGCACGAGCACTGATGTCACCGTCACCGAATCTTCGGTTGTGCGGCTCAGGAGCTTGCGTTCGTAGCCCTCACGGTCGTAAATGTCGCGAAACATGTTGCCCGTAAGCAAAATGCACAGATACTGGTCGGCTATGGCAATGTTAATCATTACGCCCGATACGGCTGTCGACGCAACGAGCGACGTACGGCTGTGAACCATATGGATGAACAATCGGGTGATGCCACCCACCATTCCGCCTGCCGACATGCATCCGCCAAAGCACATGGCACACACTATCAGCCATATCGTACCCATCATTCCAGCCATACCGCGTGTGCCTACCAGTCCGGCAAGAGTTGCATCGTCGGTAGCGAGCTGCGTGCTGTCGTACAGACATCGCATAGCCGCCTTGAACATCGAAGGATCAATCTCGCGCAGCGCATCGGGCTGAAACACCACGGCAGCCACCACCGCCATAAGCGACGAGAGAAACAGCGTAATGATGGGCGGCACACGCTTGGCTATAAGTATGCCGGTGAGCACCGGCACAAGCAGCAGCCACGGTGTTATGCAGAAGCGGCTCTTGAGCGCCAAGGCGAATGTACTGATGTCCTGTGCTGTATTGGTATCGCATAGCAGTCCTGCCACAGCAAACACTATCAAGGCTATCACTATCGACGGCACTGTGGTATAGACCATATAGCGGATATGATCGAACAACGGAACGCCCAACGAGCCGGATGCCAACGTAGTGGTATCGGACAGCGGCGAAATCTTGTCACCAAAGTAGGCTCCCGAGATAATAGCACCTGCTATCCATCCGTCGGCAAAGCCTTGCGCACGTCCGATACCCATAAGCGCTATGCCTATTGTGGCAATGGTAGTCCACGACGAACCTGTCATCACACTCACGAGGGCGCATATGATGCAGCTTGACACAAGGAAAATGTCGGGATGGATGATGTGCATGCCATAATATATTAAGGTGGGCACCACTCCGCTCAGCATCCATGCGCCACTGAGCGCACCGATAAGCAGCAGTATGATTATGGCACTTGCCACACTCGACACGTTCTTGACTATGGCTTTCTCGAAGCTCGCCCATGGCACATTGAGCCTCCACATACCTATAAGTACACAGAATGCCGAAGCTGCAAGCAGGGCTATCTGCGACGCACCGGCAAGCGAATCGCTGCCAAAGGCACGTATTACGAATGTGAGCATGACTACAAGTACAAGGAGCGGCATGAGCGACATCGCTGCCGACGGACGTTTCTTGAGATATTGTTCTTTATTCTCCGACATTTTTATCATTTAAGTATTTGTTGTAATGGTGTGTTATACTGAAATTACAAGAGTTTTACAGATATGTTTCCTTCTCTTTTCAAATGTAGTCCATCTGCACATCAAATGTAGTAAGTCTACACATCAATTGAAGTGAGCCAACACATCAAATGAAGCCCTTCTGCACATCAAAAGAACTACATTTTTTAAGAGCATGGATTTTATTTCGATTTTGTGTATAATTATACAGTTTTCCGAAAACCAGATTACAAAGTTAAGAGTTCTGCTGCAATGCAGCAAACAAATTGTAAGCTAATACAATAGACTTTGTCAATCATTGTCAATATGCGGATATGCTTTGTATAAATATACATAAATACATGTCTTTTGCACATACAGCAACTGAATAATAATGTAATATGTTTGAAACAACATTCTTTCAAATATCACAAAAAATGAGTAACTTTGCAGCCCCAAAGGATAACATTATAAATTTTATGGCTACCAAAAATACTATATCTACTGGCTCTGCATGGACAGAGTTGGAATTTTCGGCTCGTTGCATGAGCCCATACATAAGCACTCCTATTTATATTCCAGAGGAGACCACCTACTTTCTTTGCCGTACTGACGGCACTCGCGAGCAGCATCGTCTCACCTTCGTAGTGTTCCGCGCTGAAGGCGCTGCCGAAGACGATTGGGAAGACGACCCGATGCTTGGCCGTCTGCAGATGGCTGTGCTCGGCGATGACGACGAGGAGGTGCAGCCGGCTGATGCAGTATATCTCGGCGTGTCGCCCGATCGCTTCGTAAAGGTCGTGCGCAACGACGACAACGAAATCGTGTTCGACTTCACATGGCACTACGGCAACGTAGAGATTGACCGTGCTGAGCGCACCGACGAAGGCTACGTTCTGCGCAAGGACGACTTCGGTGAGGATGGCATTGCCTGCCGTCTCATTCCGCGCAAGGGCAACCCGTTCACAATACGTCTCACCATTCCTTATGTAGGATTCGCTATCACCGATGCCGACGGTCAGCGACTCATGGACGACATCAATATCACCCACAACGACCTTGCTTCTTATCGTTACGCCTTCGTCGGCGACAACAACAACGACCGCTTCCAGATATCACTGGCCGACGGCAAGCTCAACTACATGTGCGTTTTGGGCGACGACATGCGTCTGTCAATTCGCGACATGCGCGACCGTATGTCACTGGTTGGCGAGATTGATGCTGAGGGTCCGCTTTCAGACATTCTCATGGGTGCCCACTCGGCTCTTATCAAGAACAAGTCATCACGTTGGCGCGTGCAGCTCACCGGTGAGGAAGTAGAAGGTGCCGACGAGGTAGAACTCAACGGAGTGGCACTGGCACGTTTCGCATTCAGCGTGTTCAACAATGCTGACGCTGCCGACGAGGATGCCATAGCCCAGCGACTAATGGCTATGGAACAGAAATACGGCTTCCAGTGGTTCTGGCTCAGCGAAGACGACTGGAGCCATGAGCATCTCGAAGGTCTCATCGATATGGACAATCTCGACGACGATCCCGAAAAGATGATGCGCCAAGCCCTGCTCTTCAACCGCTATGAGACATTCATGAAGCGCCTTACCGCCTTCTCGTACATCTCGCAGAACCCCATCCAGGGCGACCAGTTGCAGGCTCGCAACAACAAGCGCAAGATTGCTCGCTGCGTACGCCGCATACAGGCTCACCGAAGTGGCGAAGAAAGCGTCTGGACTCTCGACGAAGAGGCACGCAACGAAATCATCCACTTCTTCTCAACATTCCACCGCGAATTTACAGCGGCACTGGAGGAGTAAACGGAAAGCAAAGAGTTTAAGCAAAAAAACATAAACGGCGGACTCCCGTCCGACGCACAAGCTAAATCAGTAATATCTGCATAAAAGATATCAAAACTGTCAGTTTGCACGTCGGACGGGAGTCCGCCGTTCCGTTATTGCTTACTCAGACTACGGCGAGGACGCCGTAGCCTCCTATTCGTTATTAAAACTTTATCAGTCGGCTGCCGTCCTGAGTCTCCTCAATCGTTACCTTGACGGCATCCTCGGGCAAGAGTTCCTCAATCAGTTCTGGCCATTCGAGGAAACAGAGCGAGCCGCTGTAGAAGTAGTCTTCGTAGCCCATGTCGTACACCTCGTCGAGCTTCTTAATGCGATAGAAGTCGAAGTGGAAGATGCTGTCGCCTGTTGTTGCCGACTGATATTCGTTGACGATGGCGAATGTGGGCGATGTGATGACATCGTCTACGCCCAACTCCTCGCATACGGCTTTGACAAATGTTGTCTTGCCGGCTCCCATCTTGCCGTAGAAGGCGAACACTTTGCTGTCGCCCATGTTGGCAATGAATTGCTTGGCAGCCTCGTTGATGTCTGCCAATGTGTTGATTCTTATTTCCATAAATAATAAAAATAAAGGCCCTACCCCCAACCACTCGCAATAGAAAGGGAGGAAGCCCTACCCCCAACCCCTCCCCAGCAGGGAGGGGAGTAATGTGATTTTGTTGGGATGAGGGATAGTTGGCTGTATGATTTATTAATTGATTATTGTAAATTCTCTATTAAGCAGTCGGTTCATACCGCTCCCCTCCCTGCGGGGGAGGGGTTGGGGGTGGGGCTTCCCTCTACCTCTTCTTCAGCGTTACAAGCGGTATGAGCATTTCCTCCATTGATATACCACCGTGCTGGAACGTGTCTTTATAGTACGACACGTAGTAGTTGTAGTTGTTGGGATAAGCCAGGAATGAATTGCCCGTAGCAAACACATATGACGTTGAGAGGTTGGGCGCGGGCAGCTGTGCCTCGTGCGGATTCTTTACGACAAACACTTCCTTCGACTGACAGTTGAGATTCTTGCCGAGCTTGTAGCGCAGGTTGGTATTGGTGTTGCGGTCGCCGATAATCTTAATGGACTTCGATGCCCTGATACTGCCGTGGTCGGTAGTAATGATTACGGTGCTGTCGGTCTGCGAAAGTGCTTTAAGCAGTTCACCCATTACCGAATGGCGGAACCACGAGAGCGTAATGCTGCGATATGCCGACTCGTTGTTGGCAAGCTCGCGCACCATCTTCGACTCAGTACGTGCATGCGAAAGCATGTCGATGAAGTTAACCACAATGACGTTGATGTCGTTCTTGGTCAGTTCGCTAAGCCGTTCTATCAAGCGTTCGGCTCCTGCCGAGTCATTGATTTTGTGATATGAGAATGTGTCGTGGCGACGATAGCGCTCTATCTGCGTACGTACGAGCGGCTCCTCGTTGATGTTCTTGCCCTCTTCTTCGTCCTCGTCGACCCACAAATCGGGAAACAAACGCTCTATCTGTTCGGGCATCAATCCCGAGAAGATGGCGTTGCGAGCATACTGCGTGGCTGTAGGCAGGATGCTCATATACATGTCTTCGTCGATGTCGAACATCTCGCCTATGTCCTGGGCGAGCGTGCGCCACTGGTCGTAACGGAAATTATCGATAACAACGAGAAACACCTTCTCACCATTGTTTACAGCCGGAAACACACGACTCTTGAATATGTCGGGACTCATTAGCGGGCGCTGCGTTGTACCGGGTGCAACCCACGACAGATAGTTCTTTCTAACAAATTTGGCAAAGGCGTTGTTGGCCTCCTCCTTCTGCATGGCAAGCATCTCAGTCATGTCCGAATCGGCAGAGCTGAGTTCAAGTTCCCAACGCACAAGGCGGCGGTATATGTCCTTCCAGTCGTCCAAAGTGCTACAGTCCATAATGCGCATTGCAATGTCTTGAAAATCCTTGCGATATCCGGTCTGCGTCACTTCGGTAACAATCTGCTTCTTATGAATGTTCTTCTTCAACGCCAGAAGAATCTGATTGGGGTTGACCGGCTTAATCAGATAGTCGGCTATCTTCTGTCCGATGGCCTGGTCCATTATATTCTCCTCCTCACTCTTCGTAACCATTACGATGGGCGTGGATGGCGAAATCTCCTTTATCTGCTGCAAGGTTTCGAGTCCGGTGATTCCTGGCATCATCTCGTCGAGCAGCACGAGGTCGAAATTGCGCTTACGACACTCCTCTATGGCGTCGTTGCCGTTGTTGACGGTAGTGACGTCGTAGCCTTTCTTCTCCAAAAAGATAATGTGGGCACGCAGCATCTCAATCTCGTCGTCTACCCACAGCAAGTGTCCTGTAGTCATATTGCTATATTATTTTAAAAGCCTTCGAGGTCGTAATATTCATCACTTAAGTCCTCTACCACCTTGTTTTCTTTCTTTTTATTTGTCTTATTGTCAACCTTCTTACTGTCAACTTTCTTACTGTCAACCTTTTTGTCGTCAATCTTCTTGTTGACATTGTCGTTGTTAATGACGGGGCTGACATTTGGCACATCCGGACCTACACCGTCGTCGGGCTGCTGCTCAGGAGTATAGTCGGGCTCGTTGAGCAACGGCTTGTCCGAAATCTTGAGCGGTGCAAAGTGGCGTGCGTAGAACTTGTCGTAGTCGTCGTAGCTGAACTGCTGTCCGAGCAACTTGCGGTTTTCCTCGCTCACTATCACACTGCGTACGTGCGACATAAGTTCTGCCACAGGCTTCTGGCTGTGTAGCTGTCGGGCGTATTGCAGAGCCTCGTCGTAGTTGCGGAATCCGCTTATGGTCATGCTGTGCAGTCCGCCTAAGTCCTCTATGGCTATGTCGAAGTTGCGCACCAGATAGCTCGTGAAGTTATAACGGGCTATATTGAACATCAATCGGTTCTCGTCGACCGAGTCGGGAGCGTATACCGTCATGTAGACAAACGGAGTATTGCGCTCAGCCGACAACTGTCGGGTTGCGATAGAGTCGCTGTCAGCAAGCACGGCAGCCCGGCGTTGCCACACGTTGTCAATGTCAAACTTGCCGCCATAGAGTCGTCTGCCCTCGCCCACTCCCTTTACTATCATGCCTGCGAGTGGTGCCACACCGCTATGCGGATATTTCTCTACCACGGTGCGCATATCCTCAACACATCCTGCGGCATCGCCGTTGTTCAACTTCGACAGTCCGCCGATGAATACGAACTTGTCGCGGTTGGCTCCAAGGGCAAACCTACTACCCGAAACATCCACGCCTGCCATGACTTCGTTGTAGCGTCCTGCCTTAAAGGCATCGTATGTAGCAGCATAGAGCGAGTCTTCGATGTGTACGCCAAAGCTTGCGTTCTCCACATAATTGGGGTCGGACAGCAATGCGGTCCATTCGTTTTGCGGATAATTGCGTTGCAGCAGGTCGACATAAGTATCGGCAGTGGCCTTATCGCCCTTGCGCATATACAACAAGAAGAGGTGATAGTAGGCGTCGGCTGTATGCTCTGACGATGTATAGTCGCGCGTGAGACGTAGCAGACTGCGTTCTGACAGCGTAAGATTGTCGAGCTTATCCTTGAATATCACGCCCGCATTATACAGGCCGTCCATTATCAGACGGTCGCTCTCAGCCTTCTGCTCTTCAGTGAATGGTATCTGCGCCAGATAGTATTCGCGACGATGAGGGTCGGTAGCAGCACTGTCGGGCACGGTCTCTGGAGTTGTTTCAGGCTGTACAGCGGTAGTGTCGGCTGCGGTCTCGTCGTCGTCACGTCCTACTGCCACAACGGTCTTGTTGGTACGTCGCCAGTTGTCCACATTCTCACGCTTGCCCCACAGTTTCTGGAAGGCAGTCTTACCCTGGCTCACCGCCATAGGGTTGTAGAAGTACCATTGTGTCTTGTCGCCAGCCATGGCTCCGGCAGTATTGTTGTTCTGGGGCCGTTGCTGATTGAAGCGATTGGCATTGCCCATATTCTGATCGCCATTCTGCTGCGTACCATTGCCCGCTTCCTGTTCAGCCTTGAGCCGTTGCTCCTCGCGCTCCTTGCGCTTTAGCTGGGTGATGACGCGGTCGATGGCAGCATTGCGCGACGCTTCGTCCATACGGGCGAGCTGCTGCAGCGAGTCTTGCAGATAAACGGTCTCGGTGAAGGGCACCAACTCGTCGAGCACTTTGGAGCGCTGGTCGAGTTGGGCATAGTCGGGGCGATCCTTGTCGAGCATTCCGATAGCCTCACCGTATGTGCGCTGAGCGTCGGCATAACGCTCTCGCGCCCAATAGATGTCGCCCAAACGTAGCAGCAACACGCCCTTCTCTATGCCCGAACGTGTGGCTCGTGCCGCTCCACGCTCGTAAGCCGAAATGGCTTTGGCTGTATCGCGACGTGCCATATATATATTGCCGATGGCATAATATACCTGGTCGAGATAGTCCTTGTTCTTATCGGAAGCCGCCATGCGCTTGAGTCGGGCAATCATCTTGTTCGACTGTGTACCCGACATCACTTCGGTCATGGCTATGCGTGCGTTGAACTCCACCTCATAGGGCGGATTCTGTCTTATCACACGGCGATAGGCAGCAGTGGCAGCAGCCTTGTTGCCGAGCAGTGTTTGTATCTGTCCCATGATGTACCACTCACGGGCGCGTTGCTTGCGTCGCATCTCGTGGCGTATCACACGGCGCAGATATACAGCAGCATTCTTGTAGTCGGCGGTGCGCAGATAGTAGTCGGTGAGCGTATAGTCCCACTCCTTCTGTGCCGCCCAGTGTATTGAGTCGCGTTGGGTTTCGCGTATCACGTCCTCAGCGTCGTAGTTCCATCCTTCCTCTACATAGCATTTGGCAAGCCAAGCTCGCGCCTTGCCGTATATGGCAGGCTGTGTGCGATAGAGTCGCGACATGTAGGCGAAGGTTGAAGCAGCCTCATCAAAGTCGCCTTTGTAGAACTGCGAGCGCCCCATCAGCATCCATGCACGCCACAAGAATGGATTGTACTCGCGGCGCGACAGCCATTCGCGGTCGCGTTGGGTCTTGCGTCGCTTCTTGTCCCACACCGGTCGGCGCTTGATGCTGTGCTGGCGTATCGTCTTCTTGCACTTCTCTATGGCGCGCTCATATCCCGCCTTGCCCAACTCTCGGCTTTGCTTGTTTGCCACGGTGTACAGCGGCAGCATCTCAGTATAGTTGTCACGGTTGCCGTTCTCCTTCTCTTCCGAAGCGTCAATATACGCCAGCGTACCGTTATAATAGGTATTATAGCGTGCTTTGAAGGCATGCCAGCGGCGTGTCATAGCCGTGTTTTTCTGCGTAGAACATCCTGTTGCCGTCATGATGATGACGACAACAAACAGAAATATGATGTATCGGGAACGCTGGAACACGGTTTTTTGAATGTTGAATGTTGAGTGTGGAATGTTGAATGTTATAGTGCTTGCAGGATGTTAATCCTGTGCGCGAAGCATATACACTTCGTCCTTTATCTGGTCGGGCAGTTCGATGCCGCGCAGGTGCATACTGCGACACCATGCTGCCACTTCGTCCTGGCGCATAGTATAGAGCACGTCGGAGAACTGGTCGGCCTCGTCGTCGGTATAGCTGTCGGACGTGCGACCGCTGAACACATCGAGTTCTTCGTCATCGAAATACTCTATCGGTTTGGTCGATGCCTCCATCATGCAGTCTTGCTCGCACTTAGTCTCAGGTGTACCGTTGCATGTGGCACACGTCTGCTCCACCTTAATAGGAGCATCTTCTACATTCTTGCCACGCGAAGCCACCTTTGAGGCAATGCCCACTATTACGCCAAGCAGAAGTATTGAAACAATCAGAATCAGCATTATTGTTTAATGTATTTGTTTGCTACTTAATCTTCTCGATAGTCCATCCCACCTTCTCCAAATCGTCCCAGAACTGTGGATACGACTTGGTCACTACATACGGGTCGTTGATTCGGAGTCCGGGGAACTTGATGGCAGCCGGTGCAAACGCCATAGCCATACGATGGTCTTCGTATGTATCGATAGGTTCAAATGTAGGTTCGCACATAGCTCCATCCCATATCAGCGTGTCGTTGTTCTCGTCGCGCAATACATATCCCAGCTTGCGCAACTCACGTTTGAGAGCTTCTATGCGGTCGGTCTCCTTTATTTTAAGGCTCGCCAGTCCGGTGAACTTAAACGGTATGTTGAGCAATGCGCACGTTACGACAACGGTCTGCGCCAAGTCGGGAGCCGAAATGAAGTCGTAGTCGAGTCGCGGCAGCATGCAATGCTGCTTCTTCAGCGTAACAGTAGGCATACTGGTATTGTCTGTACGTTCGCCAAAGCGGGTCTTCACACCCATCAACGAGTATATATACTTGACGATAGAGTCGCCCTGTTTCGAAGCGTCCATGAGTCCTTCAAACATCAGTTGCGACTCGGTGTCGTCCGTAAGCGCCATCATCTCATACCAATAGGACGAAGCACTCCAGTCGCTTTCAATCAGATATTTGTGCTGATTGTACGGATGTGGATTCACCTTAACGGTCTCCATGTCGCTCCAGTCGGCATCGGCACCAAACTCGCGCATCATCCACAGCGTGAGGTCGATGTACGGACGCGAAATGATTCCGCCCGTCATGCGCAGCTCCAGTCCGTTCTTAAGTACCGGACCAATCATGAGCAGCGCCGAGATATATTGCGAGCTGACGTTGCCCGGAATCTCCAGATAGCCACCTTCAAGCGGATGTCCCTTGATGCGGAGCGGTGGATAGCCCTCGTTGGCTACATATTCAATGTCGGCACCAAGATAGCGCAGTGCGTCTACAAGAATACCTATCGGACGGTTTTTCATGCGTTCGGTTCCGGTGATGACATGCTCGCCTGGCGTAACCGACAGATAGGCTGTCATAAAGCGCATGGCAGTACCTGCCGCCTTAATGTCAATAATGTCAGGATTGTTCATCAAGGCATTCACCACAACTTCGGTGTCATCGCACACCGAGAGATTCTGCGGCAACACATCGCTGTTGGACAGAGCGTGTATGATGAGCGCGCGGTTGCTGATGCTCTTTGATGCGGGGAGTTTTATAGTGGCGTTGAAATTTTCAGGTGCCTTGAGTCTGTATTGCATATATATTTACCGTTTATTAATTATGTCAGCATTGCTGGCAATACCTTATTATATTATAATGCAAAGATAAGTATTTTAATTTATTTGCCAAAATTGTCGGCATTTTATTTGGCTGTTTCATAATAAGTGTGTATCTTTGCACCCGCTTACAAGAAGTTCGGGATGTAGCGCAGTTGGTTAGCGCACGCGTCTGGGGGGCGTGAGGTCGCTGGTTCGAGTCCAGTCATCCCGACTTAAAAAATGGGTTAAGATGTTGTCAAACAACAATTTAACCCATTTTTTGTTTATTATTTGCTTGATATCAACTCTGCCTCAAGCCGGAATATATAAAAAAGCCTTCGATGCATCAAGTGCACCGAAGGCTCCAAAAATTTCTACAATTCCTTTATTACGCTGCCGTCCATACGTCGTATGCGCATTTTGCCATCGTCGTATGTGGCGAATGTGGGTTCGTTGCCTCCCTTTGGGAAGGTTATCGAACCAAGGTTGCACACTATGCCGTCGTTTTCGGCAGCCTCAAGTTTCCACAAGTGGGTATGGCCGTACACGAATATGTCGTGTGCGAGAGCCGGACGGTTCTGCTCGTTGTATACATGTCCGTGAGTGATGAACATGCGTCTGCCGCCATCTACAATCAAGGCATAGTCAGCCATGATTGGAAATTCGAGCAGCATCTGGTCAACCTCAGCGTCGCAGTTGCCACGCACGGCAACGATACTGTCCTTTCTCTTATTGAGCAGCTCAACAATACCCTTCGGGTCAATGCCTTCAGGAATGCGGTTGCGCGGTCCGTAGTTGAGTATGTCGCCAAGAATGAGCAGCATGTCATACTGCTCGCGGTCGTAGAAGTCGAGCACACGTTGAAGCGTGGGCAGACATCCGTGTATGTCGGATACAAGTAAGTATTTCATATATCAATAACTTCTCTTATATGTGCCAATCAGTGTATTAGTCGTTCAGCTCACGATCCTGCTCACGCTTACGCTTCTGCTCGTCGATGAGCTGGAAATCCTTCTTGCGCAGCACGAATGTCGAACCGAGATATTTCTCGCGCACCACCTCGTTCTCTGCCAGTTCTTCAGGCTTGCCCTGAAACAGAATTCTACCTTCAAACAACAGATAGGCACGGTCTGTGATGGTCAGTGTCTCCTGCACGTTGTGGTCGGTGATGAGGATACCGATGTTGCGGTATTTCAGTCGCCACACCACATGCTGTATCTCCTCAACCGCAATCGGGTCGACACCGGCAAACGGCTCGTCGAGCATGATGAACTTAGGGTCGATGGCCAGACAACGCGCAATCTCGGTGCGTCGACGTTCGCCACCCGACAACTGGTCGCCAAGGTTCTTGCGCACCTTGCCAAGATTGAAGTCGGCAATAAGCTCCTCCAACTTCTCGAGCTGCTGCTGGCGTGTGAGCTTTGTCATCTCAAGCACCGACATAATATTGTCCTCAACACTCAGCTTGCGGAATACGCTCGCCTCCTGAGGCAGGTATCCGATGCCGGCGCGTGCACGCTTATACACGGGGAAGTCGGTAATGTCCTTGTCGTCAAGGTAGATGTGTCCGTCGTTGGGCACGATGAGTCCTGTAGTCATGTAGAACGACGTTGTCTTGCCGGCACCGTTCGGACCCAGAAGTCCAACAATCTCACCTTGGCGAACATTTATCGACACATCGTTTACAACGGTACGCTTGCCGTAACGCTTTACAAGTCCCTCGGTGCGTAACACCATACAGTGGGGCTTAGTATCGGCATTTGCTACCATATCTTCTATTTTATCATTCATATTTATCATATATAAAACCGATACAAAGGTAAAACAAAATATCATTTCCCCCAAATAAAACACAAAAACTTAAATCTTATGAATAGTTTTTGTCTTTTTATTGCTACTTTTGCATTCAATATAAATAAAGCACAACCATAATTATGTTGATATTGAAATACTTAAACACGCTCGGACGTTATCTCATGCTGATGGGCCGCTCAATGGCACGCCCCGAGCGCATGCGCATGTTCTTCAAGCAGTACATCAAGGAAATGTCGTCGCTTGGCGTTGACTCTATAGGCATCGTGCTGCTCATCTCGTTCTTCATCGGTGCCGTTATCTGCATCCAGATGAAGCTCAACATCCAGAGCCCTTGGATGCCCAGATGGGTGTCGGGATACACCACTCGTGAGATTCTGTTGCTTGAGTTCTCGTCAAGTATCATGTGTCTTATCCTGGCGGGCAAGGTAGGCTCCAACATCGCTTCGGAGCTGGGCACCATGCGCGTAACGCAGCAGATTGACGCCCTCGACATCATGGGTGTCAACTCAGCCAACTATCTCATTCTGCCGAAGATTCTCGGACTGGTCACAATCATGCCATTCCTCGTAATCTTCTCTTCTGCCACTGGCATTCTCGGAGCCTACGGCACGGCTTATATAGGACACATCCTCTCGCCCGAAGACCTTACGCTCGGACTGCAACACCAGTTCAACTCATGGTTTATGTGGATGAGTATCATCAAGAGTCTTGTCTTCGCATTCATCATATCAAGCGTGTCGAGCTATTTTGGATACACTGTTGAGGGTGGATCGGTAGAGGTAGGCAAGGCCAGTACCAACGCTGTGGTCAACTCAAGCGTACTGATACTGTTCTCGGACGTGTTCCTCACACAGTTGCTAAGTTAAAAACATCACAACTCACTATGATTGAAGTAAAACATCTATATAAGTCGTTCGGCGACAAGGAAGTGCTCAAGGACATCAACGCCGTGTTTGAGGATGGCAAGACCAACCTCATCATCGGCCAGAGCGGAAGCGGCAAAACGGTGCTTATGAAGAACCTCGTAGGACTGCTGACGCCCACAAGCGGCGAGGTATTGTACGACAACCGCAACTTCGTGGCAATGAGTAAGGACGTAAAGGTGCAGATGCGCCGCGAGATGGGAATGATTTTCCAGAGCGCTGCCCTTTTTGACTCACTCTCGGTGTTGGAGAACGTAATGTTCCCGCTCGACATGTTCTCGACGATGAACTATCGCGAACGTGTCCGCCGCGCTCAGGAATGTCTCGACCGCGTCAACCTTATTGACGCACAGCAGAAGTTTCCGGGCGAGATATCGGGAGGTATGCAGAAGCGTGTAGCCATAGCGCGCGCCATCGTGCTCAACCCCAAATATCTGTTTTGCGACGAACCAAACTCAGGTCTTGACCCTCGTACATCGCTCGTCATCGACGAGTTGCTCTCGTCAATCACCAAGGAGTACGACATCACAACCATCATCAACACCCACGACATGAACTCGGTGATGGGCATCGGCGAAAACATTCTGTTCATATACAAGGGCCGAAAGGAATGGCAGGGCACCAAAGACGACGTAATGGGAGCCACAAACGAGAACCTCAACGACCTCGTTTTCGCATCTGATTTGTTCCGTAAAGTGAAAGAAGTAGAAATGGAGAAACTTAACAAAAAACCACATATTCAGCCATAAAACATGCTGGAAATAAAAGCTTAGAATGTTAAAATTAAGTTTTTTCAAACATTTCTTTTACAAAAGTTTTGGTATCCGAAAAAATGGAACTATCTTTGTAGTCGAAAATTATCATCACAACATAACGACCAATTTAAACCATACAGACACAACACGCCAAGACCATTCTCGCAAGAGATGGAACGGGTGACAACCATACCTTTAAACAATCACCTAATAATACCTTCTCAAAGAATAAAAAACTGATAGTCATCACTTTACTATTAATTTAAAGCCGCGCCGCAGAGAATGCAGCGCGGCTCTTTTTTTTGTCAAACATTTGCTACATTCACAGCTCGCCCGATAAACCCAAATCGACATTAGAAGCATCCAGTAAAAACCTTCGTATCAAGGCATGATACAATCGTTTCAAGGCACAATACGGTCATATCATGGCATGATACGACCATTTCAAGACACGCAGCATTTCATTATATCACGAACCAGACATTAGTGTCACGATTGCAAATGTGGTTTAACGATTTTAGTTGACCACTCTAAGTATTATTGATAATACGAGTTGACTCAGTTATTACTTATTTATAATTCACGTTGACTTATTTAATTTTAGTCATACTTATAGTTGACTACTTATGCCTATAGTCACAAATAAATTTACCCTTCATATCTCCGCAAAGAAACATGTTGGGGGATAATCCTGAGCGTAGCTTCCTTGGTAAGTTTGGGTTGGGCTCGATGCCCAACTCAAACTTTTTACGTTGGTGGCTTAAACCATCACGTAGTTCCTTGGTGGTGCAAAGATACAAAAAGATCCTAAGCAACCTTAGCTTTTATCGCTTTTTCTCTGTAACTTATCCATCTTTTATCAATCTCGCCTCTTTTCTTTGCAGCCTCACGAGGGGTCAAGCCGTCAAGACTCAAATGTGGACGTTCTTCGTTATAGAAGCGGATGGCAGCCTTTACTGCCACCAAGACCTCTGATATAGAAGTAAACGACATGCCTTTCAAAAGCTCGTTCTTGATAGTATTGTTGACTCTTTCTGCAACGGCATTGTCCTTGGGATTGCCTGTTTCCGTCATGCTGATTTGTATGTTGTATTGCTTGAGCAAACCAGTATATTGGCAACTTGCATACTGAACCCCACGGTCAGAATGATGAATCAGTTGGCTAAGGTCATTTCCTTTGTAGTAATCCAAAGCCATCTTAAGGGCTTCTATGGCATAAATAGACTCTAGCGTCGGAGCGACACTATACCCGACTATCTCCTTTGTATAATAGTCCGTAATGAGGGCAAGATAACAGAACTTGTACTCACCGCTCTCGGGGTCGAGATAATATGGTATATACGTTATGTCACTGACAATCAGTTGGCATGGACGGCTGGGAAGCAAATCTTTAACAATATTAGGATACAATGGAAGGTCATGGGTGGAGTCTGTTGTCTTCACCCTACGTTTTACCTTTCGTACCTTAAGGTTGTATTTCTCGACAATGTCATAAAAGCGGTTGTAGCCAACACTTCTGGATACGCCAAATTGCCTTTGGTACATGAACCAAAGCTTATTGCCGCCAATACCTGGGTCTTTCTTGCGAACGCCTTTGATGAACTCTACAACGAACGCCTCTTGCGCAACCTTTAACATGGAACTGTCACCATGTTTGTAATAGGCTTGCTTGGTTACACCAAGTAACCGACACATCGAGATGACTGGATAGAGTTTGCCATCTCGTGTGTGAAGCCTGTTTGCTACTTGGTGCCAGCTTTTTTTAAGTCAATACCATAGACTTCCTTGCCAAAGGCTACCATTTCTTCATAGAAGTCTGCACGAAGGCGCTCCGATTTTACTTGCTTCTTCAGCTCTGCTATTTCCTGAAGCAGTTGCTTATAGTCCTCAGGAATGATTTCTTTACCTTTTTTACTCATTTTTTCTGCCAATTCTGGGTTTTCGGCTTCAAAAGTACGAATTTTACGGTGAACACTGCTAGGAGAAATACCAACGTTTTCAGAAATTTCAATCATTGTAAGGTGTTCTAAAGCATAAAAACGATAAATCTCCTTGCTTAATTCAACTTCCTTTAATGTCTCTACTAATGATTTTTTCATTTCACTTACATTTTAGGGAGTCAACCATATTTACAAAAAGACAAAAGGAAGTGGATACCTCACGCATGGGACACTAAGCAATAAGAAGACAACGTTTCTTGCGTTTATAGATAAACTTAAAACAATATCGGTCAAGCAAAAAGCTATCATTCATTGATTAGCCTTTGCTTGACCGATTATGTTATTTTGGGAAATATGCTATATTTTCATCATTAACTCATTTTTATATATGAGCAATACTTGGCAAGCAGATTTTCCAATGGCAAATCACCCTTCTTGAAGCGCTCTGCATCTAAGGGCAAAATCCGTTCACGTACCTGTTGTTTGCCCTTATACAATGCTGTCAGATATATAGCATTATTGTTTTCTGTTATGTTAATGTCAGAGAAGAATACTGTTATATCGTCAGGGTCGTATACGATGGAATAGCTCGGACGCTTGGCTCCTGGTATATCCTCGCGTAAGATGCCTTTTTCAATAAGGTCTTGAATATCGCGTATTGCAGTATCCTTTGAACATTTCGCCAATGATGCCCATGTTTTCGAAGTTATTTTAGCTTCATAACCGTCAAGAAAGAGATTGAGGATATCAGTTTGTCTTTGACTAAATGCAACAGATGACGCCTTCTGCCAGAAGAAACTTTTGTTCAGAATCGTAGTAACTATGGTTTCTGCTTCATCGAGTGCAGTGGACAGAGTATTGGCATACCATGAAATCCATTCTGTTATATCGCCATCACCATGTTGGATTTTCTCCAATATATCGTAGTAGTGATTTTTGTCCTTGTTTATCTGTGAAGAAATATTATAGAAAAGGAACTCACTTCTGTCAGCACGAGCCAATAACATGTCAGAAATAATTCGTGCAAGTCGTCCGTTACCATCCTCAAAAGGATGAATGCTGACAAACCAGAAATGGGCTATTGCAGAACGTATTACAGAACTTATGTTCTCATTCTTGTTGAACCATTCAATAAATGCCGCCATTTCTTTCTCCAAACGTTCTGGTGACGGAGCTATATAGTGCACCCTCTCTCTGCCAAACATACCCGAAACAATATGTTCCTCGTTTGTACGATACCTACCTACTTCTATTTGTGAACCCTCACTGAAACCGGTCGGAAAGAATGACGCTTGCCATGCACAAAGTTTCTCTTTAGTCAATGGTTGGTCATAATTGTTTACAGCATCGAGCATAACCGATACGACAGAGTCAACGTAATGCGACGGTGCAGTATTATACATAGAGCGTTTTTTGTTAAATGCGACATTATGCATAGAATAACGTCGCAGATTTTGCGACAAAATTAATGTTTTTTTGTCGCAATAGCAAATTTCATATATGAGAATAACAGAATACATAAAAGAAGAAGAACTTTGTTCACAACAACAAAATGTACATTTCACAAAATATATCTGACATTTGTTCGTTTTTTTTAGATTTTAGTTACTTTTACAAAGAAATACAATATAAAGCGAATTAAAATGAACAGATTATTACTTACAGGTCTTCTTGTTGCGGCTGCCATAACTGCCAACGCACAAGACAATGCACAGAAGGATTCGCTCACCATGGAAACCATGATGCACAATATTCCAGAAGTGATGGTAAAGGGATCGCGCCCTATTGTCAAGGCAGAGCGTGGTATGCTGTCGTACAATATGCCGTTGCTGATGAAGCAGTTGCCTGCCGACAATGCTTATGAGGCATTGACACGCATACCGGGTGTAAGCGATGCCACTGGCAGCATATCTTTCTCAGGCAATGAGGTGACGTTGATTATCAATGGACAAGCCACCACATTGACACAAGAGCAACTGGCTGAACGCTTGAAGGCAATGCCAGCCGCACAGTTGGCTAAAGCCGAAGTGATGCTGTCTGCCCCTGCCCGCTATCATGTGCGTGGCATGGCTATCAACATCGTCACTAAAGACTATGCCGACACCTATCAACTATCAGGACAAATCATTGGTGGCTTGGTGCAAAACAAATACGCCAAAGGGTTTGGCGATTTATATCTTTCCATGCAAAGAGGCAAGTTCGGGCTGGATGCACAATACAAATTAGTTAACGGCAATTCATACGGCGAGTCTTCACGCATAGCCAATCATCCACTTGGCAACAATCGTATACACTATAATGATGAAACCGGGCAGAAGTCGTTTGGCATTACACACGACTACCGACTGGGAATGAATTATGCCTTTAGCAAGAACCATCGTCTCGACGTTGCCTATACGGGACAATGGGACAAGACAAGTTCAAACAGCCATACGACCGGATCGAGCATCAGCGGAATGCATCGTGACAGTCATGAATATCTGCACAATGTGGATGTTAACTACGCGCTTCCTTTCGGACTAACCCTTAGCGGTTCGTACACTTACTATCGCACGCCTCAGCAACAAGCCCTCGATGGTACGATAGCTACGGAAAACAAAAATGAAACTGAACGCAACCTGACAAGCGGCAGCGAGCAGACCATCAACAAATGGATGTTCACAGCCGACCAAACTCATTCTTTGGCACACGGTTGGGGAATGTCGTATGGTGTGAAAGGGCAATTCACAAGCAACAAGAGTTATCAGACCACAATAGATAAGGATGGAACCATCCTGCCTGATGGAACAAGCAGCGTGGACAATAATGAACGGATATGGAACATATATGCTGGCTTCAGCAAGCAGATAAACAAGTCTATTAGTCTTGAAGCATCTGTTGCTGCCGAGCAATATCACTCGCCCGTATGGGACAAATGGCGCGTATATCCTACGCTCAATGCTTTGTGGAACGTCACCGACAACCATTTGCTCAATCTATCATTTAGCTCCAATTCCGAGTTTCCGAGCTATTGGTCAACAATGAGCAATGTGTTCTATTCGTCCACATACACCGAGATACATGGCAATCCCGATTTGAAACCCTTCTCTTATTACAATGTCAACCTGATGTGGCAGATAAAGCGACGTTATACGCTCATGGCTTTTGCAAGTCTGAAGCCAGACTATTTCGTGCAGTTGCCATATCAGACCACAGACCGTATGGCTGTGATAATGAAGGAAACCAACTTCGACTTTTCCAATAGCTTTGGACTGCAAGCATCAGCCATGTTCAATGCAGGCAAATGGCTCAACAGCAATGTGTTTGCCGTTGGAACCTACAAGCACGACAAGAGCAGCCACTTCTTCGACTTGCCGTTCAATCGCAAGAAGCTGTCGGTTATACTTGGAGGCACGGCATCCGTAAAACTTTGCAGCACCCAGGACTTGCGTCTCATTCTTAATCCGTTCATTCAGTCAAAGGCAATACAAGGAGTTTACGACATAAGTCCTATCTTCAGAATGGATGCCAAGTTGCAATGGTCGTCGCATGATGGTAAATGGGGATTGCGCCTTAATGGCAGCAACATCTTCAACAACCTATACGACACACGTTCCGTGCAAGGCAACCAAGACTACCGAATGAAGATCAACTATAACTGGGCGTCTGTCACCTTTGCAGTTATCTATAAGTTCGGCGGCTACAAGGAGAAGACAGTTAAGGAAGTGGATACATCACGCATGGGACACTAATAATAAGATAATTAGTCTTTAAGACATCCTATAGGAACTACATACACCCCATCCTCACGTCGTATAGCATACTTTGTTGTACCAGTAAGAATCATTAGGAAGGATGGAGCTTTCATCTTTGTGGTGTCTATTTTAGAAGCAAGGAGTTTCAGATTCTTCGCTCCTTCTTCTATATTTTTCTCCCCACCTAATTTTATCTCTATCAGTCCATAACTGCCATTTCTCAAATGCATTGAAAATGAATGACTTTAATATATTATTATACAAAATATCCCAATTCTTTTATACCATTTATTCCAAATTTATTATACCAAATATCCCATTTCTATTATACCACTTATCCTATTTTGGAAAAACAAATTACAGAATACATAAAGAAAGAATAAACGACATCGGTCAAGCAAAGAGCACCATTCATTGGTTTGCCTTTGCTTGACCGATATTTTATTTAGCGCTATCCTGCATAGCCTTCAGTTCTTTGTCTGTCATCTGCACATATAAAGAGACACCATAGACGGTTGCTCCATCAGCTTTTACACCCAACGGATGAACCATGCAGAAAGTTGGTTGAGCGCCTAGTGTCCATCCTGTTATCTGAATGTATTCGTTGTTATCGAGCAGCAAAACTGTACGCGGCGTACCATTGTACCTACCATTAAATGTATAAGTAACTTCATTCTTCTTTACAGCGCCACCGTCAGCATCAGAATTGAAGTAAGTGGTCAGTTTCGTGTCACTATCAAAATAGTATTTAACAGGAGTCGCGCCTATCATGTTGCGATAATATTCATCAGACTGCCGTTTGCCGTTCTTTTCTATTTCCCATGTGGCATAGTGCTTCCATCCATGTCCAATGAACATCTTGTTAAAGTCCGCTTGGCCTATGCCACCGCCATCACCAAAACAGTTTCCATTGTCACTGAAAGAGTACGCAACTCCATGATTGTCCAATACATGAGCCCATTCTTGCTCAAATGATTCCTCGTCATCATCATTGCATGATGCAAAAAATAATGATGCAAAAAGAACTAATACAAGTCCTATAAAAAATTTCAGGTTTTTCATATCGATATTTGTTTATAACGCTTGCAAATATACAAAAAAGTGCAAGAAAAAAAATACATTGTAAAAAAAATAGTTATATTTGCAACAAATACTAACCACAACATATGGTAAGTCTACTTTAGGAAGTTTAGCTCGGGCACTCTATTTTGTATTTTCAGATATTTTTTGTATATTCGCATCGTAATAGAAAACAACCCATGAGTATGGCAAGAAAACTATATCCTTTAGGCATACAGACATTCTCGGAAATCCGCACGAATGACAATCTTTATATAGACAAGACTGCCTATATATATCGCATGGCGAATTCTGACGGCAAATTCATTTTCTTGAGTCGTCCACGCAGATTCGGCAAGTCACTTCTTGTCTCCACATTGCAGAGCTATTTTGAGGGACGCAAGGAACTCTTCAAGGGGTTGGCAATGGACAGGTTGGAAAAGGAGTGGACGGAATATCCCGTGCTTCATTTCGACCTTTCGGGTGGCAAGCATCAGAAAGAAGACCAGCTGAACAGATATCTTGACTATATTCTTAAAGAAAACGAGCGCAGGTTCGGCATAGAGTGTGACGCTGTGTATGCAAATGTGCGCCTGGCATATCTCATCTCTTCCGTCTATAATAAGACCGGCAAGCAGGTGGTTGTGCTTATTGACGAGTATGACGCTCCGTTGCTGGATGTGGTTCATCAGGACGAACGGCTTGAAAGCTTGCGATATCTTATGCGCAACTTCTACAGTCCGTTGAAGCAGTGTGAGCCGATGTTGCGCTTCGTGTTCCTGACGGGTATCACAAAATTCTCGCAACTCAGCATCTTCAGCGAGCTGAACAACATCACCAATATCAGCATGGACGAAGCCTATGCTGGTATTTGTGGCATCACCAAGGAAGAGCTGCTCACACAGATGTCTGACGATATTGACCGTCTTGCAGCAAAAATGTCCATCACCAGAGAAGAAGCCATACTACAGCTTACAGACAATTACGACGGTTATCATTTCACGTATCCGTCGCCCGACATATTCAATCCTTACAGTCTGCTGAATTGTTTCTCAAAAGAGAAAATAGGGGCTTATTGGTTTGGGTCGGGCACACCGACATTCTTGATAGAAATGATGCGCAAGTTTAAGGTTCTCCCTTCAAGCATCGGCAATATCTACGCCAAGCAGTCGTCATTCGATGCCCCCACGGAGAATATGACGTCCATTATACCGTTGTTATACCAGAGTGGATACATCACGATAAAGGACTACGACAAGGAGCTGAAACTCTACAAGCTCGACATCCCCAACAAGGAAATAAGCATTGGACTGTATGAGAGTCTGTTGCCTAATTATGTTACTACAGAGATTGACGAGGGCAAGGTTGTGATTGCTCGAATGTCGGCTTTCATTAACAATGGCGACATTGACGGAGCACTGAGATTGCTTCAGACATTCCTTGAAACAGTGCCTTATTGCGACAACACGCTATATGAGGGGCATTATCAGCAGATGCTCTACATCATCTTCGCTCTCCTTACCGACTATCGCATCATTGTGGAGCAGCGAACAGCAAAGGGGCGCACAGACATCACTCTCGAAACCCATGATCATGTGTTCATCCTGGAACTGAAGTTCGACAAGACTGCCGAAGAGGCACTTGAGCAAATAGAGTCAAAGCGTTATGCTGACGCATTCGCACTGAGTGGCAAGAAAATAGTGAAAGTAGGAATTGCTTTCAACGTGAAGGACGAACGAAACATTACGGAGTGGGTAATCAGATAGAAACGACATCGGTCAAGCAAAGAGCAACCATTCATTGGTTCATCTTTGCTTGACCGATGTCGTTTCGTTGTTTTGAACTATAGCGTAATTTCCTTTGTGCCATTCTTTTTATAGTAACCATACAAGGCAATGGAAATAATCATAAGAATCCCGATATAGATGCAGTTCTTTAAGGTTACCGTATCTTTCACGTTTGCTGCGACATAGAAAGGCACAGCAATGAAAAACACCCGTGACAACATACGTGCTATATCTGAGAAATAAGCTTTTTTGAACATTGTACGTGTAACATTCTCGTCAAATCCTTTATACTTCTCGATGAAGGCCTGTTTCTTAAGCTCATAGTCACGACTGTAGTGTTTGCCTATGGCAAACCAGATGAGTGCCCATGCAAGGAAGAAAGCAGCGGATATGAAACCTCCCGTTTCCTCATCCAGGAGATCGCTGAAAGGGGAATCAGTAAAGATCATGAACGAACCAAACAAAACAACAAGGAAAATTATCCATACTCCCATGGATAACATTCCATTCTTAATGTGTCTATCCATATTGTATTGTTTTAAATTATTAGTTATTGAAAGGTATTCACTTATGCAAAGTTATGGAAATTTATCAGAAAAACAAATTGGTAGGAATGAAAATCTCAATTATTATTTGTAAATTTGCTACATCATAATATAAATAATGTCAACCCGTTAAAACATTTCCACCCATGAGATATCTTGACCCAAAAGCCGACCTTACATTCAAGAAGATATTCGGTGAGCATAAGGACTTGCTTATCAGTCTTCTCAATGCCCTGCTGCCATTGGCAGATGACGAGCAGATTGAGAGCGTTGAATATCTCTCGCCGGAGCTTGTGCCCGACACGTACGTAGGCAAGAACAGTATTGTGGACGTTAGGTGTCGTGACGTAAAGAACCGACAGTTTATTGTGGAAATGCAGATGTTGTGGACTGAAGCGTTCAAGCAGCGTGTGCTGTTCAATGCTTCCAAGGCTTTCGTACGCCAGCTTGACAAGAAGCGTAAGTATGAGTTTTTGCAACCAGTCTACTCGCTCAATCTTGTCAACGAGATTTTCATGAAGGAATATCCCGATGAGTTTATACATAACTATAATGTTGTGCACGAGTTGCATAGCGATGAAGTGATAGAGGGACTGCATTTCACATTCGTGGAGCTTCCTAAGTTCCAGGCACATTCCATCAGAGAAAAGAAAATGGCTGTGCTGTGGCTTAGATTCCTGACAGAAATTGACGAACATACAAAGGAAGTGCCTCAAGAACTACTGGACAATCCTGATACATCCAAAGCCTTAAAGGCTGTAGAGGAATCTGCTATGTCAAAAGACGAATTGCTTGCTTATGAGGACTTTTGGGATAAACTCGGTGCAGAACGCTTGTTGTTTGTCGATTCTAATAAGCGAAGCATGGAGGAAGGCAGAGCCGAGGGACGTAAAGAAGGCAGAGCTGAGGGCCGTAAAGAAGGTTTGATAGAAGGTCTTGCCAAGGGACGAGCTGAAGTAGCACGTAATCTACTGAACATGGGAATGTCAGTTGAAGACATCTCTAAAGCGACGGGAATATCTAAAGACGAAATAGAGCTATATTCTTTATAGGAAGAAGAAACATCGGTCAAGCAAAGAGCTAACATTCATTGATTAGCCTTTGTTTGACCGATGTCGTTTTTATTGTCCATCACTCCACTCTCCACTCCGTGATGTTTCGTTCATCTTTTATATCAAACCCTATCCCTACTTTAATAATCTTCTTGCCGCTCATCGCGAAAGCGTCGGCATAGTGATTTGCGTTGATCTGGGCAAGAGCCTCATCGGCTGTCTTGCCGAATTTCAGTTCCATGATGTAGATGTAGTCCTCAGTCTCCATTGTTATGTCGGTACGACCCTTAGCCGTTCGCTGCTCCACAAGGATACGATAATCTGTAAGAAGAGCGAATATGATGTAGAGCATCTGCTGATAATGTCCCTCGTATTTGGTGTTCTCGCAATATGGAACAGTAGCAAGGAAGGCCTGAAGCAGATTTAATGCTCCGTCAATATCGCCATTCTTTATCAAAACAGACATTTGGGCTATGGCTACCTTTCCCTTCTGTGAACTTCGCGACAGATAGTTGGGCAGCAGACTCTTAAACAACCCTATGCGTATTTCCTTGTTAGGAATACCCAATTCATAGAGATTGGTTGCTTTGTCATAGTCCTTGATAGTAATATATCCACTCTGATAAAGCAGAGGTACTATCGATTCCATCGTTTCTGTGGGAGCGTCAAAGTCGGATACGTCAGCCATCTCTCTTTCGCCTATCTCTATTGGAGTAGTGCCAAACTTGCGCATCATCTCTATCAGGAATGTCGGGGTGCCGGAGCCGAACCAATAGGAACCTATACTCTGCTTTGAGAAACAATTCAGCAGACTGTAAGGATTGAATATGTCAGGCGACGGCCATGTGAAATGGTAACCGTCGTAGTTGTATTTCAGCATTTCGATTGTTTTCTCACGAGTCAACTCCAATTTGTCTGCAAGACGGTCAATGTCTGCCGACATCTCGCTGAGCAACTCTTCTTCTGTAATTCCACAAATGCCGGCATATCCCTCATCCATGCTTATATTGTTGATGTTGTTCAGCTCGCTGAAGATGCTGAGTTGCGAGAATTTTGTAATACCAGTCATGAACACGAAGCGCAACATCGGCTCACACTGCTTCAACGGACTGTAGAAGTTGCGCATAAGATACCGCAAACCTTCGAGCTTCTCGTCCTGATGAACCACATCAAGCAACGGAGCGTCATACTCGTCGATAAGCACAACCACTTGCTTGCCCGTCTTATTATAGACGGAAGAGATGAGATTTGCAAGGCGCACATTGGCATCCACAGCGTCACACTCTATGCCAAACCTACGCTCGTTTTCTTTAAGAATATAGTCAAGATATCTGTTCAGCTGGTCTTCTTCCTGATGCTTGCCACCCGAAAGGTCGAAATGAAGCACGGGATATTCCGTCCACTCCTTTTCCAACTTTTCCATTGCCAATCCCTTGAAGAGTTCCTTGCGACCTTCAAAATAGCTCTGCAATGTAGAGACAAGAAGCGACTTGCCGAATCTGCGCGGACGACTCAAGAACACGTATACACCATTTGTATGCACCATATTATATATGTACTCTGTCTTGTCCACATAAAAACGGTCTTCTGTGCGTATCCGCTCAAAAGTCTGTATGCCTAAAGGATATAATTTTCGTGCCATGCTCGTGGTTGTTTTCTATTACGATGCGAATATACAAAAAATATCTGATAATACAAAACGAAGCGAATAAGGCAAACAATATTTGCATTTCTAACCGCTCAAAACTGCGTGCTGAGCGCACAAAGAAATCTTTGGCTCGAAATTCTCGAGTTTTTAGCGATTTTAGTTAAACCGCTAATACTCAGAAGATTATAACGACAGACTGAAAAATCAGCAAAATACACGAACGCAAAAAAGCTACATTTCGCTGCAAAAGGACAACTTTTGCACTCCCAATGTACCCCTTTTGCATTGCAGGTGTACTCGTTTTGCAATGCAAGTGTAGTCCTTTTGGACAAGAAAGAGGCTTAGAATGATGAAAAAAGCGATGATGAAGGCTTGGAAATGCAATAAAACCGGCAATAGAAATCTCTAGAATCGATTTTTCATTTGTAACACTTTTTTACCACATGTACGATATTTGCACAAAAACGGCGGACTCCCGTAAGGAGCCCGCCGTTTCTGTTTTTAGGTTCATCCGGCATTTGGAGTGATAATGTTACTTGCTATTACCAAATCTGTGCACGCTTGTTCTTCGGGATGAAGAGCTTGTCGCTCTTCTTCACGTTGAATGCCTTGTACCAGGCATCAATCTGCGGAAGGGCAGCGTTGACACGAGCCTCAGCAGGCGAGTGAGGGTCGGTGTTGATCTGACGGTCGATGAATTCAGGACGTGCATTGCCTGCCCAAACGGTAGCCCATGACAGGAAGAAACGCTGCTCGGGTGTGAATCCGTCGATGGTCTTGGCTGCCGACGGGTTGGCCTTGAGTTCGTTCTGCAAAGCGCGGAATGCGATGTTCAGTCCACCGTTGTCGCCGATGTTCTCGCCAAGTGTAAGCTTGCCGTTGATGAACTTGCCGGGCAGAGCCTCAACCTTTGAGAAGTAGTCGACCAATACCTTTGTACGTGCATCGAAGTTCTTCTTGTCGGCTTCAGTCCACCAGTTCTTCTGGTTGCCGTACTTGTCGAACTGTGAACCCTGGTCGTCAAATCCGTGCGACATCTCGTGACCTATCACGCCACCAATACCACCATAGTTGACAGCCTCGTCGACGTTGGGGTCGAAGAAGGGCGGCTGCAGGATGGCTGCCGGGAAGCAGATTTCGTTGGTAGTTGGGTTGTAATAAGCGTTGACAGTCTGCGGAGTCATGTGCCACTCGTTCTTGTCGACCGGCTTGTTCACCTTGCGTAAGATGTAGTCGCGTGTCATAAACTCAGACACGTTCTGCATGTTCTCAAGGAGTGAGAGCGACTCGTCGATGTTGAGGTTTGTATAGTCTTTCCATGTGTCAGGATAGCCAATCTTCACGATGAAGTTGGCGAGCTTGTCCTGAGCCTGCTCTTTGGTAGCCGGCGACATCCATGTTGCCTCGCTGATGCGCTGCGACAGAGCTGTCTGCAGGTTCTTTACGAGCTTGAGCATCTTCTCCTTGCTCGAAGCAGGGAAGTATTTCTCGACATAGAGCTTGCCGATTGCCTCGCCCAGCACACCGCTTACGAGTGATGTGGCACGCTTCCAGCGCGGACGATCCTGCTGAACACCCGACATTACGCGGCTCAACTCGAAGTCAGCCTTGCGGAAATTATCGTCGAGATAGCCCGAAACGCTTGATATAGCGTGTGCTTCGGCATAAGCCTTGAGGTCGTCGAGCGGCTCGTCGGCAAGTATCTTCTCCACCTCGTGTATCGGTTCAATCTGGCTTACGTCGACGTGCGAGAATGCGGGGAAGCCCTGCATGAGGAATATGTTGCCCCAGTCGATGCCCGGGAATTCCTTCACCATTGCGGCGTAAGTCATCTTATGGTAGTTGCCTTGAACGTCGCGCAGCTCCACTTTGCCCTTGCTTGCCTTGGCTATGCGTGTCTCTATGCGCATTGTGGCATCGGCCTTGCGCTGTGCGTCGGCCTCGCTGTTGCCGGCAAGGAGGAGCACCTGCTTCAGATAATTGGCATAAGCGGCACGTACGGCCTTCACCTGAGCGTCGTCAGAGAGATAGTAGTCGCGCTCGCCCAGACCCAGTCCGCCCTGGCCTACGCTTACAAGGTTGTTGGCGGCATCCTTCATGTCGGCTCCTACGCCAACACCGAACATTGTGCAGCCTACGCCACGCATGTCGAGCTGTGCTGTAACGACCTGATACTCGCGACGGTCCTGAATGCCGTTGATGGTCTTCAGAATCGGCTTCAATGGCTCGGCTGCCTCACGGTTGCGGCGCACGCTGTCCATAGCGAGATTGTAGAGCGAACCGATTTTCTGCCCGAGCGAACCCTTGGTCTGCGGCTTTGACGAATACTCCTGGATGAGTTCGAAAATGCGCTTCTGATTCATCTCGTCAAGGTCGATGAACGAACCGTTGCGCGCATGCTCTGCATCGAGCGGATGGGCCTTGCGCCAACCACCGATAGCATACTCATAGAAGTCGTTGCCGGGCTTCACTGCCGTATTCATATAGGCAGGATTGATGCCCTTAGATGTCTGCGCTCCTGCCGACATTGCGGCTGCGAGCGAAGCTGCTAAGATTAATGTTCTTGCTTTCATTTTGTATTTTTTATTTAGTAGAGTTCTCTTTGTGTGTTACTCTTTTCACTTATTTGGTGACTCAACTCACTTATTTAGAGTGCAAAAATAATGAATTTACTACACATTAAGGCACTTTGTTAGGAATCGTTAACCTATTCAAGCCTCAGCCCTACGATTACACGGGCTACAGCGGGTCGACATCGAAGAAGACGCTCATGGCTGCATAGCGCTTGTCCTGGAGCAATGCCGTGCGCGACGCCGACATGCAACGGCGTGCAAGGGCGAGGTCGATGCCCTGCTCAAGCTTGACCACTATCTTGCGTATCGACTCGGTCTTGACGCGCGCCACGGCGGGTTTGTCGGGTCCGAGCACCCGTTCGCCAAACTGCTGGCGCAGGCGTGACGCCATCTCGATGGCTGCCGACTCTACCACAGGTTCGTTGCGATAGCGCAGATAGACATACACAAGATGATAGAAGGGCGGATAGTGGAACATACGACGCTCTTCCATCAGGTCGGAAGCGAACGTCTTGAAGTCGCCGCTCACCACCTGTTGTATCACGGGCAGGTCGGGACTCTTGGTCTGAAGTATAACGAGTCCGCGCTCGCCACGTCGTCCGGCACGTCCGCTAACCTGCGTCAGCATCATATAGGCGTGTTCGTAGGCACGGAAGTCGGGATAGTTGAGCATGGTGTCGGCATTGAGTATGCCCACAACCGTCACGCCCGAGAAGTCGAGTCCCTTGGAAATCATCTGCGTTCCGATGAGTATGTCGGTGCGACCCGACGAGAAGTCGCCTATAATGCGCTGATATGCACCTGCCGAACGTGTAGTGTCAAGGTCCATACGTGCTATGCGTGCTTCGGGAAACAGCTCGCGCACGCGGTCTTCTATCTTCTCTGTGCCATATCCTCGACCCAGAAGTTCGGTACTCTCGCAGTTGGGGCACTGATGGGGCACGGCGTATGTGTAGCCGCAATAATGGCACGTGAGCACGTTCATGGAGCGGTGATAGGTGAGCGAAACGTCGCAGTTCTTGCACTTGGGCACCCATCCGCACACCTTACACTCCACCATAGGAGCGAAACCGCGGCGGTTCTGGAACAGAATGACCTGCTTGTGCTGCTTCAAGGCGGCACGCATGGCGTCCAAAAGTTCGGGCGAGAAGGGTCCGCGCATCATCTTGCGG
Source organism: Leyella stercorea (assembly GCF_021531355.1). GTDB lineage: Bacteria > Bacteroidota > Bacteroidia > Bacteroidales > Bacteroidaceae > Prevotella. The sequence goes on along the minus strand of NZ_JADYTS010000001.1, from coordinate 51,511 downwards.
CGGTAAAGGTCCTTAATGTCAACCACATGTATGTCGGGCAGAGCCACGTCCTTGTATCGTGTTGTCAGGCTGACGTAGCCATACTTGCCCGTGAGCGCATTGTTGTAGCTCTCCATCGAGGGCGTGGCTGTGCCCAACAGCACCTTGGCTCCGTCGTACATGCGTGCCAGCATGATGGCAGCCGAGCGTGCATGATAGCGCGGAGCGGGGTCTTGCTGCTTGAAGGATGTCTCGTGTTCCTCGTCGACTATGACCAGTCCGAGACGGCTGAAGGGCAGAAACACAGCCGAACGTGCACCAAGTATCACGTCGTATGGCTCGTCTGATAGTTGCTTCTTCCATATCTCTACACGCTCGGCATCGCTATATCGCGAATGGTAGATACCCAGTCGCGAACCGAACACACGCTGCAATCGACGTGTCATCTGCACGGTGAGGGCTATCTCGGGCAAGAGATAGAGCACCTGGCGGCCCTCTTCGATGGCTTTCTGAATGAGATGGATGTATATCTCGGTCTTGCCGCTCGACGTGACGCCATGCAGCAGCACCACATTCTTGCCCATAAACTGCACTCCAATCTTGTTCATTGCGTCCTGCTGTGCCTCACTCAGCGGCTGGATGTTCTCGGGTGAGTATTCTCCCCCACCCCCTATGCGTCCCACCTCGCGATGATACACCTCAAGAAAGCGTCGCGACGTGAGCTGGCGCAATATGGCATCAGAGGCATTGGCGGCATTCTGCAGTTCGTCGCAAGCCACCTCCTGTATGTGCTCGGGAGGCTTCTCGCCGTCAATCTGGTTCCAGTGCGACAGTTCAAGATACTTGCAGAAGGTCTGCTGCTGCTTCAGCGCACGTGACAATGCGGTCATGGAGATGTGCAGCGAATGCTCGGAGCGCAGATTGGCAGGCAAAGTGACGCAGCGCACTGTCTTCGGGCGATAGCCGTCTTCGGCCTTCAGTCCGGCTGGAAGAGCCGCCTTGAACACGTCGCCAAGCGCACACATATAATATGTGGAAATCCATTGCCACAACCGGAGTTGGCGTTCGGGCAGCACGGGACTGTCGTCTACCACCTGTATTATGTCGCGCGTGTCAAACTCGGGTTTGTCATTATGTGTACGAACAGCCATGGCTGTGTACGTCTTGGAGCGTCCGAGTGGCACGACAACACGCACGCCCATGCGCACCTGTGGCGCAAGCGTGTCGGGTACAGAATATGTGAAGGTGCCCTCAAGCGGAAGGGGCAGAATAACGTCGACGTATAGCATAGAGTGGAAAATACATTATTGAAAGTGTATGCAAAAGTAGACAAAAATTCAATAATCTCCCAATAAATCGCTAACTTTGCACAATATGATACGAACGAAACAAATACATTCACTAATAACCTCTAACAAAACAAAAGCGTAACACTATGAACAGAAAACTGATTTTATCGATTGCAGCTGCTGCTATGCTGTCGTCGATCGACGCAGTGGCGCAAGTGACCTATCCGAAGGCTCCTAAGGACAACACTGTAGACGTGTACTTCGGCGAGAAAGTGGCAGACCCGTACCGCTGGCTCGAGGATGACATGAGCGCACAGACTGCCGAGTGGGTGGACGCCGAGAATGCCGTGACACGCAAATATCTCGACAACATCCCCATGCGCAAGAACATCCTGAAACGACTGAAGGAGACTGCCAACTACGAGAAGATTGGCATTCCGTTCAAGCGCCAGGGCAAATGGTATGTATACCGCAACAACGGACTGCAGAACCAGAGCGTACTCTACCAGATGGACAGCCCCACTGCCGACGCAAGCAAGCAGCGCGTATGGCTCGACCCCAACGCTCTCAGCACCGACGGCACCGTGGCTCTGAAGGGTATATACTTCTCGCACAACGGACGATATATGGCTTACGTTATCTCGCGAAGCGGATCGGACTGGGAGGAGATATACGTAAAGGACTGCCAGACGGGTCGCGACATCGACGACCATATAGTTTGGGCTAAGTTCACAGGCGCCACTTGGCTCGGCGACGGATTCTACTACAGCGCCTACGACGCTCCGGAGAAGGGACGCGAGACTTCTGCCAAGAACTCGGTTCAGAAGATTTACTATCACAAGATTGGAACTCCGCAGAGCGAAGACCAGCTGTTCTTCATGAACCCGACACAGCCGCTGCGATTCTACAATGTAGACATCGACCACGACGAGAAGGTGATGACGCTGAACGAGGGCGGTATGGACAACGGCAACAATCTGTACGTACGCGACCTGACCAAACCCAACTCGCAGTTCATACAGATGTGCTCGGACACCCGATTCAGATACTCTACCGTGGAGACTGTAGGCAAGAAGATGTACATCCTGACCAACGCCGGTGCACCTAAGTATCGTCTGATGGTGGCTGACGTAGACCGTCCGGGCTACAACGACTGGAAGGAAGTGGTGCCTGAGGGCGAAAGCGTGCTCACCGACGTGACATTTGCTGACGACCGCATGATTCTGCAGTACTCGAAGGACAACTGCAACCAGATGTACACCTACACTACCGACGGCAAACGAATAGGCGAAATCAAGCTGCCTACTTTCGGCTCTACTTCAGCAAGCGGAATGCGCGGACAGAAGGAAGTGTTCTACTCGTTCACCTCGTACACAATGCCTAACACCGTCTACTCGTACGACTTAAATACTGACAAGAGCACCATTTGGGCTGCACCCAAAATCAATTTCCGCTCTGACGACTACAAGACCGAGATGGTGTTCTACACAAGCAAGGACGGCACCCGCGCCCCGCTCTTCATCACATACAAGAAGGGCATGAAGCTCAACGGACGCAATCCGCTGTTGCTCTACGGCTACGGCGGTTTCAATATCACTTATGCTCCGTTCTTCGTGTCTAACTATATACCCTTCTTGGAGCGTGGCGGCATATATGTACACGCCGTATTGCGCGGTGGAGGTGAGTATGGCGAGGACTGGCACGTGGCTGGCACAAAGCTGCAGAAGCAGAACGTGTTTGACGACTTTATCGCTGCTGCCGAGTATCTCATCAACAACAAGTACACATCGAGCGACCGTCTGGCCATTCAGGGTGGCAGCAACGGTGGATTGCTTGTAGGCGCTTGCATGACTCAGCGTCCCGACCTCTATCAGGTTTGTCTGCCGGCTGTAGGCGTTATGGATATGCTGCGCTATCATAAATTCACTATCGGATGGAACTGGGCACCCGACTATGGCACGTCTGACGACTCGAAGGAGATGTTTGAATATCTGCGTGCCTACTCGCCGCTGCACACTCTGAAGCCTGGCGTGAAGTATCCTGCCACACTCGTAAGCACCGCCGACCACGACGACCGCGTTGTTCCGGCTCACTCATTTAAGTTTGCAGCACGTCTGCAGGAATGTCAGGCTGGTACAGCTCCTACACTTATCAGCATCGGAAAGGATGCCGGACACGGTGGCGGTAAGCCTCTGGCAAAGCGTCTTGCTGAGCAGGCCGACATTCTGAGCTTCACATTGTGGAATATGGGAATCAAGAAGTAAGTTAATAATTTATTAATACAAAAAAATAGGAGGCTATGGCGAAAATGCCATAACCTCCTTATTTTTTTTGCATTACTGCTAATTGATGTTGCCTTACGGTGCGATTACTTCACCGAAGGGGTGAAGCGCAATGTCACTACGTGCTCGCCAGTAGGTGTCTGATACTGTGGCAGGCATGAGTCGCCACCACATGAGCGGTTGCCAATGCCACGCTGCCAGCAGTCGAAGTGGGCAAAGATCTGACGGCTCGGTGTGAGGTCGTAAGGATGCTTGCCTCCGTAGAACACGTCGTAGTTGAACTGACGGTCGTCGATGTGCGAGAGTGAGAAGGCTACCTGACCCTCTGTCTGCACGTTGAGATTAAGGCCATTGCCCGAGAGAGTAAGGTCGCGCAGTCCCTGACGGTCGCCCATTGTCTGCGGTGCACTCTGCTCCTCAAACATTCCGGCTACGGTTGTGGTGTAACGGCCGAGCAATGAGCCGCGCTGGCGGTCGATATAGTTCGACCACGGACCCTTGGCATAATACTCTACATTCTCCAGTTCCGGAGCAAACTGCATCGTTACGCCTACACGACGTGTCTCAGTGCTTGAGTTATTGAATGCTATACGCATGTCAACACGTCCGTCAGGATAGATAGTGTACTGTATGTTGTGAGTGTCCTTGCCGTTGCTTACCGATGTCTGGGCAACCACATTCTTGCCAACACGCTTCGGAGCGCTGACGAGATTCTTGCTGCCGGTGAGAGCACCTTCCTCCTTGTTGTCATTCTCGGCAACACCACCTGTAGCTCCAAGCGAAATGTTGTCGTTGGCAATACGGCGGAATCCGTTGAAGTCGGGACCCGTGCCAGACTCAACGAGGCTCTTGCCATCGTACAGCCATTCGGCTATTGTGCCGTCATCGGCAAAGCTTATCTTGAAGCGTTCGCCCGTTACGCTGTTGCCCTTTACCTTAAGCTTGCCCTTCTCGGCAATAGCCGGCAACTGACGGTGCTGCTGCTGTACGAATGTCGGGTCGGCTACAGATACACAGCTTGCCTTGGCGTCGGCATTGAGCTTGAACTGCTGCTCTACTACAGCATATCCGCGCTTCACCCATGAGCAATCGTTCTTCAAGCGAAGGCTGAATGTGATGATATACTCGCCGTCGTTCTTCACCTCTGTAGTGTAAGGAATGCTTACGTTGCAGGTTTCGCCAGGAGCACAGTTGGGCAACTGCAGGTTGCCATGCTCTACTGAGCGTCCGTCCTTCAGAACTTCGTAAGAGAGATAGAGAAGGTCGGCAAGGTCAGTGAAGTTGTACTTGTTGCGGAGCACAAGGTTGTGGTCCTTCAGGCTCTCGAAGTTGACGTAACGATAAACGTACTTCACCTCGGTGAGCTTTGCAGTCCATTCACGTCCAGGAGTGATGATTCCGTTAGACATAAAGTCGCCCTGGAAGCCCAGATGTCCATGATTCATCTTTGTATAGTCGTAACCAGAGGTATAGTAATGGAGTCCGGTCTGTGGGTCGACGAGCGGCTGACGTGCCTTGATGCGGCGTGTGTCGTAAATGCCCTGGTCTACCCAGTCCCAAATACATCCACCGGTGATGCCGTTAGAACCCTCGATAATGTCCCAGTATTCTTGCAAGTTGCCTACAGCCTGACCCATAGCATGTGCATATTCGCAAATGAAGTATGGCTTGCCGTTGAGTCCGTCGCGGTGCTTGATTACGTTCTTGATTATAGGATACATATCCGAACCGAAGTCAGAATACTTAGCGCCGTGCTTATAGCCCTCGTAGTGAACCCATGCGTCGCGTCCGGGAAGGAGTCGCTTCACCTCGTCGTAGGTGGCCTGGAAGTTCTGTCCGCCTCCCGACTCGTTGCCGAGCGACCAGAATACTACGCTCGGATGGTTGCGGTCGCGCAATACCATGCGGCGTGTACGGTCTACATAAGCGGCCTGCCATGTAGGATTGTCAGATAGAGAGTGGTTGTTATGGCACTCAACATCAGCCTCATTCATGCAGTAGAGACCATAGTAGTCGAACATTGCATACATCTTGGGCTGGCGCGGATAGTGGCTTGTGCGCACGGTATTGACGTTGGCGAGCTTCATAAGCGTCACGTCCTTGAGCATTGTGGGCACGTCGATGGCGTGGCCGAGAAGCGGATGGATGTCCTGTGTGTTTACACCCTTGAAGTATTCGCGCTTGCCGTTGACGTAAATCAGATTGCCACGCTGCTCTACTGAGCGGAAACCGTAGAGTGTAGAGAACACCATCTCCTCCTGACCATTGTCGAGCTTCTGACGTACAATGACGGTGTAGAGGTTAGGATGTTCTGGCGACCACGGCTTCAAATTGCTGAGGTTGTCAAACTTAACATCCAACTTCTTCTCAACATCGGCTGCTGCAAATGCCAAGGCAGAGGTCTGGCTTGCCACACGCACACCGTTCTGGTCGAGCAGTTCCACCTCAACTGTCTTTGTGCCCTTCTGATGCTCGGCATTGTTGAGCGTCAACTCTACGTTCATCGAGCCTGAAGTATAGCCTTCGTTGAGATGTGATGTGATGTAGTGGTCGTTGATGAATGCCTTAGGTGTGGCAACAAGGTAAACGTCGCGGTGAATACCGGCGAGGTGCCACATGTCCTGACCCTCAAGATATGAGCCGTCCGACCAGCGGTAAACGCGTACCGAAACATTATTTTCGCCACCACGAACAAGAGCGGTTACATCAAACTCGGCATCGGTGTTGGCTCCCTGCGAATAACCAGCATAGTGACCGTTCACCCATACCATGATGGCGCTGCAAGCTCCATCGAAATGAAGGAACACGCGCTTGCCGCTCTCCCAGCCCTTAGGCAGGGTGAAGGTACGACGATAAGAACCTACGGGGTTCTTGTCGAAATTGTCGTCGAAAGCGGTGATGCGGGGAGGCTCGTTCTTGAACGGATAGCCCACATTATTATATACAGGCACATCGTAGCCAGCCATCTCCCAGTTGAGAGGCACAGCGATGTTGTCCCAACCACTCACGTCGGCCTTGTCGCCGTAGAAGTTCTGCTCCTCGGGCACGCCCTGCGACTTCCAGTCGGCTGTGTAATGGAATTTCCACTGACCGTTGAGCGACAGCCAGTCGGCATGGTCGGGAGTAAGCCAGGGGAATCGGAAATACTCGTCCTTCATCATTTCCGAAGTCGACGAGTAGGGCATAAAGGTGGCATGCGCCTTCTCTTTGCGGTCTTCAAACTTGGTCTCATCCTCGACCCACGCCACTGAAGGGCCTGCCGCCTGCACGGTGTAGGTCTTCGCTACCATTGTTTTTCGTGCCGCCTTGCGTGACTTTGACTGCGCACTGGCTCCCTGCCATGCCATCAGGCCCAACATTGCTGCGACACAGAAAATAAGATTCTTATTCATGTGAACTTAGGTTTTATGTGGTTTGTTTATTAAAATATGGCTTATTTTCTTGCAAAGATAGCGCAAAATAACTAAAAACACTACTTTTAATGCATTTTTTTAATGAAACATGCGGTAATATCCAATTTATTTCATACCTTTGCACTCGCTTTTAAGAAGCAAGGGTGGTTACCAGAGTGGCCAAATGGGGCAGACTGTAAATCTGCTGGCGATGCCTTCGGTGGTTCGAATCCATCACCACCCACTACGAACATAAAGGTGTGTCATTTAAATGGCGCACCTTTTTTCGTATAAACATATTCGAAAAGCATTTTCTAAAAACTAAAATCACAGTATTATGAACAGACTATTGACATTGATGGCAGCTGTACTGCTATCGCTCAGCGCAATGGCTCAAGGCGTGTACACACAGCCGTGCCAGAACAAAAAACTCGAGAAAAAGGCTATCAAATGGAAGAACTCCAACAAGTGGCGCAACGGATTTACGGCAGCTTCGCCTCACGAGACTGTCAACGCTGCCGAATTCTACACACAATACAAGCGCAATCCGCAATGGAAAGCCCTGTTTGCATGGCTCGCAAAGACCGACCTTATGGCTCTGCCCGCAGGCCAACACCACATTCCCGGCACAACAATGAAGGCCAATGTGGAGGATGGCGAGAACGGCGACCTTGAAAAACGTGGCACCGAGAGTCATCGTCAGTATGTCGACTTCCAATATGTCGTGAAGGGCAGCGAGCGCTTCGGACTGCTCGACCACGTTACAAGCCGAGCCAAGGCACCGTATCGTCCCGACATCATCAACTACGATTACGAGGTGGACAAGACCAAGTTTGTGGATTCTACTCCTGACAAGTTCTTCATCTTCTACCCTGGCGACTGGCACATTGCCAAAATAAAGACCGACAAGGCCGACCAGAAAATACGCGTAGTAGTAGTGAAGGTTGAGTATAAGGACAAATAAAAGCAAAAAAGCTAAAACAGCAAATAGGCTGCAAATATAAAAGCACAAAAAAAACTTCAAATTGAATGTTTCAATCCATTCAATTTGAAGTTTTTTGTGTATTTATCAGAACTATATATTCCGTTTTTTTAGAACTCTGCGCTCTTCGGTGTACGTGGGAACGGGATGACGTCGCGAATGTTCTGCATACCCGTTACGAAAAGAATGAGACGCTCGAAACCAAGTCCGAAACCAGCGTGTGGGCATGATCCGTACTTACGTGTATCGAGATACCATGTCATATCCTTCATCGGGATGTTGCGCTCCTCAATCTCGTTCATCAGCTTATCGTAGCTCTCCTCACGAACCGAACCACCGATAATCTCGCCAATCTGCGGGAACAGTACGTCGGTGCCCTGAACAGTAGCGCCGCTCTTGCCACCGAATCCAGACTCCTCAGCATCTATCTTCATGTAGAATGCCTTGATAGCCTTAGGATAGTTGGTCATGATAACCGGCTTCTTGAAGTGCTCCTCAACGAGGAAGCGCTCGTGCTCAGAAGCAAGGTCGTCGCCCCACTCGCATGGGAATTCAAACTTCTTGCCGTTCTTGATGGCCTCCTGAAGAATGCGGATACCCTCAGTGTAAGGCAGACGAACGAAATCAGAGTTCAACACACCCTCAAGACGCTCAATAAGTCCCTTGTCAATCATCTTGTTGAGGAACTCGAGATCGTCCTTGCAGTGATCCAAAGCCCAACGGATACAGTACTTGATGAAGTCCTCCTCAAGATCCATCAGACCAGCGAGGTCGAGGAATGCTACCTCAGGCTCAATCATCCAGAACTCTGCCAAGTGGCGCGGAGTGTTTGAATTCTCGGCACGGAATGTAGGACCGAATGTGTAGATGGCTCCAAGAGCTGTGGCACCAAGCTCGCCCTCAAGCTGACCAGACACAGTCAGCGAAGTCTGCTTGCCGAAGAAGTCGTCACTATAGTCAATCTTGCCATCCTCTGTCTTCTTGAGGTTGTAGAGGTTCTTGGTTGTCACCTGGAACATCTGACCTGCACCTTCGCAGTCACTGGCTGTGATGAGCGGAGTGTGGAAGTAGAAATAGCCGTGCTCGTGGAAGTATGTGTGGATGGCCATAGCCATGTTGTGACGAATACGCATTACGGCACCAAAAGTATTGGTGCGAAGACGCAAGTGAGCATACTGGCGCATATACTCGAACGACTGACCCTTCTTCTGCATCGGGTAATCGCTGCCGCAGAGTCCGTATATCTCAAGGCTCTCGCACTGTATCTCTGAGCTCTGACCCTTGCCCTGGCTCTCTACGAGAGTACCTACAGCGCTGATACAAGCACCAGTAGTAATCTGCTTGAGTTGCTCAGCATCGAACTTAGCAGGATCAACAACAATCTGTATGTTCTTGATGGTAGAACCGTCGTTGAGTGCAATGAAGTCAACAGCCTTTGAGCTGCGGTGGGTACGTACCCATCCCTTCACGTTGACGGTAGCGCCAAAGTCGGTGCGCTGAAGAGCGTCAACAATCTTTGTTCTCTTTATTGTTTCCATTATTTAATTGATTAATATTCAGTGTTTAATGTTTAATCAAGAAAGAGTAATGCTTAATGTTGCATTACACACATCTATATATGTACTATTACACATAAAGATATGTACAATAAAAACATTAAACATTACTCAACTCATTAAACATTATTCAAACGCTCCCATGCGAAGCATCTCTACTTCCTTCTCAGTGAGGAAGCGCCAGTCGCCACGACGGAGGTTCTTCTTTGTAAGTCCTGCAAACTGTACGCGGTCGAGCTTAACAACGCGATAGCCGAGGTGCTCGAAGATACGGCGAACGATACGGTTCTTGCCGCTGTGAATCTCGATGCCTACCTGGCTCTTGTCTGTATCGCTTGCATACTCGATAGCGTCTGCATGTACCTCGCCGTCCTCAAGCTCAATGCCATCGGCTATCTGCTGCAAGTCGTGAGCTGTAACGTTCTTGTCGAGGTATACATGGTAGACCTTCTTCTTGAGGAACTTAGGATGTGTAAGCTTCGAAGCCAAGTCGCCATCGTTGGTGAGCAGGAGCACACCGGTGGTGTTGCGGTCGAGACGTCCTACAGGGTAGATACGCTCGGGGCATACGTTCTTAACCAAATCCATTACAGTCTTGCGCTGCTGAGGATCGTCGCTTGTCGTAACGCAATCCTTCGGCTTGTTGAGCAGCACATAAACTTTCTTCTCAAGATTTACCGGCTGGTCGTGGAATTTGATTTCGTCGGTGCGCTTTATCTTTGTTCCGAGTTCGGTAACTACTTCTCCGTTTACCGACACAACGCCTGCCTGGATGAACTCGTCAGCCTCACGGCGCGAGCAAATGCCTGCGTTGGCAAGGAACTTGTTGAGACGTATCGGCTCGTTGGGATCGATGTTCTCCTCCTTGTATTCGATACGCTTCTTCATGCTATACTTAGCATTGGGATCATAATCGGCCGAACGCTGACGGTAGCCGCCCTGCTGATAGCCACCACGCTGCTGATAACCACCACGCTGCTGATAACCGCCACGCTGCTGATAGCCACCCTGGCGCTGCTGATAGCCGCCACGCTGCTGGTAGCCACCCTGACGCTGCTGATAGCCGCCCTGCTGCTGGTCGTCGCCCTCCTGATTGTTGTAGCGAGGACGATAGCCCTGCTGGGGACGCTGCTGATAACCACCACGCTGCTGGTAGCCGCCCTGACGCTGCTGATAGCCGCCCTGGCGCTGCTGATAACCACCACGCTGCTGGTAGCCACCCTGCTGCTGGTCGTCGCCCTCCTGATTGTTGTAGCGAGGACGATACCCCTGCTGAGGACGCTGCTGATAACCACCACGCTGCTGGTAGCCGCCTTGGCGCTGCTGATAACCACTCTGACGTGGCTGATAGCCGCCGTTGGATGAAGCACCACTCTGAAGGTTGCTGCCAAATCCCTCAGGACGGAAACCGCTATCCTCGCCCTGTGCCTGGCTTGTACGCTCGGCATTGTAAGGACGCTGTGTGTGGATGCGCGGACGGCGTCCGGTCACACTGCGATACTCTCTCTGATAATTTCCTGCGGGACGACCGTAGCTCTCGCTATTGCCTGTAGTTTGATCCGCTGTTCTCTGTTCCTGACTCTTTTCCAATTCTGAATCCATAATACTTTACTTTTTTCGCCTCACGGCAAGTGACACCCATTCCCTCCCGTTTGTGGATCTTGTTTAGGGTTGGGAAGGATAGATGCACTTCTGTTCTTGAATAAAATTGTTACTTACTACTAATAGTCTATATTTTGAAACCTGTTTTGCCAAGTGCCGCCCTATATGCGGCACGCAATACATAGGCCGAAATTAGATGCCTGTATAATTAAGCGGTGTGATGGCCATAAGCTCTGCCTTAACGGCATCGCTAACGTTGAGTGTCTGAACGAACTCGTGTATGGTCTCTTCCGACATCTTCTTGTTGGTACGTGTGAGTGCCTTAAGCGCCTCGTAGGGGTGCGGATAGGCCTCGCGACGCAGGATGGTCTGAATGGCCTCAGCCACTACAGCCCAAGTATTGTTGAGGTCTTCCTCAATCTTCTCTTCGTGAAGGATGAGCTTGCGCAGACCCTTGAGTGTGCTCTGCATGGCAATCATACCATGACCGAAAGGTACACCAACGTTACGCAATACTGTTGAATCAGTAAGGTCGCGCTGCAAACGGCTTACCGGCAACTTCATGGCGAGGAACTGCAGTACAGCGTTTGCGATACCGAGGTTGCCCTCTGAGTTCTCGAAGTCGATTGGATTGACCTTATGAGGCATTGCCGACGAACCTACCTCGCCTGCCTTAATCTTCTGCTTGAAGTAGTCCATTGAGATGTACATCCAGAAGTCGCGGTCGAGGTCGATGATGATTGTATTGATGCGACGCATGGCATCGAACACTGAGCCAAGGCAGTCGTAGTTGCTTATCTGTGTTGTATACTGCTCGCGCTCCAATCCAAGCTTCTCGCTCACGAAGCGGTTGCCGAAGGCTTTCCAGTCGTACTGAGGGTAAGCTACGTGATGGGCGTTATAGTTGCCAGTTGCGCCACCAAACTTAGCAGTCATGCGGCACTCCTTGAGCTGGCGCAACTGCTCGGTGAGACGGTATACATATACCATAATCTCCTTGCCAAGGCGTGTAGGAGATGCCGGCTGGCCGTGAGTCTTGGCGAGCATAGGCACGTCCTTCCACTCGTCGGCATACTGCTGCAACTGTGCGATGAGCTCCTCAATGAGCGGATAATATGTCTCTTCGAGAGCCTCCTTGATTGAGAGAGGCACACTGGTATTGTTGATGTCCTGCGATGTGAGTCCGAAGTGGATGAACTCCTTGTAAGCGTCGAGACCTCCAATCTTGTCGAATTCCTCCTTGATGAAGTACTCTACAGCCTTAACATCATGATTTGTCACCTTCTCGATGTCCTTAACACGCTGTGCGCTCTCCTCATTGAAGTTGAGATAGATGCCACGCAATGTTTCAAACAGGGCATGATCGAAGTCCTTGAGCTGCGGCAATGGCAACTCACACAAAGTGATGAAATATTCGATTTCTACGCGCACTCTGTAACGAATGAGTGCATACTCTGAGAAATAATCGGCAAGCGGCTCTGTCTTGCCTCTGTAACGACCGTCGATTGGTGAAATGGCTGTCAGCAAATCAAGTTTCATAAACTAAATCTTTAAAATATGATTTTTGTGCAAATTTACGAATTTAAATTGACAAGTGGATATCGTACGGTGATTTTTTAGACATTATTATAATGTATAATGCCTCAAACTAATTGTTGGGGTGAATACAGTAAAAAAAGCAGAAAAGTATAAACAAAAAAAATCCCCGCAGTCTCTCCGAAGAGAAGACCACGAGGAAACACCCCTGTGGGCGTTGACGGATTCGAACCGCCGACCCTCTGCTTGTAAGGCAGATGCTCTAAACCAGCTGAGCTAAACGCCCGATTACTTTAACTGTTACTCTTAGCAGTATTGCTTAGTTCTTTAAAGCGAGTGCAAAGGTATGGCTTTTTTATGTAACCTCCAAATGTTTTTGCAAGAAATTTATCAAAAACTTCAAAAAATCTTGTTTTTTCATGTTTTTAGGGGTCAAAAACACGAAAGACAAGGGGTTTTATCGTTTTCCATACCCAAACAATATCATTCCTATTCTATCAGCATACCACAACTTTATCAGTCCTTCTCTATCAAAACAGTGGCATATGCCGATATTCCTTCCATACGACCGGTAAAACCAAGTCGCTCGGTTGTGGTGGCTTTGATTGAAACATTGTCTATATCCGTATTCATCACTTCGGCAAGACAGCTCTGCATTGCAGGAATGTGCGGATTGAGTTTTGGACGCTCAGCACACACCGTAGCATCGACATTGCCCAGACGATAGCCCTTTGTGGCAATGAGTTCGATGGTCTTGCGTAGCAAAATCTTGCTATCTACATTGAGTGTCTCGGCTGCTGTGTCGGGGAAGTGATAACCAATATCACGCATATTGGCAGCACCAAGCAGTGCATCACATATAGCATGTATCAGTACATCGGCATCGCTATGGCCGAGAAGACCAAGCTCGTAGTCGAGCTTTATTCCTCCGAGCCACAAGTCGCGACCCTCTACTAATTTGTGGACATCATATCCGAAACCAGTTCTTATTTTCATGAGTGTTTGAATTTTCTTTAAATTAGGAATTACGAGTTATTTTAATTACGAATTAGGAATTACGAATTACGAGTTGTTTTAATTACGAATTCTAAATTCATAATTTATAATCGGCAAAGCCGACTAATTCCTAACTCCTAATTCCTAACTTCCATTATCTTCGCTTGAAGATATCCTTGATACCGTCCATATCGAACGCCAAAGTGAAGCGCAAGGTCTGGTCGAGCGGGTTCGACTTGGCTGTAGCGATAACGTAGCCGGCATCAAGCGAGAATACGTTCATCTTGAATCCGGCTCCCACGGTGAAGTATTTACGATTGCCCTTGCTCTCTGCCTCATTGTGATAGCCGGCGCGAAGGGTGAACTTATCATTGTAGGTATACTCGGCTCCGATGCTCCACTGCACCTCCTTCAGCTCCTCCTTGAATCCGCCGGGGGCATCGCTGAAACTCTTGAAGATACCACTGATTGACGAAACGTCATAGTAGTCGCGTTGAACACGGTCCTCATAGTCCTGCGTGTCCTCACCTTCCTCCTGCTTCGGATAAGTAGGCACAAGCAGTTTGTTGGCATCGGCTGCAATGGTGAGTCGGTTGTATTCGTCGAGCGGAATCATGAGCGAGGCTCCCAGACGCATGTTGGTAGGTATAAATTCCGCACGGTCGTCGCCACCGAAGGTTATCTTCGAACCGATGTTGGATATGTTCAAGCCCAATCCCAACTGACATTCACGCTGTCCAATGTTGATATAGTTCTGATAGTAGGCGGCAAGGTCGACTGCAAATGCCGAGCCCGGCGACGTGTCGTCAGTATAATTATACGTAAGATCGGAGTAAATCCATCGCACTGCGGCTGCAATCGAGAACTTTTCGCTGAGCATAAGCGAGTAGGCTACGTCCAAAGACATCTCATACGGATTGATAGTCATTCCGTCGTCACTCTCGTTTGTACTTGTGAACACTTCGCCCAACGAGAAGTAGCGCAGTGAGGCCGATACAGCCGAGTAGTCACCTATGCGATAATAGCCGGCAAGATAAGCCAAATCGATGTCGTTGACAAGGCTGCGCAGCCACGGCGTATAGTTCAGGGCAACTCCGGCACGCGATATTGTGAACGGATATTTGGCTGGGTTCCAGTACTGTGACACTACGTCCGGGTCGGTGGCAGCGCCCACATCGCCCATACCGGCGGCTCGTGCGTCGGGCGCAATGGTCTGCGATGTCACCGATGTCTTTACCGGGTTGAACATCTCTTTTTTGTAATCCTGAGCCGAAGCGTATGCCGACAGCATTGCGAAGGCTGCAAGCAGGATGTATCTTATTCCGTGTTTCATTCGTTGTATATATTTATATTGTAAATGCTTATTATGCAAACGACTTTTTAATTTATTTATTGCCCACTACTATCAGTTTCTTGGCTTTCGACATACGCGACGCTCCGTCGGACGAAAGACGTACACGATAGAGGTAGACTCCGGTGTCGAGCTGCTGGCCGTTGTCGAGCTTCAGGTCCCAATTGACGGTATAGGCAGAGGCCGTTGACACTCCGCTCTCGTCGTGACGCCACAACAACCGTCCGCTCATGTCGAGCACTTCAATGCGCACATCCACATTGCTGCCAGTGCGGTCGTTGGCTATGACGAATGTGGTAGAGGTCGTTGCGGGGTTGTCTGTGCACGAAATGATGAATGTAGGTTTCAGTCCTCTTGCCACACGGAAGCGGAGTTCCTGCGTAGTGGGATTGTTGAGTATGTCCCAAGCGGTAAACTTCAGGCGGTGTTCACCCTCCGCAAGTTCCGGCAGACAATAATATGTAGAGCCTGTGGTGTACGATCCGAAGTCGTACTGGAAGTTGTCGTTGAGCGTATATGTCAGTTCCGTCTTGCCGTCGATTACGAGTTGCATGTCGTGTCCCACTCCTGCTCCGGCGGCGTTGATGCCGTCGCGGTCGGTTATCTCAGCCACAAAGTACGGCGTAGAGTTCACTCTGTCGCCATTCTGGAACGAAGGCGAGTTCAGATAGCAGTACACGGACGGACCAATAGAGTCGTTGTCGGCAATGTCGCTGCCTCCTACGGTGAAGCTGTTGCTGTAGCCGTTCACCACCATTGTATGTTCGTCATCGATGGCAAAGACGTTAATGAGTCCCTCTTCGCCAGAGTAACTGATATCCTTGGGTACCGCAAAGGTGAATGCAAACTTACCGTCCACAACCTTACTGTCGCCACTATAGAGCACAGCCTTGCGGTCGGTGAACTCCATTGGGTCGTCGGCAGCATTCTGATTGTTGTAGCATACCACCGTCTCTTTACGGTCGCGCACCAGAAGCGTTGCAGTACCTGAGAAATTTTCCATTCCTTCAATATGGCCTTTTACCTTTACCAGTGCTCCGGCACGCATCTCAGCCTTACCTCCCTTGGCCACATCTACATCGCCGATGGAGTCAACTACTATAAGCTGGCGCGGTGTCCAAAGTCGCATTGCAGGGTCGCCAAGAAGTGAGAACTGTCGCGAGTTTTCTGCCAAACGCTTGTATGAGGCAGTGTTCTTGGCACGACGCAACGCTTCACCAACCGGCATTGCACGTCCGTCGTCGTCGTGCGAGAGCAGGAAACGCATCAACGGTGAGTGTAACTCAGCATTGTATGTAGAATATACGGTGCGCGTCGAGCCGATGAATGCAGCTACTCCACCCTTTTCGTTGAGTACCGCTGTTACTCCGATATTGTCCACCGGGGCGTCGAAGGGCATGAAGTCGCAGCCCACCGTTACCCACAGCGGCATGTTGGTATTCGAAAATTCTCTGAAATCTTTAAGGAACAACACGTTCTCATGCGAGAACTGGTGTTCCGAACCATGACCGGTGTAGTCCATTATGAGCGCTCCCTTGTTCTGTTGGCGCATTATAGCCTTGCTGGCATAGGGATATGTCACTCCCGAAGTCTGTATAACGGCTGGATAAGAGTCCCACATCACCTTGTTGACACGCAACGCCGGATTCTCGGCTATCACCTGTTCGGCTACGGCATCGGCATCCTTCATGTGGCGGTTGTCATCGCCGTCGTCGCCCATGAACATTATTTCGTTGAGCCATGCCGCTCCTCCGGCATTCTTCATGTAGCTCTCTATCTTGTCAACCATTGTCTTGGCATCGGCAGCTGTGGTCACGGGGAAACGTCCGACTGCCACATCCACCTTGTCGACATACAACGGGCGCAGTCCTTCGCCGTCGTCAAGCATGCCGTAAAACGAATCGTCGATATAACTAAGTCGCTTGTCGAACGATTCCTCGCTTTCGTATGCCAGCAAATAATCGTCAGCCTTCATTTGTCGGCATTCGGACGTGAGCAGGCGGTTGTCCCACATGCAGCTGCCGAAAAGCACGAGATACTTGGGCTGGTCGGCTGCGGTTGTGGCGCGGTCGTACAGCATCTTCAGATAACGGCGGTATGCCGAGGCGTCAGGCGTGCCGCTTGAGAACTCATTATACAATTCGTCGGCTGGCACTATATTGACACGCATACCATCGGCATTCTCATGTAGTTGCTTCAGACGACGTGCCTGGGCAAGCAGTTTTTGCGATGTGGGGATTATTATCACCATGTCAGCCTGAGGGTCAGCATGATGGTCCTGATTGGTTATGGCATAAACATATTCCGGAACCGGCAGAGCGTCGGTGGCAAGATTGCCAAGCTGATGGGGCACAGACCATGTTAGCGACACGAAATCGAGTCGCATAGGTTCGCCATTGAGCACATGCAGACTTACGGTCTGCTGTTCACGCGACTTGTCACTCTCTATGTCATAAGTACCGCTACTCTGAAAACCAAAAACATAAAGCGGTTCACTTACTGTTGTATTGAGCGTGCCTAGTCGACGGCCATTCAATCTCACCTCGACAGACATAGCGCCGCCAGACGTGACATTGACCATCATACGCCCTGTCGCAGTTTTATTAGGGGCATTAAAGTTTAGAACGAGCGAGTCGCCAGACTGCACCTGGCGCGAATCGTACAAGTTCCGGCCGCCATGATGCCAACTGAAACCGTCCACTTCGTATAGGTCGTGATAATAATCAGCCGACGGATAAAAAGAAGAAACAAAGTCTGCCGAATCTATCTTTTGCGGTTCAGTACCATCGTCGGTCAAAAAATAATAGCCATAGTCGGAATATGGGTTGCGTGTACGGCATGTTGCGTTATTACTGTTCCACGACACAGGACCACGAGCAAACATCAACCTACGCGAACCAATGGTACATGTGGACACTTCGTGCAAATCGTCGGTGGCAATAAGATAATCGGGGTCAAGAGTCTCGCTCTGCAAGTTCCCTCCATAACCATACACTTTCACACGGTCGGGATTGCTGAATCCGGCTTTGCGCATAAGCTCGGAAGTGAGCTGATACACACCGGTTGACGGCACGCGTATCTTCACCCAACGTCCTTCGCGCAACACGCTGTGCTGAGCATAACGGTCTTGTGGAGCTACGACATCAGCAAGAGGCGACTCACCATTACGAGTCAGCGAAGTGACACGGCTCATACGTTCTACAGTGGCCGAACGGCGCAGCATAAAGCTCACCAACACCTGCCAGCGGCCGCCACGCAACACTACGGGACAGAACGTTGTGAGCAGCGACGGCTGCTTGCGGTCCATCACAACGCTTGTTTCGAGGCGCGGTTCAGCTGACGGTAGCTTGCTTTCTATACGTTGGTATGCCTCAATGTCGGCATGCGGCATGTCGGCATATTCGGCATAAGCAATACTAAAAGAATAAACCGAGTCGCGGTAATTGACAGGCAGCGACTCGGTATGGCAGAATACGGGCAATACAGAGTCGACCCTCACCTCCTTGGCTGTGAGATTATAGAACTTCTGGGCACTTGCCTGAACAGTGGCAAGAAGCAGGGTCAAGACTATGTATATGTTGCGCATATTCGTTTAATATTGTTATTTACAATTGAATTCGAGCACCTTGCGGTCTTCTATATATCCCTCAAGATGATCATCGATATGTACGGGACCTACTCCTGCAGGCGTTCCGGTGTAGAGGATATCACCGGTCTTTAGTGTGAAATACTGTGATATATAAGCTATCAATTGATCGACACGATAGAGCATATCGCTCGTACATCCCTCCTGAACGGTATTGCCGTTGATGTCGAGATGAAAATGGATGGCCTGTATATCACGGAATTTGTCCAGCGAAACCCATTCGCCCAGGGCTGCACTTCCGTCAAATCCCTTACACAAATCCCAAGGTTTACCCTCAGAACGCAGTTTTTTCTGCAACTCGCGAGCAGTAAAGTCGATGCCGACGGTAACGGCGTCGTAATAGCGATGGGCAAAACGCTCGGAAATATTCTTTCCCAACTTGCTGATTCGCACTACGATTTCTGTCTCGTAATCAATGCGTCCCATGTGGTCGGGAATAAAGAATGGTTTATGGTCCTTGAGCACTGCCGAGTCGGCCTTGGTGAAAATCACCGGTTCCTCTGGTTTAAATAACGAACCATGGAGCTCTTTATTGTGTTCAAGGTAGTTCATACCTACGGCAAAAATCTTCATTTTATCTAAGTTGACAAGATGACGTGCTGACGAAACCCTTCGCAACAACGTCGATATTAAACAAAAAGCCGTGAAAGAGTTTTCACTCTTCACGGCTCCTATATTAATTATATGTGTAATTGATTATTCCAATTACTCAGCAGCAAGAGTGAAGCGCTTGTAAGCAACAATCTTCAGCTCCTTGTCCTGCTTCTTCAGGTAGTCAGCAACGCTCTGCTTGTCGCCGTCACCGAACTGGAACTCCTGGCAAACGAGGCAGTTCTCCTTAAGGAACTTGCCAACACGACCCTTAGCGATGTTCTGGATCATATTCTCGTTGAGGTTAGCAGCCTTCTCAGCAGAAACGGTCTCCTTGATCTCGCGGAACTTAGCAACGTCCTCAGCTGTGATCCAGCCCTTGCCCTGGTTAGACTCGATGTGGTCCTCAGAGTCGAAGTGGTTAGGATTGAGACCAGCCTTCTTAACAGCTACCTCTACAGCCTTCTCGATCTGCTCTTCCTTAGTCTTCTGAACAGCAACCTTGTACTCTTCCTCCTTAACTTCCTCAGGTACTGAAGCCTCGTCAAGAGCGATAGGCTTCATAGCAGCTACCTGCATAGCTACCTTATGACCAGCCTCCTCATTGTTCTGGTTGAGCTGTACCATTGTGCAGAGAGTGTGCTTGCCCATGTGGTCGTAAACCTCGATGTTCTCACCCTCGAGTACGTTGTAGCCGTCGAGCTCCATCTTCTCGCCAGTGATACCAGAGCGCTGTGTAACAGCAGTCTGAACGTCAGCCTCACCAAGCTTGAGAGTCTTAACCTCGTCGAGAGTATGAGCCTTGGCAGCGATAGCAGCGTCGAGGATATCAGATGTCAACTTGATGAAGTCAGCACCGTTAGCAACGAAGTCAGTCTCACACTTCAAAGCGATCATTGCAGCAAAACCGTCAACGTTCTTAACGAGTACACAACCGTTTGCAGTCTCGCGGTCTGAACGCTTAGCTGCGATAGCGAGTCCACGCTCACGGAGCAACTCCTTTGCCTTATCGAAATCACCTTCAGCCTCTGTCAGAGCCTTCTTTACGTCAGCAAGACCAGCACCTGTCATGGCACGAAGTTTCTTGATGTCTTCAATTGAAATAGCCATAGTTTTTTATTCTTTATTAATTATTAGTTATTAATTATTGCTTGATTTGGTATAATCCCCTTTAACCCAAAAATCGGAAATTCTCCATTCTAAAACCTTGGATTTACGAATTAAAGAATTTCCGATCTTTATGTTATGTAAGATTACTCTGCTGCATTCTCAGCAGGAGTTTCCTCCTTGCGAGCCTTGCGGGGAGCCTTGCCCTCCTTCTGCTCAGCAGCTGCCTTCTCGTCAGCCTTCTCTACCTTACGCTCCTCAAGACCCTCTGCGATAGCACCGCAGCAAGCTGAGAGAACTACGTCGATAGAATCCTTAGCGTCGTCGTTAGCAGGGATGATGTAGTCGATGTTGCGTGGGTCAGAGTTGGTATCTACCATAGCGAACACCGGAATGCCGAGGCGGTTAGCCTCCTTAACGGCGATGTTCTCCTTCATCACGTCAACAACGAACAAAGCGCTCGGGAGGCGAGTCAAGTCAGCGATAGAACCGAGGTTCTTCTCCAACTTAGCACGCTGGCGTGTCACCTGCAGAAGCTCACGCTTAGAGAGCTTTGAGAAAGTTCCGTCGTTCATGAGCTTGTCGATGTTCGCCATTTTCTTAACAGCCTTGCGGATTGTCGGGAAGTTGGTGAGCATACCGCCCGGCCAACGCTCGATAACGTAAGGCATATTCACGCTCGCTGCCTTCTCGGCTACGATGTCCTTAGCTTGTTTTTTAGTAGCGACGAACAGGATCTTCTTGCCTGACTTTGCGATCTGCTTCAAAGCCTCAGCAGCCTCGTCAACCTTAGCTACGGTCTTGTGCAAATCGATGATATGAATGCCGTTGCGCTCCATGAAGATATAAGGAGCCATTGCGGGATTCCACTTACGACGGAGGTGGCCAAAGTGACAGCCTGCCTCTAACAACTGGTCAAAATTAGTTCTTGACATTTCTTTGTTCTTGTTAATTTGTTTACTTTCCTTTGAGTTAAATTGAACCAGCCCACGAGTAACGAATGTCGAGTTTTGAGTTTTGAATTTTGAGTTTTGAATTGGTCGGCTTCGCCGATTTTGAATTTTGAATTATAATTCTAACTCACAACTCCTAATTCGTAATTCCTAATTCGTAATTCCTAACTCACTCTTTCGGTCTTGCGGGTTTGGATGCTAAACTTTGGAGATATGCTAAGCCACACATATATATAATAAGGTGTCCCAGCCGTTCTCCATATTTTAACGCTTGCTGAACTGGAAGCGACGGCGAGCCTTCGGCTGACCCGGCTTCTTACGCTCAACCTCACGTGAATCGCGAGTGAGGAAGCCCTGACCCTTAAGAGTCTTCTTGTCCTCAGCGTCAACCTTTACAAGTGCGCGGGCGATAGCGAGACGAAGAGCCTGGCTCTGACCGGTGAAACCGCCACCGTCGAGGTTGCACTTGATATCATATTTCTCTTCCACACCGAGCAGGAGCAGCGGCTGCTTAACCACATACTGCAGAATTGCTGATGGGAAATACTTTGCGAGTTCTTCCTTGTTGATTGTGATCTTACCGGTGCCCTCTGTGAGATAAACACGAGCTACGGCACTCTTACGGCGACCAATTGCATTTATCATTTCCATCTTCTATTCTTTATTTATACTGGTTAATATCAATTGCCTTAGGCTGCTGAGCCTCGTGCTTGTGCTCTGTACCATCGTAGATGTAGAGATTGTCAAGCAGGTGACGGCCGAGAGGACCCTTGGGGAGCATACCCTTCACAGCGTGACGGATAATCTTGTCCATTCCGTCAGGACGCTTGCGGAGCTCTGCCGGAGTGTTGAAGCGCTGTCCACCAGGATAGCCAGTATAACGTGTGTAAACCTTGTCTGTTTCCTTCTTGCCAGTGAAAACAGCCTTGGCTGCGTTGATAATGATAACGTTGTCACCACAGTCCACGTGGGGAGTGAATGACGGCTTGTACTTTCCGCGGATTAGCTTTGCTACTTTAGAGCAGAGACGACCTACTACCTGGTCTGTGGCATCGATTACCACCCACTCCTTCTTAGCTGTTTCCTTGTTTACGGAAATAGTCTTGTAACTTAAAGTGTTCATTGTTTAATTTAAAAATTACTACTAAAAAACGTTTTATTTTTGTTGCACGAGCGATTCACTAACCACGCCGTTTGGCCTTTTCTATAACGAGCGCTATTAACACCCTCATGCAGGGGACTCTAAGTGTATCCCCAAATAATCGGTCCGCAAAATTACTCATTTTTTATTATATAAAGAAATCATGCTTTTAAGCAGCCCGCTTATTTACATTTATTTAACAGAAAAACAATACTTTAGCAACATCTGTACCCAACAGAACACGAAAAGGCGGCAAACTACGAGCACAATATGCTGCAATTTGCCGCCTTTAATATTTCTGTAGTAAATCCTTACTCGCCGAGGCTGATAGCCTCCTGAGGACATACGCTAGCGCATGTACCACACTCTGTGCAGAGATCAGGGTTGATTGAATACTTTTCGCCTTCAGAGATAGCCTCTACCGGGCACTCACCAATACATGTACCGCATGCGATGCAGTCGTCGCCAATTACATAAGCCATAATTAAATTCTATTTAAATGTTATTAATGTTATACTACCTAAAATTAGATGATGCAAAGATAGCGTTTTTCTTCGAAATACCTACAAATGGGTAGTGATTTTAACTTATTTACACATTCCACTCCATTTTGCTATATCCGTATTGCATTTTTTTGGTAATAAGCCAAAGCAATAACATTGGGTTAATGTCGTTATATATTATTATGAGACTCGCAGCTATACTGATATTTTTAGCGGCTATGCCATCTATGTTAGGCGGCATGGCTCACGCACAGCAACGTACGGTACAAAACCGCCCGTATACCGACTTGCGTCCGTTTCACTTTGGTGTCGTAGTAGGCACTCACTTGCAGGATGTGGAGCTGACCAACGTCGGGCAGCAGACTTATATCGGTGAAGACGGGCAGGAGCACCAGGCACTTGTCACCGTCGACCAAAGCCGTTGGGATCCCGGCATTAACGTCGGTGTGCTCGGCGAGGCACGCCTTACAGAGCATTTCCAGGTGCGCGTGGCACCGATGATGTATTTCGGCTCACGCCATATCGTATTCCACGACCTTAACAAGTTGGATGCCGACGGACGTGCCGAGGAGTCGCGTCAGGACATCAAGTCGGCTTACATATCTTGCTCAGCCGACTTGATTTTCGCCGCACCTCGCTTCAACAACCATCGTCCATACCTTATGGCAGGTCTGGCTCCGATGCTCAATCTCAACACCAAGCGCAGCGACAACCTGCGTCTGAAACGCTACACCATGGCAGTAGAGGCTGGTGTAGGATGCGATTTCTACCTACCTTTCTTCAAGCTGCGCCCCGAGCTGAAATTCGTCTACGCCCTTGGCAATTCGCTCGACACCAAACATGCCGACGAACTGCGCGACAAGAACATGCTCAAGTATGCACAGGCTGTAAGCAAGGCAAGCTCAAAGATGATTGTGCTGAGCTTCTACTTCGAGTAGCTTCTACCCTACTTGCGATTAAGCGATATGCCTACATCGCTTATACCCGGCAATATCTCACGCTTCATGTCGTGACGTACACGTATATGTATTGAGTCGCCTTCCTGCAATTGCAGTGCGGCTACGGGGAAACGGTACTGGTGGAAATTGACGCCAGAGCCCGATGCGTTGCCATGTCGGTCGGTAATCTTACAGTTCACCGTGTCGTTGATAATGGTATCTCTCGGATAGATATGCTGCTCAACGATTAGTGTGATGGCAGTGAACGGATAGGCTTCGCTGGTTCGCAGTCCAAGCCACATATCGTATGTGTCCGTACCGTCAACAGGACGTATGTCGAACGACAGCGTATCATTTTTCTCCCACCCTGATATTGGCGTTGATGCGTAGCGGTCGTACACGAGCCGGCTATTGCATGCCGATAAAATCAGTAGCGACATCACGACCAACAGTGCAAAACATTTGCTATTCTTCATATTTCCTTCCAAGTATCTTTTTATATTAGCTTTATAAGCAATGACTATTAACGGAATGAGGGTGTGCCATAAAAAACACACCCTCATCCTATTTTATTTCTGTACATCAGCATTGGCCTGAGGCTGCTGCTTTGGCTGCTGTGCCTGCGGTTTTGCAGGATGCTGCGGTTTAGGTTGCTGCTGACCCTGCTGATTAGCCTGCTGTTTTTGCTGCTGACCTTGCGGCCTGGGCTGCTGTGGATGTTGACCCTGTGGTTTAGGCTGCTGACCCTGTGGCTTATGGTATTGCTGTGCCTGTGGCCTTGGCTGTTGCTGCATATCGGCAGGAGCCGACTTTGGCTGTCGCTGTTCGCGCTGCTTCGGCTGCTTTGGCTCACGCTGCTGATTATTGGCAGGCTGCTGCTGACGATTCGGACGATTCTTTGCCTTCTTCTTTTTCTTAGCCTTATCAAAACGGCTGATGTCTGCATCCGCCAAAAGGTCGGCAGGACGGTCGGATGTGCTCACTGAATCTCCCTCATCAAGCGCCTCAGGCTTCTCGCCACGACGGTTCATCTCTATGACAGCACGCGCACGTTCTGCCGAGATTGTAATAAGATTGGCAGCTATCGACTTATCAGTTGAATATGTCACGAGACCAGCCAGTATATCGGTCTTGAACAGATACCAGTCGCCGTCGGCAGTCTGCAATACGACATCGCGAGCAGGCATCTTGCGTCCAGCCTCAACATAGTCGTCAACCTCATAGTTGAGACAGCACTTCAGCTTAGCGCACATTCCGGCAAGTTTCTGCGGATTGAGCGATATGTCCTGGATGCGTGCCGCATTGGTGCTGACGCTCACAAAGTTCTTCATCCATGTAGCACAGCACAGCTCACGACCACACGGTCCAGTACCGCCAATGCGTCCAGCCTCCTGTCGAGCACCAATCTGTTTCATCTCAATGCGCACGTGGAAGGTGTCAGCCAGAACCTTGATGAGCTGTCGGAAGTCAACGCGCTCGTCAGCGATGTAGTAGAATATGGCCTTGTTGCCGTCGCCTTGATACTCCACGTCGCCTATCTTCATCTGCAGCCCGAGGTCTTTGGCTATCTGACGGCTCTGTATCATTGTGCCGTGTTCGCGGCTCTTTGCCTCATAATACTTGTCCATATCAGTAGGCTTGGCTATACGGTATACGCGCTTTATCTCATCAGGCGACTTCAGATTGGCTTTCTTCACCTGCAGCTTTACAAGGCGTCCGGTCAGCGTCACAACACCGATGTCGTGTCCAGGGTTTGCCTCAACAGCCACGGTATCTCCTTTTTGAAGGTCAAGGTGATTGACATTGTGATAGTAACCCTTACGTGTGTTCTTGAACTGCACCTCAACGAGGTCTGTATCCTCCTCGTTGCCAGGCACGTCATACAACCAGTCGTAGGTGTTGAGCTGTCTGTCCTGCCTACCGCAAGCGCAGTGGCTGAGCCCGCGGTCGGTGTCGCGGGATATATGGAATTGCATGTCCTTGAATTCTTTCATCTATTTGCGTGTTATATATATTATTGATTGTAGAGCTATGTCGAAAAACACCATCTTTGAATTGGCGTTCTGTGTTATGTCGCGCAGTGCACGTTCGAACATCTCGCTAAACTCGAAGATGTTGCGCTCGTTGATGAACGGTGCGAAGCGCGACGCAAACTGTTCCTCATTGACAGTCATATAGGTGAGTCGCGGGTCGTGGAAGTTGTACATGAAGTTCTCGCGTATCATACGGCTGAAGTACACGAGCAGTCGCTTTTGTTTCTCACGACCGAAGGCAGCAATACTTTCACTCCATTTCTTGAGTTCCTTGACGCGCTTGGCGTATGCCAGTCGCATGAGCATCGTAAACAGGTCGAAAAACATGTTATTCTCATTGCCTGCCTGCAACGCTCCTGTGGCTTCTGTCCACGAACCGCCTGAAATACGTGCTATACGATGTGCGAGGTCTTGCTCGATTCCGCAACGCGCCACGAGAGCCAGCTCTATTGCGTCGTCGGCAATGCGCTTGAAGTCGAATCGCTGCGTGCGGCTGCGTATTGTTTCGAGCAGTCTGCCCGGGTCTTCGCTCACAAGGATAAACACCGTTTGCGCTGGTGGTTCCTCAAGCAGTTTGAGCAATTTGTTGGCACTCGTCTGGTTCATGCGCTCGGGCAACCAGACTATGCACACCTTATATCCGCCCTGACTCGACTTCAGACTCAGCTTGCGCGACAAGGCGTCGCTCTCAGCACCCGTGATTACAGCCTGCTGGTTCTCGGCATCCATCTGCGCCATCCATTGTTCGAGCGTGAAATACGGTCCGCGCATTATCATCTCGCGCCACTGACTGGCGTAGTCGTCGCTCGTGGGCTGATGTTCCGACCCCATGCTGGGCTTCTTTATGGTGGGATAGCTGAACACAAGGTCTGGGTGAGTCCATTGGTTCAGCAGTCGGCTATGACCAAGCAGTTCCGAGGCGAAAGCCATGGCAAGCGCCATCTTGCCGCAGCCCGTCGGACCGCAGAACAGCATTGCATGTGGCACGCGCCCCTCGTCAATGAGCTGGCGCAACTGCCTTTTGGCCCCTTCCTGGCCTATCACTTCGTCAAACTGCATATTTTGAGTTTTGAATTTTGAGTTTTGAATTGTTGCCGATGGCAATTGTGAGTTTTGAGTTTTGAATTGTGAATTATTACGACTTCTATCGCAATTTTGAATTTGGAATTATGAGTTTTCGGTATTGGATTTTGAAAAATTCAACATTGAACAATTCAAAATCGCAGGCGAAGCCGAGAACAATTCAAAACTCAAAATTCACAAATCAAAATTCAAATATCTTACAGCAACCTCTTTGCCACCTCCCTAACCGAGTCGACAGCCGACACGGTATAGAAGTGAATGTTGTGAACTCCGGCAGCATAGAGTTGTCGACACTGCTCGGTGGTCCACTCAATGCCCAACTGTCGGGCGTCGTCGTCAGTCTTGCACTTGAGCACTTCCTGCGCCAACTCCTGCGGGAGGTCGCAATGGAACGTCTTGGGCACTACCGTAAGCTGCGACAACTTGGCAAACGGCTTCAGTCCAGGAATGATTGGCATCGTTATGCCCATTTCGCGGGCACGCTTCACAAAGTCGAAGTACTTCTGGTTGTCGTAGAACAGCTGCGTCACGGCATAGTCGGCTCCGAGGTCTTGTTTCAGCTTGAGATACTCCATATCCATCTCGATGTTGGGTGCTTCTTCGTGTTTCTCGGGATAGCACGCCACACCGAATCCGAACTTTCCGCCAGGATTCTTTATCGGCGTTCCGTCGTTGAAGAATCCTTCATTGAACTTATTCACCTGCTCTATCAGCTCTGTCGTGTGCGAGTAGCCGCCTGGCGTAGGCACATATCGGCTGTCTTCCTTGGCCTTGTCGCCACGCAACAGCAGCAGGTTTTCAATACCGAGAAACTGAAGGTCGATGAGTTCATACTCTATGTCGAAGGCACTCGCTCCGCTGCATATCACGTGCGGGATGACGGGTATGCCGAACTTGTTCTGTATGGCGGCAGCTATGGCTACCGTACCTGGCCGACGACGCAAGCGCAAACGCTCATACTGTCCGCCCTCCACCTCACGGTACACATACTCGCTGTGGTGGGTGGTGATGTTGATATACGCAGGGTTGAATTCCTTAAACTTCTCTATCGTCGAGAACAGACGCTCTGTTCCGGTGCCCTTCAGCGGCGGCAGCACCTCAAACGAGAAGTGTTTGCTTCCGTCTGTGCTGTTCAGTATCTCCTTGATGTTCATTTTTCGTTGATGTATTGATTATCCTAAAAAACCTTGTGTATTTCCCTTTTTCTATTTCTTCACCGTGCTCCTCACTGTGCTCCAGGCATAAGCCATCACAATAGCATATCCTACGAGCGGAATGAAGAACGGCAGCACGAAGTTGCCTGCATGGTCGGCAGCGTAGCCCATCAGCAGGAATCCGCATCCGCCTACCGGAGTCATCATGAGTATCGACGAGGCACTCTTGGTCAGTCCGCCGAGTCCGCGCAGGGTGAGTGCAAAGATGGTCGGAAACATGATAGCCTCGAAGAAGTAGTTCATCATCAGCGCTGCCATAGAGATATTGCGACCCATGTCGAGCAGCAGCACGGCAATACAAGCTACCGTACCCACTGCACAGATGAGCAGATATTTCTCGGCTGCTATATTACTCATCACGGCTGCACCAATGAAGCGCGCCAGCATGAACAGTCCCAGACCGACGGTCAGCACCGTAGAGGCTGTGGCTGGCTCCATCCATCCCTGTCCTGTGACATAGTTGATGAAGTATGAGTTGATTGAAATCTCTGCCACCTCGTAAGCGAGCAAGGCTGAGAGTCCGAATACGAAGCAGCGGTTCTTGAACAGGCGCGAGATGTTATGTCCGCCCTGTTGCGTCTCCTTATCGTCGGTGTGCTTTATTTCGGGCAGGTTTACACGTGAGAAGATTACGGCAATGAGCAGCACAAGGGCACCCATTATCGAGTATGGTATCACAGCATTGCTGCCGTCGCCTGCCGATTCGCTCTGAAAGAGGAAGCTGCCAACAACGAGTGTAGCAAACATCGAACCTACTCCGTTGAACGACTGCGAGAAGTTCAATCGTGCAGTAGCAGTCTCTTTAGGTCCCAACTCCGTAACGTATGGGTTGGCAGACGTCTCAAGAAACACGAGTCCGCAACCTATGACGAACAGCGCCACAAGATATGGATAGAATGTTCCCGCCATTGAGCACGGAATGAAAGCCAGCGAACCAAGTCCGAACAGCACCAATCCCGTCACAACTCCGCGGCGATAGCCCATACGATTGATGAACAATCCTGCCGGAATGGCCATGAGGAAGTAGCCCATATATGTTGTCACCTGTATCAGCGACGACTGGGTTATTGTAATGTCAAGCTCGGTCTGAAAATGCTTATTGAGCACGTCGAGTATGGCGCGAGCAAAGCCCCACATAAAGAATAGTGAGGTGATGAGAATGAACGGCACCGCATACTGCTTGCTGCTCAATGATATCTTATTTTCTTTCATAATGTGCAAAATTAGACAAAAATACTGAATTATAAGTGTTTTGTCCGAAAAAGATACTTAATCTTTTAGACAATAAAGCCCCGACTTGTGCAAGTCAGGGCTTTATTGTAATATCAAATCTGCCTATTGATAACTTAGTAGGGCAGTGTAACTTTGAACATCGGGTTGTCAGTATGCTCCTTCTTTATTACGTCGATGAGCTGCTGTACTATTTCGGGGTGCTTGTCTGACACGTCAATGTCCTCGTGCAGGTCGTTGGCGAGATTGTACAGGCGTGGCTTGCCCTTTACTACTATCAGCTTCCAGTCGCCTCGGCGCACACCAATCTGATCGGTCTCGTGGAACTCCCAGTACAGATGGTCGTGCAGCTGCTGCTTGTCGGCATTGCCCAAGAGTGTCGGCGCGATGCTGATGCCGTCAAATCCGTCGCCCGGCAGAGCACGGTTGGTGTAGCGCTTGCGGAAGTTCTTCACACCGGCAAGGTCGCAGAATGTAGGCATAAGGTCATAGAATGCAAATTGCAAGTCGCTTGTTGTGCCAGCCTGAATGCGTCCGGGCCACCATGCTATGAACGGAATGCGTATGCCACCCTCGTAGCATTGGCGCTTCAATCCGCGCAGTTTGCCGTCGCGACCGAAGTATTCGGGATCGGCTCCACCCTCCTCGTGAGGTCCGTTGTCGCTGGTGAAGATAACGAGCGTGTTCTTGTCGAGCCCCTTCTCCTTCAGTTTGGCCATCACCTCGCCTACATACGAGTCCAGACGGGTTATCATTCCGGCGAAATGGGCGTGTGTATGCTCTACGGAATTATAGCGCGAGCCTTCCTGTCCGCCCCAGGTCTTGTCGACGAAGAACTTCTTCTTGTAACCTTCGAGTATCTGGTCGTCGGGCTGAGCCAGCTCGGCATGGGGCAGAGTGTAGGTGAAGAAGCCCACAAACGGATGCTCGGCATCCTGACTGTCAATCCACTCCAGAGCCTTGTCGTGTATCATACGTGCCGAGTACTGGGTGCGCTTGAAGTAGTCCTTGCCGAACATCGGATACTTGATGTTCTCCTCCATCACCTCACGCACAACGGCTGTGTCGCCCTGCGAACGCGAGAAGCGGTTGAGGAAGTTGGGATAATACAGATGAGCCTGGAACTGGCAGATGTAGCCATAGAACTCGTCGATGCCACGCTTGTCGGGTGTTGAAGCCGAACCTTCATAACCTCCTGCCCACTTGCCGAACACGCCTGTGCGATAGCCGCGGTCCTTGAGCATTTCGGGCAGAATCTTATGGGCAGGGTCGTAAGGCTCCTGACCTACTACGGCGAAGTCGACGTTGTCGCCATACTTCACGGTATTCTTGTACGACCAGTACTCCTTGTTGCCACGCACATGCGAGTGTCCCGAGTGCTGACCGGTCATAATGGTAGCTCGCGACGGTGCCGATACGGGCGAACCGGCGTATGCCTGAGTGAAGCGCATGCCCTCGCTTGCCATACGGTCGATGTTGGGCGTAGAGATATAGGGCTGTCCATAGCATGCAAGGTCGCCATATCCCATGTCGTCGCACAGTATGAATATGATGTTGGGGCGTGCAGGGTCGTTGGCCTTAGCGGCCTTTGCTGTCTTAGCCGCAAGCAGCGTTGGCACGCAAGCAATGCCTGCCGAGGCTAATAGAAGAGATTTGTTCATATCGATTGTTGTTTGTTTTCCTTTGCAAAGTTAATGCTTTTTATTGAGACCCAAAAGCCCTCCGGCAATCATCACGATGCCGAAGGGCTGAAAATATATTAATTCAAATATATATAGAGAGAGAAATTCGATAGCTGCAGTACAGCATTCTGCTTATTTGCCGTTAAGATACTTTTGGGCAAGATTTAGCATTTCGCGTATACCATTGTCGCGTGCGCTCTGCTTCATGTCGTCAAGTATTCCTATGCATGATAAGCGCTCGTTGTGGAGCAGAAGCTTGCCGTGCTCACGACACAACTGCAGCATCTTGTTGACGGGCGGCATTATACGGTTGGCGAAGAAGGTCTGCTCCTTGCCCGCAAACTGCACCATCTGTATATACTCGGTGCGCAGATCGTTGAACCGCTGTATGAAGTCGCCGCTGTTCTTTATGGGCACATCGATGCTGCTTGCCTTCTTGTTGTCCTGCGGACGATACACTATGCTGTTGCCCGTGTTGCGGTCGTAGCGTATGATGGTGCCGTCGGAGTTGACCGTAATGGACGTGTTGGTGTCGTCGGAATTGACGGTAGTAGTGGTCTTGGTTATGGTCTTGGGCAGCGACCTCACATATTCGGGGTTCAGGCTGTATACACGTATGATGTCTACACACCACATTTCCTTTTTCTTCTTGTCCTTCTTGCTTTCATACCATGCCAATGCATAGCACGTGCGACGCTTCGAATCGGCAGGGTCCTTAAAGTAAAGCACGAAGTAGTTGCGGTCGGAATATTTCATAAACACTATCGTCTTTTCCGAATTCTTGCCGTAACCTATTTTACTGGCAGAGCCGCCATAGCCTGCCATACGCTTGTTCACAGAGTAGGCATTCGTCTGCTCGTCGTTGAAGACATCCATCAGCTGCTTGAACTTGCCGCTGTTCTTTGCCACAAGAAATATATTTCTTTCATAAACGCATTGCTTGCCGTCGGTGTCGGTGTCGGTTTCCTTGGAGGTTGAAATTTCTTCAACAGCGCCTTTCTTGAACTGCTCCACTACGCGGGCAATGGTGGTCTGCGCTGCCGCAAATGCCGGAACGAGCGCAAGGGCGATAATCATTGTGAATATCTTTTTCATAATCGTCAATGTTTTATTAGGTGTATTTATTCGATGCGAGTATATTATTCATCCGATGTCAATACAGTTCGTCGTCGGCTTCGTCGTCGATTTGGTTGAGCATATCTACTGCAAGCAGCGTGTTGCGCACCTCGTCGACAAGCCTAAGCGACTCCCTTATGTCGTGCTCTATGCTCTGGCGCTCTGCCTCGGGCAACTCGTGTATGGCTACAAGGCAGTCGGTGGCAGAGCCGTTCACGTTGGCATCGGCTTGGTGCGTGGTGCTGTCGGTGGCGGCGGCATGTGCCAGATAGGTCTTGGGCGGAGCAATGTAGTAGCGGCGGCGTACGCTTGGGCGACGACGTTGGGGCTGTGGCTTGAGCTTTACTGAGTCGGTCACGACGTTCTGTTCAGCCTCAACACCTGTAGACGTGCTGCACGTGTCGCTCACTACTACAGCCGATGCTATGGGCTGGACGGGTGCCGACGGGCGATACATTATCAGCAACAGAGCCACGGCTGCTGCCACTGCCACTGCCCCACTCCACCATGCTGCCATGCGAAGGCTGTGTCTGCGCGGAGCGACAACCTTGCTGCTGTCGGGCGCGACACGAGTCTCTGCCTGCCCGGCTGAACCGTCAAACTCGGGCAAAGCGCCTAAGGGCATAACTTCGTCAAAGTAGGCGAACATGTCGCGATAAGGCTGCAAGTCGTCAGGCAAGTCGGTAGCCGAACGGAAGTAGCGCGCAAGAAGCTGCTCCTCGTCAACGGTTGTCTGACCGTTCATATATCTGTCTATGAGTTGCTTGATTTCCATAGCTGTCATTTTATTGTGATTAAAACATCTTACAAGTTACATTACCAATTATCCGAATTACTCAACCCGTTGTCGGGCTCGCATTGCTTCCAATAGCTTACGCCTGGCTCGTGACAGGAGCGTTGGCACCGAACCTACACCGATACTGAGTATCGCGGCTATCTGCTCGTCGGACTTGCGTTCCACCTGACGCAGATGCAGCACCTGATACTCGGTGGATGGCAACGCCTGCATCTTACGTTCAAGCCAACGCTCATCGTCGGCTACTTCCATAAGAGTGTCGGGCTGAGTGTGGAGTTCGTCGACGACAGGTCGATTGTCCATCGGAATAGTGCGGCATCGCCGGTGGAAGTCAACTGATAAGTTGCGTGCCACAGTAACGACAAGGGCTTCGATACGCTCCACCTTCAACTCGCCACGCAGCGACCACAGCTTCAGCAGCGCATCCTGCGCCACATCCTCTGCATCGTCTGCGTCGAGACCAAGGCTACGTGCTGTAGCCACCGAGCGGCGGCGCAACACTGGTGCTATATGTTCAAACTCCTTGTCTTTCATTCTTTTGGTTTTCTGATATATAAACGTACAAAGGCTCGATTTATGAACGAGATTAACTTTTATTTATATTTGAAGGCCACAACTTCGCCAAAAATACACATAGATATATGAAAACAAAAAAAGACGGCGAACCGAAGCTCGTCGTCTTTAATTATTATTTGTTATTTCCTTGTCGACTTGTATATTGTCTAATTGTCAACAGTTTCTTAAGTATTACTTAATAGAGAGAATCTGCTGTGCATTGGGATCGTCCGGACGAATCTCAGCGAGCTTCTGTGCCCACTCCTTTGCCTCAGCCTTCTTGTCGTTCTGAATATAGTGAACGGCAAGATAGGTGTAAGAGATAGCAAGCTTGTTGAGCTCTGAAGCAGTCTTCTCAGCCTTCGGCTCTACGAGCGAGATGTACTGCTGATAGTAAGGCAGAGCGCGACCTACCTTAACATCAGGGTTAATCTGATGGTTCATAAGAGCACGCTTCCAAACTGCGTAAGTAGCAGCATAATCGTACTTCTCAGCCATGCGAGCGTATACCTTATCAGCATTCTCGAATGCAGCCTTCTTAACAGCATCAGTAGCTCCCTCTACAGAAGCCTCGTCGATGTAGATGTCGGCAAGAGCGTCAAGCTCCTTGTATGTAGCATTCTCGCCAGCCTCTGTGATGTACTGCTCCATAGCGGCAACAGCCTCAGGGAAGCGATGAGCCTTAACATAGAGACCAGAGATGAGCTTGTTAGTCTCCTTGTTCTCAGGGTCAACCTCAGGAATGTGCTTGTAAGCAGCGATAGCCTCGTCAAACTTGCCAGTGTTCATAAGAGCCTCGGCATAGTAGATGTAGTCGTTGGCTGTGTACTTGATAGTATCAGTTGTGTTGAACAACTTGTTACCATAGTTAACAGCGTCCTCATACTTCTTAACCTTGTCCGAAGCATACATACCTACACGGTAGAATGAAGAGTAATGAGGATACTTCTGAACACCAGCAGCGGCAAGCTGCAGAGTCTTGTCATAGTCCTCAAGTACGTATGCTGTAGAAGCATAGTCGAAAAGGATATAGTCGTCGAGCGAGTTGATGTTCTGAACCTTGCCGTAGTACTGGAGAGCTGTCTTCAACTTATTGTTTGAAGAGTACATATAGCCAGCTGCAGCGTCAACAGGATAGTCAGGCTTTACCGAACGAAGCTTCTCAAGCATAGCTACAGCACCGTCAGCGTCAACCTTCTGATATACGCGAGCGTACTTTACATAAGCTGTAGGATCCTGAGGGTCCTGCTGTGTAGACATTTCATAGTAAGAAGCAGCCAAACCGCCGTCATCCTCAGCCGAAGCGATGTCGCCACGAAGGATATAACCAGCCGATACATTCTTGCCAACCTTCATTGCCATATCGGCATAAGTCTTGGCCTGCTCATAATTCTTTGCAACAAGGAATGCGCGACCAAGACCTGCAATAGCCTGTGCATTCTTCTTGTTCAACTTCATGAAGTCCTTAATCTGCGCCTTAGTTGCGACAGCGTCACCCTTGGCGTCAACTACTACTTTTGTGATGGCATCAACCTGCGATTTAACGTCCTGTGCCATTGTTGGAGCGGCGATGCTGAGCATCAAAGCTCCTGCTACGAGATATTTAATTGCTTTCATAATTCTGGTTGTTTAATTGTTCAATTGTATAAAGCCGCGGGGCAAAAGCTATTGTTTAATTAAAGGATTCTAATACGGTTTGTTGTTCACATTGACATCGCGGATTGCAATCTCACCACGAGTAGGCAGCAGACCAGCCTTGAACACGATGAGCTGTCCACGTGGAGACTCAATAAAGTGAGCAAATCCCCATGGGAGTCCACGCTTGGGGTCGTTGAGCAGAGCATAAATGGTGCGTACAAACGGATAGCGACCGTTGAGCAACCATGCCTGATACGGTTTCCACGAATTCATTGGAGTGGCCTTATCGAGTTTTGACACCGACATTACGGTGATAGCCTTGTTCCAAGTAGTATTTGTTGAGTCGCGCTTGTCGTTAAGCCAGTTGCTTCCTATCACGCCAATGGCATTAGGAGTGCGAGCTACATAGTCGATAACATCTTTTGAGTCCTTAGCTGCAAACACGTTCGGACTATTGATTGGCTTGCCACCGAGAATTGAGTCACAGCAATAGTCGACAGCTGCCGACTTCTTGTTGTCGAAACATACCCAAATCTCACCGAGCTTTGAGCCTGGGTTAACCTCACTCCAACGTGTCTTCTTACCAGAGAGAACAGCCTTTATATCATTGACTGTGATGCAAGAGTCGAGGTTTTTATTATTGCAGATGAGCGCCATACCATCATATGCGAGAGGCACAGCCTCGGGCAATTGGTCGGTTCCCTTCAGATAATCATATTCTTTCTTAGTGAAGTTGCGTGCCGTAATGGTGAGCATCACCTTATTTTTTAGAAGCATGTTCACACCGTCTACCTCATTAGTATAGATAGGCTTTACCATTGCTTCAGGGCACTGCATCTCGAATACCTGCTTCAGTTCGTCAACAATCGGACTGAAACTCTCGTCGGCAGCGAAGCTAATCACACCCGATGAGTTGGTGTCTGTACGGCCATCCTTACGCTTCTGCTGTCCGCACGAAACGAAAACGAAGGCCACGAGGGCTAATCCTACGATGAATTTGAAGGATAAGTTCTTTCTCATTATTCCTATGAATAAAAATAATGGCGTTATTCTGATATTTGAAATAACGCCGCTGTGTCTTGTTGTTTTTAAATGTTGCCACCGGGCAACCTCTCCAAGAATGGAGAGATTGCTCGGCTGCAACTATATCAGTTATTATTACTGTAAGCGGAATGTTACAGGTACCTGGTACTTAACACGAACAGCAGAGCCGTTCTGCTTACCAGGAGTCCAACGTGGCATACCCTTAACCACGCGCATAGCCTCACGGTCGAGTGACGGGTCAACCGAACGCAATACGTTAACGTCGGTGATAGAGCCGTCACGCTCTACAACGAAGCCAACAACAACACGTCCCTGTACGCCGTTCTCGGCAGCTACAGTCGGGTAGTGGATGTTGTCACGAAGATAAGCCATAAGAGCTGCATCGCCACCAGGGAAGAGAGGCATCTGCTCTACTACGGTAAAGATCTTTGTCTCCTCCTCATGCTTTGGAGGTTCTGGAGCCTTGATTTCTTCCTTAGCCTTGAGCACAGCACCACCAACCTCGTCGTTACCCTCAACATTGAAGGAACCGATAGCCTTGGTACTCTTCTCTACTTCCTCGAGCTTGATCTCGTCCTCTTCCTTTACCTCTTCGTCCTTCTTGATGACAGGAGCGGTAAACTTGACTGAAGACTTAACCTGCTCAACAACCTTTTCAGGTTCGGTACGGATAACTTCCTTCTTTTCTACCTTAGCTTCCTTCTTCTTCTCCTGGAGACGAGCCAGCTCGACAGCCTGAGTATTCTCAACAGTCTTGTTGGCCTGTGCCATTTTCTGAAGTTGGAGTCCGAGGAAAAGGAGTACTGCAGCAAGGGCTACGATAATGATGGACCACACGTTACGCTTGGTAGTACCCTTGCGCAACTTGTAGGCTCCATATGCCTGGTTTCTGCCCTCAAAGACGAGGTCAGTCCATTCATTGGATATCAAATCTATTTTTGACATTTCTTTGTCCTTTCTTTAATTATTAGTCATTGAATTACTTAATGCCGCGTTTTGCAAGCAATGCTTCATCCTGCGGATTAATCTTGTCAATGACGTACGTACCAATACTGCAGATAGTCATTTCGTCCAAAGCGTCTACCATATTCTTGTAAGAAGCGCCATCAGTACACTTGATAATGATGGTCATGGTAGGAACCTTACCGTTGTCGAGTTCACCCTTCTTGATCTTGCTCAACATAGCGTCATAAACGCTGTCAGGATAAGCTGCCGGATTGGCGAGCTTCTTCTGGTCGAGGCGAATCTTAGCAGCCATGATGTCAGCTACAGGAGTAGAGCCGTCCTCAGTAACGTGCTTGATAAGCACCTCACGGATTCCGTTCTTGCCCCATGAAGTCTCCTTCAGGCATGAGGGATCGTCGTAGTTAGGTA
Source organism: Leyella stercorea (assembly GCF_021531355.1). Classification (GTDB taxonomy): domain Bacteria; phylum Bacteroidota; class Bacteroidia; order Bacteroidales; family Bacteroidaceae; genus Prevotella. The sequence goes on along the minus strand of NZ_JADYTS010000001.1, from coordinate 13,902 downwards.
TACCATCGACATGGTAGATTTTGTCATTACCGCATACAAAGATAGTAACGGTCTGAGAAGCTTTGGCCGCGTTGCGGTCCTTGTCAGAGATGTTCTCATCGTTCGAAGGCATAGTCAAGTTCATCGTCTGGGGTTTAGCCAAAGATGTACAGAGCATGAAGAACGTGATAAGAAGCATCATCATGTCCACCATAGGCGTGAAGTCCACGCGGGTGTTCATCTTTTTCTGTCTGCTTGCTTTTTTCTTTGCCATGTCTTACTCCTCCGAATTTGATTTAAGCGACGTAATCAGGTAGTAACGGTTCTCGTTCATATCCTGAAGCTCAGACATCATTTTCTTGATGACCTTGTACGGTGTGCCAGCGTCGGCCTTGATAGCCAACTTCATGTCAGAACCGTTGTTGTCGCGTGCCATTTTTACCCAGTCCTGGAACTGGCTCATCATCGAACCAGTCTTGGTGCTGTCGGTAGGAATACCCTTGACAGCCTGGTACTCATTCAATTTGTCGCCCAAGCTCAGTGCGCTTGCCAAATCCTGCATATCAACGCCTAATGAAGCAGCGCCCTGTGCGGTCTCAAACTGCTTCTTAGTAAGCTGTACGCCATACTGATCGGCCATGCCCTGAACGAGGTCGCCCATCTTCTTTGGGTTATCCATACCCACGAAGATACGGCCTTCCTTATCGCAGAGAATTGTCAGGACGTTTGTCTCCGGTACCTTGATTTCAGATACCGAGCCCGGTGTAACGACCTTCACTGCCTCGTTCTTCACGAATGTTGATGTCAACATGAAGAAGGTAAGCAAGAGGACCATCACGTCGGACATAGGAGTCATATCTATCCAGACATCCGCTTTCTTAACTTTTACTTTACCCATAATGATAAATGTTTTAAAGGGTTAGTAAAATTAAGCCTCGTCTCCGTGATTTGCTTCGTATGTCTGAGCAATAGTGTAACCTACTTCGTCAAGCGCGTATGTCAGCTTATCAATCTTGTTTGAATAGTAGTTGTAAGAAACTACAGCGAACCAAGATGTCAAAATACCAGATGCGGTATTTACAAGGGCCTCAGAAATACCCTCAGAGAGCTGGAGTGAGTCACCACCACCACCTGAAGCAAGAGCGGCGAATGAACGGATCATACCTACTACAGTACCGAAAAGAGCGGTAAGAGTACCGAGAGTAACGATAGTAGCAAGGATAGGCATGTTCATCTGGAGTGTAGGCATCTCGAGCTGAGTAGCCTCCTCGTGAGCCTGCTGAATCTTAGCTACCTTAGCAGCACGCTTGAGGTTAGGAGTATTCTCCATTTCCTTGTAAGCAGCAATAGAAGCGCCTACTACGTTAGCAACACAACCCTGCTGCTTGTCGCAGATCTGCTGAGCCTTAGCCATATCGCCAGCAGTGATAGCCTGCTTAACAGAGATAACGAACTTGCCGAGTGAGCTCTTACCGAAAGCGGTACGAAGAGCGAAGAAGCGCTCGATAGAAAGAGCGATAACAGTAAAGAGCAATGTGATGATCACAGGAACGACGATACCACCTTTGTACACAGTACCGAGAAGGCTACCGTCCTTAACAGCGTTTGCAGGATCTCCACCTACGAAGTTGTCAGGGTTTCCAAGTACGAACTTGAAGAAACATACTGCGAGGATGAAACATGCAACGATAATCCAAATTGCGTCTCTAACTCCCTGGAATCCTGAAGATTTCTTCTTAGGATTCGCTTTAGCTTGTGTAGTTGCCATAATTTTTTGTAGAATTTAATAAGTTATTAATGGTTAAAAATTTATCCAATATTTAAATGGTTAATACATTGTATGCGCAGTTTATAAACTATTGTATTTGCGTTGCGCTTTGGCAAAGTTAGCAAATAATGGCAAATAAACATACGCTTACGCGGTATTTAACATTTTTTATTTCAATCTAGTCAATACTTCCTTGATGCGTCGCATTGCTTCGCGGATATTGTCATCGCTTGTAGCGTAGCTCATGCGGAAGCACTCAGGGTCGCCGAATGCGTCGCCACCTACAGTAGCAACATGTCCTTCCTCAAGAAGATACATAGCCAAATCGGTTGAATTCTGTATTGTACGCTTGCCGTCTGTCTTGCCGTAGAAGCTTGAGCACTTGGGGAACAGATAGAAAGCGCCCTCTGGCTTGTTCACCTCCAGACCCGGAATCTGCTTTGCCAATTCGACGATAAGGTCGCGGCGACGTTCAAAAGCCTTACGCATTGTTTCCACGCACTCCTGCGAAGTAGTATATGCAGCCTCAGCAGCCTTCTGGCTTACAGAGCAAGGACCTGATGTATACTGTCCCTGCAGCTTGTTGCAGCCCTTGACAATCCATTCGGGAGCGGCGATGAATCCGATACGCCATCCGGTCATTGCGTATGCCTTCGACACACCGTTGACAATGATTGAGCGTTCCTTCATGCCCGGGAACTGAGCGATGCTCTCGTGATGACCTATATAATTAATGTGTTCGTAAATCTCGTCGGCAAGCACATACAAGCCTTCATGGCGCTTGATTACCTCGGCGAGAGCCTCAAGCTCTGCCTTAGAATATACGCTTCCAGTAGGATTGCTCGGCGAGCAGAGAATGAGCATACGTGTCTTGGGGGTTATTGCGGCTTCGAGCTGCTCTGGAGTAATCTTGAAGTCCTGCTCAAAACCTGCGTTAACAATGACCGGATTACCACCTGCGAGCTTCACCATCTGCGGATAGCTTACCCAATACGGAGCAGGAATTATCACTTCTTCACCGTCGTTGACAAGTGCCATCACTGTGTTGCAGACACTCTGCTTGGCTCCGTTCGACACGAGAATCTCAGCTGTTGTATAGTCGAGATTGTTCTCGTTCTTAAGTTTTGCTACAATAGCCTTACGCAAATCGATGTATCCCGGAACTGGTGAGTAGCGCGAGAAGTTCTCGTCGATAGCCTTCTTGGCTGCTTCCTTGATGTGGTCAGGAGTGTTAAAGTCGGGTTCACCGACACTGAGGTTGATAACGTCTACACCTTGTGCCTTCATTTCGCCACTCTTCTGCGACATAGCGAGTGTCGCTGACGGAGCGAGGCGATTAAGGCGATTTGATAATTCTGCCATAATTTCAAGTCTCGTTATTATTTCTTGCAAAATTAAAAATAAATTCTGACTTATGCGAAGTTTTTCATTACAATTAGAATACAAAAGGTTAAAAAAAGTTCTTATTACGTTGCTTTTAATTTTGTTGAGTCTGTTCAACCCGTCGGTTCGGATAATTATGCTTAACTTTGCACTTGATTATGGACAGAACATTTCATCAACGATTCAGCCCGCAGGCTTTCGCTGCCATACTGCTACTGGCAGTATGCGCCTTGTGGTGCTTTCTTGTGCGCACCGGCGTGACACCACTGATAGGCTTGGCTTGCATGCTGGTGGGCGCAGCCGGTGTCGACCATTCGATCAACACCACATACACATTCACAGCCGACGGACAGCTCGTCATTGCACGCGGCCGTCTGGGCAAACACCTCGTCATACCCGTAGGCGACATCATTTCGGTACGCAAAATCAGGGGCACGCTGATTGTGGCGAGCCACATCGTCATCGAATACGGTGCCGGACACATCACTTATGCACAGCCGTCTGAAGCAGACGGATTCATCAGAGAGATAAAACGCAGACAGGAACAATGATTACACATTATAACATTATTACGCGCGCGACACTTATTATATGCATGATATTTGCCGCCAATTTCACCACGCACGCACAGGAAGACATCAGCGACGACGAGGTTGTGACCGACTCGCTGCTCACCGATACTCTTACAACATCACAGCACGCCCTGCCATGGACCGACCAGGTGCGCACACACATCAACCGACTGCTTGAGAGCGACATGTTCAGCACATCACAAGTGGGAATAATGGTATACGACCTCGATGCCGACTCTGCCATATACACCCACAACGAGCGCCAACTGATGCGCCCGGCTTCGACCATGAAGGTGATAACAGCCATAACAGCAATTGACAAACTGGGCGGCAGCTATCGCTTCAAGACAGAGCTTTGCTATACAGGCGATGTGAGCAACGGCACACTCAACGGCAACGTCTACTGCGTGGGAGGATTCGACCCACGATTCAACATCGACGACATGCGCGCCTTCGTGGAGGGCATACGCAAAATGGGAGTGGACACAATACGTGGCAACATATATGCCGACAAGACTATGAAGAGTGCCGACACACTGGGCAGCGGATGGTGCTGGGACGACGACAACCCTATACTCTCGCCTCTGCTCATCAGCCGTCGCAACGTGTTCGTAAAGCGGTTTGTCGACGAACTGCGCGAGGCGGGCATCGTGGTGGAAGCCACTCTGGGCGAAGCACGCAAGCCCGATGATGCCTACTGCATAGCAAGCCGCTTCCACTCTATCGACCAGATACTGATGCGCATGCTCAAGGAGAGCGACAACCTATATGCCGAATCGATGTTCTATCAGCTGGCAGCCTCTACGGGCAACCGACGCGCTACCGCCAAAGATGCTGCCACGGTGATAGGCCGACTTATAAATAAGGTGGGGCTCAACCCTCGACGCTATCAGATTGCCGACGGTTCTGGACTGTCATTATATAATTATGTGTCAGCCGAACTGGAAGTGAAACTGCTACGCTACGCATTCCGCAACAATAATATCTATCTGCATCTGCATCCAGCCCTGCCCGAGGCTGGCGTCGATGGCACACTGCGCCGACGCATGCGCGGCACATTCACGCAGGGCAACGTGTTTGCCAAGACTGGTACTGTCAAAGGCATCTCGTCGCTTGCTGGCTACTGCACAGCAGCCAATGGCCATCATCTGGCATTCGCCATTATCAACCAGGGTGTGATGCACCATTCCAACGGACGTGCATTCCAAGACCATGTATGCACCATACTGTGCCAACCATAACCGATTATTATGAACGAAATAACAAAATACATAGAGCAGTTGCTTGCCTCCACCTCGCTAACAGGTGGATGGTTATCGTTTGTCACCCTCTCTATGCTATTCGCCACCGTAGCACTCATAGCATGGCTTGTCTACTTGCTGTGCATCAAGGTGGTGTCGCCACTTGCCGCACGCATCACAAGTCGTACCGATGTTGTATGGGACGACTATCTGTTTAACCCACAGATAATCAGGGCTGCATGCAACATTGTGCCTGCCATTATCGTTTGGATGCTTATGCCTCCAATATTTTCCGACTACCCGATAATACAGAGCCTCATCCTTAAGGCTACGGCTATATACATTACCATAGCCACAATGCGACTGGCTACCACCTTTATCAGTTCGCTCAAGCTCTTCGACAACAACGACAAGCGTTCTGCCACACAACAATATCTGCATTCCTTCTGCGGTGTATTGAAGATTATAGTGATTTTTCTCGGTGTCATCGTCATCATTTCTATCATCATCGACCGCAGTCCGCTCACTCTGCTTGCCGGACTCGGTGCCACATCGGCTGTACTTATGCTCGTGTTTAAGGACACAATAACGGGTCTTGTAGCGGGCATCCGCCTTACGAGCAACAATATGGTGCGCAAGGGCGACTGGATTACAGTCAGCAAGACTGGTGCCAACGGTACTGTCGAGGACATCACGCTCTCGACTGTCAAAGTGCGCAACTTCGACAACACCATTGTCACCGTGCCTCCGCAGAAACTCATCGAAGACTCGTTCCAAAACTGGCATGGCATGGAGGAAAGCTCGGGCCGACGCGTCACTCGCGCCATATACATCGACTTCCGCTCTATAACCATTGCTTCCGACGAACTCAAAAAGACTCTTGCTGCCGAAGGCTTGATGAAGATGGAGGAGATGAATGGCGACGTTATCAATCTTACGCTGTTCCGCCGCTACATGGAGCACTGGCTCGAACTACGCGACGACGTCGTCACAAACGCTACATTCCTTATGCGCCAACTCGACCCCACCGAAAACGGTCTGCCCATCGAGATTTACTTCTTCCTCAAGCAGAAGGAATGGAAGGCTTACGAACATCATCTCGCCGAGATAATGGAGTGGATGTACGCCCTCGTGCCAAAGTTCGGACTGAAGATTTACCAGAGAATTTAGACATCCACATTTCACTCTTGAACACATTATAATCATAAGGCCACTGTGCTACAAGACGAACTAATATACCAGATACGACAGAGTTTCGGATTTGAGCCGACGCTCGACCAAAACCACGCACTCACGACATTCGCCGCGTTCATGACCGACCGCGACGACCGTGCCGTCATGATATTGCGTGGCTCTGCCGGAACGGGCAAGACATCGCTGTCGGGCGCCATAGTACGCACTATGCTACGACTGAAGCAACGCGTGGTGCTGCTTGCACCTACCGGACGCGCCGCCAAGGTGTTTGCCATCAATTCCGATACTCCAGCCTCAACCATCCACCGCCGCATCTACCGACAGAAATCGCTCGAAGGCAACTTCTCGCTTGCACCCAACATGCACGCCGACACGCTGTTCATGGTCGACGAGGCGTCGATGATTGCAAACGAGGGACTGCAGGGTTCGGTGTTCGGCACGGGCTGTCTGCTCGACGACCTCGTGCAGTTTGTATATTCCGGACGCAACTGCCGACTGATGCTTATCGGCGACAAAGCGCAGCTTCCACCCGTGGGCGAGGAGGAATCGCCAGCCCTGTGTGCCGACTTCATGAGCGGCTACGGACTGACCACATACGAGAGCGACCTCAACGAGGTGCTGCGCCAGAGCCAGGAGTCGGGCATACTGTACAACGCCACCGTGATACGCCAGATGATAACGCACGACGAAGCCACAGCTTTGCCACAAATACGATTCCACGGTTTTGCCGACATCGTCAACGTTCCGGGCGACGAACTCATCGAGTCGCTTGCCACAAGCTATTCAGAAGTGGGAATGGACGAAACGATGGTGGTGACACGAAGCAACAAGCGCGCCAACATATTCAATCAGGGCATACGCAGCCAGGTGCTGTGGCGCGAGGAAGAACTGACATCGGGCGACTGGCTGATGATTGTCAAGAACAACTACTTCTGGACTGAGCAGGATGCCGCCTTGAACAAAGCCGGACTCGCCAAGGACCCGACTTCGCACAACGCCAACCATTCTGCCGCACCCGCACCCAATACCCCTGCAGCCGACAATCAGCAGCAAACCCCTACCCCATCATTCATAGCCAACGGCGACCGTGCCGTGATACAGCGCGTGCGCAACCGCCGCGACCTGTACGGATTCCACTTCGTCGACCTTTGGCTTCGATTCCCCGACTATGACAACTACGAGTTGCAAGTCACGGCAATGACCGACTCGCTGTCTACCGAAGCGCCTGCACTCACACACGACCAAAGTCAGCAGCTCTTCGAACAGGTGATGCTCGACTATGCCGACGTGCCCTCAAAGCCCGAACGCTACAAGAAGCTGAAGAAAGACCCCTACTACAACGCTCTTCAGATAAAATACGCCTATGCCGTGACCTGCCACAAGGCACAAGGAGGACAATGGGCACACGTATATGTAGACCAAGGCTACATGACCGACGACATGCTCACGCCCGACTACATCCACTGGCTGTACACCGCCTTCACACGAGCCACCGACAAACTGTTTCTCGTCAACTGGCCCAAGACGCAGACCGAGAAGCAATGACACGTTCTATTATTCCAATACATAAACATATGAAACACTTTAAGCTTTTCTTATTGGCATTGGCTATGACCGCCATGCCACACGCCATTAACGCTCAGGCGCAGACAAATGCACAAACTACGGCTGCCGACCTCGACGCCAAGTACGCCACCGAACTTCTGAAGCCCGGCACCGAGGCTCCCGAGATTGCACTCAGCACTATCGACGGCAAGCAGTTCTCGCTGAAGAGCCTGCGTGGCAAATACGTAGTGCTCGACTTCTGGGCTTCATGGTGTTCCGACTGTCGCAGAGACGCGCCCAACATCGTAGCCCTGTACAACAAATTCCATCAAAAAGGAGTGGAGTTTGTAGGCGTTTCGTTCGACAGAAACAACGAGTCATGGAAGAACGGAGTGGCTAAACTTGCACTGCCCTACACCCAGGTGAGCGACCTCAAAAACATGCGCGAGTCGCCCGTATCATTGGCTTACAACATCAAGTGGATTCCTTCGGTCTACGTCATCGACCCCGAGGGCAAGGTTGCATTGGCAACAGTAATGTCCGAAAAAGTCGACGCATACCTCACGTCAGTATATCCCGACTGCGCCGAATGACCCTTACCACCGACATACTACGTACTTGGTTCAGGCAGTTCAACGCCGATTATTTCGGCGATGAGCTGCCTGTGCCTCGTCTTGTGCTGTCCAAGGCACGCACCCGACTGGGCACTATGGTGTGCAAATGCCAACGCCGTCTGCTGAAGCGTGTGTACACCGACTTCACCATACGCATCAGCATCTATTACGATTGCAGCGAGCGTGAATATCAGGAGACGCTGCTTCACGAGATGATACATTATTATATTATGTACAAGCGCATCCCCGACACGTCGTCACACGGACGGGTGTTCCGCGAGATGATGCAACGCCTCAACAGCCAGTACGGCTGGCACATAACGGTGTCGTCGTCGATGCGCGGTCACAAACTCACCGACCCGTCTGCCGACAAGGCTGTCAACACCTACGTAGTGCTTGCCATCGTGCTGCGCAACGGTCAGCGTATGCTGTCGGTAGTGAGTCCGCGCTCGGCTCGCAAGATTGACCTCATGGCCCAGAGGGCGAACGAGATAGCGTCGCATTGCTGGTATATGACGCAAGACAACTACTTCCGCGACTTCCCCAAAGTGCGCAGTCTGCGCGCACGACGTGTAACTAAGGAAGTGTATAACGAAAAAACGGCTGCAATGCAGCCGCTGAGTTTTAAGGGTATGGGGTAAGGATTATTTATAGTTGAGAGTTGAAAGTTGAGAGTTTAGAGTTATGATTACCTTTATAGCATTATCAACAACAAAGTTATGTTGTATATGCATATCATAACTCTAAACTCTCAACTTTCAACTTTCAACTCTCAATTCTCAACTTTCAACTCTCAATTCTCAACTCTCAATTCTCAACTCTCAACCCTCAACTTTCAATTATCTCCCAACCGTTTCCTTTATCACATTCGCTATTTCCTCAGCATCGCGCTTGTCATTAAACAAGCGCTCAGCTATTTCCCGTCCGCGCTGCCCCATTCGTCGCGCCTCTTCGGGATGCGTAGCTATATATTCTATGGCACGCTGCCAACCCTCCACATCACCATATTCCACTGAAATGCCGCAACCCTCGCGGTCGAAATCTACGGGTATCTGCGGATTTCGGCTGCATATAATGGGCTTACCGAGGGCGAGAGCCTCAACCACTGTGGTCAGTCCGGCGGTGTAACGTGTCTTGTGACAGCATATCACCACGCAGTCGGCATGAGCCACGTCTATTGCAATTTCGTAGGGCAACAGTCCGCAAATCTCCTTCACCTCGATGTTATCGGCTGGCTTACAGCGGCGCACGGCGTCGAGATTGGGATTGGGCACGTTAGGGTCGGGGTTGATTCCGATGAAGAGTCGCAGGTGGCGGCGGGTACGGTTGAACGCCTCGATAAGCGTAGGCTGGTCGCGTTGCTCCTTGCCCGTAGCTATGAATGTAAAGGTGTCGTTGGCAGGACTGACGGCTATCGAGTCGTAGAAGTCGAGGTCGGCACCCCAATGGCCCACAACCATGTGCGCAGGTCGGGCTTTGCGCGATAGCAACGAGTCGTCGAAGAGCTTCTTCGAGAAGAATATCATGCGGTCGAGACCACGATAGAAGAGTCTGCCACAGAGTTCGCGCAGACGGCTTGCCGACTTCACTACGGGCTGATGGTGCCACACCACGATGGGGCGGCGATAGAGTCCGATGGCTCGCAGCAGCACAATCAGCTCCAGTCCTTTGTAATGCGTAGCATAAATGGCGTCGAAATGTTCGCGACACGTCAGTATGCGCCACGCCGTATACAGCGCTGTGGCAATGCGTGAGCGGTCCTTGCGGGGCGAGCGGTGCCACACTACGTCGATGCCATGGTCGGGCAGATGGCACGCTCCGTACAGAAAATGCGACGGAAACTCGCCCTTGCCCATTCGCCCAAGGCAGTATTGTATGTTTTGGGTATGATAAAAGTAAACCTTCATTTTATTCTTTCTTTCCGTAGTTTTTGCCCATGCCTACTGGCGCTGGGCAAGATAGCGGTAGTTGTATATCTGCATGAACGGATGCACCATGGCACGCAGCAGAGCCACGGGGTCCTTCTCGCGGGTATAGAACAGCGTGTGTCGGTATTTTATGTAATAGCGCTCAATGCCCAGCAGTGCCGTCAGTCCGCGTCTGCACTCGTTGTGCAGCAGACGTATTCCGTCGGCAAAGATGCGGTTGTCGGCTGTAGGCATACTGCCCGGAGCCTCACAATGGGCAGCCATCGACTTGCGCCACACCCACTCAAGGAAGTCGCGGCGTGCGGCAAAGTGGGCGTTCATCCATGGCTTGACACGACGATAGTTGCGCACGCCATACCATATCATATACAGAGCGTTGTCGGCACGGCGCACACGATGATGGTCTACGCGCACATAGGTGGCAGCCTGCTCATATCGGCGCTGCTTCACCAGCAGGCGGTCTATAAGCACAATGCTGTCCAATGCTGCAGCGGCTGTGGCTGTCATCACGTCGTAGCACGTGCGGCGGTATATCTCGGGCTGCTCCTGTTCGGTAGGAATCACGTCGAGCAGTTGTCGGCGCAGCATCTGGCAGTGGCCCATCATCGAGGCATAGAACAGACGTATGAGGTTGCAGTTGGGTCGGCGGCGGTCGAAACGTATCTCCGCTCCCGAGTCGGAGAAAGGCTCCGAGCGGCACACGCACATCATGCGCGAGCCTATAGCGCCGCGCTGCTCCTCCAGTTTTGTGGGCATCCAGATGTCGTCCTGGTCGCTCACGGCAATCAGTTCGCCCTCCGCCCGACGCATGGCAGAGAAGAAGTTGGCGTTGATGCCCATCTGTGCTGTGTTCTGAACAATGCGCATCGCCACGCCCTCGGGCGCACGCTCGGCATACTCGCGCAGCACCTGCATGGTGTTGTCTGTGCTGCAGTCGTCCTGCACTACTATCTCGCCTGGCAGCAACGTCTGTGCGAATATCGAGTCGAGCTGTTCGCGCAGATGGCGTGACGCACCGTTGTAGGTGCACATTACTACTGATATGGTCTTGTCCTGTTTCATAAACATCTGCAAAGGTACTGCAAATTATCCGTACAAATATAAGACAGGCAGTAAAAAAGTGTTACAAATAAAAAATCGATTCTAGAGATTTCAAAAGGCATTTTTGAAGGTTTTTATGGTGACAAACGCCTCCCCACTCACCAGTTTAGGCTTCTTTGCATTGCAAATGTAGTCCTTTTGCAATGTAAATGTAGTCGTTATAGAAGGTAAATGTACTACAGTTAGACTGCAAATGTAGTACATTTTAAATTAAAAGGAGCTTTTTTATTTCGCAAGAATCAACGTCAGAGCGTCCTAATCCGCATAACTCACTGTGTATTAACAACATAACAAAAGCCTCTCAAAACTCGAGATTTTCGCATCAAAGATTTCCTTGTGCGTTCAGCTCGCAGTTTTGAGCGGTTAGAAATGCAAATATTGTGTAAGCGTATCCGCGATGCAGCCATGTTCTATTCGCTTGCATGCTCCTGCAGACTGCAAGGTGTCAACTTCTTTGAATATATATCTATTGGGTCGGTAATTAGGGCGGTTATCATTAAGGGATAATGAAAATAATTAATTATCTTTGCACCCAGTTTTTGATAGTCCAATGCGGAATGTTAACAGACAAAAAGTAATCCTGACTTAGAAGTTTGCTTCAGTTGGATGTGAACGCTCTATATGATAAAATGATTGTCAGTGACATCAGCGAGGGCATAGGAGCATATGAAATATGATTAAAAGAATAGGACATTTTATAAATATTATCCTGTTGTCGCTAGCTGTATTGACAATAGGCAGTTGCGACCGGCACGGAACGGCTTGGAATAAAATGGATAAAGCGGAGAACCTTATGGATACCAAGCCTGATTCTGCCCTTGTCGTATTGGAAAACATACCGTCCTCAAGTGTCAATGGGAAAGAGGCGGCGGCCAGATATGCGCTGCTCAAATCCATTGCATTGGACAAAAACTACATTGACACGACAACTTTCGATGTCCTTCAGCCTGCCATTGACTATTATGTCAAGAACGGAACCCCCGATGAGCAGTTTCGGACATATTATTATCAAGGCAGGATTTATCAGAATCAGGGGGATGATGATTCGGCAATGCAGTCTTTCATGAATGCTTGTGATTTGAGAAAACAGGTAACGGACTCTTTGTTACTGTCCCATACATTGGTGGCACAGGGCACTTTGTATCTCAAGCAGTACAAGATAAACGATTTTGTACATTATAATATGGAAGCAGCCAAACTATATAAAACCATTGGCAAAGACATCCTCGCAATAAAGAGTTATACGAATGCGCTTGATGGATACGTTATGCAGAACAACAAACCAGCGGCAGACAGCCTTATGTCCATTTGCGTACCGATGGTTAAAAAGAATCCCGAGGGAGAAGCTTTTCTGTTCCCTTCCTTATTGTCATATACTGTGAATTTCTGTTCATCCGATGAGATAAAAGAGGTCTTGACAGAATATCAGAACATGGAGCTAACAACCGATGAGACCATGATCTTTGCTGAAGGGTATTCAAAAATCGGAGAGTATGACAAAGCCATGGCCCTCATTTCGAATATTAATCCGGCAGAAAACACCTGGGACTCGCTTAAATATGCTTCGATAAAGATTGATATTTTAGAGAGACAAGGCAAGTATAAAGAAGCCTTTACTCTATATCGGGATTACTCCGCCTCCCTTGAGCATTACCAAAAAGAATTGCTTTCGCAAGATTTATTGTTCTCAGACAAAAAGCACCAACTTGAAATGAAAAGCCTTATGGAGATTCAAGACCGGGACAGAATTATTTGGGGAACACTTTGTGGTATATTTGCGTTGGTCATCATTATTGGCTGGTTATATTACCGAGGCTACCGTAGTAAAACTAAGCACATTCTGACAGAAAAAGAGAATAAAAATCTAAGACTTGAGCAAGAAAACCTCAGATTAGAAATTGACCAGCTGGAAGATGAGCGTGACAATCTGAAGGAATTGCAAAAGGAACAGTCGGAACTGTCAAAACCTATTAAAGACGTGATAAAGAACAGGCTTGATTTGCTCAACGGTCTGCTGGCAAAAGAGATAACCAATAACGACCGCTATGCAGAGCCGTACAACAAATGGATTGATACTGTACGTAATGACAAAAAGAAATTTATGGACTCCACACGCCTTGCTTTCGCGGCGTCGCACCCAAAGTTTATTGAGCATCTCGAACAGCATGGATTGTCTGCCAATGAAATCAATTATCTCTGCTTGTATGCAATAGGATTGCGTGGCAAGGAAGTAGGAGAATACATCCAAACGAAACGCCATTATATCGTAAGCCATGAAATCAGAAAGAAGCTTGGCATTGACGAACACGAAACCAACATCGGTCCTTATATCCGTAAACTTTTAAGGGCTTTGTAAAACTTTGAATGGCTTTGTAAAACTTTTTCATCACACTGTTTTATAACACATTGTATATCAACAAAATAAAAACTACTAAGTAAAACTTTTATACTTGCTTGAAAACTTTATTTGTTGTAAATTTACATATGTTTAATCAATGATTATAGGTTCTTCCGTTAAATGCATAGATAGAAAAAAAATATTTATATTATGATAAAAATAAAGCTGGCATCATCTAT
>NZ_JADYTS010000019.1 GCF_021531355.1 Leyella stercorea | reverse complement strand
GGGCTGGGGGTGGGGCTTTGTGTTTGTTGTTTTCCTTTACTTATTAGCCAGCAACTTCTCTATCTTCAGTATCTGATAGGTGTAGAAGTCGCGTGTGCTGCCAGTAGCGCTGGCACGGTAGGCACGATACTTGGTAAGTACGCGGTGCATCTGACCAAGCATCATGGCACCCATTTCGACGTCGCTGAGACGGCTTGCGCCATAGTTGATGCGTACAAAGCTGTCGTGCATGCAGTTGTCATTGCAAATCATCTGCTCCTGCTGCAGTTCGTTGAGCCACTCATCGTAGTCGGCAAGACCCTTAGAAGACTTACCAGTTTCAGGCTTAAGACCACTGTTGGTCATCATAGTGCTGATTGCTGCCGACTGCATATCCATTTCGGCAGCGCTCAGTTTGCCAGCTGTAGGAGCCTTGAAGAGCATGTTGACGAGGTCGTTCATGTAGCCGTCGATGGTGTAGTTGGCTGTAGAATTGACGATGCCACCCTCCTTGATGCGATACAGAGCAGTAGGACTGAACAGCGAAGCGACTATTTTCTTGCGTATCTTCTCGTTCACGTCGAGGTTCACCTCCATCTTGTTGAGTAGGGCATGCGGTGTGAGCCAGCTGTCGTAGGTGCGCATTTCGTTGAGCAACCATTCGAGAGTCTGCTTCTGGCGAGCCTTGTCCACGTATGTCATGCTTGCTTTCTGGCCGTCGCCCTGGCGTATTTCGGTGAATTCCTTGCCACCTATGTATGTCAGCACGTGTCCGATGTAGCGGGCGTACTGCTTTGTTATCTCGCTATAGACGTCAGCCATGTTGTCGTAACGCTCACCATTCTCCTTTGCCCAGTCCTCAAGATTGGCCATGAGAATCTTCATGTTGCTGATGCCATAGGTGCTGGCTTTGATGTGGTCGTTGCCGAGATCCTCGGTCAGGTCGGTCGGATCGACAGTGCCCATCACCTGCTGTGCGCCGAATTGGTACATCTTGTCGCCAGCCTTTTCGGCTATCCACTTGTTCAGAGTAGGCAGTTCGGCATCGGGAGTGTTGGCATCCTTGATGAGGCGGTAGCCCCAGTTGATGGCATACATGTCGTAAACGCCGATGATAGGAGGTGTGAGGCGCACGCCCTTCTCGAAGTCGCCGGGCTGAGCCACGTAGTTGTTGCGTGCATAGTCCATGATAGAAGGAGTGGTGCCATACTTCTGTGTGAACTCCGGATTGCGCAGCTGCTCAACGTCGAAGGCATAGCTTGCGCCCATGTTGTGCATCAATCCGAGTGTGTGACCTATCTCGTGGGCGGCAGCGTAGCGTATAGCCTCGCACATAACGTCGTCGTCGAATGTGGTCTTGCGTACACGCTTGTCGACAGCGGCAGTCTGAACGAATCGCCAGTTGTGCAGCAGCGACACGATGTTGTGATACCAGATGACGTCGGCTGTGAGTATCTCGCCGGTGCGAGGGTCCTTATGGCTCGGTCCCATAGCGTTGGCTGTGGCGGTAGCTGCATACTTGAAGCAGTTGTAGCGCATGTCGTCGGGATTGAACGAAGGGTCGTTCTTGGGATAGTCCTTTGCGATAATGGCGTTCTTGAAGCCTGCACCTTCAAATGCCTTGTTCCAGTCTTCGATACCTGTCTTGATGGTCTGGCGCCACTTTTCGGGGAAAGCCGA
This sequence comes from Leyella stercorea, assembly GCF_021531355.1. Lineage (GTDB taxonomy): Bacteria > Bacteroidota > Bacteroidia > Bacteroidales > Bacteroidaceae > Prevotella. The sequence continues at coordinate 40,958 of NZ_JADYTS010000019.1, read as the reverse complement.
GTCTACGTAGAACACGATTGGCTTCTCCGGCTCAACGAGCTGTCCGGCAAAATACTTCTCCATATCCTCAGCTTTAGGCATCAGGCGCCAGCGGCATATGTATGTCTTCTTGTTGATACGGTCGGCGTTGGAGCTGAAAATCTTCTTGTCGCGGTTGAAGAAACCCACACGGTTGTCCTGATAGCGCATAGGCATCGGGTCGTCGGGCAACACGAACAGCGAGCGGTGAACCTTTACAGAGTACGGTTTCTTAACGAGACCCTGCGTATTGAACGACAGAGTGCTCTCAATCTCGATGTTCTTGGGGAAAGCCTTCACCTCGTCGATGCTCGAAGCGTCGGCGGCGAAGGCGCCCTTCAGCGGCATTGATGTGTTGCCGAGCAGACGTGAGGCTGGCGACACTTCCTTAAGCGGTGATATAGACGACTCGTTGGTGCCGAAGAATGCAGTAACGTCGATTACAACGTTGCCACCGTTGCGCGCCATAATCTTAAATCCTTTGAGGCGCGGTGACTTAATACAGATTTACTTTACACTGTTTTTGAATTGTTAAAACCGTGTAAAGTAAATCTGTATTAAGTCACCTTCTTCCCACCTATTTATATAAATATTGAACCAAAATTAAATAAAAATACATATTTCTTGTGTAAACAACCAAAAAAGTGTACATTTGCAGAGTTTAATTGGTGTATTTTTCCGATAAAGGTTTTATTACTAAAGCAATAACTAATAATCAATATTTCATAATGACAAAAAAAATTATCATGGCGTTGGGACTTCTATGTTTGTCCAGCGTTGTATCCTTTGCGCAGAACAAGCGCACCGTATTGAGTGCCACTATTGATGGCTACAAGCGTGACATGGTTTATTTCGACTGTGTACAGAGTCCGTTCATCCGTCAGGAGTTTCACGCCAACCCAGGCGAGGAGCATGTCTATGCGTTTGACACCGACCGCCTTGTAGCGATGATTGTCAACGGACGCACTACCGTGCTGCTCATGCCGGGCGACAGTCTGCATGTCGACATACAGTATCAGGGCAAGCAGGTGAATGAACTGAAGTTCAGCGGCTCTAAGCAGGCAGTTGCCGACAACGAGCTTTACGCTGCTGTTGCCGCCTACAGACGCTCTATACGCTACAAGTTGCAGCTTCTGGCGTGCGCCGTAGTAGACGTCAAGCCTGCCGACCGTATCAATGATTCGAAGAAACTCCTTGACCAGACACGCCAGCTCGTAGCCCAGTCGAAGGGCAAGGTGGCAGCCGACGTGGTGAATTACGTATCAGCCGAGAGCGAAGGACTGGCTTACATATCGTTCGTAGAATATCCCCTGATGTACGAAGAAACCCGCAAGCTGCCCATCGCCCAGCAGGGTGTAGGCGACTACTGGAAGCTTATGGACGGCACCAAGCTTCGCGGCGACATGGCATCGTTGAGCTGTCCCGACTACTGCTCGTTCCTTCTGCTCAACATGGCTTACACCAAGAGCAAGCAGGCACACGAAAAGGGCGAGACCTATCAGCGTCCCGACAAGATTGAGGACATGTTCGAGCAGCTGGCAGCGTTCTACGACGGAGCGTGCCGCGACGCAGTTTTGTATTCCATTATCACCAATTACATACAGGGAGGCAAGGACATAGAACGTATAGAACCCCTCATCAAGCAGTTTAAGGAGAAGTATTGCGTAGACAAGCGCCATGCTGAAATCATAGATGCTATAATGCAGTAATGCCTCAAAGAATAATTTAATAGATTATATAAAAAGTATCCATGAACAAGAGAGAGTCTTTATTGAAGTGTGGACTGTGCGCCATGCTTTTAAGCGGGGGACTACCCATGCAGATTCTTCCGACCTCTACCGCCACGGCGCAGAATGTGCGCCCGACGGAAGACGGATGGAAAAACGACCCAGTGACATTGCGCATCAGTAATGAGACGTTGGGAAATGTGCTCAGCAAGGTGGCAAAATCGGTGGGAGCCGACCTGGTTTTCCAGGGTGTCACGCTTGTAGGCATCAACGAGTTGACAACACTCAACGTTAAGGACAAGCCGCTCGACAAGGTGATTGGCGAGCTTATAGGCGACCAGAACGTACGCATCCTATATCAAGGCGGCCATCGCGCCATCATCATCTCGCCCTACGAGAAGCAGGAAGACAACGCCCAGTCGTTCGTAATAGGCGGCGTTGTAGTGGGCGGCGACAACCAGCAGCCCCTCATCGGAGCCACCGTATCGGTGACCAACGGCACCAAAGAGAAGGGACGCACGGGATGTATCACCGACGAGAACGGTAAGTTCAGCTTGCGCGTCAACCGCAAGTCGTCAATCAGCATTTCATACCTCGGCTACGAAACCAAATCTATCCAGATACTTCGACCCAACCGTAACATGAACATAAGCCTCGCACCCAACGCAACCAATATGGATGAGGTGGTGGTTACGGGTATCAGTCGCCGCAACAAGAAGAGCTTTACAGGTAATTATGTATCGGTAAAGGGCGACGAGTTGCGCAAAATCAACCCTAACAACATCTTGCAGAGCCTCCAGTTCTACGACCCCAGCTTCAAGGTGAGAGAAAACAATTCAAACGGTTCCGACCCTAACGCGCAGCCCGAATTCCAGATGCGCGGCGACCAGTCGCTGGGTTCTACATCGAGCATGAACTCTATGGACCTGCTCCTCGACAACGTGTCGAGCCGACCCAACACTCCGCTCTTCGTGCTCGACGGCTTCATCGTGCCTATGACGCGCATCCTCTCGCTCGATCCGGAGCGCATCGACGAGGTGACAATCCTCAAGGATGCCGCCGCTACAGCCATCTACGGCTCTAAGGCGAGCAACGGCGTCGTCGTAATCTCTACCAAGGTGGCTCCCGACGGAGCGCTCTCGGTCAACTACAACGGTACGATGACTCTTCAGTCGCCCGACCTTACCGACTACAATATGATGAACGCTGCCGAGAAATTGCAGGCAGAATGGATGGCAGGCGTATACGACAAGAACAGCGTGCCAAGCATGAACCGCTACAACTCATTGCGCCGCAACGTGCTGGCAGGTGTCGATTCCTACTGGCTCTCGCAGCCCTTGCGCACAGCAGTTCAGTCGCGCCACTCGCTCACAGCAGCCGGCGGTACCGATATATTCCGCTACAGCCTGGGCGTCAACGCAGGCTTCCAGCCCGGTGTAATGAAGGGCTCGTCGAACAATACAAAGGGCGTAGACTTCACCATGAGCTATCGCAAGGAGCGCGTGACGGTGGGTGCCAACATCAACCTGACCGAGACATCGGGCAACAACTCGCCCTATGGCGACTTCTCGGCATTCAGCCAGGCCAACCCCTACTATCGTATGACCAACGACGACGGCACTTACGACCAGATACTCGACAACTTCACGGCAGCCGGCAGTACTACCGTGACCAACCCGCTGTACAACTCAAACATCGGCATCAAGGACCTGCAGCGCAGCCTGAGCATTGCCAGCAGCCTTAACTTCGAGTATATGATTCTCGACAACCTGCGCCTCACCGAGTCGTTGCAGTACACACGCGGCACCGCACGTACTGAGAAGTTCCTGCCTGCCAACCACACCAGCTTTGCCAACGAGACAGACAAGACGCTGAAGGGTAGCTACAGCAAGAACACGGGTGAGTCTACCTCGTGGTCGAGCAACTTGGGACTGAACTACAACCTCCCAATCAACAAGCACCTCATCAGTATGCTTGCCAACTGGACCGTTAGCGAAGACCGCAACAACTACGTCAACCTCTCAGCCACAGGCTATCCCGACCGCCACATGGACGACTTCATCTTCGGCAACAAGATGTCGACCAATCCGAGCGGATCGGAGTCGCTCTCGCGCTCAATGAGCTTCATCGGACAGGTGTCGTACAGCTATGACAACCGCTATTCGTTCGACTTCAACCTGAGCGAGGAGAACTCGTCGCGCTACGCCAACAACAGTTTCACTCCGTTCTGGTCGACCGGTGTACGCTGGAATGCCTATCGCGAGAAGTGGCTCGAGGGCCGTATCTCCAACCTCGTGTTCCGCGCCACATACGGTATTACGGGCGAACAAAGCTCCAACCCGTACGAGACACTTGAGTTCTATACCTTCACCAACACCATGAAGCCTTACAACTCGTTCGCTTCACTGGGTGCCGTGCTGCAGGGACTCAACAATCCCGACCTCAAATGGGCTAAGACCGACCAGTTCAGTCTGGGCGTAGACATAGGCTTCTGGAAGAACCGCATCAACGCCACATTCAACTATTACAACAACATCACACGTCAGATGATGACACAGTACGACCTGGCTCCGTCTACAGGATTCAGTTCGCAGAACATCAACGCCGGCGAGTTGCAGAACCAGGGATTTGACGTGACATTGAACGTGATTGCCTACCAGAACATACGCAAGCAGCTCTACTGGACCATCAACGCCAATGCCAACCACAACAAGAACAAGATACGCAAGATATCGGCTTATCTGCAGAAGATCAACGAGCGCCAGCTCGCTTCGAAGGGTGCTCCGCTCCCAGTGCTGCAGGAGGGATATTCTACCACCACTCTGTTTACCGTACGCTCGTTGGGCATCGACCCCATCACGGGCAAGGAGGTGTTCCTCACACGCGACGGACAGAAGACATTCGAGTGGAACAGCAACGACAAGGTGCCCGTCGGCGACACCAACCCGAAGCTCAGCGGCACTATCAGCAGCTCGCTCAACTACAAGGACCTCAGCTTCAACGTAGGTTTCACCTATAAGTTCGGCGGCATCGTGTACAACTCTACACTCGTCGACAAGATCGAAAACCGCAACATAGCCTACAACCTCGACCGCCGTGCCATGTCGAGCCGCTGGCAGAAGCCGGGCGACGTGACTTACTTCAAGAAGTTCTCGCTCGATGCCACAGCAAGCCAGACCGAACAGAGCACACGATTCATCATGGACGACGACGAACTGAAGATGTCTACCATGAGCATCGGCTATCGTATGCGCTACGAGAAGTTCAACTTCCTGCGCAAGCTGAACATCGACGTGCTGGCTCTGAACTTCACTACCAACGACCTGTTCCGTATCTCGCGTGTCAAGATGGAGCGTGGACTCGACTATCCGTTCGCACGTTCGTACACTCTGTCGTTGTCACTCATTTTCAAATAATATATATAAGGTGTACACTATGAAACTGAAATCATTATATACGGGTGCTCTTGCATTGGCAGTACTGTGTCTGACTTCGTGCTCAGACTGGTTTGACGTGAGCCCTAAGACCAATATCAAGGCGGAACAGCTTTACGAAACTCCCGAAGGTTTTGAGAGTGCTCTTGCCGGTATCTACATACTCCTGACCGATGACGACTGCTACGGTCACGACATGTCGTTTGGACTTATCGACCAGCTGGCACAACTTTACGACCGCATTCCCGACGGAACCACCGACCGCGAAGCTATCTATCAGTATACGCAGGAGTCGCAAGGCTACGGCACCAAGGCGCGCATGGCTGCCATTTGGGAAAAGTCGTACAACGTGATAGCCAATACCAACAACTTCATGAAGTGGCTCAACAAGAACGGACAGCGCGTGCTCAGAAACGAGCAGACACGCAACATGTATTATGGCGAGGCTTATGCCATGCGTGCATTCCTCCACTTCGACCTGCTGCGTGCATGGGGTCCGATGGATTATCAGGCTGGTAAGCAGAATCTGAGCATACCTTATCGTGTGGTGGCCGACAACACCAAGCAGCCACGACTTGCGGCTGAGACCATTGTGGGCAAGATTATCGACGACCTGAAGCAGGCTGAGCAGTATCTCGCTTTTGAGAAGAACACCAGCCTTTCGGGCAACGAGCGCCGCTACAGATTGAACTATTACGCCGTGAAGGCCCTTCAGGCACGTGTATATTGCTATGCCGGCGATGCCGAGAATGCAATAAGCTGCGCCAATGAGGTGATAAACCATTGCGGACTTACGCTCCAGACGTCAAATTCCAACGACCCTGCACAGTTCGACGAGGCCCTCTTTGCCATCTACAAGTATAAGATGAGCGACCGTTTCTCTTCTTACTTCGCCGAAGGTCCCGACTTTACCACTCAGTATTGGATCAGTCTGCAGAACTACAAGCGCATTTTTGAGGCTGAAGGCAACGAGCGCGACGCCGACTTCCGTGCCCGTCGTGGTGCAGGTGTGTATGTTTACGACGGCGTAAGCCGCGTTATCACACGCAAGTATCTCAAGAACGACCAGAGCATCATTCCTCTCGTACGTCTGCCGGAGATGTATTACATCCTATGCGAAATGTCGCCTCTGAGCGATGCTCCGCAATATATTAATAATGTAAGAAGCCATCGCGGCATCTCACGCTCCAACGCCTACAGCAGTTTCGCTAACGATGCGGCTCGCACCGAGGCTCTGAGCAAGGAGTATCGCAAGGAGTTCTATGCCGAGGGCCAGTACTTCTACTTCCTCAAGCATCATGGCATCAGGACTCTCGACTACTCACACGAGGCTAATACCGACGCTATAGTCACCATGAACGAGCAGCGTTATGTGTTCCCATTGCCCGACCGTGAGAAGGAATATGGCTGGACTGATGAAGAATCAAACAACACTTCAAATGATTAATTATGAAATTACGTATCAATAAAACATACATATTGGGACTGATGGCAGTAGGTGCGCTCATGGCTTCTTGCAGTCAGGAAGACCCTACATTGTTTGGTGGTGAGTCGGACGGATACTACTTCAACTACAATTCGGCTGACGACATGACTGCTACCATCAACTTTGCCGACTCTATCGTGACCGATCCGGAGGTGGGATATGTGCCCCTTAAGATCCGATTGCTGGGCCATCTGCCCGAGCAGACTACTTCTATCAAGCTCAAGGCTGAGCCGGTTGAGGGCTATGAAATGCCGCAGGTGACTCTGCCTACAATCGAAGTCAAGGCTGGCGAGTACGACAAGACGGTTGAGGTGAAAGTGGCTCGTCCCACTCAGGAGAATACTACCTATGCCGTGAAGATAACCTTCGAGCAGGCTGACAAGAGCATGAAGGACTTCAACAGCTTCGTAATCTACACCAAGGAGGTATATGAGCGTCCCGACAATTGGACTGACAGATACTACGGCGAGTGGACTGCCGAGAAGTATAAGTTCATTGCCAAGACTCTGAAGAATGCTGCTTTCTATAGCGACGACAGCTATAAGCAGAGCAATCAGTACAATCCGCGTCTGATTTACGCTGTGCGCGATTGGCACAATGCTCATCCTACAGAGGCGATTCCTTATGATATTCCGTTCCTCGACGACACTGAGTTATGGCGCGAATACGACAAACCCGATTATTGGGGCGACCTTCAGGACAAGTATTTCGGCAATTATGACGGTTGGAGATTCGGTAAATTTGCATTGAAGTTGGGCTTAACCACTCAGAACGAGTATGAAGTGCTCGGCTCGACTGATGAAGCTGAGTTGCAGAAATCCAACAAGCACGCTGTGCTGTTGATGCTTCAGAATTACAATAATCAGTTTGAACAAGGCTATAGCTATTGGGGATTGAACTCTGCATTCAGCGTTCCGATGGTTGAAGGAGTGGACTATGATGTTGTGGCTCCTGCATTCTGGACCAACAGTCTGACCGGTCCTATGATTAAGAAGTACTACGGCGAATACTCGGAGGCTAAGTATAAGAAGATGCTTCAGATTGCCAGCAGCAGTGTCGATGGCTTCAAACCCTTCCAGTTGTTCCCCGTCAAGCTGATATGGGACGATGCCAGTATGACAAATACGCCGATGTGGGACACTGATGCTAACCTCAACTGGACGTACATGGGTGAGCAGGTGATATACGAATTCTACAAGATATTCAAGCAGAAAGCCCCGAGTCTTTTCCCCGACGGCGTTACTGCTCCTGCGGATGAACCCCAAGAAAAGCAATAACTTCAAAAAACAAAACAGAAGGATTATGAAAAATATAATATATGTAGCCATGAGTGCCCTGCTCCTCACATCGTGCTATGAGGACAAAGGCAACTACGACTACCGCTTCGACAGCATGAATCAGGTCGACATAAGCAATGTCAGCTATCAGCCTGAGGCTTACGAAGGCGTGTCGGGAAAGGTTATTGAGGTGCAATTGCCCCTTACCGAAGACAAAGTGCAGCGTGTGGAGGCAAAGCTCTCGCAGACTTTGTCCGACAACTACGACAATCTCGACTTCACATGGTATACTGCCTACACCGCCACCAAGCGCGACCCTATGACCGGACGTGAGGTGACGGAGACCGTGCGCGACACGCTGCGCACCAACGGCTATGTCGACCTCAACTTCCCTGCCAACACCGACCGCAACTACTCGGTGATAATGGAGGTGAAGGACCGCACCACCGACCTCGACTATTATGCCAAGCTGAACGTAAAGACCCGTCTGCTCTTCAAGAACAGTCTCTTCTTCCTGCATCAGCAGGGCGGCGAGACTTTCCTCGGCAACGTAGAGAAGATTGGTACAATGTTCGAAAGCCGTAGCAATGCTTACAAGACTGCCAAGCCAACCATCACCGACAACCCGTTTGCCGATGCCGTTAAGTTGGGCTATACGTCATGTCCTTATCCTGAGGTGAATGGTCTTATGGTGTTCCGTTCTAACGGACGTGGCAACACCTACAATGTGTTCAAGGCTTTGGATACTTACGACGTACCCCTTGTACCTGCGGTTTCATCATCGTTTGTGGCAAGCCGTGTGATTACCGTGGGCAATATAGCTACCGGCAATATTTTCAAATGTCTGCTCTCACGTGATGGACAGTTCTACATGGGCAAGTGGGCTCCGTACTATACAGTGCCTGGTGAGGATGCTGAAGAATCGTTGCAGTCTGGCGACTATCGCGTTACTGCCGCTACAGTAACTGAAAGTTATTACGTATTGTGGGATGCCAAGAACAATCGCTTTATCTATCAGTCTAACAGCGATTGGTTCCCGTTTCAGCTGAATGAATATGCACAGAATCCGCCGCATAGCGTATATCCTGTGATGGACGCCAAGGTTGACTTCAGTTCGTTAGGAACTTTATCACCGGTTGGCAAGACTGCTGTGTATGGTTTTATAGCTTCGCACAACGAGTTCTTCCCCGATGCCAAGCCGCAGTTCATCTTCAAGGATGCCGACAACAACTTCTATCTCTACGAACTTACCCCCGTTGACGCTGGAGGCAAGAGCCGTGGCGGTGATGCAGGAGCATCGGAGAGCGCATTCACCATCACTGGCAAGAAGCTCCCCGATTTCCATCCGGGCTCTAATCTGGCAAGCATCACGTACAATCCGTGGTTCTCTACCAACTATATCTTCTACGCCAAGGACGACAATGTGATACGTCACAACCTCTCTAACGGCGATGAGCAGGTGGTATATACAGCTCCTGCGGGCTATACCGTTAGCGTAATCAAGTTCCGCACGGAGGATGCTGAGAGTAACAGTACGATGGGTTCAAACCTCGGCGACCTTGGTTTGTATCTCAGCATCGGTATGAACAAGGAATCCAACGGAGCCGTTGCTGAAATCAAACTTACTCCGGCGGCTGATGTCGACGAATCGTTCAGCCTTTTCTGTGATAAGGATTCAGAGGGCAATGCTTTCGGTCGTATCCTTGATTTGCAGTTTGCACACGTTTATACATATAGTAAAGATAGCAATTAATGTTACGTAATATTTCATTGGCACTGCTCGCTTGGGCGGGCAGTGCCTTCACCGCACAGGCTCAAAGCGACGTTGTGGTGAGCGGAAAGATTGAGGGTGTCAAGCAGGGACAGCTCCTGCTTGTGGCACAAGTAGGCGAAAACCGTATGGATACACTCGGTGTAGCCGATTTCAAAGCGCCTAAGTTCCAGCTTAAGGCGAAAGTAAAGGAGCCTGTTATGGCACAGATTGTAGTGCGAGGCTATAGTGGCGGATTCAACTTCATTGCCGAACCCAACGCCAAGTACGACGCTTTTCTGTGCGACGGAGATGCCGCTTATATTAAAGGTGGAAAACTTCAGGACGAGTGGATGGCTTTCTCTAAGCGCTCGGCCGAACTTCATGCCGAGTCGAAAGCTATGCAGGCGCGTTACGACGCATTGCGTGCTGCCAACAAATTCCGCAGCGCCAGCGCCACAAACGACTCCTTGCGCACGCTAAACGACAACATCAACGCCGAAACTCAGGCTTTCCTGAAGCAGCACGACGACGTTATAGCTGCCTATACCTACAACGCCAACGCGCTGATGGCTGAACTCAACCTCGCCGACACGCGTAGATTGTACGACTCTATGGGCGAAGGTGCAAAGAATTCGCCCAGCGGCCGCATCATGCTCGAACGCATTCAGCGTATGGAGAAGGTGACTCAGGGACGCAAAGCACCCGACTTTACTCTGCCAGACCTCAATGGCAACTTGGTGACTCTAAGCAAAGTGAACGCCAAGGTGAAGATTGTCGACTTCTGGGCTTCGTGGTGTGGACCCTGCCGATTGAACAATCCGTCGCTGAAGCGTATGTATGAGCAGTATCACGACAAAGGATTGGAGATTGTAAGCGTGTCGCTCGACAATGTCAAGGAGCGTTGGCTGAAGGCTGTCAAGCAGGATGGTCTGCCCTGGATCAACGTCAGTTCGCTCAAGGGATGGCAGTGTGAGGTGGCTCGTACTTACGATGTCAAGGCGGTGCCAGCCATATATATCCTCGACGAAGAAAACCATATCATCACTACAAACATCCGTGGTGAGTCGCTCGCGAACTTCCTTCAGGAACGACTCAAGTAATGATGTATATTCTAAAAACCAAATTTAAAACATAAAATGAAAACCAGAATCTTTTTATTTGCATTGGCTTGCATGGGTATTATGCCAAGTATGGCACAGACAGCACGCCGCTTCACCATCGACGGTGAGCTGACACGCGACTCGCTGCGTTATACTCCGCAGGCGATAAAGAAAGTGTATTTGAAGCATATCGTTAACGGTCAGGAAGTTATGATGGACTCGGCTGTGGTGAAGAACCGCTGCTTCCACTTCGAAGGAACGGCTCCTAAGGACGTTGAGGCTGCAATTATCACAGGCTTCGACAATGGTTCGGCACAGCTGCTTCTTGAACCCGGCAACATCAAGTTCAAGCCTTTCGACGGCAATTTCCCCGTTGGTGCCAAGGCTTACGGAACCAAGAACAACGACATCTTTGTAGGTTATGCCATGCTGCACAGCAAGAATGCCGACGATGCTAAGGTGAATATCGAGAAGCTTCGCGCCTCTTTGCCTGACAGCATCACCAATGACGACCGCAAGTATATGCCTTATCACGGAGCCATATTCAATGCCAACGGCGTGTATTACAAGGCTGATGTGATGGATTATTACCTCAAGCACATCGACAGCGAGGCAAGTCTCTTCATCCTGAAGTACGACCTCTACTATATGTTCAAGCCGAAGTATCTGCACGATGTGTTTATGGCTGCACTGCCCGAGCGCCTGCACAGCCATCCCATCTATAAGGAACTGAAGAACCAGTTGCTCTCAAGCGACATGGTGGAAGGCAGTCCGGCACCCGACTTCACTGCTCTTACAGTCAACGGAAAGTCGCTGTCGTTGTCGCAACTGAAGGGAAAGTACGTCTTCTTAGACGTCTGGGCATCGTGGTGTGCGCCTTGTCGTCGTGAGATACCATTCATCAAGAAGGCACTGGCTGAGGCTAAAAACAAGGACAACTTCAAAGTGTTGAGCTACTCAATCGACAGCAAACGCAGCGATTGGACCAACTGTATTGCCAAGAATCAGATGTCTGACAAGAACTGGATACACGTGTCTACGCTGAAGGCATGGTCGTCTGACATCATACGTCTGTACAATGTGCGTGGCGTTCCTCATACAGTTCTCATCGATCCGGCTGGAAATGTAGTGAAGTTCAACCTTCGTGGCGAGGAACTTGTTAATACTGTGAAGGACATTCTGAGCAAGCCTTTCAAGCCAGCAAAGTCAAATGCTAAGACTGCAACGGCTGCTTCGGCTGTAAAGATGGCTCCTTTCAAGGCTTCGTCGGCTGCCGACCAGAAGCTATACGACGAGTATGAGGCCCTCTGCAAGCGTAAGGATATGTCGAAGATAGCCAAGCTTGAGGCTCAGGTGCGCTTCGTTCTCGACCACAACACTTCGCCCGTGGCTCCGTATATTATGGAACGCGACTTCCTCAACATTCTCGACAAGTCGTACAATCAGAGCTTCTCTAACGCTTTGTCGCCCGTATTGAAGAACAATGCTTATGCCAAGTCATACTGTGACAAGGTTGCTGAGTTGCTGGGTGAGGAAGAAGAGTAAGAAGTAGGAATTACGAATTAGGAATTAGGAGTTGTTCTAATTCAATAAAAAGTTGAGAGTTGAAAATTGAGAGTTTAGAGTTATGATTACATGTTATAATCATTTGATTATCGTCTAATGCTACAAAGCATATCATAACTCTAAACTCTCAACTTTCAACTCTCAACTAAGTAAAATTATTTCTTGTGTCGGTTGGCACGTTGTTCGCGGTATTTTGCTTTCTGACGTGCCGACCCGCTACCATGGGCTCCGGTGATGTATTTCTTCTTCTTAGCCTTGGTCTTCACCTTGCCGTCGTCATCGTTGCGGTTGGATGCGCCGCCACGACCCCAGGAGATTCCGCCCCCGGCAATGATTGCGTCTATATCGTCGCCTTTGCTCATAATCGTTTTGTTTATTGTTTTAAAAGATTAAAGGGTTGACAAGAGACAATATCCAAGTTGGCTAATCAGCTTGTCAACTCGTCAACTTGTATCTTGTCAACTCGTAGTATCAATGATGGAACAGACGAACGCCTGTGAATGCCATTGTGATGCCGTACTTGTCGCAAGTATCGATAACATTGTCGTCGCGTACTGAACCACCAGCCTGAGCGATGTACTCTACGCCGCTCTTGTGAGCGCGCTCGATGTTGTCGCCGAACGGGAAGAAAGCGTCTGAGCCGAGAGCTACGCCACGGTTCTGGGCAATCCATGCCTTCTTCTCCTCCATGGTCAATACCTCAGGCTTCTCCTTGAAGAACATCTGCCATGTACCGTCGCGCAGAACGTCGTCATGGTCTTCAGAGATGTATACGTCGATGGTGTTGTCGCGGTCGGCGCGACGGATGCCGTCAACGAACGGGAGGTTCATCACCTTCGGGTGCTGACGCAACCACCAGATGTCGGCCTTGTTGCCAGCCAGACGTGTACAGTGGATACGGCTCTGCTGTCCGGCGCCGATACCGATGGCCTGACCGTCCTTGACGTAGCATACAGAGTTCGACTGTGTGTACTTCAGAGTGATGAGCGAGATGATGAGGTCGCGGATAGCCTCGGGTGTGAAGTTCTTTGCCTTTGTGGGGATGTTCTCGAAGAGAGCTGGGTCGTCGAGCTTCACCTCGTTGCGTCCCTGCTCGAAAGTCACGCCGAATACCTGCTTGTGCTCGATGGGGGCCGGAGTGTAGTTGTGGTCAATCTTAATCACGTTGTATGTACCCTTGCGCTTTGCCTTCAGAATCTCGAGAGCCTCGGGAGTGAAGTCGGGAGCAATAACGCCGTCGCTCACCTCACGCTTGATGAGAGTAGCTGTAGCAGCGTCGCAAGTGTCGCTAAGCGCTACGAAGTCGCCATACGAACTCATGCGGTCGGCACCACGTGCACGTGCATAGGCACAAGCGATGGGCGAGAGTTCAACCTTAACGTCGTCGACGAAGTATATCTTCTTCAATGTGTCGCTCAGAGGCAGACCAACTGCTGCACCTGCGGGCGATACGTGCTTGAACGATGCTGCTGCTGCGAGACCTGTTGCAGCCTTCAATTCCTTGACGAGCTGCCATGAGTTGAGAGCATCGAGGAAATTGATGTAGCCGGGACGGCCGTTGAGTACTTCGATAGGGAGTTCGCCTTCTTCCATGTATATGCGCGAAGGCTTCTGGTTCGGATTGCATCCGTACTTGAGTGCTAATTCTTTCATACAGTGAATATAAGAATGAAAAATATGTCTGCAAAATTACGATTTTTCCACTAAAAAGCAGTACATTTGCGTCAAAATATTACATATTAGGATGTTATGAGCATTAATTACGCACTGAAGAAACTGTTTGATACCGTCGAGCATGAGTTGGAGCGCATTCCGCAGAAGGTACGCGCCCTCGACAAGTTGCGTCTGTACATCACCGGTAAGGAGAAGCCTTCGCGCGAAACTCTTGACCGTATATCGCTGTTGGTGGGGTTTCAGGATTGGGAATCGTTCAAGGAGGCCCTGCATGGCAAAACTGATGGACAGGAGAATTATGAAGATTAAGATGCACATCTTATAAGTATCAGATGCTAAAAACTACCTCAAATATTTATTTATGAACAAATCAACAGTATTGTTAGGCTTATGCCTCGCGCTCGCTCCGATGGCTGGCGCACAGACACTGAACAAGCAGGGTGGCATCTCGTCGCAGACCTTGCAGAAAATTGTGAAGGCTCAGGAAGCTGCGCCCGTAAACAAGGCCGTATTCAACGCTTTGGCTGCGAACAAGATTGACGACTTGGCAAAGAACTTCGCCAATAAGGGACTATTCGACTCGCACTTCAGCGTAGAGACTCCCAAGCAGTCGATACACAACCAGAAGAGTTCTGGTCGCTGCTGGATGTTCTCAAGTTTCAACGTACTGCGTGCCGATTTCGCCCGTCGTCATGGAGATTCATTGTGTGTAGACTTCTCGCACGACTATCTCTTCTTCTACGACCAGCTCGAGAAGGCCAATCTTATGCTTCAGGGTGTTATCGACAACGCCAAGAAGCCTATCGACGACCCACGTATGCAGTTCTTCTTCAAGAGTCCGCTCAACGATGGCGGTACATTCTGTGGTGTAGCCGACCTCGCTCCTAAGTACGGACTCGTTCCTATGTCGGCTCAGCCCGAGACATTCACTGCTGAGAATACAGCAAAGATGGGTTCGCTGCTCTCTTCTAAGCTTCGCGAGTATGGACTTGAACTGCATCGCATGGTGGCTGTCGGCAAGAAGCCACAGGCCATTGCCGACCGCAAGACCGAGATGCTCTCTACCATATATCGTATGCTCTCTATGGCATATGGCGAGCCGGTGAAGGAATTCACATACCAGTTCCGCGACAAGAACGGTCGTGCCGTAGGCGAGCCGCGCCGCTTCACACCTAAGTCGTTCTACGACGAGGTAGTGGGCAACCCGATTAAGGGTACATTCATCATGGTGATGAACGACCCGCGTCGTCCTTACCACAAGACATACGAGGTAGAGTACGACCGCCATGTGTACGACGGTACCAACTGGAAGTACCTCAACCTGCCTATGGATGAGATTGCAAAGCTGGCTATCGCTTCGCTCAAGGACGGCAAGAAGATGTATTCGTCGTACGACGTAGGCAAGCAGTTTGACCGTGAGCGTGGATTCTCTGAT
The DNA here is from genome assembly GCF_021531355.1 of Leyella stercorea. Classification (GTDB taxonomy): domain Bacteria; phylum Bacteroidota; class Bacteroidia; order Bacteroidales; family Bacteroidaceae; genus Prevotella. The sequence continues at coordinate 25,488 of NZ_JADYTS010000019.1, read as the reverse complement.
ACTGAGAACTACGACTACGCATCGCTCTTCTCCACCACATTCCCGATGAACAAGGCCGACCGTATCGCTACATTCGATTCTGGTTCGACACACGCCATGACTCTCACAGCTGTCGATCTCGACAACGAGGGCAATCCAATCAAGTGGAAGGTGGAGAACAGTTGGGGCGCAACCAACGGCCATCAGGGCTGCATCATCATGACCAACCGCTGGTTTAACGAGTACATGTTCCGTCTTGTAGTAGACAAGAAGTATGTGCCGGAGACATTGCTCAAGGAGTTTGAGCAGAAGCCGTTGATGGTGACACCTGAGGATCCGCTCTTCAGCGACGATATGTAATCAACGCATTTCAATACAAAATAATATATACCAAAAGAGGCTATGGCGCATCTGCCATAGCCTCTTTTGGTATATATTATTTTGTATGGATTTTACATTCGTCGTGTAGCCATCATCAGACCTGCGTACAGCAGGGCACCCGTGATGAGGCCAGCCAGTGCGTCCACTACGTAGTGTGCCTGGATGTACACCGTCGACATGCACAGCAGCACGTAGAAGGGTAGCAGGCAGAACACCAGCCGGCGCTGACGGGTGTGGCACGCCAACAGCATGCAAACAGTAGATATTCCAACGTGCGACGACGGGAATGCCGCTGTGGGACGTTCGCCTGCCGCCTTGGCATTCTCCACGAGTCCGTAGAAGAATCCGTCGGTGTAGCCAGGAGTGGCGAGACACTCCTGATGGGTGTTGAAGTAGGTGCCGAGCTGCGGGAATATGCCCGATGCGATGTTGTCTACGCCCACTGCTTTATAATAGAATGTGGGTCCGACGACGGGCACGAATATGAAGATGATGTAGTAGATGAAGAACGACGCCATCACTACGAAAGCCGCACGCTGGAACTCGTTGTATCGACGAGCGAAATAGAACAGCACTACCAGTGCTATCATCGGGTAGTAGCTGGCGTAGCCCATGCTCATGAGTTCGCTTATGACGGGCCACGAGAATTTCTCGGCGAAGTAGAGCGAGGGCTGGCATCCGAACAACGACTGTTCCCATTTGCAGAATACATGGTCGAGATTGTTGAACATACGGTTCAACTCGTAGGTGTCGGGATACCACCATGCCAGCAGCGACATCTGCGCCACTACACGCGCCAGTTGCGTCAGTCGGCATGGAATCATGCGGTACACCAGCCACAGAGCCAATGTCATAGCCACCACGCGCACACGTCCCCATATCATCGAGTCGGGGTTTTGCAGTTTTGTATATGTAAACAGAGCCACCAGCAGTGTGAACACTGTGTAGCCCAGTACGAGCCATTCGAGAGCATGCAGTCCGCGTTTGGGCTTCTGCTCAATGGCGAAGAGTTGTTTTATGAAGTTCATTTTGTTATTGTTTTGTTTTTACAGCCATCCGTTCTGCTTATACCATTCCACCGCCAGACGCACGCCGTCCGCCAGCTTGTAGTGCGGATGATAGCCCAGTTCGTCCATCGTCGGTTCGATGTCGCAACGCCAGTTGCGCTGACGCAGAATGTTGTACTTGTCGTTGTTGAGCGCCGTCGGCTTGTGAGTGATGTGGCTGATGCGCTCGCCTATGTAGGTCACGGCACGCAGCACCCATATCGGAGCCACGATGCGCAGCATCCACTTCACGCCCATTTCCTTCTTTAGCAGACGTGAGAAGTCGGCCGACTGGTACACCTCGCCATCGGTAAGGAAGTATTTGCGTCCGCTCATGCCACGGTCTAAAGCCAGGAACACTGCCTGCACAACATCAAGCACATACACGAACGTGATGTCCTGACGGCGGAATCCGGCACCGAAGTCGATGTGTCGCTTCACGCTCTCAGCCATGAGAAAGTAGTCTTTCTCGCGCGGTCCGTATACGCCCGTGGGTCGCAGAATGATGTAGGGGAAATCGTTGCCTATAGAGTCGAGATAGCGCTCGGCCTCAAGCTTGCTGCGTCCGTAGGCAGTGTTGGGTCGCGGACAATCGTTCTCGGTGATGTCCTGATAGGGCTGTCGCTCGTGTATGGCGCCATACACGCTGAGCGAACTGAGAAATACAAAACGCTTGAGCGGCATCTGAAGCTCGATGAGAGCGTCCACCAGATTGCGTGTTCCGTCGGTGTTCATGCGTCGGAAGTCGGCGTTGTCAATACATTTGGTCACGCCGGCAGCATGCACAATATAGTCGAACGTGTGGCCGTCAAGTTGTTGCTTGAGTGCATCTTTCGATGCAAAGTCAAGCTCGATAAAGTTAATACGGCTGTCGGTGAGGTATCGGCGCGATGTGGTCTTGCGCACTGCCGCCCATACCTGCATGCCACGACGCAGGGCTTCTTCTACAATAAAACTGCCAATGAAACCGCTGGCACCGGTTATAAGAATATTGTTATTCATTATGAATGTTGATGCATAATTGGGGTACAAAGGTAGTGCAAAATATTGGCAATATGACAAATTTGAATGAATTTATTGTTAATGTGGCGATTACGGCCATTTTTTTGTATTTTTGCAATTGCTTAATTAATAACCAATAATATATGCGCGTATTAATTGTCAACACTAGCGAAAAGACGGGTGGCGCAGCAGTAGCAGCCAACCGCCTTATGGAGGCACTCAACAACAACGGTGTCAAGGCAAAGATGCTCGTAGCCAAGAAGGAGACTGACCAGATAACAGTCGTGCCACTGCCACACGGTAGACTCATACGACTGCATTTTTTGTGGGAACGTCTCACTATATTCTTCCGCCTGCACCTGCAACGCCGACATCTCTTCGAAATAGATATAGCCAATGCAGGCTCCGACATAACCAGCATGCCCGAGTTTAAGGAAGCTGATGTGATACACCTTAATTGGATAAACCAAGGCATGCTCTCGCTACGCTCCATCCGCAAGATACTGCGCAGTGGCAAACCGGTGGTGTGGACCATGCACGACCTTTGGCCCGCCACGGGTATATGCCACTATGCCTGCACCTGCAGCGCATTCCGTACGGGATGCCACAACTGTCAGTTGCTGCCCGCAGGTGGTTCTACCAACGACCTTTCGCGCCGTGTGTGGCTGCGCAAGAAGCGCCTGTACCATAATTCCAACATCCACTTCGTCACATGCAGCCGATGGCTTGAGGAGCAGGCAAAGCAGAGTGCATTGTTCGTAGGCCAGCGCGTAACGTCGGTGCCCAACACCATCGACACCCGTGTGTTCTGTCCTGCCGACAGCAAGGCGGCTCGACTGAACGTCGGACTGCCTGCCGAGGGCCGCATCATACTGTTTGTGTCGCAGAAGGTGACCGACGAACGCAAGGGCATGGAATACTTCATCGACGCCATCGACCGTCTGGTGAAGCAGCATCCAGAGCTTAAGGACAATACATCAGTAGCTGTGCTTGGCGGCAACGCCCAACTGGTGTGCGACCGCTTGGCGCTGAAGGCTTATCCGCTCGGCTACGTCAGCGACGAGCACAAGATAGTCGACATCTACCGTTCTGCCGATATGTACGTGCTGCCGTCGCTCGAAGACAATCTGCCAAACACCATAATGGAGGCTATGGCGTGCGGAGTGCCGTGCGTAGGATTCCGTGTGGGCGGCATACCCGAAATGATAGAGCATCGCCGTACGGGCTATGTAGCCAACTTCAAGGATAGCAACGATTTGGCTGTTGGCATGAACTGGGTGCTGCAAGAGGCCGACACTGACCAACTCAGTTCGGCATGCGTCAGCAAGGTGGCACGTTGCTACTCCGGACAGAGTGTGGCGATGCGCTATATAGAGGTGTACAACGAGCTGATAGCTCTGAAGCGCTACATCGTTTAATAAATAGTCAACCCAACAAAAACAATGATAAAATTTTCAGTCATAACATGCACCTACAATGCGTCGGCTGTTCTCGCCCGCACGCTCGATAGCGTTCTCAGTCAGTCGTGGACGCAGATTGAACACATCATCATAGACGGTGCATCAAAGGATAACACCCTGGCTATGGCGCAAGACTATAGCCGCAAGAACGAAGAAGAGGAGACCGAGCACGAAGTTGTCATCGTGTCCGAACCCGACCGTGGTCTGTACGACGCAATGAACAAGGGTCTTGCCCGTGCCACGGGCGACTATATTGTGTATCTCAATGCCGGCGACGTATTCCCTTCGGACAAGACGCTTGAGCAGATATCCATCGACGTAAACAACCGTTCGGACGGCAAACTGCCAGCTGTGCTCTATGGCGACACCAATATCGTAGACGATGATGGCCGTTTGTTGCATCCGCGCCGCCTTGCTCCGCCCGACAATCTCACGTGGCGTTCGTTCCGTCATGGCATGCTCGTATGCCATCAAGCATTCTATGCACGTACCGACCTCGCCCAAGCCGAACATTACGACCTGCGCTACCGCTTCTCGGCTGATGTCGACTGGTGCATACGCATCATGAAGCGTGCCGAGCGCGAGCATCTGGCGCTGCTGCGTCTGCCGCAGGTGGTGGTCAACTATCTCGACGGAGGCATGACCAACAAGAACCATCGTGCCTCGCTCATTGAGCGCTTCAACGTGATGCGCCGCCACTACGGACTCCTCCTCACCATAGGTATGCACTTATGGTTTGTGGTAAGAGCCGTGCTCAAGAAGTGATAGAAGTGTTAAAACGATACCCGTACTTGTCGTATATTTGCATTTTTGCGCCCGTTAAGTGATTTTATATCGTAACTTAACGGGCGTATTTGCTTACAGATTTTCAGATGAAATATGTTGATATATGTTAATATATAGCTGTGTTCGAACACGTTACGTTGATGTAAATCAATAAAACTATGATAATATTCATATTCATAGTGTAAATGCTTGTCACGTCACAAAATGTTAGTACCTTTGCATTGTCAAAAGGTTAATAGATTGTTTAGGTTAGTAGTAATAGATTTAGGTTTTTAGTTATTAGGTTTAAGGTAAATTTTTATCGATTGTTTAACAGGAAAACAATGAGGACTCGTGAGAATCTTCATTCATCTTTAGAAAAAAGGATTTTTAGTTAAACATAGGCTTTACGGTGTTGCTCGTTGATGAGTGATGCCGTATTTTTTTTGTGTGTATTTCCCATTATTACTTGTTTTATGCGCAATAAAGCAGCGATTATTAATCGTTTCTCAGAAAATTTATGTAAGTTTGCAGATGCAATAATTGTCTGTGTATGACACGCAGATAGCTACAATAGCGCCGATTTGTTCTGAAAGAATAAGCTATTTATTTGAAACCCTAAATTCACAAAGCATGAAAAGAAATATAGCCGTCATACTGGCAGGAGGCGTAGGATCGCGCCTCGGCATTTCCACCCCAAAGCAATTCTTCAAGGTGGCGGGCAAGATGGTGGTTGAACACACCGTCGACGTGTTTGAACGCAACTCCCGCATCGACGAGATAGCCATCGTGTCGAACCCTATGCTCATAGCCGACTTCGAGAACATCGTGCTACGCAACAAGTGGCATAAGGTGAAGAAGATACTCAAGGGTGGCAAGGAGCGCTACGACTCGTCACTCTCGGCTATACAGGCTTACGACAACGAGGACGTGAACCTCATCTTCCACGATGCCGTACGTCCGCTCGTGAGCCAGCGCATCATCAACGATGTGATTGACGCTCTTGCCGACCATCGTGCCATTGATGTGGCAATACCCTCTGCCGACACCATTATTGAAGTTGACGACAACGACAACATAACATCCATCCCCGACCGCTCACGTCTGCGTCGCGGACAGACTCCGCAGGCTTTCGACCGTCAGCTCATAGCCGAAGCCTATGAACGTGCGCTGAAAGACCCTGCGTTCAAGACCACCGACGACTGTGGCGTTGTGCGCCGCTATACCGACGAACCCGTATTCGTGGTGCGTGGCGAAGAGAGCAACATGAAGCTTACATATCGTGAGGATACATACATGCTCGACAAACTGTTCCAACTGAAGAATACCGAGCCCGACTCGATAGCACATGTCAATGACGTGTTCCGCGACAAGGTGGCTGTAGTATTCGGTGGAAGCTACGGCATCGGCAAGTGTGTGGTGGACATGCTGCACGAGAACGGTGCCAAGGTGTTCTCTTACTCGCGTTCGGAAAATCATATCGACATTGGCGTGCGCGAGGATGTGGTGCGTGCCATGACCGATGCCCACGAGCAGACTGGCCATATCGACTATGTGATATGTACAGCTGGTGTGCTCAACAAGGAGCCGCTTGCCACTATGGACTATCAGACCATACAGAACGCCGTGCAGACCAACTATATGGGTACGGTGAATGTGGCGCTTGAGGCTTATCCTTATCTGAAGCAGACCGAGGGCAAGCTGATATTCTTCACATCAAGCTCTTACACACGTGGTCGTGCCTTCTACAGCATCTACTCGTCTACCAAGGCTGCCATTGTCAACTTTGTGCAGGCTGTGGCGCAGGAGTGGGACGGCGACGGCATCAAGATTAACTGTATAAACCCCGAACGCACCAAGACTCCTATGCGTCAGCACAACTTCGGCATTGAACCTGACGATACGCTGCTCATGCCCGAACGTGTAGCTGAGGCTACTCTGCAGACTCTCGCTTCTGACTGCACCGGACAGGTGATTGACGTGAGAAGAGTAAAAGAGTAAAAAGGTAAAAAGAGTAAAAAAGTAAAAGGGTAAAAACAACGATAGATGAACTATCTCGAACAATTCAAGCAGCAGCAGTTGCGCACGTGTCAGCTCAAACAGCTCGGCATTCTCGAAGAAATCGACCGTATCTGCCGCAAGCACAACATAAGCTACTGGCTCGACGGAGGTTCGTTGCTGGGTGCTGTACGCCACGGCGGATTCATTCCGTGGGACGACGACATCGACATTGCTATGCCGCAGGACGATGCACGTCGCTTTGCTGAAGTGGCGCCCAAGGAGTTGCCATCAACATTGCGTCTACAGACACCCGACACCGAGAACACGCGTGAGCCTATAATGAAGGTGCGCGACCTCAACTCGTTCTACGTAGAGGGCAATGAAGACTTCTCGCTCGACTACAGCAAGGGTCTGTTTGTCGACATCTTCCCCATGATCGACTATCCCAATGTGTCGCGTGCGTTCTGCCGCAAGTATGGCAAGGACATGTCGCGTTGCTATTCTATACTGCATCATTCGCATCAGTATTCGTGGCGCGCTGTAGCCGAGCTGTTCTACTTCGGCGCACGTTACCAGTTCTGCAAACTGATGTGGAAGGCAGCCTTCGCTTTCAAGCGCACAGGTACATACATGTCGAACATACTCATCAACAACGGCTACGGCATAATGCACCGTCGCGACTCCATATTCCCGTTGGGAACGATAGAGTTTGAGGGCAAACGATTCTCGGCACCAGCCAATACCGATGCCTATCTGCACGACCTCTACCGCGACTACATGCAGATACCGCCCAAGGAGAAACAGAAGATACACTCGGTATTTATATTACCCGAGCTAATTAAACAGTAAACATATATGGCACGTTTTTATTCTTTGAAGAAGCGCGACGAGGAAGACGAGAAGACAGCCGACCCGTTCGGAGTGTTGCGCCCAAAAACAAAGACGGCTGAAAAACCTTTAGTAAACATACATAATATGGCAAAAGCATACGAATTTCTTGCCAACGGATTTGAGGATATTGAGGCGTTGGCTCCCGTAGACATACTGCGCCGAAGCGGTGTGGAAGTGAAGACTGTAAGCATTGGCGACTCTATTGAGGTGGAGTCGGCTCACGGTGTGACGGTGAAGGCCGACATGCTGTTTGCCGATGCCGACTTTGCCGATGCCGACCTGCTGCTCATTCCGGGTGGAATGCCTGGTGCAAAGAACATCGATGAGCACGAAGGTGTGCGCCATGCCGTAATGCGTCAGGCTGAGGCTGGACGTTTGGTAGGTGCTATCTGTGCCGGACCTATGGTCTTGGGTCATCTCGGACTGTTGCGTGACCGCCGTGCTACATGCTATCCGGGCTTTGAAGACCAGCTCGAAGGTGCTGAATACACAGCAGCTCTTTGTACAGTTGACGGCAATATCATTACGGGCAAAGGTCCTGGTGCATCGTTCGAATATGGCTATACTCTTGTGACGCTGCTCAAGGGCGAGCGTGTGGCAGAGGCGCTGAAGAAGGGAATGATGTACGAAGGTTAGATCATTAATAATTAAACATTAAACATTGGATTACATCATCATAGTGGCTGGTGGCAAGGGATTGCGTATGGGAGGCGATTTGCCAAAGCAGTTTCTGCCAGTTGATGGCCGACCGGTGCTAATGCGCACCATAGAACGTTTCAATCAGTACAACCCGCAGTTGGGCATCATCGTAGTTCTGCCGCACTTGCAGCAGGACTATTGGCGACAGCTGTGCAGTAAGTACGCATTTGCTGTAGAGCACACTGTAGTAGACGGAGGCGAAACACGCTTCCATTCATCAAAGAACGGACTTGCTGCCGTGCCCGACGATGCTCAAGGTGTTGTTGGTATTCACGACGGTGTGCGTCCCTTTGTATCGGTGGAGACAATAGCCCGATGCTTTGAGGCGGCACGTATGCATGGAGCAGCGCTGCCCGTATTGCCCGTCACCGACACTCTGCGTTTTGTCGACGATGAAGGCGGACATAACGTTCAGCGCAACAACTACCGCACGGTGCAGACCCCGCAGACGTTCGACATACAGCAGATAAAGCACGCATTCGATACCGAATACAGTGATAACTTCACCGACGACGCATCGGTGGCTGAGGCTGCCGGCATGAAGATAACAATGGTTGACGGCAATCGTGAGAATATAAAGCTCACAACGCCTTACGACTTATTGTTTGCAGAGTTCCTCTGCAAACAATAAGTCGAGTTTTGAATTTTGAATTTTGAGTTTTGAATGGGTCGGCTACGCCGATTAGGAATTGTTCAATTTTGAATTGCTCAACTCAAAATTCATCAATTCACAATCGCAGGCGTAAGCCGAGAATAATTCCTAACTCCAAACTCAAAATTCAAAACTCTTCAACTGGCGAAGCCGAGAATAATTCCTAATTCAAAACTCAAAATTCAAAATTCGCACAAGCGATGGACATACTCTCACAAGACATAATGTATCTGCCCGGTGTCGGGCCGCAGCGCAAGGAGCTGTTGAAGAAGGAACTCGAGGTGAGCACCTGGGGTGGCTTGTTGGAGTATTATCCTTACAAATATGTCGACCGCAGTCGCATATATGCCATCAGCGAGTTGACGAGCGACATGCCCTTCGTGCAGATAAAGGGACACATCCTGTCGTTTGAGGAGTTTGAGATGGGACCGCGCAAGAAGCGTGTCGTGGCACACTTCACCGACGACCACGGCGTGATGGATCTCGTATGGTTCTCGGGTGCGCAATACGTATACAAGAATTATAAGGTGGGTGTGGAGTATATAGTCTTCGGACGACCGTCGGTATTCGGCGGACGCTATCAGATAGCACATCCCGACATCGACCTTGCTAAAGATTTGCAGCTCTCTGAGATGGGCATGCAACCCTACTATATCACCACCGAGCGGATGAAGAAGACGGGCATGTCGTCGCGCAACATAGAGCGTCTGGTCAAGACGATGCTTCAGAAGATAGCCACGCCATTGCCCGAAACATTGCCGCCCTTTATCGTGGAGCGTCTGCATCTTATGTCGCGCGATGAGGCCATGCGTTGCGTTCACTATCCGCGCAACGCTATGGACATGAAGAAGGCGCGCGAACGACTCAAGTTTGAAGAGCTGTTCTACGTTCAGCTCAACATTCTGCGCTACGCCAGCGACCATCGTCGCAAGTATCGTGGCTACATATTGAACAAAGTAGGGCAGGAGTTCAACGACTTCTATGCCAACAATCTCAAGTTCGAACTCACCGGTGCACAGAAACGTGTGATGCACGAGATACGCGACGATATGCGTTCGGGTCGCCAGATGAACCGTCTGCTGCAAGGCGATGTAGGTTCTGGCAAGACACTTGTGGCGCTTATGACAATGCTCATTGCTCTTGGCAACGGCTATCAGGCGTGCATCATGGCGCCTACCGAGATATTGGCAGAGCAGCATCTTGCCACCATACGCGAGTTTCTTGACGGTATGGACATACGCACCGAACTGCTCACGGGAATGGTGAAGGGCAAGCAGCGCGCCAATGTTCTCGACGGACTCATATCGGGCGATGTGCGCATACTCGTCGGAACACACGCCATACTCGAAGATCCTGTGCGCTTTCAGCGTCTTGGCGTTGCCGTCATCGACGAACAACACCGCTTCGGAGTAGCCCAGCGGGCACGCTTGTGGGCAAAGAGCGAGAACCCGCCGCACATCCTTGTCATGACCGCCACGCCTATTCCGCGCACTCTCGCCATGACAATATACGGCGACCTCGACGTGAGCATCATCGACGAGTTGCCGCCTGGACGCAAGCCGGTGCAGACCATACACAAGTTTGACAACCAGATGACGTCGCTCTACAACGGCATACGTCAGCAGATACGTCTCGGACGACAGGTATATATCGTTTATCCGCTCATCACCGAGAGCGAGAAGAGCGACCTCAAGAATCTGGAAGAGGGATATGCTGCTCTGTGCGACATCTTCCCCGAGTTCAGCATAAGCAAGGTTCACGGCAGGATGAAGTCGAAGGAGAAGGATGCCGAGATGCAGAAGTTTGTAAGTGGCGAGACACAGATACTCGTTGCAACCACCGTTATTGAGGTGGGCGTTAATGTGCCTAACGCTTCGGTGATGGTGATACTCGACTCGCAACGCTTCGGACTGTCGCAGCTGCATCAGTTGCGCGGACGTGTAGGACGTGGCGCCGACCAGAGTTATTGCATACTCGTCACTACATACAAGCTGTCGGAAGTTACGCGCAAGCGCATCGACATAATGTGTCAGACCAACGACGGATTCCGTATAGCCGAAGCCGACCTCAAACTGCGCGGACCCGGCGACCTTGAGGGAACGCAGCAGAGTGGCATTGCGTTCGACCTGAAGATAGCCGATATAGCACGCGACGGTCAGCTCGTTGCATTGGCACGACAGGAGGCGCAGCGCATCATTGATGCCGACCCCACTTGCACGTCATCACAATATGCAATGCTGTGGAACCGCTTGCGCCAGCTGCGCGACACCAACGTCAACTGGGCAGCCATATCATAGACAATACATGTTTAATCATTAACATAATCAACATTACGCTTATGACGCTACAACCATACAAGACCGACGTCGCCGTACTTATACTGTTCTTCAATCGTCCCGACCATCTCAAGAAGGTGTTCGACGAAGTGCGCAAGGCGCGACCCTCACGACTGTTCCTCTATCAGGACGGACCACGTGGCGAGCGCGATATGCCCGGCATTGAAGGATGCCGACGTGTGGTTGAAAATATCGACTGGCAGTGTGAGGTTCTTCGCAAATATCAGGAGCGCAACTACGGATGCGACCCTTCGGAATATATATCGCAGAAGTGGGCGTTCTCGATTGTAGACAAGTGCATCGTGCTTGAAGACGATGACGTGCCGTCGCAGTCGTTCTTCCCGTTCTGCAAGCAGATGCTCGACCGTTACGAGTACGACAACCGTGTGTGGATGGTGGCAGGATTCAATCCTGAGGAGAAGGTAGACAGTCCTTATGATTATATGTTCACCTCGGTGTTCTCTATATGGGGATGGGCATCATGGCGACGCGTCATCGACACATGGGACGAGACCTACGCCTTTCTCGACGACCCCGACGCAATGCGCCAGCTTAATGACGTTATGCACCAGCGTCGCTATTGTCTCGACACGTTGCACGCCTGCTACGACCATCGTGCGTCGGGCAAGGCATATTACGAGACCATATTCTGGTCGTCGATGCTTCTCAATTCAGGTCTCGCCATTATGCCAACGCGCAATATGATAAACAATCTCGGTGCTACCGACGGGTCGACCCATTACACCGGTTCGCTTCAGACCATGCCACGCCGCTTGCGCCGACTGTTCACCATGCAGCGTTTCGACATCGACACAGCCAACATACGCCATCCGCGTTATGTGGTGGAGGATGTGGCGTTCAAGAACAAGGTGTATCGCACCTACGCCTACGGACATCCGTGGATTAAGGCAGGACGCTCATTGGAGGAGTTGTGGCTCAATCTGCGATACGGCAATTTCGGACACATACGCCGCTCGGTGGTCAACAGACTGCATAAGATATTCGGAAAGGCAAAGCATTGGTGATAAAATACTGATAACAGAGAATTACTCTTATGAAACTGACAATACGCATAACACGTACTACGATAACGTTTACTGCCCCTAATACAGTCATCGAGGGACAGACCGACTACGAGCAGTACAACATGAAGGCGGGCATTGCTGTGGCTGCCAATCTGCGCCAGGCATTGACTGAGTGTCGACTGCCGCAAGCCAAGCGCCCCACACATCTCACTCCACTCTCGGGCGAAATCAACACCGACGTGGTGCAGACGGCTGTGCCTCAGGCAGAGTCGCTCTACGATGAAGTGTTAGTGGTGATTGACACGCAGCTGCTGCTCATTCCACAGGAGGAATTCGACGAGCGCACAGTGGCTATGCTTTATGCCCACACCAATTCGAACATGCGCCAGGACGAGGTGCTGATATATCCCATTGCGCAACTCGGCGTGGTGGCAGCGTATGCCGTCAACCGTGATTTGCGCTTCGTTTTGAGCGAAACTTTCCGTGGAGTGCAGTACATGCCGTTGCTTGCCCCCGTACTTGTGCAGTTCAGCCAGCAGTCGTGGGGAGGATTTCAGGAGAAATTGTTCTGCTATTTCCACGACAAGCGCATTGACATCTGCGCATTCCGTAAGGGTAGGGTGCGCTTCTGCAATTCGTTCGACGCGACGCTTGCTCCCGATGCAGCCTACTACATACTTAATGTATGGCAGACGCTCGCAATGAAACGCACTGACATCTTATGTCTGTCGGGCAACATAGCCGGACTTGAACAGCTGGTGAAGGAATTGGGACGCTTTATCAAGAACATAAAGCATGTTCATTAAAATATAAACAAGACTATGAGAATAATAACTGGTATATACAAGGGACGCCATTTCGACATTCCACGTTCGTTTAAGGCGCGTCCCACAACCGATTTCGCAAAGGAGAATATCTTTAATGTAATAAACGGTTATGTCGACATGGAAGGAGCCAATGCTCTCGACCTTTTTGCAGGTACGGGTAGCATTTCGCTCGAACTGCTGTCGCGCGGCTGTGCTCCCGTGGTGAGTGTTGAGATGGACCGCGACCACGCTTCGTTCATCCGCGAGTGTATGAAGAAGCTCGACACCAACGACAACATACTGATACGTGGCGACGTGTTCAGATTCATAAAGACGTGCAAGCAGCAGTTCGACCTGATATTTGCCGACCCACCTTATGCCTTGCCCGAACTGCCCACCATTCCGCGCTTGATTCTTGAAAAGGGAATGTTGAAACCCGGTGGACTGCTTGTATTCGAGCATGGCAAGAAGAACGACTTCTCCGATGTGCCGGGCTTTATTGAACATCGTGCCTATGGCAGCGTCAACTTCTCGCTGTTCAGAGCAGAGACTGTTGAGGAGTAAATCAGAATATCACGAGTCCCAAGAGTCCGCATACGAGCATTACGAGTATGGGGTTGCTCTTGCGGAACTTGGTGAAATAGAATGTAGCGGCAAAGAGTGCTATGCTTATGGCAAAGTTGACGGCATTGTCGGTTGGCGAGCCGAAGTTCTCCTGGTTCATAAGCAGCACGGCAGCCGCAGCTATCAGTCCTACGATTGTAGGGCGCAAGCCTTTGAAGATGTCCTTTACAATCTTCGAGTCCTTGTGGTTGATGAGATAGCGCGAAATAAGTATCATTATTACAAACGGCAGCCATATTATGCTCAGCGACGCTATTACTGAGCCTACTGCTGCCAACCATTCCGGATAGCCTTGATTCAGTACTGCCACATATCCTGCGTATGTAGCCGCATTGATGCCGATAGGACCTGGTGTCGACTGGCTTATAGCCACGATGTCGGTAAACTCGGCATTGCTAAGCCATGCGTTCTTCACCACCACCTCGTTGTGTATAAGCGACAGCATGGCATAACCGCCACCGAAATTGAATGTTCCTATCTTGGTGAAGACTATAAAGAGTTTCAGAAAAATCATGTTGTGAGTTTTGAGTTTTGAATTTTGAATTTTGAGTTTTGAATTGTTGCCTGCGGCAATTTTGAATTTTGAATTTTGAGTTTTGAATTATCGGCTTTGCCGATTAGGAATTATTCAATTTTGAATTTAGAATTGCCGAATACAGTAACTCAAAATTTAAAAATCTAAAATTCAAAATCGCAGGCGTAAGCCGAGAATAATTCAACATTCAAAATTCAAAACTCCTAATTCCACTTCGTGCAACGTCCAAGAAGCCACCCTGCCACGCCTGCTATGATGATAAGGTATATAGGTGAGACATTTGCTAAGGCTATGAGCAGACAGCACACTATCGGAATCCATACGGTGCGCCATGTTATGCCAGCCGTCTTAGCCATTTTGAAGCAAGGTGCAGCAATCAGAGCCACCACAGCCGGGCGAACTCCGCGGAAGAACTTCTCCACCCAAGGGTTGTCCTTGATGTTATGGAAGAACATGGCTATAATCATAATGGCGATGATAGAGGGTAGGGCGATGCCTACGGCACCCACGATTCCACCCAAGACGCCGCGCAGCTTGTAGCCTATATGGCTCGCCATGTCAACGGCGAAGATGCCAGGTGTGGTCTGTGCCACCACCATAATGTCCATAAACTCCTGGCGGTCCATCCATTGGTTTTTGTCTACAAACTCGCGTTCCATAATCGGAATCATGGCATATCCGCCACCGAGGGTGAACGCTCCAATCTTGTTGCATGTCATGAAAAATTTCAGCAGCATAGTGTATGAGGGTTATCCGTTTGTTTATTGAAGATGTTTATAAAAAAAACTGCGCCAGAACGAAACATCACTGTTTCTTCTGGCGCGCTCAATCTAATATAATAAATTTGGTAATATTTCGGTTTGATTATGAGTAGCGCAGGATCTGTCCTGGACGCAACTTCATCTTCTTTGTTATGTGGTTGAGCTTGCAAATCTGTGCGATAGTAACGCCACGCTTGCGTGAGATGCTCTCCAGTGTCTCACCCTTAACCACCTTGTGATACTGTATCTGGTCATCCAGACCTGATGTGGTGCGGTCGTTTGTAGCGTAGTCGTTGTCAGAGTCTTTGCTTGCAAGCGTAGAGCCATCCTGCTTACCACGCAGACGAGTAGCTGTAGCCGATTCGCTGTCGTATGTAGAGCGGTTGAATGCGTAGTAGTCGCCCGTCACGTCTTGTTCGCGGAAGTCGAACATCAATGCCGGGTTGAGAGCAACGCCACACAGACGAGTCTCGAAGTGGAGGTGCGAACCGGTGCTTCGTCCGGTGTTGCCGCCGAGACCGATAACCTCACCAGCTCTTACTGTCTGGTTCTCCTCGACGAGTTGTTTTGAGAGGTGACCGTAGATGGTCTCCAATCCGTTGTTATGTCGTATCACGATATACTTGCCATATCCGCCGCCTTCGTAGCGTACAATGCGAACCTTGCCTGAGAAAGCAGAGCGTATTGTGTCACCGATATACACTTTGATGTCAAGACCTTTATGCTGGCGTCCCCATCGCGAGCCAAAATTACTTGTTATGACGCGGCTTGTGGTGGGCATGCAGAAGTGGCGCAGGTCGATGTTGAAGTGCTCGGGCAGCTCTGTGGCGCGGTGAGCGTATTTGTTGTCCCAGTTGGCGTACAGCTCAGAAGCTGGCGATTCGGCTTCCTCCTTGATTGTGATGTTGCGCAGCATGATGGTGTCCACGGCAGCCATCTTGCGGTCAACGGGAGCCTGTCTTGCAATGAGGTCTTGTGCGCTGGCATGGTTTGGAGCCACAGCCAGGAACAATGATATTGCTAATGTCTTAATTGTCTTCTTTAAATTCATTGTTTTAAGGATGCATTTAAGATTAGAATGAGTATATCATTCCTTCAAAAGGTGATCGTCGAACTAACAATCGTGTTCGACCTTCGGTTTGTAATTTGCAATGCAGATGTTGCATTTTTGTAATTGCGATGCAAAGTTACTAAAAATATTGCATAATATTGCAACACCCTTTCAATGTTAACAGTTTTTGTAATAACTTTAACAATTTCTTCCCCCTTATTCAGCCTTTAATAGTAGCTAATAAGGTCATACGCAATAGCTTGTGTATTCTCAACCAAACGAATGGCAGGTAGAATTTATGGTTATTTGTCCTTATACAGCATTCTCTGTTTTATATCTTTGCTAATTCCGATGTTTAAGGCTAAATTTGCATTTGTTTTAGTACTAACATTGCAAATAATTAGTTAGATATTATGGAAGAAGTTAAGAAGGTGGCGTTTGTGCATGGTGAGTTTCCAGTTGGCGGAGCTGAGCGTGTGACATGTGATATAGCCAATGAGTTGTTCAAGCGTGGGGGGTATGAGGTATATGTATTTGCGACAAGGTTGTATCCTGATATATTGCCTGCCAATCTGGCAACAGACAAACGTTTTCATATGGTAGAATCTCCAGTTTCAGAAGCAAATGGTAAGGGTAGCGATTGGAGTTTTATTCTTGATTGTGTACGTGCCAATGGCATCAGTTCGGTGGTGTTTGTGATGCAGCGTCAGTATGATGTCATTGATGAGCTGCGACGTATGAGATGTAAGACGATATATGCCAATCATAACATACCGTATTGGGAGATGGTTAGCAAGCGTCAACTTGCCCGTGAGAATAGTCGTAAAAGCTTGTGTAAGGCTCTTAAGTATTACTTGACTAAGTATGTACGATATGAAATGACACATATTCTCGAACGTCGTTATATCAAGCGCTATAAAAAGGATATAAATCATTTTGAAGAGTATATGGTTCTGTGCGACGGCTATCGTGACCAGATTGTGCGCGACTTGAAGTTGACCCCCGAGCAAGTAGAGCATATGCATGTTATTCCCAATATGCAGCAGCCTGCTGTCAACTTGTGTTATGACAAACGTAAGGAATTTCTCTATGTAGGTCGTCTGTCGTTTCAAGATAAGCGTATTGACCGATTGATTGATGCTTGGCGCATGGTTTATGACAAGTTGCCCGACTGGAATCTTGTCATTTTAGGCGACGGATCTGATGCAAAGCGGTTGAAGTCGTTGGCTATGGGGTTGCCTCGTGTTAGTTTTGAGGGCTATAAAAGTCCTGACGAATACTATCGTCGTGCTTCCGCATTGTGTCTTGTGTCAGAGTACGAGGGATTTCCATTGTGTCTAATTGAGGCACAATCGCATGGTGTTGTACCGATAACGATGGATATGTGCGAAGGAGTGCGTAGTATAGTCGGCACAGATGGTTCTGCTGGCTGGCTTGTTACAAAGGGCGATGTGCGTGCCTTTGCCGATAAGATGCTTGAGTTTGCTGCTCTTGATGAGGACAAAAAGCAGCGACTCCGCCATCAGGTGGTGGCGAAGTCGCTTGAGTACAGTCCTGCTAAAGTAGGTCAGATGTGGATAGATTTGTTGTAGTGGGAAATTGTAATTAGAACTGAGCTTACTGATGCAAATATCGTACAGTTAGTAAAAAATTTTTACAATTTAAAAATCGATTCTAGAGATTTCAGACGCTGGTTTTATCGGTTTTTTCAGCGTCAAACACCACCTCACTATTCATTTAGGGCTTCCTTGCTTTCCAAATGGACTACTTTTGCAATGCAAAAGGACTACAGTTGGAGTGCAAGGAAGCCCTTATTGCATTGTAAATGTAGTCCATTTGAAATCAAAAGGACGTTTTTTTGCACTTGCTCATAGCGTGTTCTACGTTGTATTAGGGCTAACACGTTGTGTATGAGCAACATAGTCTTATACGCTCAAAACTCACGAATTTCGAGCCAAAGATTTCCTTGTGCGTTCAACTCGCAGTTTTGAGCGGTCAGAAATGCAAATATTGTGTCGGGACGAAGCCCCGAGTGTGGTGTTGAGGTGTTGAGATGTTGAAATTTATTTAGTACGCATTCTCGTGTACACCTGCTACTGCACGTCCGCTGGGGTCGTTCTTGCCTTGGAACGCTTTGTCCCAAGCCAGCGCTTCGGCGGTAGAACATGCTACGCTCGGGACGCTGGGCACGCTGCGAGCAGCCGACTCCGATGGGAAGTGTTCTTCGAAGATCGAGCGGTAGTAGTACTCCTCCTTGCAGCGTGGCGGATTGATGGGGAATAGCTCGGCAGCATGAGCCATCTGCTCGTCCGACACCTGCTGCTCTGTTATCTGCTTCAACGTGTCAATCCACGAGTAGCCCACACCGTCGCTGAACTGCTCCTTCTGTCGCCATGCCACCTCTTCGGGCAGCATGTCTGCGAATGCCTCACGTACAATCTTCTTCTCAATGGTCTTGCCCGGGCACATCTTTGCCTCGGGATTGGTGCGCATAGCCACGTCAAGGAATTCCTTGTCGAGGAAGGGCACACGTCCCTCAACTCCCCATGCCGACAGACTCTTGTTGGCACGCAGACAGTCGTACAGATGCAGTTTGGACAGCTTGCGCACCGTCTCTTCGTGGAAAGCGCGTGCGTCGGGAGCTTTATGAAAGTACAGGTAGCCTCCGAATATCTCGTCGGCACCCTCGCCAGAGAGCACCATCTTTATGCCCATCGACTTTATTACACGTGCCAGCAGATACATAGGTGTTGAGGCTCGCACGGTGGTTACGTCGTAGGTCTCGATGAAGTATATCACGTCGCGTATGGCGTCGAGTCCCTCCTGAATGGTGTAGTTTATCTCGTGGTGGACCGTTCCTATGTAGTCAGCCACAAGCCGTGCCTTAGCCAAGTCGGGCGCACCCTTCAGTCCTACGGCAAACGAGTGCAGGCGTGGCCACCAGGCACGTTCCTTGCCGTCCGATTCGATGCGTCGCTCGGAGTATTTTTCGGCTATTGCCGAGATGACAGACGAGTCGAGTCCGCCCGACAGCAGTACTCCGTAGGGCACATCGCTCATAAGTTGGCGGCGCACAGCGTCCTCCAGTGCATCGTGGATGGCGCTGACGCTCGCCTTGTTGTCTTTCACGGCTTCGTAGTTGAACCAGTCGCGCTTGTAGTAGCGGGTCATCTTGCCCTCGCGACTTGAGTAGTAGTGGCCCGGCAGGAATGGTTCGTAGCTTTCGCACTCGCCCTCAAGGGCTTTCAGTTCGGATGCAACGAACACGGTGCCGTCGCTGTCGTAGCCTATGTATAGGGGAATTACACCGATGGGATCGCGTGCAATCAGAAACTCGTCGCGCTCCTGGTCGTACAGGGCGAAGGCGAATATGCCGCTCAGGTCTTCAAGGAAGTCGATGCCCTTGTCGCGATACAGGGCGAGGATTACCTCGCAGTCGCTGCCCGTCTGAAACTCATATTTGCCCTTATAGCGCTCGCGTATGTCCTGATGGTTGTATATCTCGCCGTTGACGGCAAGCACTTGCTGGCGGTCGGGCGAGAACAATGGCTGTCCGCCCGATTCGGGATCGACTATCGACAGGCGTTCGTGAGCCAGAATGGCAGAACCTCCGCAGTATATACCGCTCCAGTCCGGACCGCGATGACGAATCTTACGGCTCATGCGCAGAGCCTTTTGGCGCAACTCGGGAGTCTGCTCCCGAAGGTTGAAAATAGATACAATTCCACACATATTTTTGTCTTCTTTTATTGGTTTTTGCTGTTTGTTTGGGGGTGTATTTTCCTGATGTCGTACGACCCTTGTCTATTCGTTTTAAAATTCAAAGATGCCCCTCTGCCACGCGAGGCAGAGGGCATCCAGGATCAAAAGAATAGTCATTATTTTAGGTCAGCACATTTACTTGATTTTCTAACTCCCCACACATTTAGTTGTAGGCACTCTCTCCGTGCTCGTATATGTCGAGACCTTCCTCTTCAACGCGTCGGCAGACACGCATTCCGATGGTCTTGTCTACCAGTACATATAATATATAGGTGACTCATATAACTTTCTTTTTATTGGTTATTCTATGTTTATCGTTGCATTATGTAACTGTCACGCTGCAAAATTACGACAAAAAGCAAACAAAAACAATATAAAAGTAGCATTTTAATAGTTTAATATTATTTAGGGTGCATAATTGTAAACTAAAACAAACGAAATACTTTCAGTTTGAAAGAAAAACGCTATCGAATGCTTACAAATAGAAACTTAAAGATAATTAACCCGAAAATGTGGTAATTATATTGTTGTCTATTGCGCAAATTGTTGTAATTTTGCAAACGTAAAGGACAAAGAGTAATTCTTTAAGGTAAAAAGATAGACAAAATGGTAAAGTCGGTTAAGTTCACAAAGATGCACGGGGCTGGCAATGACTATATATATGTAGACACGCAGAAGTATAACATTCCCGACCCGTCAAAGGCTGCAATAGCATGGAGCAAATACCATACTGGCATAGGCAGCGACGGACTTGTATTGATAGGCAAGCCCGATGAAGGAGTAGAAGCCGATTTCTCGATGCGCATTTTCAATGCCGACGGATCGGAAGCCATGATGTGCGGCAACGCGTCGCGATGCATTGGCAAGTATCTGTACGAGAAAGGGCTCACCAGTAAAACCTCCATACGACTGCAGACGCTGTCGGGAGTGAAGATACTGAAGCTGCATCTTGCCGACGAAGACCATAATATAAATAAGGTGGAAAGCGTCACGGTAGACATGCTGCAGCCCGTGTTTCACAACGAGAAGCAGTATGACGAGAAGGCAGGCGATACTCTCACTGCCGACTTCCGCACCTTCCGTGGCACCTTCGTGTCGATGGGCAATCCCCATTTCGTGTGCTTTGTCGACGACATCCAGACTCTCGACATAGCCCGATACGGCTCCATCATGGAGCGTGACGCAGCCTTCCCCGAGCGTTGCAACATAGAGTTTGCTCAGCTCATGGACGACGGCACCATCCGCACCCGTGTATGGGAGCGTGGCAGCGGGATAACGATGGCATGCGGCACTGGCGCTTGCGCCACAGCCGTAGCAGCCGCACTGACCGACCGTAAAGGCCGTACAAGCGACATTGCAATGGATGGCGGCACACTGCACATAGAATGGAACGAGCAGGACGGACATGTATATATGACCGGACCGGCAGCGTTCGCATTTGAAGGAGAAGTGAAACTGCCGTAAGCCTTCGGCAATTTTGAATTTTGAATTTTGAGTTTTGAATTTATGCCTACGGCATTTTTGAGTTATTGAATTGTGAATTCAACATTGAACAATTTCAAATCGGCGCAGCCGACCAATTCCTAACTCAAAACTCAAAATTCAAAATTCCATAAGGACAATTCAAAATTCAAAAACTCCAAATCGCAGGCGTAAGCCGAGAATAATTCAAAATTCAAAACTCAAAATTCAAAATTCAACAGGTATGGCACTGGTAAACGAACATTTCCTGAAGCTCTCAAACAACTACTTGTTTGCAGATATTGCCAAGAAGGTGAATGCCTTCAAGGTGTCGCACCCGCAGGTTAGGGTGATAAGTCTCGGCATAGGAGACGTGACACAACCGCTTTGTCCGGCTGTAATAGAGGCTATGCACAAGGCCGTCGACGAGATGGCTACAAAGGCATCGTTTCACGGATACGGGCCTGAGCGCGGATACGACTTCCTGCGCGAGGCTATTGTGAAGAACGATTATGCACCGCGAGGCATACATATCGACCCAAGCGAAGTGTTCGTCAACGACGGAGCCAAGAGCGATACGGGCAACATTGGCGAGATAGTACGCTGGGACAACTCCATCGGAGTGACTGACCCTATCTATCCGGTATATATCGATTCGAACGTAATGTGCGGTCGTGCCGGAGTGCTTGAGAACGGACGCTGGAGCAACGTCAACTATATGCCGTGCACAGCCGACAACAATTTCGTGCCGCAGATACCCGACCATCGTGTCGACATGATATACCTGTGCTATCCCAACAATCCTACGGGCACAGTATTGCCTAAGGACGAACTGAAGAAATGGGTGAAGTACGCTCTCGACAACGACACTATCATATTCTATGATGCCGCTTACGAGGCGTATATCCAGGACGACAACATACCGCACTCGATATACGAGATAAAGGGAGCACGCAAGTGTGCCATCGAGTTCCGCAGCTATTCGAAGACAGCCGGATTCACCGGTGTACGTTGCGGATATACCATCATTCCCAAGGACATTACAGCCGTGACGCTCGACGGCAAGCAGCGTGTCGAGCTAAACCATCTGTGGGACCGCCGGCAGTCGACCAAGTTCAATGGTACAAGCTACATCTCGCAGCGTGCCGCAGCCGCCATCTACACGCCCGAGGGCAAGAAGCAGGTGAAGGCCACCATCGACTACTATATGAACAACGCCCACTACATGCACGAACAGCTCACGCAGATGGGCTTCAAGGTGTTCGGCGGACGCAATGCTCCGTATCTGTGGGTGAAGACTCCCGACGGTATCGACTCGTGGAAGTTCTTCGAGCAGATGCTCTATGCTGTAGGCGTGGTGTGCACACCGGGCGTAGGCTTCGGACCGAGCGGCGAGGGATATGTCCGACTAACAGCCTTCGGCGACCGCGACGACTGCCACGAAGCAATGCGACGCATCAAGGAATGGCTCAGCAAAGCATAAGAATACCCCATCAAAGCCTCTAAGCCTGGCTCAGCAAGGCTTAAAAAGGCCTAAGAAGGGCCAGTAAGGCCCAGCAAGGCTCAGTAAGCCTTAAGAAGGCCCAGTAAGGCTCAGTAAAAACTAAAAACAAACAACATAAAAGAAAGAAACAACAATGGCAAATTTGAGATTCGAGGTTGTAGCCGACGCTTTCAACAAGAAACCCGTCGACGTGATTGCACCGATTGAACGTCCATCGGAGTTCTTCGGTAAGAACGTTTTCAACCGCGCCAAGATGTACAAGTATCTTCCGCGCGACGTGTATGAGAAACTCATCGATGTTATCGACAACGGTGCTCGTCTTGACCGCTCCATAGCCGATGCAGTGGCTAAGGGCATCAAGCAGTGGGCTGACGAGAACGGTGTGACACACTACACACACTGGTTCCAGCCGCTTACCGAAGGCACAGCCGAGAAGCACGATGCCTTCATCGAACACGACGGTAAGGGCGGCATGATTGAGGAGTTCTCGGGCAAACTGCTCGTACAGCAGGAGCCTGACGCCAGCTCGTTCCCTAACGGCGGTATCCGTAACACGTTCGAGGCACGTGGCTATTCGGCTTGGGATCCAACTTCGCCGGTGTTCATCATCGACGATACGCTGTGTATTCCTACCATCTTCATCTCATATACAGGCGAGGCTCTTGACTACAAGGCTCCGCTTCTGCGCTCGCTGCATGCTGTGAATGTAGCAGCCACTGATGTTTGCCACTACTTCTATCCGGAAGTGAAGAAGGTCATTTCTAACCTCGGTTGGGAGCAGGAGTACTTCCTCGTTGACGAAGGACTGTACTCGGCACGTCCCGACCTCATGCTTACCGGACGCACACTTATGGGTCACGACTCTGCAAAGAACCAGCAGATGGACGACCACTACTTCGGTGCTATCCCCGAGCGCGTGCAGGCTTTCATGAAGGACTTGGAGATTCAGGCTCTCGAACTGGGCATCCCCTGCAAGACACGCCACAACGAGGTTGCACCCAACCAGTTTGAGCTGGCTCCTATCTTCGAGGAGACCAACATTGCCATCGACCACAACATGCTGCTCATGTCGCTCATGAAGAAGGTGGCTCGTCATCATGGCTTCCGCGTACTGTTGCACGAGAAGCCGTTCGCAGGCATCAACGGTTCGGGCAAACACGAGAACTGGAGTCTCGCTACCGATACCGGCGTACTGCTGCACGGTCCTGGCAAGACCCCGATGGACAACCTCCGCTTCATCGTGTTCATCGTTGAGACCCTTATGGCGGTATACAAGCACAACGGACTGCTCAAGGCGAGCATCATGAGCGCTACCAATGCACATCGTCTTGGTGCCAACGAGGCTCCTCCTGCCATCATTTCGTCGTTCCTGGGTCGTCAGCTTACTGAGATTCTCTCGCGCATCGAGACCTCAGAAAAGGACGAACTCTTCGACATCGCCGGCAAGCAGGGACTGCAGCTCGACATCCCTGAGATTCCTGAACTGCTCGTCGACAATACCGACCGCAACCGTACATCGCCGTTCGCATTCACCGGCAACCGCTTCGAGTTCCGTGCTGTAGGTTCTGAAGCCAACTGTGCTTCGGCTATGATCGTACTGAATACTGCTGTGGCTGAGGCTCTGCAGGATTTCAAGCAGCGTGTTGACGCTCTCATCGAGAAGGGCGAGGACAAGATATGCGCAATACTCGACGTTATCCGCGAGGACGTTAAGTTCTGCAAGCCTATCCATTTCGATGGCAACGGCTACTCTGACGAGTGGGTTGAGGAGGCTAAGCGTCGCGGTCTTGACTGCGAGACTTCTTGCCCGAAAATCTTCGAGCGCTATCTCGACGAGGCTACTATCAAGATGTTTGAGGGCCAGAACGTGATGAGCCGTAAGGAGCTTGAGGCACGCAACGAGGTGAAGTGGGAGACTTATACAAAGAAGATTCAGATTGAGGCACGTGTATTCGGCGACCTCTCTATGAACCATATCATCCCCGTATGCACTCACTATCAGAGCCGTCTGGCCAAGAACGTACAGAGCATGTACGACATCTTCCCTGCCGAGAAGGCAGACAAGCTGACCTCACGCAACAAGAAGATTATCGAAGAGATGGCTGAACGCACACAGATCATTGAGACTGGTGTGGAGGAACTGGTCAATGCCCGCAAGGTAGCCAACAAGATTGAAGACGAACACGAGAAGGCTATTGCCTA
This sequence comes from Leyella stercorea, assembly GCF_021531355.1. GTDB lineage: Bacteria > Bacteroidota > Bacteroidia > Bacteroidales > Bacteroidaceae > Prevotella. The sequence continues at coordinate 545 of NZ_JADYTS010000019.1, read as the reverse complement.
TCACGACACCGTAGCTCCGAAGATGGAGGAGATACGTTATCAGATAGACAAGCTCGAGCTTATCGTTGCCGACGAGCTCTGGACTCTGCCTAAGTATCGCGAACTCCTGTTCATCCGATAAAAATCATAAAAATAAAACTTAACAGCAATCTATTTCTTTTATTGGTTGTTTAAGTTTAGCCGCGACGGACTGTGAAGTCTATCGCGGCTTTTTTTGCTAAGACATAGTCCGTATTATTCTTGTGAAAAATGGTTTCGGCACATACCAAGCAAAAGGCTTGTGTATGTGCCGATTTTCATTTTGTAAAAATGATTTCTGAAAATATGTTTTTGCAAAAAAACACTTTTCTCGGGATACTTATTGAGAAATGGCTAATCATTCCAATATGTATTAACATTATTTTACGATAAGGCATGCAAGCTTTTCATCCTTTACGCATTGTATATATGTATGAAATATGCAAATGGTAATATAAACCCAAATCGGTCATTAGAAAATGACAAGAAGCTTTTTCTAATGACCGCCATTAGAAAAACAGCTTTGT
>NZ_JADYTS010000199.1 GCF_021531355.1 Leyella stercorea | reverse complement strand
GCAAAATCCTGGGCAACTTTTTGTTGCTCAAGTACTTATAAAAAAGTTAAACTAAAGTGCTGCGGAATTTAGAAGTAATATTTTATATCTGCCCCACAGATTTTACTCTAAGTTTGCAGAGGATTTGCAACGCGGATTAACACGGAATGCTGGCTTTTCCGTTAATATAGATAAGCCAGTCGTTAAACATCTTTTTAGGGCGAATCTCTCCCATGCCATTTAATTGAGAGCATACGAAATCAATATAATCTGTTGTACATGACATTTTTAACTACAATGTTTTTGAATTTATATTTTGTGGTACACAAGGTAATGCTTTGTTTTCGAATAGCGATACAGACATTGACTTTTCTTCCCAGCCTATCTTGTTTTTAACACTCTAATTGTTAGATAGTGTCAGATATGCAACTTCCGAATAATCCCCATTGTTAGAGTTATTCCTTCGTGAATGACAAATGACTGTCACGAACCTCCGTAACGGAGTAAGCGTATCCGCGATGCCACCTTGCACACATTCATTTATCATTATATCTTTGCTGCCAAATCAAAATCTTT
>NZ_JADYTS010000198.1 GCF_021531355.1 Leyella stercorea | reverse complement strand
AACTCTTCACAGTTCCATTGCTCAACCTGATTAAACCATAATGCGAGTTTAGGTCGTGCCACGTCCTTGTTATTGTAATCCGAATATATCTTACCCAATCTTAAAGCAAGATAATAAAACTCTTTCATGTCAGGAAACCGACAGAACAGAACCTTGGCTCTTTCTGCCTGTGATTCTGTCCAGTCATTCGGCTTTCTTACAAGCAACCTGCTGCATCTTACCATAAGCTGCTTAAGAGAGTCTCCACAGCTCAATATTTCAGGCTTGTATTCAAGCCCTTTCTCCTTGTACAAAGCACGCATGCGATTGTCCTCAGCCATCACCTCCCAACGGTGTTTTATACGTAAATCCTGAAGAGCGTCATACATTAGCTTCTGCACATGGAACCGGTCAACGATCTGCTCTGCATTGGGAAAACACTTACGTACTATCTTGTACATAGAGTTTGACATATCCATAGTAACAGACTTGACCATTGCACGTTTGCCGACAGGAAGACGCTGTAACTTCTTGATTATAAAGTCTGATTTCACTCCCTTTACCATTGCAACCAGCGTACCCTT
>NZ_JADYTS010000197.1 GCF_021531355.1 Leyella stercorea | reverse complement strand
TTCTTATGGAAAGAAACATACCACGTGCCGCCATCCATGTAGGCACAGACAAGAAATCGTTCTCGTCCCAAGTTGGCAACGAGGCGGAACGCAGAGGTTGGGACGAGAAGCGTTACCAACTCAAAAACGCGGACATAGACAAGAACAACCATTATAACTACACACGCAAGAGACTCAACTTTGAGATAGTCAAGGATGGAAAGATACTGCCTCTTGGTTCCCAGTCGGTGCCGTTGCATGAACGCTTGCAGCACAGACTTGATGAACTTGGCTTCAAGCCGTATATGGATGCCAAGCGTCCCGACCAAGTTTCAAGGAACAGTCCGAACTGCACTGTCGGTATCATCTTCAGTGGTGACCATGATGTGCTTAACAGGCTTGCCTTTGGTGAACAGAAACTCAACACATCAGATCCAAATGCTGACCACAGCAAGGTTGTATTGCAAAAAGGCATCTATGACTGGGCATTGGACACCTACCGCTTTGCATGTGAGAAATGGGGTGAAGAGAATGTCATCGGCTTTGATGTGCATTGTGACGAGACAAGCATCCATGCCCATGTGCAGACCGTGCCTG
>NZ_JADYTS010000196.1 GCF_021531355.1 Leyella stercorea | reverse complement strand
AGCGTTAGTTTTGTAACTTAATGGGTGATTTCAGCATCTGTTTTTCGGAACATCTAACTGGACACCCTATTTAGTTAATCAAGAGTCTTTCTTTAATAAATCCGTTGCAAGCGATAATCTTACAGGATATTATTTGCTTCATAAAGGAGAATTTGCTTATAACAGAAGTTACTCTGCTGGATATGATTGGGGAGCCGTCAAACGATTAGACAATTATGACGAAGGTGTTCTATCAACTCTTTATATATGCTTCAAAATAAATGAAACCATTGTTGATTCTGATTATCTTGCCTATTACTTCGAATCAACTAAATGGCATAGAGGCTTGTCTGATATTGCTGGTGAAGGGGCAAGAAATCATGGTCTACTGAATGTCTCTATGGCAGATTACTTCAACACTAAGCATCGGTTTCCTGTAATTGAAGAGCAAAAGGCTATAGCCAAAATACTAAATGCCATTACAGAGAAAGAAAGGAAAGCTACCCTGTTGGGAGAATGCTATCAAAAACAGAAGCAATACTCCTAAAATCCGCAACTATCATCCAATACACGATTAAGGGTAGATTTATGAGTCGTTAGTAGCAGCTTTCAGT
>NZ_JADYTS010000195.1 GCF_021531355.1 Leyella stercorea | reverse complement strand
GAATGCAGAAGACAAAAGACATCGTGCATAACCCAATCAGTGAGGAAGCCTTGGAACTGATAGGCTATTCACCTGATAAACGAGGTAAGGTGTTCCCTGATTTCAAAGACTCCATGACACAGGCACCATTGAAGAACTGGCTGAAAGATGCAGGGATTACCAAGCATATCTCCTATCATTGTTCACGCCACAGCTTTGCCTGTCTCCAGTTGGACGCAGGAACAAGTATTGCCGTAGTGCAGCGTTATCTCGGTCACAAGAATGTGGCAACGACAGAGGTGTATGCCAAGATTTCCGATGCTCAGAAACGTGCTTCGGTTGGCTGTATCACCTTGAAGAAGTAACCATTTGACAATAACACACAGAAAAGGACTGTTGGAATGATAGTGTTCCAGCAGTCCTTTTCTCATTTTGTTGGTTCTATTTGCTGTCGTGGATAGAACCAATTCGACAAATACATCCTAATATCTATAGATATTGAAGAGGAACTGCAAATATCCCTTTTCTTCATCCTTACCTTTGTAGTCAGCAATTAGCGGCAACTGGCACTAACGAGCAGTTTAAAGTATGATTCAGAGTATGATATCATATTAGAACGCTAATAAAGCGTA
>NZ_JADYTS010000194.1 GCF_021531355.1 Leyella stercorea | reverse complement strand
TATATTTACGAAAATTCACGTGACATTTACGATAATTTACGTTATGCGACAGAAAGTTATGCTTCGTGAACTATAACATTTTCGTAAGGGTCCACATAATTTTCATTTTGATCATCTTCATTTACGAAAGGTATTGGCTCCATATTACGATCTACCATATAACAGTGGTTCGTGGATTCATCGTAAACATACCGTTCTCCTTCTAAACTATCGCCTCCGAAATTTATCAACAATCCAACTTTCTTTTGGGTTAGACGAAGATAATTAAAGAGTTGGGCACGATGAGCTGGTATAATCTTATTGACGGATTTGAGTTCAATGACAACATCATCGACAACTACATCCATACGATAGGACTTATTCATCAGACGCTTTTTGTAGAAACAAGGAAGATACTTCTCTGATTCTGCATTAAGCCCTCTATCTTTAAGTTCCATTGTTAGAGCTTCGTTGTAAACAGGTTCAAGCAATCCTCCATTGAGTACACTATGCACTTCCATCGCTGCACCTATTATCTGATATATCTTTTTAGAATATTCCTTAAGATTCATATTATAGAATTAATATTGAACGATTGCGTTATAATCTCATTTTTCAACGTAAATTGCCGTGAATTAAACGTAAATTA
>NZ_JADYTS010000193.1 GCF_021531355.1 Leyella stercorea | reverse complement strand
AAGCATATAGTTTTGTAAGTCTGAAAAGAAAGAATTTTATATCCGTTACTCCTCTTAAAGCAGCTCTAAACGCTTTAATTTTAGCATTAAAAGACTCTGCAAATGCATTAGTTGCCCTGTTGACAAAGAAGTTCAAGACTTCATCATAGTGCTCGTAAAGTGTGGCGGCAATAACATTGAAACTCTTAAAACCGGAATCGTCCACTTTGTTGTACCAACGTGCAAGCGAGAGTCTTGCTGCATCTTTGACAGTATTCTTGGTAAATATCATTCTTAGCGAATGTGTGAGAGAATAAGCCTCTTTAATGTCTGGATACGTTTCAAAGAGCACCTCTGCTCTTTGTCTCTGACTTTCAGTCCATTTATCGGCAGATTTGAAAAGCAGATATCTGCTGCGAGCCAGCAACTGCTTGTGGGTGTCACCATTTGCAAGCACAATTGGAGTGTATGCTATACCCTGGCATTTTGCTTCTTCTCTGGCATCCGTGTCTGCTTGAATGGCATCCCATCTATGGGCGATACGCATTTCCTGCAAGGCATCACAGGCAAGTTTCTGTATATGGAAACGGTCTATGGTGCGCATTGCATTCGGGAAACAGCGTCTGGCTATAAGTCGCATGGAATTCGACATATCCATTGTTATTTCCTTAACCAT
>NZ_JADYTS010000192.1 GCF_021531355.1 Leyella stercorea | reverse complement strand
TTGGCAGGTACGGAGATGAATCTGAAGACAAAAGCCTTTATGCGACTCGTTTTCTTGAGCCCAAAAGCCTTGGTGTCAAGCCTGCTCATGATGGTCTTGTAGAAATTGTGTATCAATGCAGTAAGCAGAAGAAAGACAGTATTCTCCGCCATGAATGACTTGGGGAGCCTGCTCCAACCGAATCCGTTGTTCATGTCGTCAAAGATACGTTCCTTGCCGCCACGCAGATTGTAGAATTCAACAATGTCCCTTGTCGATGACTTGTAATCGTTGGTCAGAATACAACGGTAAGTGTATTCGCCTTCCCACAGGTCAAGGTCGCCACTGTTGCGTCTTTGTCTCTGGATGACAAGACGATAGCACTTGCCTTCCCATTTCTCAACGAGAATGGAATTGAGTTCGAACTGGATGCCGTTAATCTCCTCCGTCTTCCATCCTCTCAGAGCAAAGATGTCATTGTAGAGCGAACTGCATCGGTTGGCACGGATGTAGAAATGTTTGCAATGCTTCTCTATCTCACTGACGATTTCCTTCGAGCAGGAACCGCAGTCTGCCCTGAAGCGATTTACACGGATGTTCTGGGATTCCAGAAGAGCGAAGAATCTCTTATGGGTGTCTGCCTGATGAAAACGCACATTCGTGTTACCATCGCTGTTCTCGATATA
>NZ_JADYTS010000191.1 GCF_021531355.1 Leyella stercorea | reverse complement strand
TCTACTTTCTTCGAATCTTCATTCTGATTGCTCAGAACGAAAACCGTAGCTCATACTTTCAGCTGTTGTTATTAATTTAACTTACAGTTTTGCTTGTATCAATATGTCAAAGATCGTTATCGTGGAGAATTTTAAATGATTGGCTCCTTTCAGTCGCCTATCCTCAATTCTCACGAAATGTGGAGAATAACGGATTCGAACCGTTGACCCCCTGCTTGCAAAGCAGGTGCTCTAGCCAGCTGAGCTAATCCCCCAGTTTTGAATTTTGCGTTTTGAATTTTGAGTTTTGAGTTGGTCGCCTTTGGCGATTTTGAGTTGTTCAATTTAGAATTAATTCAAAATTCGACAATTCAGAATGTGCGTAGCACACAATTCAAAATACCTAATTCAAAATTCCTAATTCTTTAAGAAGTAGTCCCAGGCAGACTTGAACTGCCGACCTCCACATTATCAGTGTGGCGCTCTAACCAACTGAGCTATAGGACTGTCTTGTCCGTTGACTGGACCTTCTTAATTATTTAGTAAACAAACTTGCGGTACAAGAAGAGAGGTAAATACTTACCTAATTCTATACATCTTAATGATAATCATTAAGTGAAGCGTCTCTCCAGAAAGGAGGTGTTCCAGCCGCACCTTCCGGTACGGCTACCTTGTTACGACTTAGCCCCAATCA
>NZ_JADYTS010000190.1 GCF_021531355.1 Leyella stercorea | reverse complement strand
CTCAATAGGAAGGGAAAAGCCCTACCCCCGACCCCTCCCCCGTAGGGAGGGGAGTGATGTGACTTGATGGGTGTGAGGGTTTTGTTGGGTTGTTTTGGGGTTATTGTTTAAAAATTGTAAGTAGTCGGTTCATATTGCTCCCCTCCCTACGGGGGAGGGGCAAGGGGGTGGGGCTTTGTAAGGGTCCGTGGGTGGGGCTTATTGCTCTTGCAGCCTCCTCACTCTCCTTCATTATCGCCTCTGCAACGTTTATCTGTTCATCGGCGAATATCTTCAGCGTCAACTGAATTGCCCCGTCCTTGGTCATGCTCACCCGTCCATGCGCCAGCTTCCTGATAAGTTGCGACTGTGACCTGACTCTGGGTTGTGCCACGAAGTCGAACGTGCCGTCGGTCATTTGCTGTGCCACGCCGTGCATCCTCCGCATACGCTGCACCTTATCGGGCACCGAGTCGTCGGGCGAAAAGAGGAAATACTTGCTCTCATCGTAGAAAGCCATACCGCCAAGCTGCACATGCTGGCAAGAGTTTAACTGATTGTTGGTCATAATGTTATTGTATTTAAAAGCCTCTCCCCCGACCCCTCCCCAATAGGGAGGGGAGTGATGTGATTTTGTGGGTGTGAGGGATTGTTGGGCTGTTTGGTTATTGTTTATTTTGGTTATTGTTTAAAAATTGTAAGTAGTCGGTTCATACCGCTCCCCTCCCTACGGGGGAGGGGCAAGGG
>NZ_JADYTS010000018.1 GCF_021531355.1 Leyella stercorea | reverse complement strand
GAGCGAAGAATCTCTTATGGGTGTCTGCCTGATGAAAACGCACATTCGTGTTACCATCGCTGTTCTCGATATAGACTATCTTGTCACCGATAACATATACGCCAGGCCTGTAGCCGAGGAACTTTTTGTAGGTCGGTTTTGCATCATACTTCTCCGTTTCAAGGAACTGATGGTCAAAGTCAACATCGTATTCCTCAATTTCCTTCAACTCGCCTGTAGAAACCAAAGCGTTTATAAGCAATGTGTTGAGTTTGTCTGCAGTATTGAAATCATAGGTCTTGCCTTGGTCGGAAGTATAGGAGATGTTTTCCTGTGTCAGTTCCTTGATGGCTCTGAGGATGGTATCAGAGCTGCATGTACGAAGGGTAGGATGATACGAGAGATGGCGCATCAGTTGTGACGTTACATCTTCCACGCATGAGCCGCCACAGAAATAAACGCTCATCAGCGAACGGACTATCTCGCTGAACTGATATCCGAAGATACTGCTGCATCTCTGACCCAGTGTTGAGTCGATAACGGGTGAAAGCATGGAGTCAAATTTCTCCATGATTGAAAAAATTCCTCCAAAAGGTGTGAGTTTTTCGAATTTTATTTGTACCTTTGCAGCGCCTTGTTACGATTTTCGCTTGTTTTCTAATTGCAACACTAAGATAAGTGAAAAATCTGACATGGCAAAATCCTGGGCAACTTTTTGTTGCTCAGGAACTTATAAATAAAGTTAAATTATAGTGTTGCGGAATTAAGGTCGTCCTATTTTTGTGTCTTTTTGGTGGCAAAATGTAGCGATTTAGCAAAATAAACATAAATTCCAGTGATATTCAGCATGAAAATTCGCCCATTTAAGTGAAAATGTGTAATTTTGCAACGCAAAATTGTGCCTAAGCATTTGCATCAAAACAACAATAGTTCAATCGAGGCTGATATGAAAGTAGAGATTAACAAGAAACGTTTAGAATACCTGCTGGCATTATACAAGATGTCGGTGGATGACTTGTTGTCTCTTCTGAACAAAGGCAGGAAACGGATAACAGGAGCCGCAGACATCAGTGGAGATTCTATTGATTTGGGGGTGTTGAAGCGTATAGGTGAGATATTCGACAAAGAAGTCAGTTTCTTTCAAGACTATTCTAAGTTGTCAACCAATGCAAGCAGCAGTATCTTCTTCCGCAAGACCTCATTCGGAACAGAGCTGAACTTGGAGTCGATCCGTACTGTAAACCGATTCGAGAGTCTGAAAAACGCTTTGGATGCATACAACAAACTGTCGCAACTGGATGTGAAGTTTGACATAGAACACTACACCCTACAAGATGACCCTAAGACAGTAGCCGTACGTGCAAGAGATTTTTTTTATCCCGGGGAAACTGTCAATCATAGGCAGTTTCTTGTGAAGATGATAGAAAAAATCGCCGATCATGGCATTTTTGTCTTTGAATACATAGAGACATGGAACAAGAAAGAGAAAACCAACATTGACGGTTTTTACCTTAAGCCCAATGTGATAGTGCTTAAGCATCATAAGCATTACAAGCGAGAAATATTCACTCTGGCGCATGAATTGGGGCATTGTCTATTGGGGATTGAAGAAGTGGAGTCGGTGGACATGATGGACATCTCGGCACAGACTTCATACAGTGATGTCGAAAGATGGTGCAATGATTTTGCATATCAGTTCATTATGGGACAAGAAGCAGAAACACTTGCTAACATAGCATGTGTAGATTCCCGTAACGACTACTGCATTGACCTCTTCAAGGCTATCAGTGCACGGACGCACATTAGCCGTCTTGCCTTATATACAAGGATGTATATCGACAGGAAAATCAGCTATTCGAGCTACAGCAATGTCAAGAGTGAATTGGCAGAGGAATACAGAAGAAGAGAGGAACAGGAAAAGTTGAAAAACTCTGAGAAGAGAGGCGGGCGAACACCAAAGCCCATCATTTCTCCGCTATTCTTGAAAACCATGCAATATGCCTATTTCAATGGAGTGGTCAACGAGACCACTTTCTGTTCGAGACTCAATGTCAAACCAGCAAATTTTGAGAGGGAGTTATGGCGATAGTTGTTGATACATGCTCATTGGTGATGATTGCCAAGAATTATCTTCCCTTGGATAAGGACGGACAGTTGTACTCATTCCTGGAAGAGGCGTTCTCCCGCAAGGATTTGATGCTACTTGATGTGATTCTGGATGAATCAAAACGCACCTCCAAAGGAATTGCAGTTGAAAAGATGCCTTTCCTCAAAGACAAGAAATTGGTCATTCCGACAAAGGATCTATTTCCATGTGCCCCAGAGAGATTCAGCAACATGATAGACAACAATTTCTGTGTAAGACTGAAGAAGCAGGAACTGACTGAAGAAGAATACATAGAGCAAAAGGAAGAATACCTTAAAACAGGTGATGCTAAGATTATCATTTATGCACTGAATGTACGACACTCGGACGCTATCCATCTGGAAGAGATGCAAGTAATGACGGAGGAAACAAGGCAGCAGAATGACGGTAAGTTGTTCAAGAAACTTCCTTTGTTGTGTGAGCAGATAGGGATTGGAACACTAACCGTTTCAGAATATCTGCATAGAAACGGGTTCTTTATTGACAAATAGCATAGATATTAGTATCATCTTATGACATCTTTCACGAAATCATATTATATTCGTGAATAAAACACTTGTTTTTCAAGAATAGAAATTGTTGAGGATTAGATATTTAAGACATTATTGCAATGCGGAAGGGGTGATGTGAACGACAAAAGACAAGGCGTTCTATTAGAGTGGATGCTTGATAAGATTGAGAAGAATGGACGGGTCGATGGCTCGTCCTTTTTTTGTGTCTTTGAGTGTGAGGTGCAGGTGGGGACCAGTACTGCGACCACTGTTGCCTGTCAGCGCGATGATGATGCCGGGACGGACGTGGGTGCCTTTGGTGACGAGAGTTTGGGAGAGGTGGCAATAGCTGACGGTGAAGTCGCCGTGACGGAGGGTGACATAGAGGCCTGAACGTTTGTCCTTGCCTACCTTGATGACCTCGCCGTGCATCATGGCGTATGTGGGTTCGTAATTTGCCTTCAAATCAAGCCCGTTGTGTAGGGCTTTTCTTTTTGTAAATGGGTCTCTGCGGTAGCCGAAAGGGCTGGTGACAGAGATATGACGGAGTGGACTGACAAGTGCCGTGTGGCGGTCGGTCTGCTCCGTTTGGGTTTGTAATGGGGCAAAGGCAAGAGAGTCTCGCCGCTGATGCGGCGAGCACGGAGGCAGTTGTTCGGATGTTGCGGACTGCGTCGTTTTTGGCACAGCCTTGCGGTGTACCTTAGTCTGTGTGACGGTATTGAACTGAGCGCATACTGTTGCTGATGAACAGAATATTGCTGCTATTGTGATGAGTAGAAATCGTTTCATGGTGCAAAAGTAACAAGCAATTCTTTGACTGGCATAAAGAACAAAGGGAAGACAAGAAGATTGTAACATAATATAGCAATCGAGTTTGATTTTTGAGCAGAAATCAAACTCAAATAATAATAATCGTCAAAAATAACACGCATTATCTTATGCAATTCTGCTTGTCTCTGAATAGGTATATAACTTTGCATGAGTTTAATTTCAAATTCAAAGTTAAAGTATGAAGCAAGTACGATTTGAAGAGAGCGAGGTGCCTTATCAGACACTGGCTCGTTTTGGTCTCACACAAGAGAAGATTGAAGACCTGCCCATGTGGGCGTTGGAAGATATTGGTCAGGGACGACGTTCACCGTTGCTGCCCATTCAGGTGAATAATGATGAGGGCGAGACATTGAAGAGCCGCACCCGATTTGCGTTGGTCCGTATGGAGGACGGCAAGGTGGATGTGGTCTTCTATCCGCAGTTGGAGAAATCACCATTGGAGGCTTTTACTCAGGAACAGCAGGAGGACTTGCTGGCTGGAAAGGCTATCCTTGCCGATGTTAAGGATGCTGATGGCAGGAGCAGCAAGGCTTTCGTGCAGATTGACACGGAGACCAATCAGGTGATGTCGGTACCTACGCCTGTCATCGGGCGCAACTTGGAGGTGCTGAAGGATGAACTGAAACTGAGTTCGGCAGAACTGACCGTGATGCAGAAGGGTGAGCCGCTCACGCTCATCATGGAGGACGAACAGGTGACGGTGGGTATTGACCTGAACGATAAGACCGGCATAAGGATTAATCAAGGCGACAGTCAGAAGTGGAAGGAGAACACCAAGCGAGAGTGGGACAAATACACCTTCGGGTGCTATGGCTGTTGGGTAATGGGCGATGACGGTAATCTTGACTATGTGCCTGAAGAGGAATACACGGAAGAACTTTGGAATGAGCAGAAGAAGAATGGAGAGCGCAACCGCGCCTCTTTTTCCATGCACAAATAATCTACACATAATATAATAAGTATATGGCATCAAATAAATATTATCCAGAGGATGTGCTCGTCGAGAAGATACAGAGCGGCGAGTACGGTTGGTTGGAGTATGTCAACCATCATTCTGCTGAATGGCAGGAAGAATATGAGAGCTATTGTCTGAACAACGGACTCTGCATTTGTGAAGAGAGTGCGGAGCAGTTTGTCCATCACAAAGATGAGGAACTGGAGAAGGCAATAGAGAACGGTGAAGCATGATAAATGAAGAGTGAAGAATGAAGAGTGAAGAATAAGTATGGCGATAAGAAAGAATACGAATCCCCAACAGATGGACCTGCAACCAGAGATGCGTGACTTGCTCATGCGCAATGGTATGCAGGCTCATGTGGTGAGTAATGGCAGCGGCTATCAGCTTGTGGTGCAAGGGCATGACAGTCCGCTGCTTACCTATAACATCACCGAGAAGCAGATGTTGGCTCTGACCGACTGGGGTACGAATCATGCCAACAAGTTAGCCTACAATACCTTTACGGGCATTGTGGGCAACGACTTCTATATGCCCAAGAACTTCGTTCATGCACGCAATGCCAACGGTCGTGTAGCTATGGGGCTGCACGGCTATCGTGTTGGTATCGGCGAGTATGGACGGATGGGGCGCATCGATATGCCACCACCCTTTTTAGGTTGGACACCACGCAGTCAGGAGGGATTCCATCTTCGCAGAGTTGGAGGACGATTGTTCTTCCCCGAAGCCCCGATTGTGCCTGAACGTTGGGACGGCAGAATGAAGCCTGGCGAATTGCAGAGCGGCGGTTATGGGTTCTATTATAAGGGACAGCAACAGAGTTATAGCCCTCAGCAACAGGATGTGCTGAAAGATTTGGAGGGAATCATAATGCCTTCCATCAGCCGCACGAGAAGCACGGAGCCAGCCAAGCCTTATAAGGAACTGATTACCTCGCCTGTCTATTTCACCAATGAGAAGTGGCAGGAGTGTCTGGCATCGCATGGCATCATCATTGATGAGAATGCGAAGACGCTGACCATTCAGTCGAACAGCGTCAATGCCGACATGGTGTATGACCTGACAGATGAGGAACTGAAGAAACTCACCTCCAACTCCATCAAGGAAGTGCCCGTCGTTCAACGCTTGGAACTGCTGAATGGCATCATCAAGGACGACTTTGCTGACAAAATCCTGATGGACACACTGAATAGCAAGGAGCGCATCGACCTGCATCTGCATCCCGAACTTGAACAGGAGTTGCAGCAGCGTCAGCAACAAGACGAGGAACGGTTGCTTCCGTTGGAAGAGGACGAGACTGTCAGACGTGACGTGTTGCAAGGCGATGCCATGGTGAGAGGTGAAGACCTTGCCTTGATTAATGAGAACAAGGGTTGGTATCGTGAGGGAGCGCATGGGCGTGAAGTGAAAGTCGGTGACATCATGGTGGAGAAAGTGCCTCCGATGGAGGGAGATAAGAAAGGCGAAGATAAGTATCGCATGACCGCCATTATCAATGGAGAAGCCATCACGCACGAAATCAAGCAGAAGGACTACGACAAGTTCTTGGCGGTGGATGACTACCATCGCATGAAACTCTTCTCCAAGGTTTTCAGTGAAGTGGATATGAAGACACGCCCCGAAACCAACGCCGGACTGGGCACGAAGATATTGGCGGCTCTGACGGCAGGAGCAGTCGTTACAGCAGAGGTGGCGCATGACATAAGCCACCATCATCACCATCCAGCCCCGGAGTTCTATGCAGAGCATCATGGCGGTCCACGTCCTTACTTCAAACCGGGAGTGGATTCGCCACAGGAGATTGCGGCAAGGTACTTTGAGGCAGAAGCAAATCATGTTGCCACGGAGATAAGGAGAGGATATTAACAATGTATAATTTACAATTTATAATTTATAATGAGTAGTGAACTGACATACGATGACTTTCTGGACAGGTTGAGCATACAGGAAGTACTGGTGGACGCAGGGTATCATCTGAACAAGAGAGATGGCTTGCGTTATCCGTCGTATGTGCGTACTGACAGTGAGGGCAGACGGGTGCGTGGTGATAAGTTCATTGTCACGCAGAATGGGAAATGTTGCTTCCAACCACCGCAGCAGAAGGTGTATAATGTCATTTCGTTCATCAAGGAGCATCCAGAAATGTTTTCAGAGAACAAGGTGGGAATGTCTCCTGACCGACTCGTCAACCTCGTCTGCAACCGACTGCTCAACCAACCCATAGAGGACAGACCATCGAAGATTACAGAACCAAGAAAGGACGGAAAGCCATTCAACCTGAATGACTACGACATCCACAAGTTCAATCCGCAGGACAGGGAAACGCAGAAAAGGTTTTATCCCTATTTTAAGTTCCGAGGCATCGACCTCTATACGCAGTATGCTTTTCATCGGCATTTCTGTCTGGCTACTAAGCATCGGACGGATGGACTTACCTTTGCCAACCTTGCCTTTCCGCTTGTACTGCCCAAGACACCCGACAAGACTGTGGGCTTTGAGGAACGAGGACGACCGAAGATGGACGGTAGCGGCGGTTACAAGGGCAAGGCAGAAGGAAGCAACAGCAGTGAAGGACTGTGGATTGCCAACCTCACGGGCGAGCCGTTGGATAAAGCAAGCGAAATTGTATGGTTTGAGAGTGCCTACGATGCCATGGCAGAGTATCAGATAAATCCTGTAAAGATGGTGTATGTATCTACGGGCGGCACACCCACCGAGGGACAGATGCGAGGACTTCTGTCCGTTACTCCCAACGCACGGCACTATTTGGGTTTTGACAAGGACGATGCAGGGCGGCAGTTTGTTGCAAACTTCAGGAAGGTGGCAGCAGAGATGGGCTTCCGTCACGAGCATGTGCAAGCCTATCATCCATTGGGTTGCTACAAGGACTGGAACGATGCGCTGCTCAACAAGAAATCAGCAGAACTGATTGCCAAGGGCGAACCAGATACCTTCGACTATGCCGAGTTTATCGCAGCCGGCAAGGCAGAGAAACAAAGGGAAAAAGAAGAAAAGAACACATATCATAGAAGCGTATGAGACAAGAAGATAATAGCATCATCACCTTGTGCCCCAGCATCGGACAGTTTTTCATCAACGAACTGCCTCTGTTGCTGTTGTGCGTGGCAATGCTCCTAATCGGAGGATTGCCCGGTTGTGCATATAGTACCCTGTTGCTTGTCTTCAGCCTCCTGTTCTCCCTCTGTTTACTCTACCGATTCATCTATCTGAGGAGTATCCGCTACCATATCGGGAGCGAGCAACTCATCTGTGAGCACGGAGTGTTTCAGCGGAGCGTGAACTACATGGAGTTGTACCGAGTGGTGGACTTTGCCGAGCATCAGACATTGATACAACAGTTATGCGGACTGAAAAGCGTGACCGTGTTGTCGATGGATAGAACGACACCGAAACTGGAAATGACCTGCATCAGCAACAGCTATGACGTGGTGAGTGTGATACGAACAAGAGTAGAAACGAACAAACGAAGAAAGGGCGTATATGAGATTACGAATAGATAAGATTTGGTTCATTGTCGTGGCATTGGTACTGAGCGTGCCGTCAGCCCATGCACAGATTGTGACTGCCAACCCTTTGGAATGGATGGCATTAGCAGAGGGCAACGAAGCCATCAACGGTGAGATAGAGAAGGAAATCAAAGGTCAGACCAAGACTGCCCTGTTGCAGAATACCATCGCCGCAGAGTTCACCAAGATACACGAATGGGAGAAGAAGTACAACAGTTATCTGAAAACCGCCAGTGGTTATGCCTCTTCCCTCAAAGCCTGTACCTATCTGTACGACGATGGAGTGAAGATATTCATCACCTTGTGTAAGATGCGCAAGGCCATCAACAATAATCCGCAAGGCATCGTTGCCACCCTCTCGATGAACAACCTGTATATGGAGACCGCCACGGAATTGGTGTCCGTCTTCACACTGCTGAAAGATGCAGTCGCCAAAGGAGGCAAAGAGAACATGCTGACTGGTGCGGAAAGGAGCAAGACGCTGTGGGCACTGAACGACAAGCTGAGTGCCTTCAGCAAGAAGCTGCATCGTCTTTATCTGTCTATACGATATTACACCATGACCGATGTGTGGAACGGCGTGACGGCAGGGATGATAGACCGAAGCAATGGAGAGATAGCCACCCAAGCCCTTAGCAGATGGCGCAGAGCAGGACGTATGACCATCAGTGATTAACGATAAAGGAATCAGTCATGAAGTATTTCATATCAATTGCCATTTTTATGTTTATATCATCTTTTGCAGGAGTGCGGGCGCAGAACGACCCGACTCTTGCGGGGATGATTCTGATGTACACCAACAAGGCGGAGAAAGAACTGAAGAATCAGGAGAAAGTGATGCTGCTACAATCCACCGGCCATATCTGGACCAAGGAGGAAGTGGAAGCCACTACCGACCTGCAGCGGGAGTTCAACAACTATCTGGACTCCTTCCGTTCCATCGTCAGCTATGCCGCACAGATATATGGTTTCTATCACGAGATAGGTCAGTTGGTGGACAATATGGGTGGATTGGTGGCGCAGTTGGATGCCCATCCTGCCAACGGACTTGCCGTAGCCCTGTCAGCCAAGCGCAACAAGATATACCGCGAGCTGATTATGAACAGCATCGAGATAGTTAATGACATACGCACGGTATGCCTGTCGGGCAACAAGATGACCGAGAAGGAGCGTGTGGAGATAGTCTTCGGCATCCGACCCAAACTGAAGAAGATGAACAAGCAGTTGAAGCGACTGACGAGGGCGGTGAAATACACCACCATGGGCGATGTTTGGATGGAGATAGACGAAGGGGCAAGACCCACCAAAGCGAACAAAGCCGAGATAGCAGCGGCTGCCAAGAGGCGGTGGAAGCAGGTGGGCAAGAACGTAAACTGATGGAGCAGCGAGAGCAGAGCCGAACTTGTTCGAGCTATGCCGAGTCGTGACAGAAGAAGACGAAGTCAAACCGTGATTAAAAAACGATAAGATATGGGATTTTGGAGTTCATTATTGAAATATGGTGGCAAGGCGGCACGAGGTACTGGCCATGTCATCGGAGTAACTGGAAAGACCTTAGGCAGTGCGGCACTCCACCCGCAACGCACCCTTATGGGAGCCGGCAAGGCTATGCAGACGGCCGCAGTGGGTAGTGCCGCAGGCTATGTGACATGGGAGAAGCTGACCACAGACAAGAGCGTGGCACGCATCGTAGGTGATGCTGTCATCGGCGAGAATGCCACGGAAGCGGTGGCACAAACCGCCAACGATGTGCAACGTCTGACGGGCAAGGCTGGTGAAGCCGTTGATGCGGTGAACACTGTAGCCGGAAAGATGGACACCCAGTTCAGCGGCATCAGTGATTTCTTTAGGAATATGTTCGGAGGCGTAGGATGCGACATGATAGGCAATCTCTTTGGCAATATCGGCAAGGGCAACGTGTCGGGTATGAGCATCGTCGGACTGGTGGCTGCCGCCTTCATGGTATTCGGACGCTTTGGTTGGATGAGCAAGATTGCGGGTGCCCTGCTTGGAGCGATGATCATCGGGAACAATTCTAAGGTGGCGCAAACTCTGCCTAACAGAGGCGGTACGTCTTCACATGGGCAGAACATGAAAGAAGCAGAGACCCAAAGCAGAGGGATGAAACGATAACCAATATACAGTGATATGAGATATACAGAAGAAATGATACTGCGCTCATCGAGCGGCTACTGTATGCCGTTTGAGGAGCCTATAAAGCAGGACGTGCAGATGTCCTTGGGTTACGGAGAGCAGAAAAATCCCGTGACGGGAGAAACATTCTTCCATCACGGCATAGACTTCTCAGTGAACCATTACCTGCTGTCGGCGGTGGCAACGGGAACCGTCTCTGCCATTGGGTCGGACGCGGAGCATGGCATCTACCAGACCATCCGCTACGGCAAATACGAAGTGACTTACAGGCATCTCTCCAATGTCTTCGCCAACTTCTCCCAAAGCGTCAAGGCCGGTCAGACCATCGCCATCAGTGGCGACCTGCTGCACATGGAGGTGAGGTTTGACGGAGAGGAAATCAATCCGTTGGAGTTCCTCACCATGCTCTACGGCAATATCAAGGCATTGGAGCACAATTCCCAAATGGGCATCAATGAACTGGACATGAACATCCCTTCACCCTACGACACCGACCGTCAGGAGATAGAGGCATTGATGCTCCGCTTCCTTCCCTCCTACTTCGAGGACCTTCAACAAGGAGCATACTCTCTGCCCGAACATACGGAGCAGTCGTTGAGAAACATCTTCTCGTTGGGAGCGAGCAAGCATTATTTCTACGAGACCATGCCGAGCATGGCTAATCCCTTGGGCATCGGCAACCGCTGTATGCCTTTGGCGACTAAGGTGCAGAACCTGCTCATTGCCGACTTTCTCAACTATCTTGCCATGCGACATCAGGTATATCTCTCCACGATGGACGAGGTGTTAAAAAAAAACTCCAAGAGCAAGCCCTGACGCATGACGGCATCATCGACCCTCTTGCCGACTTGGACGTGGATATCCAGAGCTTCGACATTCCGAGGATAGTGAGCGTCTATCCCGACCGGGCTGGCGTGAGATGGTGGACAAAGGCATGGTTCAATGGTAAGGAAGAGGGGGAACCCTCCGTGGAGATTGAGGAACGTATGGCCGTGCAGTTCATCCACTGCCAAGTGGACAAGGACGCATGGTTGGAGGAACACTATCCTAAGCAGATGGAGATATATCACAATGCCATCGAGCAGACAAAGGAACAGATATTACAGCAGTATAATATATAAACAAGGTATATGGCAGTTAAGAACAGTCAGCGATTCGCAGAGATAGAGCGTCTGATGGGCGACTACTTCGGGTGTCACCTTGCCCCCGTGATGGGCAGGGTGCAACGGGACTTGTCCAACAGACAGGCAGACGAGATGCGAGCCTACTCCAACAGTACGGCTGGCATCCTACGCTCATTGGCCACTGCCAATATGCCTGGTGATGACCCATACGCCACGCTGAAGATTACAGGCAAGTGGAACAGCAAGACCACCGAAGACTATCTGGCGATGTGCAAGGAGGCTATTGTCGGCAACAAGGATATGCAGCGTGACCTTGCCGTGATGGCTGAGGAATGGCGCAAGGCGGTGGTGACAGAGATAGGACGAGAGCGGTACGATGCACTCTCTAAACAACTCGGTTGTGATTTGGCATACGCCTATATCGATCACCGCATGGAGCAGCTGATGATAGAAAAAATGGTGAAAGACCGTATGCCAACATCTTCTGCCGACTATATCATCCGCAAGGCGGCACAAAGCAGTCTGTTCGGTCTGCCCTACGAACTGAACAAGTCACCCCTTGCCGCAGAGATAGAAGCCAAAGGAGAGGCAGCCTATAAGCCCTCTCGAACAGAGAAGGCAGCGGGATGGGCAGCCGGAGCGGGTGCCGATGTCGTGGCCATGGGAGGGATTGGCTCATGGGCAACCTTCGCCAAGTTTGTCGGTATCGATATGGTGATGAATGTCGGCATGGAGCACCTAAGCAAGAAAGGTAGCAGCCAAGAGGTCTGTGTCGAGGAGTGTATCAGCAAGGGAGTTTTCGGTACGGGCACCAACGTCTTCGCCTCATTCCGCAAACAGGCAAAAGTCATCAAGAACCACGAGAACAGCTATATCAAGGCTACCAACAGCCATTTCAAGAACAAGATTCCCACGAGCAATATCACTTTTATGGATTGGACGAAACAAACCGAGCAGACCTCTTTTCCTTGGAACAAAGGTACGTTCCTTGACCCTCAGAGAAACGAAGCAACCAAACGTACAGGCAAGTACAAGGATGTGCCCTTGATAGTTGCGCCTGGACAGGAAGACGAGTATCTGGAGGTTAAGGCGAGACTGGATGCAGAGGCTGAGAAGGAGAAGAAGGCAGAACCGAAAGAAACTCCTGATTCATCGACTGAAGAGGCAACACCATCTGTAGTCCAGCAGGAGGAAACAGCCTTACAAACAAACGAAAATGGATGGGACGGGCTGTTGCAGAGTTTTGGACTGAACGGCTTTTCAGACATCGGCAAGAACCTTGGTTATGTGTTGGCGATGCTGCCCGATGTACTGGTGGGACTGTTCACTGGCAAGACAAAATCGCTGAATATGGACAATAGCCTCCTTCCTTTGGCCTCTATCGTGGCTGGAATGTTCGTGAAGAATCCTATACTGAAGATGCTGTTGATGGGTATGGGAGGTGCCAATCTGCTCAACAAAGCGGGACATGAGGTGCTGGGCAGGAAACAGCAGGAAGGCATTGCACCTACAGTTAGTCCTGCTGCATCTCGCATTCAGTACCGCCAATATCCTGATGAACCACTCAATCCTCGTATCAGCAACCCGATGCTGCAAGGGCGGTGTCTCGTTGCCAACATTGACCATGTGCCTTGTACCATTCAACTGCCTGACAGTGTGATTGGGGCGCATCAGTCGGGGGCATTGCCGCTGAATACATTGGCTAACGCCATACTTGCCAAGAACGACCAGATGCGACAGATGGCAGCAATGCAGTACGAAGAGCAGGCACGGGAGAGCGTGGTGCGACCGAGGGGAATACAGTGAAGCCCGACAACAAAATTGTCGGGAACGGTGGCTTGGTAAGCCAATTATAGAATGTGATTGAGATAAACAAAAAGATAAAAGCATGAAAGAGAAATCAGAATTTGAGAAGCGGACGGCGGAGAAGCAGGTGTCGCTGCTCACTGAGGCACTGACGAGTGCGGTGGATGCCAAGGGACATTGGTTGAATGCAAGCGGCAAACTCTATCCGAAGCTCTATCCCAAGGGCTTTTCGGTCAGTCCGTTCAATGCCCTTGTCCTTGCCCTTGACTCCGATGCCAAGGGTTGCAAGAGCAATCTGTTTACGCAGTTCTCCGAAGCGAAGGCACGGGGTGAGAGCGTGAGGGAGCATGAGAAAGGTGTGCCGTTCCTGTATTACAATTGGAATAAGTACGTCAACCGCAACAATCCCGACGATGTCATCACCAAGGAGGCATACGCAGAACTGTCGGAACAGGACAAACAGCAGTACAAGGGAGTGAAAAACCGTGAGATCCGTGTGCTGTTCAATATCGACCAGACGCTACTGCCTATGGCTAACGAAACAGCCTACACTACGGCATTGAAGAAGGATGGCACGGTGGAGGATAGAGGTTATGGCGACAAGGAGGACAAGCAGCTGCATGGGTGCGTCAACGGATTCCTTCAGAAGATGAAGGACAACCTCGTGAATGTACGTCAGGACGGCACGGGTGTGGCGCACTACGACACCGAGAAGGATGTCATCTACCTGCCACGGCAGCGTGACTTCGAGCACTACAATGACTATGTACAGGAGATGATGCGTCAGTTGGTGTCTGCCACCGGTCATCAGCAGCGGTTGGCACGTGAGGGCATGGTCATGAAGAACGGCAAAGCCCCGTCGGAGGATGCCGTGAAGAAGGAACGACTCATCACTGAGATAGCTTCGGGCGTGAAGATGCTCGAACTGGGACTGCCTGCCCGTCTGTCAAAGGACAG
Source organism: Leyella stercorea (assembly GCF_021531355.1). GTDB lineage: Bacteria > Bacteroidota > Bacteroidia > Bacteroidales > Bacteroidaceae > Prevotella. Next base: position 29,499 of record NZ_JADYTS010000018.1, on the reverse strand, counting down.
CCTTAGCATGGTGGACTATTGGACGAGGGAACTGAAGGAAGACCCTTGTCTGATTGATGCCATCGAGAGTGAGGTGAACGGTGCGCTGAAGGTGTTGAAGAAAGCCGAACTGGGTGAAAAGGTGGAGTATGCCACCGACCAGCATCAGCGAGAGACGGCGCAGATACAGGTGCAGTTGCCCAACCACTACTTCGTAGCAGACGAAATCAAGCAGCATCCCAACGAGGAGCAGCGTACTGTGGTCATCGTGCGTGATGATGCCAGCAAGACCGCCGATGTGGTGCTGCCACAGGGTGCATCGTTGGAGGTGAACAACGAGATCAAGGGCATGAACAAGCAACGCTTCACCAATGCCTTGCAGAAAGAGGGTTATGACAACGTGCGTTTCTACAATCCCGACGGAGCCTTGGGCTTCCGTCCCGACGACAGTTATTTCGCCGACAAGAAAATCACGGTATCAAGACTGCGCAACTGGTCTATCGAAGACCTATCCTCGTTGGATGCTTCTGAGGCCGTAACCCACAGCCGTGACATCGGTTTCGACAATGTGCAGTTGGTAAAGGATGACAAGGAGCGGTGGGCATTGTACATCAAGCCCGAAGGTAAGGAGGGCTTTGCCGTCTATCCCGACAAAGGAGACCTCAATCATTTCTTCACCACCTTGAAGCAGTCGATGGACAACATCGAGCGTGTGCGTGAGGAACTGGCACAGAAGTATTATGCTATGGCAGAGGCGAAACCCGACCTGAAGGTGGACATCTTCGGAGGTAATGAGCAGGAGGTTGATTTGAACCGCATCCAGCGTGTGGCAGTATTCCGTGCCAAATCGGGCGAATGCCTGTGTGCAGCCACTATTGACGGCAAGAAGTTGCAGCCGAGAAGTGTCAGTCCGTCACAATGGCAACGATTGTGGGTGGCTCCTGACAGGGATTCCTACAAGCAGAACCTTGCCGCCTCGCTGTTTGCTGATGTATTGCAGAAAGACAACAATGTCGAGCAAAGTACACAAGAGAAGCAGGAAGAAGCGACGGAGGTGAAGCAAGCGGAGACGGCAATTGTCGATAAGCATGATGAACAGAAGGAAGTGGTACTTAAGGAAGATAAAAGCTCTGAACAAAGGGAAGAGAAGAAACAAGAGGAAAAGAAAGAAGAAAAGAAGGATGAAAAGGCTGTCAAGGCTGCTGTCTCTCCCCTTGTCCAACAATATCTTGACTTGAAGAAGAAGCATCCTGATGCCATTCTTTTGTTTCGCTGCGGTGACTTCTATGAGACCTACAAGGATGATGCGGTGAAGGCATCCAAAATATTGGGTATTACGCTGACAAAGAGCAATGGGCGCAAGGATGATGAAGGCAAGCCGTTGGCAATGGCAGGATTCCCATATCATGCCCTCGACACCTATCTGCCGAAGCTCATTCGTGCTGGTGAACGGGTGGCCATCTGTGACCAGTTGGAAATGCCGAAGCAGACAACATCATCGAAGCGTGGAATTACGGAGATGGTGTCACCTGGAAAAGAGACAGGAAAGCAGATGGCACAGGAAAGTCAAGAAACAGAACAACACACCAGTCTAAGGAGATAGGCTTATGGGAAAGAACGCAGCGTATGCCGCACAATATGCGGAGGAAGCCAAAGAACAGATGCGGATGTATGGGATTCCTGCCTCCGTCATCTTGGCGCAAGCCATACTGGAGAGCAGCAACGGACAGAGCCAACTGTCGCGCGAATGCAACAACCACTTTGGCATCAAGGCTACGGCATCGTGGTTGAAGAATGGCGGAGAGTATGGAGTCTATACGGATGATAGGCCCAACGAGAAATTCTGTAAGTACAAAAGCGTGGGTGACAGTTATGAGCATCACTCGCAGTTCCTGAAGCAGAACAAGCGTTATGCGCAGTGCTTCACGCTGTCGCCTGACGACTACAAGGGATGGACGAAGGGCATTGAGCGTGCCGGCTATGCCACGGGCGGCGGTTATGCTGCAAGTCTGCAGCGCATCATTGAAGCCAACGGACTGGACAAGTATGACAGTGAGGTGATGGCTGAGATGCGGGCAGAAGGTCGGTCGTTCGGGGTGGAGAATAATCCTCGTAGAGAAATGCCTGCTGCCCATGTACCGCAGTCTGCCGGGTATTCCTTTCCTGTGGAGCGAGAGGAGTTTCTCTTCATCACCTCGCCTTTCGGCAATCGCCAGGATCCGATGGATGCCACCAAGCAGCAGATGCACAAGGGCATTGACATCAAGACGAACCATGAGGCGGTGTTGGCCACGGAGAACGGCGGCAAGGTGGTGGCGGTGAACCATAATGCGAACACGGCAGGAGGGAAATCCGTCACCGTGGAATACAGCCGTGAGGATGGCAGCAAGGTGCAATGCTCCTACCTGCATCTGTCTGACATAGCAGTAAAGGTAGGTGACGTGGTTAATGCCAGTCAGAAGTTGGGGGTGTCGGGAAATACCGGCACCAGAACCACTGGCGAGCATCTGCATTTCGGAGTGAAGAGTGTATCGGCTGACGGCTCAAAAAGGGATATGGATCCAGCCGCTTATCTGGCAGAAATCGGACAGAAAGGCAACATCAAGCTACAGGCCCTGCATAACGGCAATGACCTGTTGGCAAAATACAAGAGCAATGCGCCACAGGAGCAGAAGGTTTCGTCGGAGGACTGGATGAAGAAAATCCTTTCCTCGGAGGACAGCGGCGTGGGCATTTCGGGAACGAATGACCCTATACTCGACATGGCGATGACCACCTTCATGTCGCTGATGATGTTGGCAGCGCAGATTGACAGCAATGATGAGGAACGACAAAAAGGACTTATCTCTGCCATGGCAGCCAACCGGCTCGTAGATTTGACCTCGCTTGTTCCAGGCATGAGGCAATGCACCATTACTGTGGGTGAGAACGGCAAGACTGTGCTTCATGCAGAGAGCGGTACGGTGAAGATTGACCGTGAACTGACCTCCTCGGAGATGAACCGCCTGTCGCTCATTTTGGGCAATGCCAATCTGTCGGAAGAAAGCAAACGGACGAAGATTGCGGGAATGGTGACAGGCATCGTGGCGACACAGCAGGCTTCGCAGAACTTCGAGCAAGGGATGGAGGCTGAGAGTCAACAACAAAATCTGCAAAGGAAATGAAAAGGATAGCAAGTCATCTGTGTACATTGCTGGTGGGTATGGTAGCTGTGGCAGGACACTTCATGCTTACCCAATGGCTTTTCGGTCAGACCGTGGCCATCATCTATCTCGGCTTCCAACTTATCATAGCAGCGTGGATAGTCTATGAACTGATACGTGCGCTAGTATATGATGATTGAAAAGAGATTATTGTCATTGCTAAGACATTTCACTTGGACGATGGATATGTATAATTCAAATAGTATCGAGCAATGATCAAATGTAATGTAACAGTGTGCGGAACGGTCAGCAAGGCTGCGACCTGCCGCACGAACAAGGAGGGCAAGGCATTCGTGAGCTTTGCCATGAACGTAGTCATTCCAGCGAAGAGCGGGATTAACAAGACCATCGAGGTGTCGGTCATCAAAGATGGGACACTGACGGAGGTGTGCAGCTGCAACATCGGCGAACGCATTGAGGTAGCCGGTGTATTGGTACCAAGAAAATGGGGCGATGTCCTTTATTTCAACCTGTCGGCAAGCAGCATCAGCCACCAGCCTGACGAGGCAGAGGACTGCATCAAGGGCGTGATGGAGTTCCGCGGCAAGGTGGGCAAGAGCATTGAGGACAAGACGGACAAGAATGGTGTGCCGTACTGCCAGTTCTCCGCTTTCAGCGCAGAGAAAGTACAGGACGGATTTGAATACATCTGGGTAAGTTTCTTCCTATTCGATGGCAAATGCGAGGCATGGCTGCAACCAGGCGTGAAAGCGAACATCAAAGGGGCATTGTCTGTCAGTGTCTTCAATGACAAACTGGACTTCTCCTGCCGAGTGTCTGAAATGAGCGAATATGTTCCGCAGCCCTATAATGGTTAATTGACTATGGGAAAGCCTTATGCTAAGGAAGGTCCGAGTGCCGAAGACAAGGCACTCGACCTGTTTGCCGATATGATGATTGAGCGTATTCAGTCGCTGTCGGGCAAAGACGGATGGAAAAAGCCCTGGTTTACTGAAGGTGCGTTGCAATGGCCGAAAAACCTGAACGGACGAGAATATAATGGCATGAACGCTATGATGTTGCTCCTGCATTGCGAGAAGGAGGGTTACAAGATTCCTCGCTTCTGTACCTTCGACCGCATACAGCAGTTTAACAAAACTGGCAAGAAAGACGAGGAACAGAAGCCCCGTGTGTCAGTACTGAAAGGTGAGCATTCTTTCCCCGTGATGCTCACCACGTTTACGGTGGTCAATAAGGAAACAAAGGAACACATCAAGTGGGAGGACTACAAACTGCTCTCTCAGGAAGAGCGCGAAAAGTACAATGTATATCCAAAGCTTCAGACTTACCATGTCTTCAATGTGGCGCAGACCAACCTGAAGGAGGTCAGACCAGAGTTTTGGGAGAAACTGGAACAGGAATACTCGATGCCCAAGGTAGAGAAGGACGAGCAGTTTGCCTTTGAACCCGTGGATAGGATGATAGCGGACAACCGTTGGATATGTCCCATCAAACCGATGTTCGGTGATTCCGCCTATTTCTCCATCAGCAAGAATGAGATTGTGATGCCTGAGAAAAGGCAGTTCAAGGATGGGGAGTCTTTCTACTCGAACCTTTTCCACGAGATGGGACACTCCACGGGTGCGGAGGGACAGTTAGACCGCATCAAGCCCGCTACCTTCGGCTCGGCAGAGTATGCACGCGAGGAACTGGTGGCAGAACTGACGGCTGCGCTGACCGCTCAGCGGTATGGCATGACAAAGCATCTGAAAGGAGATTCGGCTGCCTATTTGAAGTCTTGGCTGGATTCGCTGAAGGAGTCGCCGCAGTTCATCAAGACCACGCTACTCGATGTGAAAAAAGCTACCTCAATGCTCACGCAGCATATCGACAAGATTGCTATGGAGATAGACCAGGAGAAAAAGGCTGAGCAGGAAAACGGGCAAGGGAAAAGTTATCTATCCATAGATGACGGCGACCATGCAGTCTTGGCATATAATGGTTCTGCTGTATATATCCAGCATCATGAGAAGGAGGACTCTGTAAAGATTGCTGTGCCGACGAGTAACGGTCTGGAAGTGAAACTCTCTGTTCCTTACGACCACGGCAAAGACCTTGACACCAATTATCAGGAGGCTTTTGCCCAGTACAAAAGCCTGACAGAGCCTTCACAATCGAAAGAAAACGTCTATTATGCCTCCATCGCCTATCTCCAATCAACGGATGACACATCGGAACTGGATAAGCTAAAGGAGAAAGGTGACTATCAAGGACTGCTGACGCTTGCCAAGGAATACTATGACGGGAACGGCATGGACGAGGAGCAGACCTACAGGAAGCCGTGCCAGAACAGAGGCGATGACCTGCTAATAGAGGACAAGGACTTTGCAGTGGTCTATAACGGGAGTGTCGGCGGTACGTATGAGGTGTTCCTGAAGCATACGGAGCAAGAAGTGCGTGACCATATCACTCGCTATGGCATAGGACGTGCCAGTGAGGACGTGAAGGCTGTGGCGAGGGAGATGACCGCCGAAGAGTTTTCGGAATTGGCGCAGCGAAAAATGCCGATATTCCAAATGCCGAATGGTGGTTTGCTGAACCTGCAATATAACAAGGATAAGGATAGCCTGGATGTGGGGACTGTGACCAATGCAGGACTCTCTGTGAAGCATACCTTCCCTTTCAGCCACAACCATTCTATGGACGCAAACATCAGCTCTGCGTATGAGCAACTGCTTGACATGGAGGAGTACCAGAAGGAAGAGGTACAAGAGGAGCACGTTGCCAAGTCCGCTTGCCGAAGATGAGAGTAGTATCGTAGTATATACTAATCGTAGGCTTTACTACTCATAGTAGGTACTAACAATAGTCAGCCGCAAGGAGTAATGTCCCTGCGGCTGATTTAATTTGGGGTCATTCCATATTATGAAGGAATGCTTGTAAATCCTCGTCTGGAATGCTCTTCAGTTTCACCGGCTTGAAGCCGTCCAACTGCTCCACTTGAAATATCTCGTCCACTCCATATTTGGAGCCATCCACCTTTACGCTCTCCATTTCATTGACGGAGGTATAGCCATACTCCGTTTCATGCAGACCGCATACGATGGTGAACAACGTGGTGTCGTTACCTTCCGGCTGTCCTTCAAGTACGAACCAACGGACGTGTCCGATGAAGAATATTGCCACACAAACGGCATCCTTGCCTTTGCCGTCCTGTGAATACAGAGGATAGGATTTCAGTATCTCCTCCAATACGGGTGTAATCAATCTGCTTGCCATAGTCAATCGTTGTTAAGTGTTCTGTAATACATTCTGTTCTCTACAAGGTGTTCGATGGCCTCTGCTGCCAATCGGCACACCCACTCGTCACGCTGGTCATAACGACCTTTTTGATAGTCGTTGGCAAGGCGTTCCAAGAAGGCAAACACCACCTTGCCCTTTTCGTTGATAAGATAGCGATGGTCATCTGCAAGGGCATTGCCTACCTTGGCGGCTGACCCCATCTGACCGTTTACGAACCGTGAGAAGCACTCGACAAATGCCTGCTCGTTTTCTGATAATCTGTGTAATTCCATACGCAAAGAAATTATTTGTTCAACTTGTTTTTCTTCCCTCCTTTTGAAGCCTTTCGGCTCCTCTTGTCGGGAACTGATTTTTCGTGCATCAAAAGACTGCGGAATGAGGGCGATAAGGCAAGAAAACAGACGGAGGAGTTAATGAAATACCCAAATCTTTGATTTGCGGAAAGCTGTCGTTCAGTCCTCTGCCTGTTAGCATGGCGGTACTTGACCATTCGCCCGGGCAGTAACTTTGCAAAGAAAAATGGGCATCGGCAAGTGGAATAGACACTACAAAACAGGAAAATCATTGATTTTTAGTGCATTTTTCTTTATTTCTTTCTTTGATTTAGGATAAAATATATAACTTTGCCTCCGAAAAAGTGTCACAAGTGACAGTTTTTCGTAAAATATGATAGTAAACAGATATAGATACATAGAACAGTTGAGCCGTTCAAAGAACAACGGGCTCATAAAGATAATCACAGGATTGCGACGTTCAGGCAAGTCGTTCCTTCTGAAGAAACTCTTTCATCAGCATCTATTGGATGAGGGCGTGAGAGAAGACCATATTCTCGTCATCGACATGGAGAGTAGGAAGAACAGAGAGTTCAAGAACCCGGACTACCTGTTGGACTGGGTGGAAAAGATGATGATTGACTATGAGACTTATTATATCATCATCGACGAGGTGCAGGAGGTGGAAGACTTTGTAGAGGTGCTCTCTTCCTTGTCAGTTACCGAAGGGGCGGATGTGTATGTCACAGGCTCCAACTCGCGTTTCCTGTCCTCTGACCTGGTGACGGAATTCCGAGGCAGAGGTGACGAGATACATGTGTGGCCACTATCCTTCAAGGAGTTCATGACGGTGTATGATGGTTCGAAAGAAGACGGTTGGGCTGAATACAGACTGTACGGAGGTTTGCCGCAACTACTTACACAGGTTGGGGATGAGAAGAAGGCTGATTTCCTGCGTCGCCTTTATCGCACGGTATATCTACGTGACATCTACGAGCGGAACAACATAGAACTGAGACCTGAATTTGAAGAATTGTCGAAGACCGTAGCATCCAGTATAGGAGCACCTGTCAATGCACTGAATATAGCCAATACGTTCAAGTCCGTAAGCAATGTGCAGAGCATAACCGACAAGACAGTGTCGGCTTATCTGGAATATATGCAGGATGCTTTCCTTATCGAAAAATCCGAAAGGTTCGACATCAAAGGACGGAAATACATAGGTTCGTTGTCCAAGTATTATTATCAGGACGTAGGTCTGAGGAATGCTATTCTGTCGTTCCGTCAGAGCGAGCCGACACATATCATGGAGAACGTCATCTACAATGAGATGCGTATGCGAGGATGGCTCGTGGATGTGGGTAACGTCTATCATCGAGTGAGGAATACGGAAGGAAAGCAGCAGAGGGTGACATTGGAAGTGGATTTTGTCTGCAACAAAGGGAGCGAGCGGATCTACATCCAGTCGGCGTGGCGTATGCCCGATGCAGAAAAGATGGAACAGGAGAAACGGTCGTTGCGTCTTGTAGATGACTCTTTCCGCAAACTGCTGATCGTGGGAGAACATACCAAGCAGTGGAGCGACGAAAACGGCATACAGATAATGAGTATATATGACTTCCTGCTTGACTGGTCAAGTACTGAGAAACACGGATAAAAAAAAGATATGCGCATAGAATATGCGTTAATACATATATGATTAAGGGAGGGCCTATCCATCACGGACAAGCCCTCCCTTTCTAAAATTTATCAATGAAAAAAAAGTTTTAGTGCTCTTGTTCGGAGCTGTATGTCTGGCTATAGATACAGCAGGATTCTGGTATGGCGGTTCGCCTCATTGGGCGAGTAATCGTCAATGCCGCCATCGAAAATCTGAGAGATGGTGCCATTTTCCATACCACGTTTCATCAGTTCCTCTGCAATGAATCTGGCACGGGAACGGCTGAGGTTATCATTGATGGCTTCACTGCCTGTGGCACTGTCGGCAGCGCCGATGACCTTAACTTTCAAGCCATATTTCTTGGCGATGCGTGCTACTTCGTCGAGATTGACGAGCTGTGACCTGTTGAGCAACCTGTCAGTGCCAAGTTCAAAGAAGAAATAGATGGGCGCACCTATGCAAGCCTTTCCTGAGTGGATGAGCGATAGGTAATCGTCTTCCGGCTCACCTTCAGCATTGCCATATTCTTCTGTACAAGAGGCGGACTCCATGACCTTTGTCTTTTGACCATTACCATACTTGTCTCTCATTTTTGCACGCAGCGAGTTGAGACCGCTGTAGTCGTTTCGAGGATAGCCATTTGTGACGGAAGAAGCGGCATCGTCAGAAAAGAGGTGGCCGTACTTGTCCAGAAGTCCCTCGATGGCAAGAATCTTGCGCAGCTGCTCCAGAGTCTGACAATCTCGATCGTGCTGGGCGTGATAGCGGCTGTTGCTGTCAGAAAGGGATGAGGCGTATGCCGAAAGCCATTCGTTCTGTGCGATGTACGGGCGAGCGTCTATCACTCGCTTCCAGCCAGTCTTGCCGATGCGGACAGAGAGGCCGAGGGATGCGGACAGCAGATGGTCGCCAAGGCGGTGTGCCTTGCCATAGCCGTCAAAATCCTGCATGGTGGTCATGTTGCCTATCTCTGCCGTAACAGCAATGCGTGGGGAGAGATGATACTGCCCCTGTATGCCGTAGGAAATGGCAAAGGGCTTGTGGGCATTCACCTTGTTGTGCAGCATACCCACGCCCACGTATGGAATGACACTCCATCTGGCAAGAGTGTGTACATCGTCCTTGTAGAGGTTGCCGAGGACATTCCACATGAAATCAGCACGCAGGTACTGGTAGTCCTGCGAGGAGTTGTTGCAGTCGTTGAACTGCATACCGCCATAGTTCAGACGACCGCCGACGGAAGGTGTGAACCATTTGCCGATCGACACGGAGAATGCCGGTTTCATGCGACCGAATAGGTCGTTGCATCCGAGCGGTTTGCCGAGGAAGACCGTAGTTCCTCCTGCCGCTTGGACAAACCAGTTGTCCGTCCATGGCGAAGCTACCAATGCCCCTTTCATGTAGGAAGGTTTAAGCGGACGAAGCATACCGTCTGCCGAAAGTCTGCATACAACGGTGGTGGTGTCCGCCGTGCGGTGATAGTCTTTGGCTTGCGCACCCAATGAAAGGGCGAAGCCAAGGGATAGAATAAGTATTTTTCTCATGTTGTTCAATTTAATCTGGTGAATACTATAACAGGTGATACGTGACAGTGCCGCTTATCGTTTCTTCCTTTTGCCGGAAGAGGGGCGCATCATGCGTGCAGCTTTCATCATGCAACGGCGTGCCCAAGCGCGTTCATCCTCGTCATCGTCACGTCCCCATTTGAGGTCGGACGAACTGCCGCCACCGCCATGACCTTCGGCAAAGGTGGTGGCATCATCGACGTAGCCGAGGAATAGAAGCGTGGCACAGTACATCACCTCCGTTCCATTCTCCGCAAAGGCCTGAAGCAGGGAACCGTCAAACACGTCCTTGCCCTCATTGGAAAGCCGTGCCACACGTTCGGAGAACTCGCTGACCATGTTTTCGAGAAGGGCATTTCTGAGAACGGTGTCCGCACCTTGTCGGATAGTATCGGAATATCTGTGTGCCTCCTGCCGCAACTCCTCCGTGCGCTCCTTCATGGCGGTCATCTCCTCACGCAGGGCATCGAGCTTGCGGTCAGCCTCTGAGAGCTTCTCCTGCTTGTCGTCCAGTTTCGACTGGATAGCGGACAGTTCCTGCTCCAGCTCTTGGACTTGCTGACGGAGAGCATCAGGATTGTCGTGACCTGCAAGAATCTGCCGATGCAATTCAGCAAGTGCCGCCTCCTTCTCAGCCTTCTCCTGCAAGAGGTTGTTGACCATTGAGGTGAGTCCTTTTACTCTCCGCTCTGCCAGACGGATGTCCGATTGGAGCGAGGCGAGTGTCCGCTGATGGGTGGCGACGGACTGCTCAATGGTGGTGCACTGTTCTGACAGCTGGCGGCGGTATTCTTCGGTGGTGCGGTGGCGTGCTCCCGTCTCTGAGACGGAAGTTCCGCGCTCCATGCCCCAACGCTTGTTGACATCGGCAAATTCGCTGTGCAGGGCTTTCATCCTGGCAGAAAACTCGTACTTGTCCTTTCCGGCGAATATCTGTTTGTATGCAAACTTGCCGTCCTTGATTGGCAAGAGGGTGCAGTGAACGTGCGGATTGGTTTCGTCCAAGTGTAAGATGAAAGCGACGATGTTCTCCTCACCGTATTTGTCCGCAACAAAGCGGTAAACATCCTTTGCCCATTCCTCAATGTCCTTGCATCGGGTTAGATGCGAATTGTCCGCTCCGTGAGTGAGATTCACCTTCTGGTCACCGAATGCCAATTCTGTCATACGTTCTCGTGAGCCTCCGAAGATGAAATTGACCACTGTGCGGAAGCGTGGCTCTGCCAGTCCCTCGTTGGGGTCTTTGATTCCACGGCTCCGCAGGATGTCTGCCATGCGCTCCGGGATGCTTCGGCTCTTGTCTATAGGACAAACCTTGCCGCCCCGAACCTCGAAGTTGAGCCGCTCACGGCTGCGGTCGTAGTTGCCTGTTGATTCAGCGGATCCCCAACCCTTTTCCGTCCAACGGCGTTGGTGCTCGTTGCTCTGTGCTGTGGTGATTCCCTTAGATGGTCGGAAATCCATAACCTGTTTTGGTGTTGCCATAACCTATTTCCTTTTATGTGTGTACAACTCTCCTGTCTCCAGCTTGCTGCTTGTAAGGACAGCCTCCCGATGGTCGGAGACCAAGAGGGGTATTAGGCTACCCAAATTCCCTCATTTCCGACCAACGGGCAAGCCCGATTATTTTACAGCAATGGCAGACGTGTAAACACTGTGCCAGTAGAAAAGAAGAAGCGTTGTACGGTGATTATTAGAGGTTAATACAGCCTTTTGATGGACAGGAGCCCTCTTGGTTGGCTACAATGGCAAGGAACGGTCGGCAGAGTGACTGAAACTGTGACTTGATGGCTGCGCTTTCCTGATGCAAGGCTGGTGAGCTGCCATCCAATGCCAATTCTGATATTGCCTTTGCCGCCTCGATGAATGAGAGCCAGTCTCCTCCCAGGTCTTTGTAAAAGAAGGGAAGAAGGGAGGTAACGAGGGCGTTATCTGTTTCCTGCGAAAGCACCTGATGGAAGGTGGCTTCGCAGACAGCTGTGAGTGCAGTCATACAAAAGGCGTGTCCTACAGATTCGGGAATGTTTCTTCCGCATGGCACCTTGCCAATTGAATTGCCATTGTCGGCTTTCTGCAAGATAATGGCTACTTCCTCTGTTGCATCTTCGTAGAGTTGTTCACATTCCGAGGCGCAAGCCGATGCGGACATCTTGCCGCTTCGCCATTCGTCCAATGCGGTACACATCTTCTGGCGGAACACATCCAAGGCTGCGTCAATCGGAGAAACGGCAGGTGTCTCAGCCAACATCGGGATGGTGATGATTTGGCTCTTCGTGAGACGGGTGACGGAAATCTGGTTCATCTTCTCCAACTGCTCGATGAAGGTGCGGACAGTGGCGCGGTGCCAATGCCAGCATCCTGCCAGTTCGGTAATGGTGATTACAAACTGCCCGTTGGACAGGCTGAACTCCTGCTTGCACAGATCCTTGGGGATGTACTGTACAGAAGCCTTGTCTACAAGGTCAAGGTAGGCTTCGAGCTTCGACAGCCTTATCCCGGACCTCTCTTTCAAGAACTCCAACAGGGACATCCGTTCAGACATCTTGCCGGAACTCGTTCTATGTTTCTGTTTCTTCATTTCAATAATCTGTTTGGTGAATACTGTTGTTTGTCGCCAGCTCCATTATACAAAAGGAACGGCATGATACAGGTGATACTTAATAGTAGTATATGATGAGCATTTCTGTGTCTTCGAGGAGCATCTTGCGGTCAGCCTTGTTCTTCCACAGCGATATGACTATGCGCGAGGGATAGAACAGTGATGCCAGAAGGACAAAGGAGATGGTGACAGCAAGCGTGAACAGATGAGGAGTGAAGACAAACACCACTGCCGCCAACGCGGCGATGCAGAAGGGTGTCCGCTCCTCGTGCAGACGCTGTAGCCACCTCTCCACATCCATAAAGACAAAGAATATGGCAAACGCTATGGTGGAAGCCACTACGCCTATGTCGTTATAGTGTACACAGAGGTAGAGGAAGTGGAACACGTACAGCAGGATGAGCAGCATCAACCGGTAGAGCTTCCTTGCTGTCACAAGCGCGGTCATGCGCAGATAGAACCGTGTCATAAACTGTCTGCGGCTTCTGTGCAGAATCATCGTCACAAAGAAGAACGCTGACATCAGGATGAGAAACAGTATCTTACTTGTCATAATATGTATAGCATGTGAATAATGGAAGTGGACTCAGGTCGGGCTGGACGACACCGTGTGTGGCAGTGGATATGATACGCTCCACATCCTCCAGTGTCAGTTCTCCCTTGATTATTCTCTGACGGAAAGCTCCGTCGGTTGTCCGAAGGCTCTTGATAGCCTGTTCCAAGTCGTACTCGGCTATCTGCCACACTTGCCCTCTCGTGTAGGGGAAATGATGGTGGATGGCCTTGACCACAAGCACACGGCTGAGGATGTCGGTCATTCTGCCGTTCCTGACTATCGTGTGGTTGCGGACAGTGGCGATGCTCTCAATCTCCAGCCATGTGCGGTGACGGTCGAGAAGATGGATAATCTTCATGTAAAGCGTTTCCTTCATCAGATGGTCGGGAGCTTGTGGCATGACTTTGGCCTTTGTTGTGGACAACAGAATGGAGCGTTGTTGCGGTAGAACAGGACTGTCATCTGGCAAATGTAACTTTCAAATGAAGTCGAGCAGGACTTCCTCCTTGGGCTTCATGTATTTGAAGAACCCGTTCTTGCAATGCAGACTGAGGTCGAGGCATACATCTGCCGACATGTGCTCCAGCGAGTCATAGATGGTCACTTTTATCTGGCTGACCATGCCACGCTCATCTGTGGAGCCGTTGACCTTGAACATCCGTCCGAAAGAAGGGTTGGAATAGGCACAGCAGCTGTGTCCGAACTCCGTATGACGGCTTGGAATGTGGTGATAGAGGATTATCATTTCCATCTCGTCTTCGAGCATATCCATCACCTCCTCTATCGTGAAAGGGGTGTTCAACTGGAAAGTAAGAAGCACGTAATCGTCATACTTGACAGGCTTCTCCATCTTGCGCTTGTCCAGCAGTTCTGGCAACTGCAAAGGCACGACGGCAAGGAAATCATCGCAAAACTGTTCTAACATAATCGTATTCTCTGTTTGGGGTGTTTATAATCTTGTGACATAAATCTTCATCATGAGCATGGGCATATCCGACAGGCGTTGCTTGTCGAGGTGCAGTTTCTTGGCCAGACCGTCCATCTCCTTGGGGAGCGCATCGGCTATTTTGTAGAGGTCTGCCTTGTCCTTGTCGGAGAGCACGCTCACGGAAAGGTCATCCATCGTCATGAACGGCTGCATCATCATCAGGAGGTAGGCGTGCATGGTGTGCTCGTCCTTTACCCTGCCACTATTCAGATCCTCGATAGCCGCTTGTGCGTTGCGCAGCAGACGGTGGTTGGTGCGCATGGAGAGGTATATCATTGCATCCTTGTGGGACAAATCCTTGCGGTCGGCGGCACGGAGTATCTCCCGACAGCAGTGTTCGGTGTTTCGTCTGATGTCACCGATGTCATCGTCAGCAAAATCCGGCAGGTATTGCAGGAAGGATTTGAAATACAAATGCTCTTCCTTGATGAAAGCGAGCAGGTCTTCCTTGCCGTGAATGCCTTGCTTGGCGGATTTTTGCAGGAACAGCAGGTAACGCTTCAGTACCGCCTGTTTACCACCTTTATTATATATAGGCAGGCTATCCAAGGAAGCGAAGAATGGCTGTGCTTCCTTCACGGCTTGCTGTAGTTCCTCATCACCAACATGGGAAGAGGTCTGTTCTCTGAGATAGAGCAGGTCGTGAAAGGTGCGTTGCTTAGACATCGCCATACGGCACAGCTCGATGTGGATGGAGTCGTTCAACTCATGATATACCGTGAACGGGTATGAGTGGGCTTTCCTGACAGTGTCACGTGAGATGCACGATGTCACGGAATCGTCCAACACGCGCCATTCGTTGACAATCTTAACTAATGTCTGAATTGAGACCTTGCCGTTCTGTCGAAGAGTGGTCAGAAAGCCATGATACTCTCTGATGGCTTCATCGCTCGAATGGAACGACTTCGTGCCGTTTCCGTCTGAACATGCTGTCAGCATGACTACGGCAAACGCAGTGGCAATACAAATGGCAAGTCTGATACAGCCATGCGAGTTTGATTTTGCATTATGCAATATTTGCTTCATGCAATGGAGGTTGGTTTGTCCTCCGAAAAGTTGGGTTTCATATTTCATTGTTGTCATTATTTTGAGTCTGATTTTGAAATTGACGGTGCAAAGTTAATGCGTTTCAGCGATATATTTGCAAGAATGACAGTAAGTTTAATCTTATTTGTGTATCATACTTGCGAGTATGATTTTCAATGAAATCAAGTGAAAAGAAAATGGCAAATTATCGTGTTTAAGTATGATTTTTCGTTCAAGTATGATTGTTTCTCGGAAAAATAGTGTACCTTTGCACTTGATTTCATTTAATAGCGTACAACAGTATGGCAAAAGTAGGTTACATCTTTATCGCCACCAATGGCGAAGAGTATGCAGAAGACAAGGCTTGGATGCAGCAATACGGCTGTGTTCAGGTGATAGAGGAACTGTCCGAACACGAGAGGCTGCGCCCGATGTGGAAGCAGCTCATATCGAGTCTGGAGCGCGGCGACGAGCTGGTGGTGTCGAGGTTCAGTAACGCACTGCGTGGCACCCGTGAACTGGCTACATTCATAGAATACTGCCGTGTGAAGGTGGTTCGCATCATCTCCATCCAAGACCGCATCGATACGTTTGACGAACTTTTCCCCGACACCAAGCCCTCACAGGTCATCCGTATGTTCGGGTCACTCTCTGAGGAGTGTGCCGTGCTGCGCAAGGCATCGGCACACATCATCCATCTGCAACAGAATATCCGGCCGCCCAAGAAGTCGGAAAGGGCACTGTCGAAACTGGAGCGTGAGAAGAATATCGTGAACATGTACAACGAGGGGCACAGCATAGATGACATCTTTGCCATCAGCGGCTTCACAAGCCGAAGTTCCGTGTTCCGCATACTCAACAAGCATGGTGTGACGCTGAACCGTGGACCTCATAGTGGACCGCTGAAGAAAAGGAATAAAGAATAAACAAAAAACAGATACAATGAATAAGACATTCAACATCTACTGTGATGAAAGCACCCACATGGTGCATGACGGTCATCCCTACATGCTTTTGGGATGTACAAGTATAGCATACACACAAATCCGCATGGCAAAAGATGCCATAAAAGATATTAAGAAGAAGCACGGCTATAGTGATGAGCTGAAATGGACAAATGTCCACGAGGCCACGTATAAAGTCTATGCAGAGCTTATAGACTGGTTCTTTATGAATGACATGGAATTTAGGGCTGTGGTTGTTGACAAGAGTCAGATTGACGAGAAACGAGAAGACTATACGTTTAATGATTTCTACTTTCGCATGTACTACCAATTGCTGCATCACAAGATGGACATGGATTATACATATAACATATATATGGATATCAAGGACACATGCAGTAGCGATAAGCTGGAGAGGCTCAGAAAAATAATGGAATACAACTCTTCCATTGGCAGGTTTCAGTTTATACGTTCACACGAAAGTGTCTTCATCCAATTGGCAGATGTTCTAATGGGAGCCATCAACTACAACCTTAGATATGAAAAGGGAGAAGTTGAAGGAAGGGTGAGAGCCAAAATGAAGCTGATTGAAAAGATAAAAAAACACAGTAATATCAGTCTCAACACCACAACTCCCAAATTTAGAAAGAAGTTTAATTTGTTTTTTATCGCACTGAAATAGCCAATGAGCAGTTTGAATATTATCAAGAAATACCCTGAGCTGCTGGAACTGGCATATCTCAGTGAACGAGAAAGAGAGCATGATCTTCATGCAATATTCAAGCGTGATATAGAAGATAACTGTCAATTCTCATTCAGAGGGTGGCGCATCTATCCTATAAAGACAGATGGCGAGATTGACATGGCAAGATTGTTCAAGCATCTTACCTGTGAAGAAATCATGGTTGAGAACGAAGACGGTACGACTTATCCAAAGCGAGTATTCGAGATGGCTCGTTCACAAAGGCTTCATTGGATAAATCACCATGTGAGAGAATTGACACCAGACAATCTGGATGTATTTACCATAGAAGAGAGGGACGGCAAAAAGCGTAAGGTCAAGAAAACATACATCTATGATAAAGTGGAAAAGTATGTTATTGTCTTGGAACAACAACGTAGCAACGGATTCTATCTGTTGACAGCATACCATCTTAACAAAGAGTATGGACTAAAGGCTTTGGAAAAGAAGATGAAAAAGAGATTGCAGACACCACTATAAAACGCAAGACCCGAATTGCATCAAAGGCAACCGGGTCTCGAAACTCCTTCTATCTATAGATGAGCGCTGCAAAGGTACGAATATTCTTTGAAATAACGAAGGTTTTTCATTGAATTCTTCTCGATTTTAACATTTGCAGGGCAGTATTGTAAGATAACAGGAAAGAAAATAGCATAATTTTACAGAAAATCGTAATGGAAACATTCAAAGACGTTATATCAAGTGACCAACTTGTCTTGGTCGATTTCTTCGCCACCTGGTGCCAGCCATGCAAGATGATGCACCCCATCCTTGAGCAGGTGAAGGAAGTGTTGGGTGACAGAATCCGCATCATCAAGGTAGATGTGGACAAGTATGGGGTGACTGCAAGTCAGTATGGCATACAGTCTGTGCCCACATTGATGCTGTTCAGACGCGGCGAAGTGTTGTGGAGGACGAGCGGTGTGATGCAGAAATCAGAGTTGCTGGCAACGATTGACCCGTTTTTAAGATAAAAGAGCAGAAATGTCAAAATCTAAATTAAAGTCTGTCCTCATGTCCATGGACAAGAGTGAAATAATAAAAATGGTATTGGAACTTTATTCTGCACGGAAAGAGGCAAAGGAATATCTTGACTTCTATGCAGAGCCGAATGAGGGCCAGAAGCTGGAAGAGTATAAGCACATCATACGGGAAGAGTTCTATCCGAGCAGAAACAGAGAGCCAAAGACACGCTTCTCAGTGTGCCGCAAGGCATTGTCCGACTTCAAGAAACTGAAGCCTTCGGAAGATTCAGTCGCAGAATTGATGGTGTTCTATATGGAGAATGCCTGTCAGTTCACTTATGACTATGGAGACATGTGGGAGCAATTCTATGATTCTGTTGAGAGTAATTTCGACAAGACATTGCGCCACATCGTGCTTTATGACCTTTGGGACAAGTATGATTCCCGAATCAAGCAATGCCTTCGTTGGGCAAGCCCTTGTGGATGGGGATTTCCTGACGCACTGAATGATATGTATGAGGAAATGAAGGCGCAAAATGAGGAACTCCGAAAGAAATACAGGAATTTCAAGATGCCCATCAACGCTGATTATTAAACGAATATACTCAAATGGGGAAACCAAAGAAAAAACATAAGAAAGCGAAACAACTGCCCTTAAGCAAAGAAGAGCAGATTTTTCAAGCGGCAAGAGACCTTGCAGCTGAAATTGGCATATCCTATTCTGAGGCATTAGGGTTTACTTTGGGCATAAAGGACGTAACGTATGGTTGGGAAGAAGACTATACGGAAGAAGAGTTTCAGGCACTGATTGACCACGCTGTGGGAGACACTGATTATGAGCACACCCTCTATTGAATCATCTACACGAGAGGAACGTTTGGATTACGTTCTGAATGAATGGAGATGTCTGCACAACTGTGAGCTGTGCGGTAAGTGCCATATTCTGAAAGGCAGAAGCGAAGAAATACTCTATGCAGACTATATAGACGGCAAGCGGTCATATATGGATATAACATTAGAAATCAGAAGCAACAGATAATGATGTCACAGAAATACATATATCCATCGTTGTTCCAAGAGGAAGAGCCGCAAGAAAGCGTTCCTGGTGATAAGAAAGAGTATGACCTGACGAATCTCTTTGAGAGATTGGCAAAGTCTGATTTTCGCAGCCGGTTCCATCTGTCCAAGCAAGACAGGGAGTATGTAATGGAAAAGGGATTGCCGACGATACGAAAACACGCAGAGGACTTTGTGGCAAAAAGACTTGCTCCGGCTGTCATACCGAACGACGGCAAGCAGACTCCCATGCGTGGGCATCCTGTTTTCCTGGCTCAACATGCCACTGGCTGTTGTTGCCGGGGATGCTTCTTCAAGTGGCATCACATCTCAGCAGGCAGGGCACTGACCAAGGAAGAACAGGAATATGCTGTTGCCGTATTGATGGCATGGATTGAAAAACAGATGAATAAAGGATGAAGATAGAAGAAGCCATAGTATATGTGATGGTAAAGCGAAATGGCGGCATGACAACCGACCAGATTGCCGATGCCATCAATCGTCATAGGCTGCACCTGAGAAAGGACGGTCAGCCTGTGACAAGCAAGCAGGTGTATGCAACAATCTGCCGTTTCCCTGAAATGTTCACAAAAGAAGCTGGCAGAATCATGTTAATGATATGACGTAACGATATGACAATAGATACAACCAACATGTGCTCACACCTTCAGAAGAAGTTGTTTGAACCAGAAGGTGTGTATTATCCTATATGGCAAGCCATGCAGGATGATGAGACCTTGACAGCAGTGGTACGAAGCAGACAGCTGCACATCTACAGAAACGGGAAGAAAATTCTCGTTCTGGCAGGTAAGGCACAACCGAAGATTATAAGGGAAGACAAAATACAAGAGTTAATAACAAGATTATAAACAAAACATCAAATCATCAAAACAATGGACGCAAAAGAAAAAGTATTGGCAACAATGAAAGAGGCTGGTCAGCCTCTCAACGCAGGTAAAATCGCAGAACTCAGCGGTCTCGACCGCAAAGAGGTAGATGCAGCCATGAAGCAGCTGAAAGCAGAGGGTGCAATCGTCTCTCCTGTGCGTTGCAAATGGGCACCTGCAGAGTAAGGTTTATACTGCTGTCTTGAAATATAGGCAGCAGTATCTTTATTTTTATCAAAATGTTAAGGTGAGGAATCTGAATATCCTTGCCTACGGACACAATTATCCGCTGCATCTTTTTGGGGTAAGGTGCAGACGTATGGCTGTCAGCGTATCTTGGTTTAAAGACGCTTAGCGGTCACGGCGGAAGTCGTTTCGTCTCTCTCCGCCGAACAAAGCTCTGAGCACATTGCCCAAAGCTCCGAACACGAAGTAGCAAACGATGATTGCAACAATATCGTCCATAAGCATTTTCTGTTTTATGGGTTATACACTATTATGAAGATTCACTATGTCCAATCCCTGCCTCTTGGCTTCTCTGACGGTGTAGAACGTGCCGCCCTTGGGATTGCCATCGAAGTAGGCTATGAGACGTGAACTGCGGTTGACCATATAGTCGTTGCGCCTCAGAAGGCAGCCATTGTAGTATTGCTCGCTCAATACGACCACGTCATCCACGATGCGCAGGATGGCATCATACTTGGCTTGCTCTTCCTTGCTCCACCGGTCAGACTGACCACGGAACGGCACAACGGCTATCACCTGCAAGTCCTTCAACTCGCATTGCAACGAAAGGGCGGCTTCTGCCGCCAGCAGGTCAAATCCCATTGCCATGCCACAATAGAAATACCGGTAGCCGTCGGCATACGCCTTGGCTATCTCCGATTTGAGACATTGCTTCAACTCCCTCCGCTTGGCGAAAGGTACGCTGCGGTGTCCGCTGAAGCATACGGACACTGCCTTGTCGTACTTTGTCATACTTTACCTTACTTTATAATGTGTGCGTGCGAGGAACATACCGCCAATAACACATGCCCCGAGCCTTTCGAGTTGGTTGGCATACTTGGCATAGCTGAGACCCTTGGTTATCACATCGTCAAAGACCAACACCATTTTGTTGTCGAAGAACGGCTCATCAAACTCAACGACATTCGCCTTGCGGACTTCATCCTCGTTCTTGCGGTTATCGTGGATGGTCTTACGCTCTCCGCATACCCTCACGTGCTCGTAGCCGTTTTCCGCTCCTGTCAATTCACACACCCTGTGGCAGAAAGCCTTGTAGCGGAGTTCGTTGCTCTCGCTTGTGGATGCTGGAACGGGGGCGAAGACGATGTTCACGCAACCCTTGCCGTAGAGTGTCAGCATATTCTCTGCGGTGCGCTGCGCCACTTCCTCGTAGGCTCTTCCGTCCTTGAAGTCAAACACTAATTGTCTGTCGGCAATCTCCTTCTCACCCACATTGCGGATGCGTGCGGGATAGTATTTGCAGAACCAAGTCTGAGGCTTGTCTAACTGCTTTTGGATTTGATAGTCATTCTTGTGTGCCATTGCTCTTATGTTTTTTCTTCCCTTATTTCGGAGGCTTTTCCTGCCTGCCCAAGGGATATTTTTTGCTTTCCAAGAGTGATGGCGATCAAAAAGCCAAATCGGGAGCGAAAAATACGCTCTGCACGCAGAGGAAGATTTTTCGGTCAAATGCAATGGACGATTTGGTGTTTGAACAATCGCCAGCATTACCTTTGCAAAACAATATCCGCAGCGGCAAGGCAGGCGAAAAGAAATCTGTTATGTAAAAGAGGAAACGGGCGGGATGGCGTGGGGCGAAGCTGTATATGGGGAAGGACGATAGTTGATATGAGGGAAAAAGAGAAAATCTTGTAATAGGGAACGACATTGCCTTTTATCAGCATGGAGACAGTCCTACAAGCAGAGAAAACTATTGCCCTAAAAATGAGTTGGATAGTATTTTCTAAAAGTAGTATCGACTACGAATAGTATAATAGTCGAATAGTTTTTACTACCATACTACGGATAGTAAAGTCTGTTTATAGAAGAGATAGCGGTATCATCGTCTGTTCGGCGATGATACCGCGCGGCACTCATGTGTCATGCCGCTTTAGGTATTCTGTCATTGCCTCATTGACAATATCACGCAAGGACATCCCTTTCTTGATGGCGAGGTACTTCATCCTCGTGTGGATGCTCTTGTTGATAAGGAAATTGCAATGCACCGGCACTTCGGTAGTCTCAGAAACAGACACAGGTGGTGCTGGTGTAGTTTCTGTGACTATCTGCTCCTTACTCGGCTTCTTTGTGGAAGAAAGGAGTCCGTTGAGACCGCCTTTCATTCCCTCTTTCAACATACTGCTCTTGCTCATGGCTATGCTATTTTAAGTTTAACACTTCTTTTGCCAAAGACATATAATCACTGGCACCATTGGATTTGGGATTATACTCAAAGATAGTCTTGCCGTTGATGGGTGCTTCTGCCAAAGCCACATTATCACGGATGACGGTCTTGAAAACCTTCTCGTGAAAACTGTCATTGACGATTTCCCTCACGCTTCGGTTCAACGTCTTGCGGCGATCGAACTGGGTGATGACGATGCCGCCCACTTTAAGGTTGGAGTTGAGCCGCTCCTGAACGATGCGGATGATGTCCATCAACTTTGCCATACCTCTCATGGCAAGGTATTGCGCTTGAACAGGGATGATGATGTAGTCGGCTGCGGTGAGGGCATTCAAGGTCAGCAAGCCCAATGACGGTGGACAGTCGATGATGATGTAGTCGAAATGCTCTTTGGCGATGGCTTTGGTGATAAGTCCCTTCAAGATAAGCTCCCGTCCCGGCTCGCTGATAAGCTCTAACTCAGCCGCAGACAGGTCAAGGCATGAGGGTGAGACGGTGATGCCGTTGTGCAACTTGACCAACGGCAAGGTGTACTGTCCACACATTGCGCCATAGACTGTCTGTTCTTCCTCGATGGACAATCCCAAGGCTTCCGTGAGGTTGGCTTGTCCATCCATGTCAATAGCCAAGACGTTCTTCTTACTCAGTTGCAGAGCTGCCGCAAGGCTTACTGCGGTCGTACTTTTCCCTACACCACCCTTGTGATTTAATACTGCAATTATCTGTGTCATAACATGATACTACTATTAGTGAATACTACTTTACTATTCTACTACTGATAGTACATACTAACCATAGTAAAAGCGGATTTACTACGATTAGTACGTACTACTCTCAGTTGATACTACCCTCAGAAGGGAAGGTCTTCGCTCTTGTCCTGCGGTGCATCGGCTGGCGGTACGGGAGCCTCGCCCTCTGCCTTGGCTGCCTTGCGTGCCTTTGTTGCAGGTGTGTCGGTTGCATCCTTCTTCCCTGCATTGACAAAGGCGATGGAGTCAGCTATGATGCTATGCTGTATGTGGTTCTCTCCGTTGCGGTCTGTCCAAATGGAAGAAGTCAGTGTGCCTTCCACAAGCACCATACGACCCTTGGTGAGGTATTCAGCCAAACGGATATGGTTCTCCTTGCTGCTCTTCACCCTTACCCAAGTGGTGATTTGCTTGCCCTTACTGTAGTCGTCCACTGCGATGTCAACAGCCATGAATGTTCCGTGTGTACCTGTGATGACGCGGCAATCCTTTGCTCCGATGCGTCCGATAGTGTGAGTGTAAATCATAATGTGAAAATGTTATAGTGGCAAGTTGGTTAGACTTGCCGTTACCTTGTTATTTAAATGACTTTTCTTGTTGATTGAACATAAGCTATTGCTTCATTCATAATTTCTGCTCGTGACCTACTCTTGTTATCTTGCATCCACTCATCAATTTCAGATTTGAGGAACATGATACGTTTCCCCTTCTTATGGAATGGTATTTGTTTATTGCTTGTCCAACAATAGATTGTGTGTTCAACTGGATGGGTAGGGAGATACTCACTCAATTCGGAAACACTAAGCCATTCCAATCCCTTATCGGGCTGAATTTGAGTCATTAGTGTGGAAAACTTTTCTTCTAAAATCTCCAGCTTGTTTATTACTAATGACAATGCTGATGGCAAGTCATTAAAACTCAATATTTGCTTTTCCATATCAATATATGTGTGGCAAGTTGGTTAGGCTTGCCGTTACCTTGTTATTAATATCCTTTCTTCGTCTGCCTTGTATTGGCGACAAAAGACTTGTTGCTGCCTGTGAGACTGATAGAGCCGCAATTAACAAACTCTCCGTCGGAATAGACTCTGTACTTCTGTCCGCTTACCTCATGCTTCTGTTTGATGCGCTCTCGCATCCACTTCTTGGCTGCGGTCAATGAGCAAAAGGTCTCGCTCTCCTTGGTCGTCTCGTCATATACGATGCACTGGGTCATACATGCTCCTACTTCATCCATGCACCTATACTCGACGTGACATAGTCCAACTGACCGCCAAATATGTCGCTTGGCTCTATGTCGTATTGTCCATCCCTCACTTCCTTGTCCTCTCCAAGAAGCGACAAGTTTCCGTCGGCATCCAAACGTGCTGCGTCTATGACGATGTCACGAGGCTCGTCAAAGAGATAACCTGCCACGATGGGCTGCTCTCCCTCGAAATGCACCTCAAAGCCTCCGTCCACCTCCGTGCCGTACTTGCGAAGAGCCGCTTTCAGCTCGTCCTGCTCCCGGTGCTGCAATGCCTGGAGTTGTCCGTGGATAGTGAGGTCTTGCAGTTCTGCCTCTCGTTTGGTGTGGGTTGCCTCGCCGGTCTTGCAGTCGATGTCATACTTGTGGTAAACCACTGGGATATGGTCTGCCGATGTGACAAGCCATGTGATGTTGTTCACTGAGAAGCCCTGTCTGGTGAGGAACTCCTCGATGTCTGAGCCGAGAAGGTGGTCGGCTACGTCAAGATACTCGATGCGTGCGTCAGCATCATGCAGGATGATAATCTTCATTGCCTTTCTATTTTTAGTGATACAAATAAGTTTGTCGCCCATGTCGCTGGACTTGTTTAACTACGTTGAAGAAACTTACGCTCAGCATAGTGAATAAATTCCCTCTGCGTTCGCTTAACCGTTTCTTTCTCTTCCCTCCTTTCGAGACCTTTCAGCCTGTGGAGGGATATTTTCTGCTCCCACAAGCCGCAAGAAAAGACATAAAGACAAATTATGTGTGAAGAATACTCTTTTCCGAGGAAAAGGAAGATTGTTCACAGTCACAAGACCTCAAGCAGAATTTGACGATTGTCTCAGACGCGGCTAACTTTGCAGGAAATATGCCTACCACTGCGCTGATTGGAAGAAGATTATTGATATTGGCTGCAAGAGGAATGATGTGTTATATATAAAGAGGTAAGAAGAAAGATTGAAACAGTAAGGGTGGGCAGTGAAGTGTTTGCAGGTCTGCTGTACCGACATAAAGCGAGTGTGTTGGCTGACCGGGATGCAAGTCATCAAAGCTTCAGCCTTGATAGCTTGTAGCACGGACAGACAATTCTCTCGCGTCGGTACTTCGGCATACTGTCAGCTTTGGCTAATAGCAACGTGTTGCCATCAGCCAAGGATGTCTGTATGACGACAGACCATGTAACGCTTCGCAAAGGCGTGGGGCAAAGCAGTATAATTTAGAAGTAGATAGTAACGTATATCAGGCAAGAAGAGACAGTTGCGCAACGGACAAATCGGGCACTCCTGTCAGCATGACAAATGTGCCTTGTCCTTGCCGCAGGACACTGAGGCAGATTGGACGTAGCAGACATGTCTGCCACATTCAATATGCCTGAGTGGACAAGAACTGCCTCTTGTATAGCAGAAGAGAAATTGTAAAACAGTTGATTAGTGGTAAAGGTGGTATGGGTGGGCAGAATGGCATTACACGGACATTGCCGAAGCCCGATAATGGGACAGCCAGACAGCAATAAAGGCAGTTATCAGAAGTGTCAGTTTCTGATAGTGACATTGTTGGCTGCCTGTCACATGGGATTCGTGCGGTGTCCGTACAGTAATGCCGTTCTGAAGGTGTGGGGCGAAGCGATACAACGCACTTGGACGAAACCACCGCTTATAACAGAAAATATTTTGCAGTCAAAGAGAAGAAGAATAGTAAAGCAGGTGTGGGTGGGTAGTGAAGCTGTCGCAAGATTGACGGTCTGAATATCAAGGCGAGTGGATAGCCAGTAAAGGACACAATTATCAGAAGCCTCGGCTTCGGCATCTTGTGGCATAGATGGCAGTCCTCTCGCGTTCAGACCTTGGCATACTGTCTTTCTTGGCTAATAGCGACTTTGTCGCCATCAGCCGGGAATATCTGTATGCCAACCATCTTGGTGACGTTTCGCAAATGGTGAGGGACGAAGTGGTTAGAATAAAGGAAGACGGCGTTGCCGTTATGGTTAATAAATGCACATGGTTGTTATTAGAGAAGATTATCACACGCTATAACAGCAGATTGATGTCCCTGAGCAAAACAAAAGCGACCCGAAGGTCGCCTTGTTATGGAGAGGAAAGGCTATTTCTTGCCTTTCTTGGTTGCTGGCTTGGCCGGCTCTTCCGCAGGAGTCTCCTCCTTGTCGGGACACTCGTAGAACTTGGTTGCAACCATGATGATTCTGGAGTGCTTCACGCCATCCTTGTCTGTCCACTCCTCTGGCTTGAAGAAACCCTCGACGGTGAGCAACGTGCCCTTGGTGAGCTTGTCGAATGATTCGGTGTGCTCGTTCTTGCGCCATGCCTCCATATTCATGAAAGCCGATACGCGGTTGGTTTCCTCGCCGTTCTTCTCCTGACGGCCTACTGCCAATGAGAAGCGTGCTACGCTGGCGTTTGCGAACTGACGGATTTCTGCATCCTTACCTACGAAACCTGAAACTGTGAAGTTGTTCTCGATCTTTTTCATTTTGAATTGAATTTAAAAGTGAAACTTAATTTTTACATGCATTCAAAAGCAGGGATGTGGCACCATGTGGGAAGCACCATGAAAATCGTTCGCAATACTCTTTTTGTCGTTGGCGGTAAGGGAGAAAAAGGAAGATTACGCACTATTTTATTGGTCACAGCGATAGCGGCCACACAAGAAGGAGGAAGTCCTTCGCAGCATCACGCTACCTTTGCATGGTAAAAATAAGTGGCTTTCAAATAGCTCAATTCAGAAAAAGACGGGGCCAAACAATGGAACAAAGGTTGTAAGCAAGGAGGCAATCCGTATGCAACAGACAGGGGCACTGCTATGGCTGTATGCCTGGAGAAACGAAGCGGGAAATCCGACCTTACAGCTGTATCATCAGAAGAGTGAGGAGCATGAACACTGATGCACGATGAACGACAAGCCTAAGGGTCAGCTTAGCAATAGAGGCATCAAGCCAAAAGAGGACAGACATCAGAGGATTGGCGATAGCACTGTCATCATGCTAAGACCAAGTTCTGTGTCCGACAAGGAAGAGTCGCAAAAGACAGACGAGTAAAACCAAAAGGCGAAATGACCATTCCTATAACAAGGTACAGAGACGCTTAAAACGGCGAAGGGACTTTGGCGACGTATCGCTATACAGGTGTCGAAGCATCGCTTCTATAACAGGACTGGAGCAAGTGAGCAAACCGCACAACTTGCTCCCAAGGTATTTCAGTTACAACAGCCATAACCTCATTGGAGGATTGTCCTAAAAGAGTTTTTGCAGTCAAAGGAAGAAAGAGTCTGCAAGCCACATAGCCAACAGACTCTCTCCTGATTATTCACAGATGACAACATCATCCTTGTACTCCGTCACTTCCTTGCCGTTGATGAGCTGGACAATGACCTCACAACCCAAGTCCTCGACAATCGTTCCCTCTGTCTGACCTCTTCGGGGATAAAGCAAGGTGCAGAAACACCCTACAACGCCGTCCAACTGCTCCATGTCTATCGTTGCCATATCCGTTCCTCCTTGTTAGCCGAATGTGATTGGATTGATGCAGAAATTCGTGTCCTCTGCCTCATACTCGTATTCATTGATGAAGTCAATCATCTTCTGTTCGCTTCTTCCGTCCTGTGAGACACCAGTCTTCTCACACCACAACTTGATAGCATCACCAAAGGTGGAGTAAGCACCCTCACAATCCTCAAAGAGTTCTCCGTATGCAGTGACGTAGCACTCTTCGGGGAAGAAGTCGTTCTCATCGTGCGTATAGAAGATGTCGCAACCTGGCTCAACCTCTCGCCAACTGATTGAAAGTTCATCGCCAAGTGCCTTGTTCACCTCCTCAAAGAACAAGTCGCATGAAGACCAAGCACTTTCGGTGTCAAAGGACAAGAGGGCATAATCGTCTTCCACGTTCTCCTCATACTCTGCCCAATAGATGTGTCCTCTCACCGAGATGCCTTTCTTCTCGTAGTCAATGCCATAGTGTTCTGCCAAGAGATACAGATACACATTATTACTGTTCACCTCCAACTCTTGGAGTGTGTTCCAAAGGTCTGCCACGGCTTTGCGTGAGCCTGTCACCTTGTACTGAGTGTCGCAAATGTTAGCCATAAGATAAAATTTTTATTTTCTTCCCTTATGTAGAACCAACTACCATCGGGATTGATTAAAGAATTATGTTGCCCCAAAAGGTGTTATGGCTCATCAATGCAAGGTTTTGCCGTCAAATACTACCTCTGCCACAATCAGAGCGTGGAGATTTCACGGACAAACCACAGGCACCGACCTTGCAGGATGAACGCCATGACAGGTACCTTTGCAACACAATTCTTATCAAAGCCCGATGGGGTGGTACATGGCAGACTGCATGGTACAGCAGTGTGAAGTGACGTTATAGGTGGAGATAAGGCTATAAGAGGTTTTTGCAGTCAAAGGAGAAAAGAGTCCACAAAGTGCAGTATCTACAGGACAAAAACACTTTAGTTTACCTTGGTTAGCTCTTATATATATGCTAACCTAAAGTAAACTGTATATATGTCCGTCTAAAACCCGAAAACCGTACGGGTCAGCTTACGTCAGAAACAGAAGTATAGAACCATAGAAGTGGTTCAAGAAGTCTTTCTTCCTTTGACTGCAAAATATTATCTTTGCACGAATCATAATTGCCCTGTAGGATTTAATATAATTTAACACTCTTTGTTGAATGCAAGGAAGAACAGCTTCAATATGCTGAATATCAGTAGTATAACATTGTGTTAACCCTTAATCTGTAGAAAAGGATGTTATCATACAAAGTAATGTCCATTTGTACTTTTTCTATATGGTTTTATACTTACATTTGCATATCATTTGTATCTTGATAACAGTAACTAACTGATTATCAATATACTTTATATTTGAAGATGTAGAATGCGCCTGTTCTTTGTTTTTCTCAGTTTTCATATTTCTTTTATAGTTATCCTTTAAACAATAAATATCTGTATATATAGTCGTCGCATCGGTATTTGTTGATTCATGTAGGTGTCCTTTCGTACTGCAAAATTATAACTTTTATTCCAAACAACAATACCCGCCGATATAATATTTGGAGTAGCTATTGTAGTCGGCAATCTCACCTCGACAGAGAACTGCTGGTTGGGTGTGACGTTATAGAGCAGGTTGACGGCTCCCTTCGAACTCTCAACATTTCCCTCAATGTCCGAGTACTGATATATGAAGAGCGGATTTTCGTCGAACTACACCATAATTGATATACAGCTGTACGGCCTTGCTCTTCTGTTCGTGCTTGGTCACCATTTCGTAGAGCGACTTGAGGTCGATGTCGTCACCACCCAGTCCGTGGTTGGAACCTTGTCCCATAGCATGGGGGTGTGTCAAAATTCACACCCTCTTTTAAAATATCACAAAGCCCGAACTTTCACAAGCTCGGGCTTTGCT
>NZ_JADYTS010000189.1 GCF_021531355.1 Leyella stercorea | reverse complement strand
GGATCAAATAATATTGTTGTGTTTTTAACAATCCAATATTATTGTTTATCTTTGCGTCATGAATAGAACTCAGCCCATAGATTACAAGTCCGTATTGTCCTTGTTTCTTCCCGCAGGACTCCTTGACTATTTCGACATAACAGAAGCTTCCAACATGGGAGATTATTTTATGTTGGTCTTAGTTGAGAAAGATATTGTGCCTGAAAACTTACAAGACCTTCCTTTAATTTCCAATGGCTTCCACAAGCCAATAACAGTTACAGACTTTCCCGTCCGTGACCATACCATGTATTTCAGAATAAAGCGACGCAGATGGCTTGACAAGTCTACCGGCAAGAGCTACAGTCGCGATTGGAATCTTGTTGCATCTGGAACCAGAATTACCGCTGAGTTCGGAGCTTTTTTAAAAGAATTACCTTGATACCCATGCAGTGAGCATCAAGAGTGTAGCAGAGTTTACGCATTTGAAGGCAAATGTCCTAAATGACTACTACAAGAACCATCTGAGCGGATTTCACTCCTGGAATCAGAAAAAACATTCAGAGGAGTTTACGCTTTATGCCTGCAACCTCGGTGAACATCTTGCCATAGACGAGTCTTCACTGAGCAATGGAGAATTGTACACAATTGTGACCAATAAGGACGGACACGGGAGGAAGGGTACGCTGGTTGCAATGGTAAAGGGAGTGAAATCAGACTTTATAATCAAGAAGTTACAGCGTCTTCCTG
>NZ_JADYTS010000188.1 GCF_021531355.1 Leyella stercorea | reverse complement strand
GGCTCACCCGATAAACTAGGGGGAAGACGCTTTGATTCTATAGAAAATTTATACCTTTGTGCCATGAATAATCAAGGACTATTAGCATTGGCACAGTTGATTCTGCCATCAGAGATACTTTCAAATTTTGAAGTAGTACGTGTAGAAGAGGAGTCATCCCTTATCCGCATCTATCTTGATGAATCGGTAAAGGCTGATTATAAAGAGAACCCTGAGATTGAATCCAAAGGGTTCTGTGAAGCTGTAACCATACGTGACTTTCCAATCCGCGACAAAGGTGTTGACTTGATTGTCAGAAGACGCAAATGGTACGACAAGCAGAATAATCGATACTTCTCCGACTCTTATGACCTGAAGGCTGAAGGAACCCGCTACTCCAAGGAGTTTGCGGCTTTTTTAAAAGGAGTGTATGGAGACGATTCCTACGACCTGCCGTTCGCTTGACCGCTATTATCACATTAACGGGGATACGTTTGAAAAGCAATACAAGGATGTGCTCAGTGGCTATCGTGAATGGTCAGAACTTTCACATGCAGAAGACTGGCTTGTCTTTCCTGAAAATATAGGTGAAAGCGTATGCATTGACGAAACGGCTCCAAGCAATGGTGAACTGTACACAATAGTAAGCAATAGATCTTCACGTGGAGGTAAAGGCACTATCATTGCAATTGTAAAAGGTGTGGGAGCAGATGCTGTCATAGAAGCACTTATGCGCATTGACGAAGACAAGAGACTGATGGTTAA
>NZ_JADYTS010000187.1 GCF_021531355.1 Leyella stercorea | reverse complement strand
GTAAGCGTATCCGCGATGCCACCTTGCACACATTCATTTATCATTATATCTTTGCTGCCAAATCAAAATCTTTAATAATATGACAGCAGAAGAACGATACGAGTGGGCATGGAAACGATACCTTTTACGACTCAACAAGAATTCAAAGATTCGTCTGACCTCCTTTCTGAAAGAAATTCATGTCTACCAACGAGGCATGGAAAGATGGATGTATGCCAAAGGGCTTAGCGTGATGGAAACGAAGAGGCTGATACGTGAGTCTCAAAACCAGGCGAAATATGAACGGCTGCTTCCATCTTCCGACACCACCGGTTCGATGTTCCTGCCGGTAACGGCAGACGGTGCGGATAGTTTTGCAGAAGCTACAGATTCAATGTCTGGAATCAGCTTTACTTTTCCTGACGGTACGCAAGTGAACATAAAACATGGCAGCGCACAAGCGGTCATGTCATTTCTCAAACTTTACCAAAGGGAGGATCTGCCATGTTTGGACTGAATGACGGAATGCGCTATTATGTCTGCCAGCGCTATGTAAGAATGAACATGGGGATAAACGGTCTGTATAAGCTGGTGTCGCAGGAGATGGACCTGCCTCCGCTAAGTGGGGCTGTGTTCATCTTCTTCAGCAAGAACCGGCAGCAGGTAAAGCTCCTGCGTTGGGATACGGACGGTTTCACACTGTATCAGAAGCGGCTTGAAAGAGGTACCTTCGAGATACCCTATTTCAATACCGGCAAGAAGGCTTG
>NZ_JADYTS010000186.1 GCF_021531355.1 Leyella stercorea | reverse complement strand
GGCCAGTGGAGCTATAAGGGCGAGCTGAACGGCGAAAAGCAGAACGGCGAGCAGATGGTGTTCGTGAAGGACAACAAGGGTAGGGTGCTGATTGTCGGAGCTGGAGACGTTGCGTTTGATGGTGAAGGCAGAGTACGTGACGGTGATATGCTGACGGTGTATGACCCTGCTACCCGCGAAATGGACTTCGTGCATGCAAAGGACGTGACACTTGAACGTACCGCGTCAAGCGAAGAGTATGCGAAGGACTATCAGCGACAGCTGGAAGAGTTGAACTCTACAGTATACGCTGAAATGCAGCAGCAGGATGGTAAGCCTAACGAAGCCTCTCTAAGCCAAACTAAGCCTGGGGAACAACCTGTGGGAGAGGAAGGTAATGAAGCCTTACTGGGCCTTTCTAAGCCGACTGAGCCATTGGGTGAGAAAGAGACTACACCTGTGGGTGAGGAGCCGGTTGCTACTCTTGCGGACGGTACGCCTGTGCCGATGATGAAGGACTCGAAAGGTCGTGAGACTGCTGACTACTCGCAGATGACACCTGAGCAGGGTGCGGAGTGGATGTCTTCGCAGTTTGGCGAGAACGCTGAGGCTGCTGTGGACGGACAGATAAAGCGAGCCGAGAAGACGCTGAAGGGTGCTGAGAAGATAAAGGTGGACTACACGGGCGACTTGAACGACGCCAAGGATGCTGAGGCTCAGAAGAAGATTGCTATTGAGGCAGCCAAAGCAGAACTGGAGCTATACACCAATATCAAGAAGGCTATGACTGAGAAGAAGGTCAAGGCTGGAATGGAGAAAGCAAGT
>NZ_JADYTS010000185.1 GCF_021531355.1 Leyella stercorea | reverse complement strand
AAATTTTCCTCAGTTCTTTAACTTTCCGATTTCTATGAACAGAAGCATTGTCCAAGACAATTACAGTCTTCTTCGTAACATTGAAAGAGAATCTGTCAAGATAGTCCACAATCTTGTCTGCGTTGATGGACTCTTGTGTGGTAAAACCTTTATATTGGTTCCTTTTGGTAATCATGCCAAAGATATTAAGCCGGGCTGCCTTCTCGGATGGGATGTAAATATCCTCATTCTTGAATTGCCAGCCATATGGAACATAACCATTTGTACAAACATGGCTTTCGTCGGCATAATATAGCATAAGTTCTCCTTTGGAATCAAGTTCTTCAAGTTCTTGCAACTTCTCTTTCTTGTATGCGTAGAGCTGCGGTGAGGGTTTGCCCCTTGGGCGTTTTCTTATACGCTTATATCTTGCACCAATGTTTCTAAAAAACGTTTGAAGGTAATGTCACTGGCTTCTTTACCAGTCGCATTCTGCCATGCTTCACGTGCTTTGGACACACTCTGACGGTCTTCCTCAATTGCCTTGCGGACTGCTTCTTCATCAGAACAATCCATAATAGGCTTTCGCCCCTGACCAGGACGTGTCTCCAAGCCTTTGATGCCATTTTCTTCATAACGTTTTACCCATGTGTAGACAGTAGGTACTGTTACCTCAAGCATTTCTGCTATTTGGGGAGCTGATTTACCTTCTGACTTCAGCAATATGGATTTGCATCTGATACGAAAACTATGAGTAGGGCCATTATGATAGCCTTTCTCTAATTTGAGGCGATCAACCTCTGATAATTCAAGTACTTTTATTGGTTTCATAATTCTA
>NZ_JADYTS010000184.1 GCF_021531355.1 Leyella stercorea | reverse complement strand
GTAAGCGTATCCGCGATGCTAGTAGATACACTATCAAAAAAAATATCGCTCAAGCTTTTATTCTTGAGCGATATTTTTTTGTTTCCATTTATCCGGCAGCAAGTCACGGTACTTGCTTAGCGGTGTTCTTGGTGGCAGTGCTGCCGCTTTGTTGATGACATCAGATATATATTCAAAGAAGTTGACACCTTGCAGCCGGCAGGAGCATGCAAGCGAATAGAACATGGCAGCACGTCTGGCACCGGCATGCGACCCGAAGAAAAGCGAGTTTCTCCGGGATAAAGATATGTATCTGTTGAGTCGTTCCACAAGGTTGTTGTCCAGATGGTAATCTCCTCTTGTGAAGATATTCATCAGGGCATCCCACTCGTTAAGCATATAATGCACGGCTTCATACTTCTCCGTCTTAGGCAGAAGGCGGTTGTCGGCTGCCATGCGGTCAAGCTTCTTCTTTATGAGATGCATGACTGGTATTGCGTATTGTTGTCGCCATTTGTAGTTGTCGCGTTCCGTCCAGCCGTCTTCTCCGATCTTATGTTTGTGGTTCTTGTGGTAAAGGAAGTTGATAAGGCGTACGATAACCTTGGCATCGAAATCGTCCCCACAATCGAGAAACTTTCTCTTTACATGCTGGAAGCATGCCAGACGCAACAGCCACTTTGCCATTTTACGGTATGGAGAAAAACCGTCTGACTGGAAGGCCCCTTTATAGCCCTTTATATAATCCAGTATGATGTCCTCCTTTCTGGAGCCGTCATGATAGAAGTAGTATACAAGACCGGTGTTTACTGCAGTCACCACCCATATATAGGCTTTCTTTAT
>NZ_JADYTS010000183.1 GCF_021531355.1 Leyella stercorea | reverse complement strand
AGATAAAGGAGAACCCGAACGGTTTCTTGGAGCGTATCGAGACAATCCCGACTGACAAGGAGCATCTTTCACAAGACGAGGTTATCCGCTTGGCATCCACTCCATGCTCTACCCCTGCATTGAAGCGAGCCTTCCTGTTCTCTTGTCTAACGGCATTGCGAAAGAGCGACATCAAGAAGCTCACTTGGGAAGAAATACAGCCATACGGCAGCGATGGTGTGATGTATGTCACTACACGAATGCAGAAGACAAAGGACATCGTGCATAACCCAATCAGTGAGGAAGCCTTGGAACTGATAGGCTATTCACCAGATAAACGAGGTAAGGTGTTCCCCGATTTCAAAGACTCCATGACACAGGCACCATTGAAGAACTGGCTGAGAGAAGCAGGAATCACCAAGCATATATCCTATCATTGCTCACGCCACAGCTTTGCCTGTCTCCAGTTGGACGCAGGAACAAGTATTGCGGTTGTGCAGCGTTATCTCGGTCACAAGAATGTGGCAACAACAGAGGTGTATGCCAAGATTTCCGATGCCCAGAAGCGTGCTTCGGTTGGCTGTATCACCTTGAAGAAGTAACCATTTGACAATAACACGCAGAAAAGGACTGTTGGAATGATAGTGTTCCAATAGTCCTTTTCTCATTTTGTTGGTTCTATTTGCTGTCGTGGATAGAACCAATCCGACAAATACATTCCAATTTCTGTTGATATTAAAGAGGAACTGCAAATATCCCTTTTCTTTGCCCTTACCTTTGTAGCCAGTAATAAGCAGCAACTGGCACTAACGAGCAGTTTAAAGTATGATTCAGAGTATGATATCATATTAGAACGCTAATAAAGCGTA
>NZ_JADYTS010000182.1 GCF_021531355.1 Leyella stercorea | reverse complement strand
GATTCATCTCCGTACCTGCCAAGTGGATCATGACTGCAAGGCAATACGTGCTGAATATCTACACAGAGAACCGCGCTTATGCAAAACCCTTCAAAACAGAATTCGGATAAGAATCCTTTCTTTCCGGTTAGAATCTGCGTATTACCTCAAGTCGCATCGTGGGGTAAGGGGATGTTGGCTACATATTGATGTTGTGCTGTTGCTTTTTACTGAAAGCTACTACTAACGACTCATAAATCTACCCTTAATCGTGTATTGGATGATAGTTGCGGATTTTAGGTTTGCCTATAATCCAGCAAGAATAAATGTTGGCTCAATAGCCATGTATACAGGTGAAAAGCCTTGCATGATAAGTTCTTTGTATGTTTGTTTTAAGACGACCAAAGAGGTGAACAACGAATGGCTTATGCAACTTCTTAAAACACCCAAAATGAATTACTATTATAATGTTAATGGTGAAGGTGGTGTAAGAGTGTATTTATTCTATCCTAATTTCGCAAGGATTAGAATGTCTATTCCAAAAATAGAAGAACAAAAGAAAATAGCAAAGTTGCTCAATCTTATTGACGAGCGCATAGCGACCCAAAGCAAAATCATTGAGGACTTGAAGAAACTAAAGTCTGCGATTGTTGAAAAGGTCTTTTGTTCTCCAAACCAAGAATATCCAATGTGTCGTATTGAGGGATTTGAGCAAGCACTGTCTACTTACAAGATGAGTGACTTTAGTTCTCGCATAGCTACAAAAAACAAGGATTCCAAGTGTTCATTAGTGCTAACTATCGCAGCACAATATGGTTTAGTTAATAGGGTGTTCAGTTCGTTGTACCAAATTTAGCTCACTTTCCTAAGCGTTTTGGTTCGTTCTGTTACCCA
>NZ_JADYTS010000181.1 GCF_021531355.1 Leyella stercorea | reverse complement strand
GCGCAACCGCAGTGAAAGCGAGCCTGAACAGGGCGTCGAGTCAGAGGGGGTAGACGCGAAACCAAGTGATCTACACTTGTCCAGGTTGAAGTCCCGGTAACACGGGATGGAGGACCGAACCAATAAGCGTTGAAAAGCTTCTGGATGAGATGAGTGTAGGAGTGAAAGGCCAATCAAACTTGGAGATAGCTCGTACTCCCCGAAAGGCATTTAGGTGCCGCGTCGGATGGTCACCGTGAGAGGTAGAGCGACCGATAGGACAAGAGGGCTTCACCGCCTATCGAGTCCTGACGAACTCCGAATGCTCACGGTTTGCAGTCCGGCAGTAAGGGGGCGGGTGCTAAGGTCCGTCCCCGAGAGGAGAAGAATCCAGACCGCCGTCTAAGGTCCCGGAATTCTGTCTAAGTTAGTCTAACGAAGTGGGGTCTCAGTGACAGCCAGGATGTTGGCTTGGAAGCAGCCATTCATTCAAAGAGTGCGTAACAGCTCACTGGTCGAGAGTCCCTGCATGGATAATAATCGGGTATAAGGCAGATACCGAAGGCGCGGGATAGCATTAAAAAAAGTATCGGTAGGGGAGCATTCCATATCCGTCGAATGGTGCGGGTAACCTATCCTGGAGGATATGGAAAAGCAAATGTAGGTATAAGTAACGATAAGGAGGGTAAGATTCCCTCCCGCCGCAAGACTAAGGTTTCCCGGGCAATGTCAATCATCCCGGGGTCAGTCGGGTCCTAAGTCTCAGCCGAACGGCGAGGGCGATGGCAGACACGGTCAACATTCCGTGACTACCGTGGGCAGCGATGCGGAGACGGAGCAGTGAAACTTCCGCGAACCGACGGAATGGTTCGTTAAAGAGTGTAGGTGTTGATTCTGG
>NZ_JADYTS010000180.1 GCF_021531355.1 Leyella stercorea | reverse complement strand
AACGTTCCTGCCTCAACACGAACCATATCAATGCTTATGCCTTTCTTTACGGGAATGGTTATTGTATTGTCTGACAACGTAGAGCCTGTAGAGGTAGGGACTGTAGTATTGGTTGACAACATGCCAGCTAAAGTAGCTGTCTGACCTTCCAATATGTTCACTTGTTTGCTTTCTGTGCCATATCCATCCTTTTTAATTTCTACCTTATGATTTCCCACCAATAAGCCATTAAACACACGTGGACTTTGTCCTACCTTATTGCCATCAATATAGACATCAGCTCCAAATGGCTTATAGTTTACAGAAAGGTTGCCTTGTATGGCTGCGAGTTCGCTAAAAGCCACATCAAGTTTTTGTTGTTGAGACAGATTGATGGTGCGCTGCTGACTGCGGTAGCCCTCCTTCATTGCCTCGATAAGGTGCATACCCTCTTTTAGACTACCTGTCCAAGGTATCATGCCAACGGATTTCTTGTCAACATATAGCGATACGGCAGGTGTCAGGCAAGTGACAGAAACCGTAGCCATAGCAGAGACAAGGCTGACATTAATGGGAGTCATGTCGCTGTTGCTGATGGTGAACGAGCCACTCTTGCTGATATAGCCTCCTGCCTCTACCTTATATGTATGACTGCCATAAGGAAGCATGGCTGAATACTCACCGTCCAAGGAGCTAGACTGTAGCACTCCATCTATACTAACCTTTGCATCTTTTGGCGAAACAGTAAGCGCATAAAAATTGCCTCCGGCATCAACTGGACCAACAACATTTCCTGATGCTGTGATCGTTAGTTCGTATGTTCTGTTGCTTTCCACCTTCTCCACTCCATAATCAGCAAACGTCACCATTACTGGAGCATAGTTAGCGTGCTTCACCTT
>NZ_JADYTS010000017.1 GCF_021531355.1 Leyella stercorea | reverse complement strand
TTTGTGGGTGGTTGGGCTTGGGGTTTTTGGGGCCTTAGTTAC
Source organism: Leyella stercorea (assembly GCF_021531355.1). Taxonomy (GTDB): domain Bacteria; phylum Bacteroidota; class Bacteroidia; order Bacteroidales; family Bacteroidaceae; genus Prevotella. The sequence continues at coordinate 43,655 of NZ_JADYTS010000017.1, read as the reverse complement.
TCTCAATAACCTTACCAGCTCCGCGATAGAGCTTTATCGGGCCATCGAGCAATACTGCTACTACGGTTATCATCGGGTCGAGTGAACGCTCGGGCACATCTATGTAGAGATTGCCTGGAACTTCGCTCCAATAGTTTTTGTTGTAGACCTTCGACTGGATTATTTCGCCGTCGCCTACAACCCAAACGCGGTTGACCTTATTCATAACGCCCTTCACTTCGATAGGACCGTTAGGCTTGTAGGGGAGGTAAAGGTAGAGGATGTCGCCAGCCTTGTTGAGGGTGGTGTATCCCTGGAAGTGTTCGGCAGGAATACCGGCACGTGTGTCGTAGATGGCTTCCTTGTGCTTCTTTGTCCAGCGACCGAACTCCTTGAGTATTGCTACCTGCTCCTCGGGGATGGTTCCGTCTTCCTTCGGACCGATGTCGAGCAGCATGTTGCCACCCATTGACAGGCAGTCGACGAATGTGCGCAGCAGAATGTAGGGCGACTTGTAGTTGGTGTCGGCATGCTGATAGCCCCACGAGTCGTTCATAGTCATGCAAAGCTCCCAATGCTTGTCGGCAGGACGAACCACGGGCACGCCCTGCTCGGGTGTAGCATAGTCGCCATAGCCTTGGATGCGCGAGTTGATGATGACGTTCTTGTTTGCCTTGCGCAGGAATTCTGACATTCCCTTGGCGTTCCAAGTCTCGGCGTTCTGTTCCCAGTCGCCGTCAAACCAATAGAGGTCTGGCTTGTACTGATTGAGTTCGTCGAGCTGGTCGAAGTCGAATTTGAGGAACTTCTGCCAACGAGCAGGATCGTCCTTAACGTTGTAGCGTGTCTCGGTACGGGTGAAGTTAGGATAGTCGGGGTGCGACCAGTCGATGAGCGAGTAGTAGAGTCCGAGCTTCAGTCCGTGCTTGCGCACTTCCTTAACGAACGGAGTGACGATGTCGCGCTTGGCTGCTGTAGCCTTGATAGTGTTCAGGTCGCTGTATTTAGTGTTCCACAGAGCCACGCCGTCGTGGTGCTTGGTGGTGAGAACTGCATACTTAGCGCCACTCTCCTTGATGAGGTCGAGCCATGCCTTTGGGTCGTAGTTCTTGGCTGTGAAGCCGTTGCACTGGTTCATATACTGCTCGTAGGGCAGATAGCTGTTATAGAACGACCAACTCTCTGACACGCCGTTGACAGCGTAAATGCCGTAATGTATGAATATACCCAACTTGGCGTGGTCGAACCACTCCATTCTTTTGTCTTTCTGCTCCTCGGTTTCGCCCGGTATAGCAGTCTGTGCAACTGCGCCAGTCATGGCAGCCGCACAGAGCATGGAGCACAATATGCGCTTGATTTTCATAAATGTAAATTGTTAGTTCTTAAGTTGATATTTAGATAATATGTTGCAAAGTTAATCAAAAAATCTCAATGATAGTGATTAATTGCTTAACTTTGGAACATCAACGTTTATATTTTTAAACTATAAAGATATAATGTTGTTTTTTGTTCTACTTTTTGTATTTTTGCAGAATAGAACCGAAACTTTATTTTTTTTATTATTATAAACTGATATGGCAGAAATTCTTACGCTAAAAGTTCAGCGAGTAGATGAACTTTCAAAAATTTATATAGTTGAATACGAAGAAAAGTTGATTCGTGTTCATATGGTCCAAGAACAGGTAGGAAAAGGAAATCCTGGAGAGATTGTCTGTAGGATAGAAAAGTCGGAAAACTATTGTTATATAACCCAGGACATGCAAACGCTTTTAAGGCGGCATTACAAGGAAGGTGATGAGGTGATGTATCGCATTGAAAAGACAACGCCTACGTTCTATCTTCTCAAGGACGACCTCGGCTATCAGACTTATCTTGACAAAAAATATCAGATAAACCCTACGATTACTCCAAAGATAAAGTGCAGGATAAAGTCAATAGGCGACAAGCGATGTGTGGTGGAGCTGATAGAGAAGATTAGTGTCGAACGGAGTCAGTTCACGATAGGCTTCGACAATATGAAGGCTTTGTTCGATACGAAGATGGAGTATGCCGAGTCGGTTACGAATCTGCTTCTTTCTGACAACCTTTCCGGCTATTTCGATTCCGAATGCTACAAGTGGATATACACTGTGTGCAAGGACCAATTCACCGACATTGACAAGCTGAGAAACATACAAAAGTCATGTCTTGACGTACTTGAAAATAGTACGTTGCTTAAAGATTGCAATGTCAATGAGCGTGAGGTGCTTGAGGAGCGGTTCAGTACGCTCATAGAGCAGATAGGCTACTACATACAGGCTCTTGAATATGTCAAGTCGGAAAAGGAAGGTGAGATGATTGACGAACTTCTTCGAAAGTTGCAGAAAACCGGATATGTGTTCCATCCGAAGAAGATGTTCTACATCATGATGTGCATATTCCTTATAAAATCGAAGGGCGAGAGTGGCTCTGGGTTTCTCGACGAGATGATGCCAAAGGTGTTTGACACTCTGCGTAGTTGCGACATCAATAACTGGAAGCGTCCGCCTTTCAAGATAGTGTGGATCAAGCTGCTGGAGTTCTTCATCCAGTCGCTCGACAATAATCAGGACCGCCTGACTGTAGACCGTAAGGCATTGGCTAACATGGTACAGTCGCTTGCTCTGCAGTTCAATCTTGCGGAGAATGACGACGATATGCTTATCGACCCCATTCTCAATCTCTCCATGCTCTACCGCTATTGTGCAAAGGTGGGCGTGATCGACCCTATGAAGATGCTCGATGTGGCTTACCACACGCTCATCGGTGTCATTCAGGAAGAGCCTCACATGATAAACTATACGGACGACCCCGACCGTATGGTTAACGTCATATACAACCAGGTGAAGGAGTTTATCCCGGATGGCATATCCTCGTTGAAGTATGAGGGTAAGGATGCCGACATACTTGTGAGCAACAACACCATCAGTATTGTTCCGAAAGCCTACGATGCCGACTTTTGTCACGACATGGTGCCCGACTATCTTGAGCTGTGGCACAATCTTCAGGTGCGGCAGTTTACCAAGCCTTCGCCTATAGGCAAGCAGAACCGCAAGTCGATACAGCCCTACAAGCGCATTTGGGCAGATGCCTTAAACAACATCATCAGTACAAACAAACGTCTTGAGAAGAAATCTGAGGTGTATTCTCGTCCCAAATTAGGCGAGGAGTATGGCATTATCATCACCAAGCAGACCGCTGCCGAGACTCCTACATTCGAGTGTCTTGTAGTTGACCCAGATGATGTAGTGGGACGCGGCGTGATACGCATGGCCGATATGGTGGGCTATGCTACTCCTACGGTGGGCTTGTTCTCCTTCGAGAAGAACGGCAAGCCGATGATTTTCAGCGCTAATGTTGTAGAGCAACTGGAGGATGGTACCTATCGCTTCGAGTCGAAGACCTATTTGGACAAATTGTGCAACGACTACCGCTACGATAATATCGACTACACCGACAAAATGTATTGTGTGGTGACGGGTGGCAACACGCTTTTACCATTCTATGCAGTGAGCGAACAGGGCTTTTCTATGGCTGTGAGATACGATGAGGGCAATACACCGATACAGATGCCGAAAGGCACTGTCATCGAGGTGGGCTGTATTGAAGGCGGCAGACCTGGCTTTATGAATGCTATATTCTTACGCATCGCACACGAAAAGCAGCTCACACTGGCTGAAGCATTCAATAATCTCATTAACATCTTATCCGGTGGCGATGTCTATGAGGAGACGGTTGAGACAGAAGAGGAAGTGGAAGGTCCTGATGTGATAGAGAAGGAACGCGTGAGGGAGATAATGAACATTATAGACAATGTGGCTTCTCTCGAAAACGACTACATTAAGGCGTACAACTATCTTGGATTCAGTCGTATGATGGCTCACGTCATGGAAGACGAAGAGCAGATAAAGTACTATGCAAGCAAGATGGCGCTCATCGAACTTCTCTACGAGTTTGATATCAACAACAGTATATCAGCAGACCTCATCAATCGCTTCCAGCAGAACAATGCCGAGTTCTTCACACAGCATTCCATACTACATCAGCAGTTCCGCAAACTTCAGATTGTGAGCTATCTCGGCCATGACGAGCATAACAGGGAGTTGTGTGAGATAGCCTGCGAGACGTCAAATCCCGACCTCGTACAGCTGGCGCAGCTCATCCTCTCGTTCAACTTCATGAAGAAGACCAATATGCTTGCGCAGGCAAGCGATGTGCATGAGCATATCAAGGAACTACTGAAGCTGCAGAAAAAAGAGAATCCGAAGAAGGATTACGGTCAGGAGACGTTCACCAAGGAGTTCAAGACGTCTGTCATCTGTCCTCCCGACACCATGCATCCCGACCCTTCTCGTCAGACGCATAAGATTATGGAGGAAATATGCGCCTTCCTCAATGCTGAGGGTGGCGTGCTCTACATCGGTGTCGACGACAAGACCCACCTTGAGCGTGGCATAGAAGAAGACCTCAAGCACCCGCTCTTTGGGGGCAGCAAGGACAAGTACGACACCTATGTGCGCAACAAAATCAACCAGATGCTTGTGCCCGGCGAACTTGCCGACCATTGCATCAGCACCTCTTTCGACGAGGATGCCCACACTACGGTCTACGTCATCAATATCAAGCCCTGCCCGCAACCCATTAGCATCGACGGTGTGTTCTACGAGCGACGCGGCACGTCGTCGCGCCATGTCTCTGAGGAGTATCAAAATGCGTTTATCAGCAACCGACTCCAGATGGCACCTACCATCAACCAGCAGCTTGTCAGCGAAATAGTTGATGCAGCAAAGCATACTGCCACGGATGTCGTAACTGACATGGAGGAGCAGAAAGACGGTCGTCCGTTGGAGTTTACCACCGGACTCGACTCTATAAAGACAAGCGAGATACGCATGTATCGCCATAAGGACGATGACATACAGTCGGACGATTTGTCTACGTACATCAACATCTTCAACGACAACCAATACAGCGTAACGCCTCAGAAACTGTACGACTGCCTCTCGTTGGGCCTCTATGATGAGGAGTTGAAAGGTATGTTGGTTGTGGTGTACGAGACTGGCGAGATTTCAAAGATACACATCGACGAGCTCGTCGATACTGAAGAGTGGGTTGAGAAGCCCATCAACAATAAGTCGAAGATAGTATTTGTGAGTCCTGCCATGCCCGACGATGTACTGTCGATTCTATTCCACTCGAAGAATACCGACTACTATCGCTTCATCAGCGTAGAAAGTCTGGACAAGGGCACGTTCAACACCTGCATGCGTCCGTTCTATACAGGTCAGATTGACCAGATAATTGAGTGCGAGATTCTGTCGTTGACTCCCAACGACAGAATACAATACAAGAATTTCCTCGACATAAGCAACGACAAGGCTGGTGCCGACTCAAAGAAACAAGACGGCAAGAAAGCTATGAAGGCTATCGAAAAACAGCTGGGTAAGTAATATGTATTTTATTATTTATTGGCATGATAACGCTTATAGAGAACGTTTAATTCGATATTTTTTTTTAATTTTGCATCATAACATCAAATGCTAAAAAACATCTATTTATAAATAAAAAAACAAACAGCATGAAAAAACTATTTCTAACTCTTGCCGTGGCGCTCTCCGCATTGTGTGCAAGTGCCAAGGGCAACAAGATTCCAGTGTATGCTTGGTCGGGCTATGCCGACAAAGCTACCGAAAAATCGCTTATTGCCGACTTCAAGGCTTGGAAGAAGCATGGCGTTACCGGTGTGTGCATCAACGCTGGAATGGATATGGAGAAGATCCGCACAGCGTCTAAAGCAGCCAAGAAGGTAGGTCTGGAATATCATGCATGGGTGCCTACAATGACTCCCGGAGGCAAGCCGAAGAGCTGGTACACAGTAAACCGATTGGGTGAGTCGGCTTGCGACAATCCTCCTTACGTACCTTATTATACTACGCTCGACCCGCGCAACGAGGAAGTAAAGAAGTTCCTCACCACAACATTCGAGCAGATTGCCGAAATTCCTGAGGTTGACTATGTTCAGCTCGACTACATCCGCTACGCTGACGTAATTCTGGCGCGCGGACTTTGGGACAAGTACGGACTCGTGATGAACGGCGAGTATGCCAAGGCCGACTTCTGCTACTGCCCCGACTGTGTGGCTGCTTTCAAGAAGCAGAGCGGTATCGACATCACCAAGGTGTGCGACCCGTCGAAGATAAAGGAGTGGGCTCAGTTCCGCTGCGATGCCATCACGGCTCTGGTCAACCAGATTAGCGACGCTGTTCACGCCAAGGGCAAGAAGTTGAGTGCCGACGTGTTCCCCGGTCCGAAGAGCTACGCTGAGTGGATGGTGCGCCAGCAGTGGAACAAGTGGAACCTCGACGCAGTGTTCCCAATGAACTACAACGACTTCTATATGGAGCCGGCAGCATGGGTTGGCAAGGTGACCAAGGAAGAGGCTGAGTCGCTTAAGGGTCGCAACACCTTATTATATAGTGGTATCTTTATCTGCCACGACTGGCGCAACAAGGACAAGGTGATTGATCCTGAGAACTCGGGACTCCTTCCGTCGGAGATTGCCGAGGCTGTTGAGACATCGATGGCTGCCGGTGCCCACGGCATCAGCATCTTCACTCCCAATGACATGACCGAAGAGCATTGGGCAGAACTTGAGAAGGTGTTGAAGAAACTTGAAAAGTAAAAACAAAAAACGAGTCCTTTTGGCATTTTAAAAGGGCTCGTTTTGCGTGTATAAAAGGACTCGTTTTGAAGGGCAAAAAGATTCGTTTTGGAAGCCAAAATGAGTCCTTTTGAAAGTGTGCGGTTTTCGGTCACGAATTATCATGAATTAATCGTGAATTTCTCCATGAATTGATTCGTGCAATTCGAGTGATTCGTGTTCTGTACTTCACCACGAATTTCACTAATCACACGAATGTTGTGTGCGTTATAATCGGTTGGCCTTAATTCATGGACGAATATAGTTTGCGATTATAATCGGTTGTCTTAATTTATGGACAATTCGTGGTAATTCGTGACTTTAAGACTTTATGTTTGCTGTGCGGTTTTCAGTCACGAATTATCATGAATTAATCGTGAATTTCACCATGAATTGATTCGTGTGATTCGAGTGATTCGTGTTCGGAACTTTACCACGAATTTCACTAATCACACGAATGTTGTGTGCGTTATAATAGGTTTGTCTTAATTCATGGACGAATATAGTTTGCGATTATAATCGGTTGTCTTAATTTATGGACAATTCGTGGTAATTCGTGACTTTAAGACTTTATGTTTGCTGTGCGGTTTTCAGTCACGAATTATCATGAATTAATCGTGAATTTCACCATGAATTAATTCGTTCAATTCGAGTGATTCGTGTTCTGTACTTCACCACGAATTTCACTAATCACACGAATGTTGTGTGCGTTCTTCACGCACGCTTTTTCTTTTGCTTTGCCTTGGGCTTCTTTTCCATTCCTGGCAGGTCTTTTATTATAGTAGCCTTGAGTATCCGTACGTCTTCTATGGGGCGGTCGTTCTTGTCGCGTTCTACGTGCTGAATTTTGTCCACAACGTCCATTCCTTCCAGCACTTCACCGAATACCGTGTATCCTCCGTCGAGATGTGGCGTGCCACCCACCGTTGTGTACTGCTCAATCATTTCGGGCGTCATCTTGATGCTGTCGTTGAAGACGGAGTCGAGGCGGTGCTGCTGTCGGGCAATAGCCTTTTCGCTCTGCTTCTTGCCGTAGACGATGTAGAACTGCGAACTGCTCGACTCGTGCTTCGGGTTGACATTGTCCGGCTCGCGGGCTGCTGCCAGAGCGCCACGCTTGTGGTAAATACCGGGCAGACGTATTTCGGCAGGGATGTTATAGTCGAGCGAGTGTTCGCCAAGTTCCTCGCCCTTCTTCGCGTTCTTGCTCCAAGGGTCGCCCGCCTGAATCATGAAGTCGGGAATGACACGGTGGAACAGCAACGAATCGTAGAAGTGGTGCTCGCGTATAATCTTAAGGAAGTTGTCGCGATGGAGCGGAGTCTCGTTGTACAGTTGTACACGTATGTTGCCCATCGTGGTCTCAATCAGCACCTCAGGACGCTCGCCCGGCTTCACTACGGAGGTTTGGCAGTTTGCCGAAACCACCGCAGCTATCACCAGATACATTATTAATATGTATTGTTTCATAATATAAAATGGTTTGAGTTTTATGCTTTCATTACAATAGTCGCTACTTCACAACAATCTCGTCGATAAATAGCCATCCGCCGTCCATTGTCGTATTGCCCTGCACACGTACGTAGCGAGCCTTGCTATGGCCCTTCCATGCCAGTGTGCGATAGCCCGACTGGATGCTCTTGTCGACTGTTGATGTTGTAGAGTAGACCTCGTTGAAGTTCTTGCCGTCGTTGCTTACCGACACCTTGAAGTTTTCGGGGAAGAACACCCATGCGCCATAAGCCTGCATGAAGTCGACCGAGACAGACGACAGATTCTGCACCGAACCGAGGTCGAGAGTGACGTCGAGGCAGTAGTCCTTGCCTATAAAGCCCTGCCATTTCTTGTCGCCGTAGGTCCATCCGCCACGTATTCCGTCCACGAGCGACTGGTCGCCGCCGGCTACGTATTGCTTAGAGTAGGGGCGGTTGTAGATTACCTTGCAGCCAAGAGCCTTGTGCTTGGTGGGCTTCTTCGACTCGGGTCGCTCGCCCTTCTCATGTCGGATGTCGAAGGTATTAACGCCCTGCTTTTGCAGAAGGTCACATTGTGCAATAGCGCGACGGCGGAAGTCGGCATAGTTCTTGTGCTCGGTGCCGTTCCATCCCACTTCGGCTATAGCCAAAGCACGCGGATAGAGCATGTATTCCATGTGTTCGGGAGTGGGGATATATTCAGCCCAGAGGTTGCCCTGGATGCCGGTTATCATCTTGCGCTCGGCTTCGGGCAGGTCTTCGCCCGGCACATAGCTGTACACTTTCTCCAACGGCAGGTAGCCGCCGATGGCTTCGGGCTGCGAGAGCGGAGCGTCCTGGTAAGCGTCGAGATAGCAGTAGGCACCCGGCGAGAGCACCACGTCGTAGCCGTGCTCGATAGCCTCGTGTGCCTTCTCAAGTCCACGCCACACCATGACGGTAGTGTTGCGTGCCAAGTTGCCGGCAATCACCTCGTCCCAACCTACAAGCTGACGGCCGTAAGAGTTGAGGAAGCGACCGAAGTGGGCAATAAGATTTGCCTGCAGTCCGTCCTTGTCACATCCCAGTTCCTTCATCTTGCGCTGGCACAGCGGACAGTCGCCCCACGACTGCTTGGCAGCCTCGTCGCCTCCGACGTGAATGTATTTAGACGGGAAAATGTCCATCACCTCCTTCAGCACGTTCTCAAGAAAGTCGTATGTAGCCACGCTACCTGCGCAGAAGTCCATCTGCTCGTATGGCTTATGCGTGCACGAGAGTTCGGGATAGGCAGCCATCACTTCGGCTGAGTGGCCTGGCATCTCTATTTCGGGAACAATCGTGATGCCTCGTTCGGCAGCGTAAGCCACCAACTCGCGCAGTTCGTCCTGAGTGTAGTAGCCACCATGAGCGTCGGCAGAGCCTTCCATAGTGTACTTGGCTCCGTTGTTGCTCCACTCCTTCCATGTGCGTTCGGGTCGCCATGCAGCCATACGCGTCAAGAGCGGATAGCGCTTGATCTCGATACGCCAGCCCGCAGCGTCGGTGAGATGGAGGTGCAGACGGTTGAACTTGTACTGCGCCATCACGTCAATCTGCTTCTTGATGAAGCTGACAGGCTCAAAATGGCGCGACACGTCGAGCATTATCGAGCGCCACTTGTAGGCTGGAGCGTCGTCGATGTCGCAAGCCATGATGCCCTGCTTGGTCTTGAGCTGGCCTATGGTCTGCCATGCGTAGCGGAAAGCGTCAGCCGAAGCAGCGCTCACTACGATGGAGTCGGCTGTGACGTGCAGTCGGTAGGCTTCGGGCGACGAGGCGTTCTGTAACTTGGTGAACTTGATTGTCTGCTTGGCAGAGGCGCTGTTGGATTGATGCCAAGAGCGGGTGTAGATGTTCTCGGCATCTGGTCCAGCCTCGTTGACAATCTTTACGGTTGGATTACTTGTACTGAAATAGCCCTTGCCAGCCTTAAACGTTTGGGGCTTAGGCAAGAGGTTCTGGGCGTTGGCGTCCGTAGTCATCAACAGAGAGCCTACGGCGACAGCGATTGTGTATAATGACTTGTTCATAGAATAAATAGGTTTGCGTGTTATAGTTAAGCCACAAATTTATACAAAAATTCCCGAATAATAAAGCAAAGGAGTCCTTTTATAAGTAATTTTAAGGCTGTATGTTATTTCGTATGTCAGAATAAATTGCTACTTTTGCCGTTCAAAACAAAAGTAAGTGGATAAAGACAATAATAACATAACATATCAGGAAAATGAGATCAAGAACAGCAAACTGGTTTGAAACCACCGTGCGCTACGAGCGCCAGACAGAAGATGCAGGACAGAAGAAGGTTAATGAGATATATGTAGTTGACGCTCTGACCTTCGGCGAGGCCGAGGAGACAATCACAAAGGAGATGGAGCCTTTCGTGACTGGCGAATTTGAGGTGAAGAACATTTCACCGGCTTCGTATGGCGAAATCTTCTTCAGCGATAGCGATACCGACGACCGCTGGTACAAAGCCAAACTCTCGTTCATCACTATCGACGAAAAGACTGCCAAGGAGAAGCGTTCGGCTGTTAACTTCCTCGTACAGGCAGCAACATTCAATGCTGCCGTAAAGAATATTGAGGACGCTATGGGCAAGACTGCCATCGACTACATCATTGCAAACATATCTGAAACAAAGATTATGGATGTATTCGAGCACAACGCTCCTGCCAAGAAGGAGGAGAAGAACGATAAGCCAGAGTTTGAGGGATAAATTCAATTGATAGTTGAAAGTTGGGAATTTAGAGTTGAAAGTTATGATTACCTATATTTAATTATAATGTTGTTATCGTTGTTAACGACAATGCATATCATAACTCTCAACTCTCAACTTTCAATTCTCAACCTAAAAAACTCAACTCTCAATTCTCAATTATAATAAGGTTTAGGCTATGGAAACAACAGACATTGCACGCCGTTTGGGCGAAGTCAAGAGCAGCCTGCCGCAAGGTGTAAGGCTGGTTGCTGTGAGCAAGTTTCATCCGTCTGAATGTATCAAGGCGGCATACGACGCCGGTCAGCGCCTATTCGGCGAAAGCCGTGAGCAGGAACTTGCACGTAAGGTGGGTGAATTGCCTAATGACATAGAGTGGCACTTCATCGGACACTTGCAGACCAATAAGGTGAAGTACATCGCTCCATACATTTCGATGATTGACGCCGTTGACTCGCTCAAGCTCCTGCGCGAGATAAACAAGCAGGCAAAGGCCAACGGACGTGTCATTAAGGTGCTGTTGGAACTGCACATAGCCGAGGAGGAAACCAAGTATGGACTGACGCTCGACGCTTGCCGCGAACTGCTTGAGGGTGGCGAATGGCGCGAGTTGCAGAACGTGCAGATATGCGGACTGATGATGATGGCATCGCATGTCGATGACACCAAACTCATACGCGACGAGTTCTGTATGGCTGCCGACTTCTTCAGCGAGGTGAAGCAGCGCTACTTTGCCGACGACGACAACTTCTGTGAGCGTTCGTGGGGAATGAGCCACGACTATCATATTGCCGCCGAGTGCGGCTCGACAATGGTGCGTGTGGGCACTTACATATTTGGAGAGAGAGCGTATTGAACAAAATAAGCCCGATGTCACAATTGCTGACATCGGGCTTAATAATTATATCCATTGCTCAATCGAGTTATTGCTTGAACAGGGCACGATAGGTGCATCCGTTGCGCCACTCGCTGCATCCGTATGCCGTGCGTCCTTTTATTATAGTGCCTTTGCCGCATAGCGGGCACACCGTTCCTATTATGCTGTCGTCGGCAGTTGGCGTTTGTTCTGACTTAAGTGGAGTAGGAATGGCGGCGGCAGGCTTTTGCTCCTTGGCTGCTGCACCCTTGGCAGACGGCTTCGCAGTTTTGGGTGAAGCCTTCATTTTTGTTTTCTTTTTCAAGTCTTCTTCGGTCAGGGTGGTGACACGGCGGTTGCTGTTGTCGCGCAGCACGTCGTATACAATCTCCGTAATCTGCTGTTTCAGTCCGTTGATGAAGTCGGCAGCGTCATACTTGCGGTGTTCGATGTCGCGCAGCTTCTTCTCCCATATACCAGTCAGCTCACAACTCTTGAGCAGTTCCTCATGAATGATGTCTATCAGTTCAATACCGGTAGCCGTAGCCACAAGGTTCTTGCGCTCGCGTCGGATATAGTGGCGCTTGAAGAGGGTCTCTATGATTCCAGCACGCGACGAAGGTCGGCCGATGCCGTTCTCCTTCAGTGCAGCACGCAGGGTTTCGTCCTCTACAAACTTACCCGCTGTCTCCATAGCTCTGAGCAGCGTTGCCTCGGTGTAGTACTTGGGCGGTGTGGTCCACTTCTCGCTCAGCGTAGGCGTATGAGGTCCGCTCTCGCCCTTGGTGAATGTTGGCAGGGTGCGCTCTTCGTCCTTGTGTTCCTCGTCATCGTTCGTTGCAGAGTCGTTTTGTTGTGCGTAGACGGCGCGCCATCCAGGCGACAGAATCTCCTTTCCGCTTGTCTTGAACTCCACTTCGTCCACTGTACCCAATACGGTAGTGGTAGAGAACTTGCAGTCGGGATAGAACACGGCAATGAATCGGCGTGCAATGAGGTCGTAGACGTTGCGTTCCATGTCCGTAAGGCTTGTTGCCGGTACGCCGGTGGGGATTATGGCGTGGTGGTCGGTCACCTTCGACGAGTCGAACACACGCTTCGATTTGGTGAGTTTCTTACCCAATAGGGGTTGCATCAGTGCTTCGTAGTGTCGGCTTATGCCCGACAGTATCGACGGACACTTGGGGTAGATGTCGTCGCTGAGGTATTGGGTGTCAACACGCGGGTATGTGGTGAGCTTGCGCTCGTACAGTCCCTGTATGAGTTTCAGGGTGGTCTCGGCACTGTAAGCAAACTTGCGGTTGCATTCCACCTGTAGCGAAGTCAGGTCGAACAGACGTGGCGGAGCCTCCGTACCGTTCTTTTTCGTTACGGTGTTGACGGTAAAAGGCTTGTCGGCTATGGTTGCAAATGCAGCCTCGCCCTCTTCCTTGGTTGTGAATTTGCCCTTAGTTGCGGTGAAAGTGGTGTCGTGATAGACTGTGGCGAGCACCCAGTAAGGCTCCGGCTCAAATGAGTCGATTTCCTTCTGGCGGTTTACGATTAGAGCCAGTGTAGGAGTCTGCACACGTCCTATGGACAGCACCTGTCGGTTCTGGGCGTACTTCAGGGTGTAAAGACGGGTGGCGTTCATGCCAAGAATCCAGTCGCCAATGGCACGGCTCAGTCCGGCTATGTACAGCGGCTGGTATTCTTCCTGGTCCTTGAGCGAGTTAAAGCCCTCGCGTATGGCCTCGTCTGTCATTGATGAAATCCACAGTCGCTTGACAGGACACTTCGCTCCAGCCTTCTGCATCACCCATCGCTGAATCAGCTCACCCTCCTGGCCGGCGTCACCGCAGTTGATGATGCCGTCGGCGGCTTGCATGAGTCGTTCAATTACGGCAAACTGTCGTTTTATGCCGTCGTCGTCAATAAGCTTAATACCGAAACGTGGTGGAATCATAGGCAGCGACGCAAGGCTCCAATGCTTCCACATGTCGGTATAGTCGTTAGGTTCCTTCAGCGTACAAAGATGGCCGAAGGTCCACGTCACTTGGTAGCCATTGCCCTCCATATATCCATTATGGGCACTCGTTGCGCCCAATATTCGGGCTATATCTTTGGCTACGCTTGGTTTCTCGGCTATACAGACAATCATTATTACTACTTTTATTTTAGTTTCGCAAGCGAAAGTAGTTAAGAAGTTAAGGAGTTGTCGCGCCCTACGGTCGCTAAGGAGTTAAGCCATTAGTTTTTTTGCTTGATATAGCATTATAAGCATTTGGCTTAACTTCTTAACTCCTTTAACTACTGAATTCTCTGAACTTGCGAAAGTTCAGTACTTTTGTTATTATTGAAAAAACTCTGCAAAGTTAGCTATAATTTTTGGTACAATAGGTATTGAAGCCTACCTTTTTACATATCATAATGAACGCATTAGCTAAAATAAAGGTTAATTTTGTTATGCGTAAATGGCATTTTCTGAGCCGTATATTTGGCTGCGTAACATAAAGTTATTACTTTTGCAACTTAGATATTACAATAATTTATTAATATATGAGTTTGAAAATAGTTGTACTTGCCAAGCAGGTACCCGACACACGAAATGTCGGTAAGGATGCAATGACAGCCGAAGGCACTGTCAACCGTGCGGCCTTGCCGGCTATCTTCAATCCAGAAGATTTGAACGCATTGGAGCAGGCTCTGCGTCTGAAAGAGCAGAATCCTGGCTCAACAGTAGGTATATTGACAATGGGCCCTCCCCGTGCAGCTGAGGTAATCCGTCAGGGATTGTATCGCGGAGCTGACACAGGATGGTTGCTCACCGACCGTCTCTTTGCTGGTGCCGACACCCTCGCCACATCTTACGCTCTTGCTACAGCCATTCAGAAGATTGGCGATGTAGACGTAGTTATCGGTGGTCGTCAGGCTATCGACGGCGATACAGCCCAGGTAGGTCCGCAGGTTGCTCAGAAGCTCGGTCTCTCGCAGGTGACATACGCCGAGGAAATCCTCAAGTGCGAGGACGGCAAACTCACAATCCGTCGTCACATTGATGGTGGCGTAGAGACAGTTGAGGCTCCCATGCCGCTCGTTGTCACAGTGACAGGTTCTGCAGCTCCGTGCCGTCCGGCCAATGCCAAGCTCGTGATGAAGTACAAGCGTGCAACAGCTCCTATGGAGCGCAATTCGGAGAATAAGTACAACTACCTCTACGAGGAGCGTCCTTATCTCACACTCAACCAGTGGACAGTTGCCGATGTTGATGGCGACCCGCAGCAGTGCGGTTTGAGCGGTTCGCCTACCAAGGTGAAGGCTGTCAAGAACATCGTGTTCCAGGCTAAGGAAAGCAAGACACTCACAGGCTGCGACGCAGACATTGAGGGTCTTATCAAGGAATTGTTGGACGAAAAGATTATTGGTTAAATTTTGAATGTTGAATTTTGAATGTTGAATTGTTGCGGCACAGCCGCAATGTTGATTTTTTGAATTTTTGAATGAAGAATTCATAACTCAAAAATGATAAACCCAAAATGCGCAGAGCGCATAATTCAAAACTCAAAATTCAAAACTCCTAAATCAGAAAATATGAACAACGTATTTGTATATTGCGAGATAGAAGGCACTCAGGTACAGGAAGTGTCTCAGGAACTTCTCACCAAGGGTCGTAAGCTTGCCAACCAGCTTGGAGTCGACCTCAACGCCATTGTTGCCGGAACAGGCATCAAGGGCAAGGTGGAGGATCAGATACTCTCTTATGGTGTCGACAAACTCTTTGTATTCGACGCTGAGGGACTCTTCCCCTACACATCAGCTCCTCATACCGACATTCTTGTCAACCTCTTCAAGGAGGAGCAGCCGCAGATAGCACTCATGGGTGCAACGGTTATCGGTCGCGACCTCGGTCCGCGCGTTTCTTCATCGCTCACCAGCGGATTGACAGCCGACTGTACAGAGCTTGAGATTGGCGACTACGACGACAAGAAGAGCGGCACTCACTACGACAATCTGCTCTATCAGATTCGTCCGGCATTCGGCGGTAACATCGTGGCTACCATCGTCAATCCCGACCACCGTCCGCAGATGGCTACCGTTCGTAGCGGCGTGATGCAGAAGGCTGTTTACGAGGGCGAGGCAAAGGGCGAGGTTGTATACGCCGACGTTGCCAAGTATGTTCCCGAGGCTGACTATGTAGTAAAGGTGCTCGACCGTCACGTTGAGGCTGCCAAGCATAACCTCAAGGGTGCTCCCATCGTTGTAGCAGGTGGCTACGGTGTAGGTTCAAAGGAGAACTTCGACCTGCTCTTCCAGCTTGCCAAGGAACTTCACGGTGAGGTAGGCGCAAGCCGTGCAGCAGTTGACGCAGGATGGTGCGACCACGACCGTCAGATTGGTCAGACAGGTGTGACTGTTCACCCGAAGGTTTACATCGCCTGCGGTATCTCAGGTCAGATTCAGCACATCGCTGGTATGCAGGATTCAGGCATCATCATCTCAGTGAACAACGACCCCGACGCTCCTATCAACAAGATTGCCGACTATGTCATTACTGGCACTGTTGAAGAGGTGCTTCCGAAACTCATCAAGTACTATAAAGCAAATAATAAATAGTTGGGAGTTATTAGAAGTTAGAATGAAGTTATTCAGCCTGCGGCTGAGGAAGTTAACGGACAAATGTACTGACAATTTGAATTTATGACATATTCATTTAAGGAAATAAAAGCGTGGCAGTTTGCACATTCTTTTGTATTGCAGGTATACAGCATTACAAGAAGTTTTCCTGAATATGAGAAATTCGGATTGTGTTCGCAATTCCAACGTGCAGCAGTGTCTATACCTGCTAATATTGCAGAAGGATACAAAAAAATGGGTAAAGCAGATAAACTCAGATTTATGAATATTGCCCAAGGAAGTTTGGAAGAGAGTAGATATTACATAATTCTTTCTAAAGATTTGGGATATATTAATGAGTCTGTGTTTGTAGAAATGGAATCACTTATAAACAAAACAAGTTGGTACCTAAATGCCTACTGCAAAGGTATAATGAACGACAACGCTTTAAAACAGCAATAGAATCGTCGGAAGTATCCTTAATAAATAAAGGTATTGTCCGTTAACTTCCGCTCGCAAAGCGAGCTAACTTCCATTAACTTCCATTAACTCCTTAAATAAAACAAAAATGGCTAACTATTATACCGACCATCCGGAATACGATTTCTATCTTAATCATCCGGAAATGCAGCGCGTCGTTGAACTCAAGGAGCGCAACTACGCCGACAAAGATAAATTTGAGGATGCGCCCGTCGATTTCGAGGACGCTATCGAGAACTATAAGCGTGTGCTTGAAATTACAGGCGACATCGCTGCCAACATCATCGAGCCTAACTCGGAGGATGTTGACCTTGAGGGTCCGCACCTTGTAGACGGTCGTATGCACTACGCATCGAAGACCTACGACAACATCGAGGCTACACGTCAGGCTGGCTTGTGGGGTATCTCTATGCCTCGCCGCTACAACGGACTTAACATGCCTATCACTCCGTACTCTATGGCTTCGGAGATTGTTTCGTGTGCAGACGCAGGTTTCCAAAACATCTGGTCGCTTCAGGACTGTATAGAGACTCTCTACGAGTTCGGTTCGGAGGAGCAGCGCCAGAAGTACATCCCGCGTGTTTGTGCAGGCGAGACCATGTCAATGGACTTGACCGAGCCTGATGCAGGTTCCGACCTTCAGCGCGTTATGCTCAAGGCTACTCAGGACGAAGACGGCACATGGCGCTTGAACGGTGTTAAGCGTTTCATCACCAACGGCGATTCTGACATTCACCTCGTGCTTGCACGTTCTGAGGAAGGCACACGCGACGGTCGCGGTCTGTCGATGTTCATCTACGACAAGCGCGACGGTGGCGTTACTGTTCGTCACATCGAGCACAAGCTTGGTATCCATGGCTCACCTACATGCGAGCTTGTATACAAGAACGCCAAGGCAGAGCTTTGTGGTTCCACACGTTTGGGACTCATCAAGTACGTCATGGCTCTTATGAACGGTGCACGTCTTGGCATCGCCGCACAGTCGGTAGGCGTAAGCCAGGCAGCCTACGACGAGGCTCTGAAATATGCACGCGAGCGCAAGCAGTTTGATACAGAGATTGTGAAGTTCCCTGCCGTTTACGATATGATTGCCCGCATCAAGGCAAAGCTCGATGCAGGTCGCTCTATCCTCTATCAGACAGCACGCTATGTAGACATCTACAAGGCTCTTGAGGACATTCAGCGCGAGCGCAAGCTCACAGCCGAGGAGCGTCAGGAACTGAAGAAGTACTCACGTCTTGCCGATGCCTTCACACCGCTGGCAAAGGGTATGAACTCTGAGTATGCCAACCAGAACACATACGACGCCATTCAGGTGCATGGCGGTTCGGGCTTTATCATGGAGTATAAGTGTCAGCGTCTGTATCGCGACGCACGTATCTTCTCTATCTACGAGGGTACAACACAGCTTCAGGTTGTGGCAGCCATCCGCTACATCTCTAACGGCACATACCTCTCTATCATCAAGGAGATGCTTGAGAAGGACGTTGCTGACGAGTTGAAGCCGCTGAAGGCTCGCGTCGTTGAGATGGTGAAGCTCTATGAGCAGGCTCTCGAGTACGTCAAGGAGGCACAGGATCAGGATATGCACGACTTCCTCGCACGCCGCCTCTACAACATGACTTGCGAGATTATCATGTCGCTCCTTATCCTCGAGGATGCCACACGTTCGGCAGAACTCTTTGCCAAGAGTGCCAACGTATATGTTCGCATGGCTCAGGCCAACGTCTTTGGCGAGCATGCCTACATTACCAACTTTGTTAAGGAAGACCTCCCGAGCTTCCGCGCTGAGTAAAATATAGTATATACATAATAGAAAAGGAGACTATGGTTTGTTTTGCCATAGTCTCCTTTTTCAATGTCGTTTCGTATGTAGTTTTATTCCAGTAAGGTATTATTCCCCTTAAAGTTTTATTCCAGCAAATGAGCAATTTCAGCAACGCTCATTCCTGTCATCTGCGAAATCTGTTCGTTGCTCTGTCCGCTTGCCGACAATGCTTTAGCCATATTCTTCAACTGTTCGCTTTGCTGTGAAATCTGTTCGCTTTGCTGTGAAATCTGTTCGCTTTGCTGTGAAATCTGTTCACTTTGCTGTGAAATCTGTTCACTTTGCTCTTTCAGTATTTTGTCTCGCTGCATGATTGCCGTGTCGCGGTCTTCAATCGCCTTGTAGAATTCGTCTTCCACATTCATGTCCTGTCTCATTTCTGAGTTGGCGGCAGCGGCGGTGAGTTTGTGTAGCACATACATCATGTCGTTGTCGTCGGCATATTTGTCCTCGTCAATCTTAAGCACTTGCTGCGTGTCGCCCTCTACATTGGTCTGGTCGAACACGCTAAGCACCTTCTCCAGACGGTTGTTTACGTTGCCTTGCAGTCGTGGTATCTGCACAATGATGCTGTTGTGCGTAAGGCTCTCTACAAAAGGTTCGGCATTGCCCTCAGCAACGACGTTGCCGTTATAGTCGAAAACGTCATGGTTTACGTATACTATCGGCTCCTTGATGTTGCCCACTTTATGGCCAAGCAGATATACAGCCACCATAGGGTAGGCAAAGCCCTTTTCGTCGGCCTCGCGGATATTGTTCTTGTTGTTGTATTGTGCGCCAAGATACTGGCGGAATCTCAGCGTCTCAGTGTTGAGCCAAGTCTTCTGCAACTCAATCAGCACAATGCGGTCCTTTATCTCATTGCCTTCCTTCTCGCGTACAGTAGCCGCGAAGTCAATGCGAAACATCGACAGCGTGTCGCGTGTAGTGTTGCTGTATTCATGTGGCCTCACAGTTACATGAACCACTTCTTTCTTCAGCAGCGCCGACAGAATGGTTTTGGCTATACGCTCGTCCTCCATAATGTATTTGAATACGGAGTCGTAAATAGGATTGGCTACATGTATTATCATATTCGTACGTGTTTGTTATTGTATTTGCAAATATACGATTTATTTAATTGAAAATGAAATGTAACAGGAATTTTTAGCTAAAAGAAGTTGTTAGTGTTGTGAATTCTAATGCTCAATACCATGAGTTTTGAACGAAGAGCGTATCCGCCCCTATACGTTCATCATCCGTTCGTTCTTCGTTCATCCTCCGTTGTGAACTCGATTATCCTCCGTAGTGAACTCGTTCATCCTCCGTAGTGAATTTGATCTTCCTCTGTTAACGAAGAGAAGACATAACGAAGGTATAATGAAGGCATAACGGAGATGTATCGAATAGCTAATGAAGAGAGAACGAAGAAGGAACGAATGGATTTATAATTGAATTTGTTGCTTTATAACATTTAAGTGTAATAAGATACAGATAAATAATTACTGTTCCTGTACCACCTGGGAGTTACTGCAATGGCCGATTTGGGTTAAAACTTGATTGACAGTTCAGTATTGATAATACTATAATTATGCTTGTTGAGATTGCGGTCGTTCACCAAGGCATACTCTGCCGAGAGTCTCAAGTTTTTGGTGAAATAATAATCCGCGCCAGCTTCGTAGAATGTTTTTGCAGAATTCCATTCTGCATTGTTTCGATACAAGTCGTATCGAGCCTTTACATTCACTTTATTCTTAATCACTGGTATAATCCCCAAAGCGTAGAAACCGTCAGCTTTATTGCCGATAGCAGACAGATTGCAATCAGATGCGCTACCGTCATTAGTGTCAGTCATGGTTTTGGCAAAGGCATTTCCAGTAGAATGAACATATTCAGAACGGAAAGTGAATCCCTCAGAAGCATATTCTCCACTAATGGCATATCGGTGTTGGGGCAGGCTTCTCACTCCACTTCTTTTTTCTCCCGTCTGTTCATCTGTCCAGTTGCCTTTTCTGGAATAAGAACCTTCCCAACCTGACACACCAATTCGCATCCCCTCAATAGGCATCACCCAAAGACTGGCCACAAGATTCTTTCTTTGGTCCACATCTTTGAGATTGATTCCTTGTCCGTTGACAACACTTACGGCATAATGAAGAAGATTTCTGCCGTTGGCATTCTTCAAGAAGTCGCCTTGAGCCATGATGCCGATATCACGGCCATTGCTGGAGTGCATGCCCGAACGGTCGCTATAGCCCGTCAATTTCAGCACAGCCTGTCCGTTGTCCATAAAGCCTACATCAATAGGATGGATAGGGCTTTCAAATGTGAACGGCACTTGAAATTCGCCAAGCCGTAAATTGAAAGCCTTGTATTTTTGCCATTCTACAAACAAGTCAACCAGACGTGGCGAACTGGCGAGAGTAGAAGTGTTGCCGGTTATCTGTATCTGTGTCTTCCAGTAGAAGTCGCCTGCCACCTTGCCGTCTAAAGCCACTCTTGCCATTCGGAGATTGAAAGTGTTGGCTTCATTATCTTTTGGGTTCGACCATTGGTATTGGGCTATTGCGAAGCCCGATACCCTTATGTTGTCGCACCAAGCTGCCTTTTGGGCAAACAGAGAGAGCGAAGACATGGTCGTCAGAATGGCACTTATGCATAGTCTTCTCATAAGCATAGCCGTTTTTATTTACTTGTATTCCTTTTCTATCTCGTCCAATGAGATGCACTTGATTCCCATATTCTTCATGTCAAAAACGTTGGCGGCAGCCACCTCAGGAGTCTTTGCAGAGCATGCGTCGGTACAGATAACGGTCTCATAATCATAGCTCATGGCATCGTTGGCAGTACCTCTCACGCAGTTGGGATACTGTGTGCCAGCCAATACCACAGTCTTTACTCCCATACGTCTCAGCATAAGGTCAAGATTGGTGTTGAAGAAAGCTGAGTTTCTGTACTTAGGCGACATAATGTCTTCTTTCTCCGGTTTTAGTCCATCTACAAGAGCTCCGCCCCATGTGCCGTGAACGCAATAACCTGTTTTACCGTCAACAAAGAGTGGAATACGTGGAGCATCTACGTCAACACCCGAAGTTCTGTGGTCACGTGTTATCCAAACCACCTTCCAGTTCTTGCTTCTTCCATAAGCAATAAGCTTGTTGATTGCCGGAACGGTAGCCTTTGCTCCCGCTACACACAACTTGCCCTTTGGGTCAACAAAGTCGTTCTGCATGTCAATAACAAGAATAGCCACATCATGCTTCTCTACCTTAGATGTAGGATACTCGCTCTGAGCGTTGGTTGTAAGAACTGCCATCGCCATCATTACCATCAATACAATCTTTTTCATAACTTTACTTATTAAATTATTACATTGTGTTATTTTGTGAGTGCAAAGTTCGTCATTTTGTTATTATAAACAATTAAATAATAACATAATGTACAGTAAATATAAATTATGCTTACATATAGCAATATTACAATAAGTAAATATTACGGAATGTAATCAAATAGAGTTATTTTGCTTGCAATCTGTAAGAATGTTCTTTATGAAAAGATGTTTTTGTAAAGAATAGCCTTATACACAGGTATGAAACGTTTCTCATTTCTGTTTTTTTTCACAACTGGCTTAAAAATCGGAATTTTTATCTAAATTTGTAGATGAAATATTTGTTTGGCAGTTTCTTGAGTCGCGTCTGAGAGTAAACAATTACTTTCTGTTTAGTGTTGGAGAGGTTAATTATAAGGGAAAGACCAAAAACGTATCGTTTGGTATACTTAACCATGTCTATACCATAGATAAAGAAGATATAAAGAAAGAAATATCAGATGGCAAATAAGATTCGTTTGTAATTAATAGAAAAGGTATTGTACACGAATATCCTTAAAACGGCGATGATGCTATAGACTCTGTAACTAAGCCTATAGCATTATCGCCGTTGTTGCAAGGATTTTTTTATTGCCTTTCTCTCCTCACAAACCGCTTGAGCAGGAATGTCAGGAAGTAGGGGAAGGTATAGAACTTGCCGTCTTGCATAATACTTTATCACAAAATTCCAAAGGAAAACGACTCGAAAATCACAAATTTCCATATGTTTTTGTTGTGAAAATCACAAAATTCCTGATTCTTTTGTGGCTCTGTTATCACAAAATTCCGAAATATAGGGCAAAAAAAAAGCGACAGCCTTCACAGGCGACCGCTTCAAATCTTCAATAGGTATTAGCCTTTCTTTAAGGTAAAAAGATTGTTTTCAGGATAACTGATGCAAAGATATGATATTTTTTACACACTCCAAACTTTTTTGACGTTTATTTTTGAAAAAAAGTTCCGTGTTCCCACACATATATGAAAAAATGTAAGTATAAAGGTGTAGATAGTCTTATTCGGGGTCTTTATTGTATACATATTGTTTTTGGGGGTATTTTTGTGTTGTTTTTATTCAAATTGTCGGTTTTTGCTATTTTTCTTGTCATTTAGTAATTTATTTTGAGAAAAATATGACGAAATAAAATATTTTTCGTATTTTTGCAGTCGAATAATCATTATTGCCGCACAGAATTGTTGAACAATGGTTTTTAGTCGGCATGCACCGTAAAGGTAAAGAGATAGATAACACCCAAAAGCGTACAATCAATAAACGGTAGCATTTATGAACAAGGAATATTTGATTTACAAATTGTCTGACGAGGTTAAGAACTCGTGCAAGATAGACAACGATTTGTTTCAGAAGTATGGCGTAAAGCGCGGTTTGCGCAACGAGGACGGAAGCGGTGTGCTTGTCGGACTTACCAACATTGGTAATGTTGTGGGCTACGAGCGATCGGACGACGGACATCTGGAGCCTACCGAGGGCAAATTGTTTTATCGTGGCTATGAGCTTGACGACCTTGTTACACCTATTATAAATGAGCGCCGTTTCGGCTTTGAAGAAATCGCCTATTTGCTTCTTTCGGGAAATTTGCCCGACAAAGAGGATCTTGACGCATTCCGTGAGCTTATCAACGAGAACATGTCGCTCGACCACAAGACAATCGTTCACATCATCGACCTTGAAGGTTCGAACATCATGAACATCCTTGCGCGTAGCGTGTTGGAGATGTACACGTTCGACCCCAATCCCGACGATCTCTCGCGCGACAACCTGATGCGTCAGGCGGTGGAACTGATTGCACGTTTCCCAACTGTGATAGCTTACGCATACAACATTTATCGTCATAGCGTGCAGGGCCGTTCGCTGCATATTCGACATCCGCGTGAGAACATGTCGATAGCCGAGAACTTCCTTTATATGCTCAAGCATGAAGACTTCACCGAGCTTGATGCTCGCATGCTCGACCTCCTGCTTATCATTCAGGCTGAGCATGGCGGCGGTAACAACTCTACGTTCACCGTGCGCGTAACTTCTTCATCGCGCACCGACACTTACTCGAGCATTGCTGCCGGCATAGGTTCGCTGAAGGGTCCGCTTCATGGTGGTGCCAATATCAAGGTGATAAACATGATACATCACCTCAAGGAGCAGATACATGACTGGACTTCGATTGACGAGATTGACACTTATCTCAACCGAATACTCAACAAGGAGGTGTACGACCGGACGGGTCTGATATATGGCATCGGTCATGCTGTGTACACACTGAGCGACCCGCGTGCCAAGGAGCTGAAGCGACTGGCTGGCGAACTGGCAAGAGAGAAGGGCAGAGAGAAGGAATATGAATTCTTGCGACTGCTTGAGCAGGAAGGCATCAAGTGTGTCCAGGCCCATCGCAACACCAAGAAACCTATCTGTGCCAACGTCGATTTCTACTCTGGTTTCATCTATGAGATGATAGGATTGCCGCAAGAAATCTACACTCCGATATTCGCCATGGCGCGTATCGTAGGATGGATGGCACACCGAATTGAGGAGTTGAACATGGACGGCCGTCGAATAATACGTCCTGCATACAAGAATGTGCTTGGCGTGAAGGAGTATCGTCCGTTGGCAGAGAGATAAACACTTAACATTAAGGATAAAACTTAAACACCATAAAAGAATGAATGCAATTGAAACAGTAGAGCGCCTTAAGCAGCGCTTCCCCAACGAGCCTGAGTATATTCAGGCCGTAAGCCAGGTTCTCGGTACTATCGAGGAGGAGTACAACCGTCATCCGGAATTCGACCGCGCCAATCTTATTGATCGTCTTTGTATTCCAGATCGTATCATCACATTCCGTGTGACATGGGTTGACGACAAGGGCAACGTGCAGACCAACATGGGTTATCGCGTGCAGCACAACAATGCCATTGGTCCGTACAAGGGCGGCATTCGTTTCCACGCATCTGTAAATCCGTCAATCTTGAAGTTCCTTGCGTTTGAGCAGACATTCAAGAATGCCCTCACTACTCTGCCTATGGGCGGTGGCAAGGGAGGTTCTGACTTCTCTCCGCGTGGCAAGAGCAACGCTGAGGTGATGCGTTTCTGCCAGGCATTTATGAACGAACTGTATCGTCACATTGGTCCTGACGAGGACGTTCCGGCTGGTGACATAGGTGTAGGTGGTCGTGAGGTAGGCTACATGTTCGGTCAGTACAAGAAGCTTACTCATACATTCGTAGGCGTATTGACTGGTAAGGGTCAGGAGTTTGGCGGTTCGCTGATTCGTCCTGAGGCTACTGGCTACGGCAACGTTTACTTCCTCGAAAACATGCTCAAAACACGTGGCATCGACATCAAGGGCAAGCGTGTGCTTGTGAGTGGTTCGGGCAATGTGGCACAGTATACAGTTGAGAAGCTTATTCAGCTGGGTGCAATCCCTGTTACTCTCTCTGACTCTGACGGCTACATCTACGATCCGGACGGCATCGATGCAGAGAAGCTCGCTTACGTTAAGGAGTTGAAGAACGTAGAGCGTGGACGTATCCGTGAGTATGCTGAGGAGTACGGCGTGAAGTATGTAGCCGGTGCACGTCCTTGGGGCGAGAAGGCCGACATTGCTCTGCCTTCAGCAACACAGAACGAGATTGACGGCGACGATGCCCGCACACTTGTTGCCAACGGCGTGATTGCTGTCAGTGAGGGTGCCAACATGCCTTCTACTCCAGAAGCTATCAAGGTGTTCCAGGATGCCAAGTTGCTTTATGCTCCGGGCAAGGCTGCCAACGCCGGTGGTGTGGCTGTATCTGGTCTTGAGATGAGCCAGAACTCTGAGCGTCTGCGTTGGAGCAGCGAGGAGGTTGATGCCAAGTTGCACGGCATTATGAACGAAATCCACGCCAACTGCGTCAAGTACGGCACTCAGGCCGACGGTTATGTCAACTACGTACGTGGTGCCAACGTTACCGGTTTCCTCAAGGTTGCCAAGGCAATGATGGCTCAGGGTATTGTATAAAAGATAAAATCCTACCCATATTTTAAAAGGCTCTCGCTATTCCGTAATAATGGAATGGGCGAGAGCCTTTTTTTATTTGCAATGGTATTGACTAACTGCGCAGGCTACGGCGAGGACGCCATAGCCTCCTAATGTTGTTTTAATGCAACCTTCCTCCTGCAATTACGGCTTCTTGCCAATAAGCACTGTGGCGCGCTGATGCAGATAGTCGTTGAGTCGGAAACCCTCGTCCTTGACATAATTGAGCAGCGCGCGCTTCTGCATTATCATTTCCTTGAGAGCTGCATGTTGCTCGGTGAAACGTTTCTTTACGTCCTGTGTGTCGGTAGTCACCTTGGTCGACTTGACCAATTGTTCCACATCCGACAGCGTGCGTGCGAAATACGTGGCACCCTTGGTGAGCCGTTCCTGCAGATGCGGGTCGTGCTGATAGTCGGCTGTGGATATTACGATTTGGTTGTATTGCAACTTGAAGCGTTCAGCCACGTCGTACATCTGTGTCTTAATGGTGCCCAGTCGTGCCTTATACTCCAATATCAGTTTGGGGTAAGCACGGCGGAAATGTCCCGTGAGCAGGTCGATCATACGGTTGAATGAGTCGAGCAGCGGACGGAAGTCGAACAGTTCGCTCACCACCGACAGATAGTAGTCGCGTTGCAGTTGGCCTATCTGCTCGCTGTTAGGCGTGTGTTCGATGGCGTGTGTGGCGTAGTCGTCGACAGCAGCGTCGCGTATGATGGCCTGTTGGGGCAGGGGAGCGCTCAGCACGAGTCCTTCGAGCGTGCGGCAACGCGACAGAGCCACGTAAGTCTGACCGTGTGTGAAGGCACGCTGAACGTCGATGATAGCCTTATCGAACGTCAATCCCTGGCTCTTGTGTACGGTTATAGCCCAAGCCGGCTTCACGGGGAACTGCTTGAAGGTGCCGTCAATCTCCTCGGTTATCTCGTTTGTCTTCTCGTTGATTTCGTATCGTGTGTTTTCCCATTGGTCTGGCTCCACCTTTATCACATTGCCAGTGTCCTTGGTGCGTACCGTGAAGTTCTTAGGGTTGATGTCCTCGATGGTGCCAATCATACCGTTGTAGTATGCCTTTTCAGCCGACGAATCGTTCTTGACGAACATCACCTGCGCACCCTGCTTCAGAGTGAGCGTCTGTTCGGTAGGAAACAGCATTTCGGGATACTTGCCCGTAATCTTAGCCTCGTAAGTAAACTCCTTGCCAGGCAGCAGGTCGAGCTGTCGGTCGTTCTCGCGTTGCGCCTGGAAGTTGTGCGTAACGAGTCGTATGTATCCCTCGTCTGCGTCAGGTTGGAATCCCTGAATGTATCGGGAGTTGAGCGCAGCCAGCACCGAAGCGTCGGCACGGTTGTCGCGTACCTTATTAAGTATGTCGAGAAAACGCTGGTCGTTCTGTCGGTAAACGGTCTTCAGCTCTACGATAGCATATCGGGTGCGCTGCAAGGCGAGCGATGAGAAGAAGTAGGGCGTGGCATAATAGCGTGCCAGCAGTTGCCACTCGTCGTCCTTGGCGACGGGTGCCAGCTGACCAAGGTCGCCTATCATGACCATCTGAACACCTCCAAACGGCAGCTGGTTTTTGCGGAAACGACGCAGCACGGCATCCACAGCGTCGAGCAGGTCGGCTCGCACCATGGAAATCTCGTCTATCACGAGCGTGTCGATAGATTGTATAACGCGAATCTTCTGTTTGGAGAATCGGTATTGCTGTTCCTTCGTCTTATACTGCGCATCGGGAATAAAGGGTGCAAACGACAGTTGGAAGAACGAATGAATGGTAGTGCCCTCGGCGTTGATGGCAGCAATACCCGTAGGAGCCACTACGATAATGCGCTTCGACGACTCCTGCTTCAGTCGGCGCAGAAACGTAGTCTTACCCGTACCGGCTTTACCGGTAAGGAACAGGTTTGTATTGGTTGTCTCAATGATGTTCCACGCGAGTTGCGTCTGTTCGTTCATTTCCATTGCTTGTATGTATGTGCTTCTTTTAGGTCTGTTATTCAATGCAGAATTGTATTGATTTCCCTCACTTTTCAAAAGGAGTCCTTTTGGGTTGCGAAAGGAGTCCTTTTAGGTGGCAAAAGGAGTCCTTTTGGAGTGCAAAAGGACTACATTTCGTTTTGACGGCATTTTAATGCTGTGCAAAAGTAGTCATTTTTTATGATTCAGCCCACATTTACACCATTCTTATACCATTGTTGACAACAATCAAGAGTATGTATTTTGTATGATTGGCATTTTTTGAGTACCTTTGCCAGTGATATGATAAAAGCAATGTTCTTTGATGTTGACGGCACGCTCGTCAGCTTCAACACCCACCATATACCCGAGTCTACAATCCAGGCGTTGCACGAGGCTCACGACCGTGGCGTTAAGATATTTACGGCTACGGGTCGTCCGCGCCAGTTGCTCAACAACATTCGCGAGGTGGAACAGATAATGGACGGCTACATACTCGCCACAGGAGCACTCTGCACGTACGGCGACCATACCGTGCGCGAAGACCTCATACCCTTTGACGAAGCCCATGCCGTGGTCGACTTCTGCATAGAGCGCAACTTGCCGGCTGTGGTTGTGGGCAAGAAAGACATACAGATAGTGAACCGCAACGACCTTGTCAACCACGTCTTCTACGACATGCTGAAGATAGACTATGACAAGTTTGACGTGCCCGTCGACGACGTCATCCGTCAGGGAATACTACAGATAACGCCGTTCCTCACCGAAGACGAGGAGCGCAGCATATTGCCCGATTTGCCGGGATGCACATCGGCACGCTGGTATCCTGCCTTCTGCGACATAACATCGGCAGCAGCCGACAAGGCCAACGGCATACGTGCCATAGCCCAATACATGGGACTGGACATAAGCGAGACAATGGCGTTTGGCGACGGAGGCAACGACATGTCGATGCTTAGTGCCGCCGGGGTAGGTGTAGCCATGGGCAATGCACTCGACAAGGTGAAGGCCGAGGCCGACTATGTCACCACAAGCGTCGACGACGACGGCATAAGAAACGCATTGCTACACTTCGGAGTCATTGACAACTGACCGGGGCTATAACAACAATAGCCCAAAGCTATAGAACGACTGACCATAAACTGCAAAACAACTGAAAACTATGAAAATTTCTACTATTCTACGTTCTTTACTGATTATCATTGTGGGCATCCCTGCTATGGTAAATGCCCAGACCAAATGGATGAACCCTACCGATGCCAACGAGCCTTACATCTGCGGCCGTGCTTGGAACAAGGAGATGGGAAAGTCGTACAACCGACTGCCGCAGCGCTTCAAGGCCACTGTGCCTGGAAGAGTTTGGGGCAACTCAACGATGACCGCCGGACTCACCGTGCGCTTCGTCACAACATCGCCCAACATCGCAGTCAAGTATGTCTGCACATCGCACAACTACGGCACGTTCAACCTCTCGGGCATGGTTCACTCGGGTGTCGACCTCTACGGCAAAGCCGCTGACGGCAAGATGCACTGGATAGGCAACCATATGCGATGGAGCATGAAGGGCGACACCATAACAATATCCTTCCCCAAGCTCTCGGTTCCTGCCAATCGCAGTACCGAATACACCCTGTATCTGCCCAACTACAATGGCGTGAAATGGCTTGCCGTGGGTGTTGACAGCAAGAGCAACTTCCAGTTTATGCGCCAGTCGAAGGAGCGTCCCGTAGTGATTTACGGCTCGTCAATCATTCACGGAGCATCGCCTTCGCGTCCGGGCATGTCCATTCCCAACATCGTAGGTCGCGAGATGGGCTTTCCTTTGATTAATCTCGGATTCTCGGGCAGCGCCTATATGGAGCCAGCCGTGTTCGACATGTTGGGCGAGATAGACGCACGTCTGTTCGTACTCGACCCCATCCCCAACAGCAACAACCTGCCCGTAGCCGAAATCACCAAGCGGGTATTGGCTGGAGTGCGCAAGCTTC
Source organism: Leyella stercorea (assembly GCF_021531355.1). Classification (GTDB taxonomy): domain Bacteria; phylum Bacteroidota; class Bacteroidia; order Bacteroidales; family Bacteroidaceae; genus Prevotella. The sequence goes on along the minus strand of NZ_JADYTS010000017.1, from coordinate 13,671 downwards.
GCAGCGTGAGCAAGGCTCCGATATTGCTGGTTGAGAACCATCCACAACCCGACAGCATCTTCCGTGCCGACATAGCCGGCCACTATCGTCGTGCAAGTCAGGCTCTGCACAAGGCCTACAAGCAGCTTCAGGCCGAAGGTGTTAAGGGACTGTATTATATGTATGGCAGCGAGATAAAGCTCAAGGAGGACGACATGATTGAGGGAACCCACCCCAACGACACCGGTTGCCGTGCCTACGCTGAGGCCTACAAGCGCAAGATAAGAACAATATTAACTAAAAAATAAAAATCTATGATCGTATCAACACTTAAGCATAGCGACCGCATCGAGTCGCTGCACCCACTGTTCAAGAAAGTATTCGACTATGTCAAGAGCCACGACCTGCTCAACACTCCATGCGGACGCATTGACATCGACGGCGACAATCTGTTCATCAACAACACCAATCCTACTTGCGTGACAGCCGACAAGCAGGTGCTTGAGGTTCATCGCCAGTATATCGACATCCATATTCCGCTCGATGGAGTAGAGGTGATAGGCTGGAAACCGCTTGAGGACTGCACCAATCTGACCAAACCATACGACGAAGCAGCTGACTGCGAACTCTACACCGAGCCTGCCACAAGCTACATCAATCTGCAGCCGGGACAGTTCATGATTGTTTGGCCCGAGGATCCGCATGCGCCTATCATCGGCGAGGGCAAGTTGCGCAAGCTTTGCGTTAAGGTGAAGCTCTAAAATAAAGATATTTTTTTAAAACTAACTATTGCATGGAAGGGTGTGTCAAAATATGATATTAATGTTTTGGCACCCCCTCTTACTATTATATATGAAACGTTTATTTACTACTCTACTAATTACCGTATTCTGCTGCTTGGCTCATGCCTCAATACCGCCATTGCTGCCCATGCCGCAAAAGTCTGCATTCACGGGCAAGTATGTCAAGGCTGATGTGCCTGTGAACGAAAAGATAGTGAACAACATCGACGGAGCCATATTCCAGGATGAGGCTTACCACATACTAATAACGTCGAAGGGCGTAAACATTGAGGCGACAACACAGCGCGGACTATATTGGGCACGTCAGACCATGGCACAACTGAAGACAGACAAGAAGGGCAAACAGCTCTTGCCGTTGTGCGAAATCACCGACTGGCCGGCGTTCCGCATTCGTGGCTTTATGCACGACATTGGTCGCAGCTACATTCCCATGGACGAGTTGAAGGCTGAAATAGCCATGCTCAGCCGCTTCAAGATAAACACCTTCCACTGGCATCTCACCGAGAATCAGGCGTGGCGACTGGAGAGCAAAAAGTATCCGCAGCTCAACGCACCTGCCAATATGGAGCGCTCGAAGGGCAAGTATTACACACTGGCTGAGGCTCGCGACCTCGTTGAGTTCTGCCGCCAGCACCATGTATTGCTCATCCCTGAGATTGACATGCCGGGTCATAGCGCAGCCTTTGAGCGCACCTTCGGCTTCGGCATGCAGACTGCTGAGGGCACACGCATAATGAAGGACATCATAGCTGAGGCTTGCGACGCTCTCGATGTGCCATATCTGCATATAGGAACAGACGAAGTGCAGTTCACCAATCCTCAGTTCGTGCCAGAGATGGTAGCGTTTGTCCGTTCAAAGGGCAAGAAAGTGATTTCGTGGAATCCTGGTTGGAAATATAAGAAGGGCGAGATTGACATGACGCAGTTGTGGAGTTATCGTGGCAAGGCGCAGCCCGGCATTCCTGCCATCGACTGCCGTTTCCACTATGCCAACCACTTCGACAACTATGCCGACCTCGTGGCGCTCTTCAACTCCCGCATTTACAATCAGCCGATGGGCGGCGACGACCTTGCTGGCTGCATCATAGCGTTCTGGAACGACCGCTATATAGATAACACCCGACAGCTTCTCGACGAGAACAACTTCTATCCCTACATGCTCACACTGGCTGAACGTGCATGGCGAGGTGGAGGCCGTGGCTATTTCGACGGAAAGACTACGCTGTTGTGGGACGACGAACCAGAGCAGAAGGCTGAGTTTGCCGAGTTTGAGAACCGTATGCTGTGGCACAAGCAGCACACGTTGAAGGGACAGCCGTTTGCCTACGAGCGTCAGGCTGGCGTGGAGTGGCGCATCACCGACGCATTCCCCAACGACGGCAATCTGCAGATGAGTTTCCCACCCGAAGAACATCTTGCAGCTGTTGGCACGCCTGCTACTGATGTGAAATCGTATGAATACAACGGCAATACGTACAATTCGCGCACCATTACAGGTAACGGAATCTATCTGCGCCATGTCTGGGGAACGCTCGTTCCGGAATTCTACAAAGACCCTAAGGAGAACAGTACGGCATACGCCACACGCTGGATTTACTCGAAGAAAGCGTGTACGGCGCATCTGTATCTGGAAACTTACAACTACAGCCGTTCGGAAAGCGATCTGCCACCACGTGCCGGAACGTGGGACTATAAGGGCAGCCGTGCATGGATTAACGGCAATGAGATAATGCCCCCCGTGTGGACAAACACCCACACCGAACGCACCAACGAACTGCCGATGCGCAACGAGAACTGCGTATCGCGTCCGCCCGTCGCCATCCGATTGAACAAGGGTTGGAACAAGCTGGTGCTGAAGTTGCCCGTAGGCAAGTTCCAGGCTAAAGAGACTCGACTCGTAAAATGGATGTTCTCAGCCACGGTTGTCATGCCGTAATGATAATGTCAACGTTTTAATTTACCAACGTTTTCGCGTATAGAACTTATCGACAGAAATGCGTCGATAACGAAAACCATCACTCCAAGTAGGCAATACCATAAGGTGTTGCCTACGTTTGTTATGGCATACATGCAAAGTCCGCAAACCATGTGCGGTATGGTGGTCTTGATGATGGTGCCCGACATCCGGTAGCCGTACCTCATACGGCACACTGCCCATGCGAAAAACATCTCGACAAAGTAGGCTGCCGTGATGCCTATACCCATTCCCTTCAGACCGAGCGTCTCAAATCCCAGCACTACAAACGACACGAGCAGCACTCCGCTGAATACTTCCACCACAATAAACGTTTTTGAGTCGCCGCGTGACAAAGCCACATATTCAATAGGCAGATACACTCCGCGACAGTACATCGAAAGCGCTGCAACCTGCAGCATAGGCAGAGCTGCGGCGAACTTTCCGCTGTACAGCAATGGCAAAAGCACGGGCATGCACAGTATGAAGAGTACAGCGAGGGGCGAGACGATAGCCATGGTTGCACCAATCTGTCGGTTTACGGCATCGTTGAGTTCGCTGCCGTTGCTGCTTATGCCCGAAAGACGAGGAAAATAGTCGGTGTCCATAGCCGTAAACACAATGCCAGCGTATGTGAACACCATAGCATACACAGCATTGTAGAGTCCTACGGTGGCTATGTCGGCAGCGTTGCTCAGATAGGCTCTTATCGCCATCTCGACGCCACTGCCCATAATGCCCGACACTACAAAGGCGATGCCAAGCCCGAGGAATGCCCTACCTTCGTGCACACACGCCTTGCTTATGGCGAAACTGAGCGGATAGCGGCGCAGCGAATAGGCTGTTACGGTAAGTGCCTGCACTACAGCCATAAGCACAAGCGACGCCACTATGCCATCGCAACCGTATATCCAATATATCGGTACCGACACAGCCAGTACGCCCACAGCACCGCATACGGATACGATGGCAAGCTGGCGCAGCAGTCGGGTGGCTTTAAGTATAGCCGTTTCGCCCAATGCAATGATGGTAATGGCAACTACCGGAGCAAGACAGATGAATTGTATGGTGTAGTTGTAGGTGGCGAATGTCCACCTGCTGAGTAATGGCGACAGGCATGCGAACGCCATCATGCCCAATAGCGACGTAATGCACGTCCAGTGTCTGAGCACGTGTATCTTGTGATTTAGCAAACCAGTGTCGCCCGTCTCGAAAGCCTGCGACAGTTCTTTTACTGCACTGGCATGAATGCCGAGGTTGGATGTATTGACAATGAAATTGATAGTCGACGTATATAATGCGACAATGCCCATACCCAACGGACCAAGCAATACGGCAACAAGTTTGTTGCGAATCAGTCCGATAAGTATGTTGAGCATCTGCACGCCACCAAAAAGGCTCGTGTATTTTAATATGTGCGAATAGCTGCCGTTATTATTCTTCATTATATTCACTAACGATATAAAAGTTAAAATATTATCTGTGCATTAACATCTAATTGCAAATTAATTTGTAACTTAGCACCATTATAATAAACCTAAAACACCAAAACCCTATGATTGGACAACAGCTGAAACTATATCCCTACGTTTTAGCAGCGGCAGGACTGTCGCTGTTTGTCACAACTCCGATAGCAGCACAGGTGCAGGAACTGCGTGTGCAGCGCGATACAATTCCAACTTATCTGAAGGTTCAGAACAAAGGTATCATAAACAATGCTCTCGATGTGTTGAACGGCAATGCTACCGGTGTCAATGTCACGTCCAACGGCATGGACCGCATGGCTCAGCTGTCGTCAGTAAGAGTGCGTGGTACCACATCTATTGTTGGAGGCAACGACCCGCTTGTCATCATCGACGGCGTGACGAGCGACATTGCCACACTGTCCACTATCTATCCTGCCGACATTGAGAGTTTCTCGGTGCTGAAGAATGCTTCCGAGACTGCTCTGTATGGTTCGCGTGGCGCTTCGGGCGTGATAGAGGTGAAGACCAAGAAGGGTACGGGCAAGGGATTCCAGATTTCGTATGAGACTAATATAGGTATTGAGTCGATGTCGAAGAAACTCAATATGCTGTCGGCTGACGAATATCTCGCCACTGCCAAACGGCTCGGTGTGCATGCCAACAATGGCGGATTCAACAACAACTTCTATGATGTCATCACCCGAACCGGATTTGTGCAGAACCATTACCTGGCGTTCAGCGGCGGTTCGGAGCAGTCCAACTATCGTGCTTCGTTTGGATATATCGACCACAATACCATCATCAAGGATAAGGACTACAACAATTTCGTGGCAAAGATTGATGTCATGCAACATGCCTTCGACAATCGTCTGACGGGCGACTTCGGTGTGTTCGGTTCTACATACAAGAACAATGACATATTCGACCCGCAGATGCTTTTCTATTCAGCAGCATGCCAGAACCCTACATATCCTGCCGGACGCGATGCCAATGGCAATTGGATCAAGAACGGTTCGGCTTATCGCATCAATCCTCCCGGTGCCGTTCTTGCCGAACGAAGCGACCAAAAGGAGATGTACTTCAATACACACATGCGCCTGGTGTACAATCTTGCGCCGTCGCTCAAGCTGTCGGCATTCGGCAGCTATTCCTATTCGTCTGATGAGAACTCCGAGTTTTGTCCGACATGGGTGTGGGCGCAGGGCAATGTCTATCGTGGTGAGTTCAAGAATCAGGAGTATCTTGGCAACGTATCGCTCGACTATGCGCATACGTGGGGAGCACACGCTCTCTCTGCCGGATTGTCTGCTGAGTATCACTATCAGGAACGTACGGCATTCTGGAGTCGTGCCAAAGGCATAACAACCAATGATTTCGGCTACGACAATATTGGTGCTACGTCGTCGCGTCCTTATGGTGCTACGGGCAGCACATACGAGGACCTGTCGTTGGCATCTGTTATGGCCAACGCTTCATATACATTATATAATAAGTATAAGCTGACGCTTACCATGCGTGGCGACGGTTCGTCGATGGTGGGCGACAACCATACTTGGGGATTCTTCCCTTCGGTATCGGCTGAATGGGATGTCAAGAAGGAAGGCTTCTTGCGTGATTTTAATGGTATCAACACATTGAAGCTGCGAGCCGGTTACGGACGTTCGGGCAATCTCGGTGGAATCTCTGCCTACACCACAATGAACAATGTGCAGCAGACGGGCATCGTTCCGGTGAATAATACTCCAACGGTGACGCTCGGCACAATACGCAACAACAACCCCGACCTGATGTGGGAGACAAAGTCGACATTCAATATCGGTGGAGAGATAGGATTGTGGCATAACCGACTGATGCTTACCGCTGAGTATTACTACTCTAAGACTTCCGACATGCTCTACTCGTACGACGTGCCGGTGCCGCCGTTCGCTTATGACAAGTTGTTGGCAAATATAGGTTCGATGTCCAATCAGGGTCTTGAAATAGGTTTTTCTATAGCACCGGTTCAGACTAAGGACGTTGATCTGAATATAAGTATGAACCTCTCGTTGCAGAAGAACAAGCTGCTGTCGCTGTCGGGCAACTATAATGGTATGAACATGTCGGCTGCCAAGATCACTGCTATAGGCTCTATAGACGGAGCTGGTCAGAACGGTGGCGACAACAATCATGTGCTCTATCAGATTGTGGGCCAGCCCTTGGGCGTGTTCTATCTGCCGCACTGCACAGGACTTTACAAGGACGAGCAAGGCACTATGAAGTATAAGATTGAAGACCTCGACAACAACGGAACAATTGACTTCGGCGATGGTGGCGACCGACGCATTTGCGGACAGGCTACACCTAAGGCTACGCTGGGTTCGAACATCTCGCTGCGCTATAAGGACTTCTATATGTCGCTGCAAATGAATGGAGCCTTCGGACACAAAATATTCAACGGTACGGCTTTGGCATACAACAATATGTCGTCGTTCCCTATATACAACGTGCTGAAAGGCGCGCCCGAACGTAACATTGTCGACCAGAATGTGTCGGACTATTGGCTTGAACGTGGCGACTATCTCAACTTCGAGTATCTCACCATAGGCTACAATGTTCCGCTGAAGAGTCGCGTTGTGCGCTCGCTGCGTGTATCGTGCAGCGTTAACAATCTTGCAACTATCACTTCCTACAGTGGACTCACACCAATGATCAACTCCTATGTTGTCAACTCGTCAATGGGCATTGACGACAAACGGTGTTATCCTACATATCGTACATATTCGGTGGGAGTTAGCGTGCAGTTCTAAACTTATAAAAGTATTCAAGACTATGAACAAGAAAATATTCGCATTGCCTTTGCTCGCCATCTCGCTTTCGTTTACGAGTTGTCTCGATGAGACTCCAAAGGATCAGATACCCGAGTCGGAGATTTACGATTCTGCAAACAGTCTGTATGTCAATGCAGTCGCCTCGCTCTACAATTATATCGGTGCGCACGAGGAAGGCGAGGGATTGCAGGGCACTTGTCGAGGAATATACGACTACAATACGCTAACTACTGATGAGGCTATTATCCCCATTCGTGGTGGCAACTGGTATGATGGTGGTCTGTGGGAGAACATGTACGACCATACATGGACAGCTACTGACACCGACCTGTATAACGTGTGGAAATATCTCTACAAGGTTATAGTACTTTCAACGAAGTCGCTTGAGACTATCGACCAGCATAAATCTCTGCTCAACGACCAGCAACGTGACGAGTATAAGGCTGAGGTACGTGCCGTTCGTGCCATGTTCTATTATTATGCTATGGATATGTTCGGACGCATTCCGATATTGGAGTCGTCAACACAGAAGACGGTCGATATACGGCAGAGCAATCGCAGCGATGTGTTCAAGTATATCGTGAAGGAACTTCAGACAGTCGCACCGCTCCTGCCAAATGAGCACAGCAATTTGCAGGGCAACTATTACGGTAGGGTGACACGCCCCGTGGCTTGGTTTCTGCTTGCCAAACTTGCCCTCAACGCAGAGGTTTATACCGACGACAATTGGACTGATTCGTACCGTCCTGATGGCAAGACGATAATGATTGATGTAGACGGCACGCAGAAGAACGCTTGGCTCACATGTATTCATTATTGCAACCTGATTGCTTCAGCCGGATATTCACTCGAGAGCGATTATACCAAGAACTTTGCCGTGCATAATGAGAATTCCAATGAGAATATCTTCACCATTCCGTTGGACAAGATGCTTTATCTTAACGAGTTTCATTATCTCTTCCGTTCGCGCCACTACGCTCATGGTGGAGCTTATGGTGGAGCATCGGAGAACGGTACTTGCGCCACTCTTCATACTATGGCGGTATATGGTTACAACACTCCGTTGCCCGACACTCGTCTTGACATGAACTTCTATACTGGCAAGGTTGAGGTTGACGGCAGCAACGTAACGCTCGACGATGGCACACCGCTCGAATACAAGCCTCTTGCCGTCGAACAGAATCTCACGGCAAGTCAGTATATCGAGACTGCCGGTGCACGTATGAAGAAGTATGAGGTAGACCGCACGGCATATTCCGACGGTCGTATGCCCGACAACGATATCGTGCTCTATCGCTATGCCGACGTAATGCTCATGAAGGCTGAAGCCAAAGTGAGGAATGGAGAATCAGGCGATGAAGAGTTGAATGCAGTGCGCAATCGTGTTGGAATGCCTTCGCTTCATGCCACACTTGACAACATACTTGATGAACGTCTGTTGGAACTTGTATGGGAAGGTTGGCGCCGTCAGGACATGATACGCTTCGGCACCTACAACAAGCCGTATGACATACACACTCCATCCGAAGCCGACAAGAAGGGCTACACAACTGTGTTCCCCATTCCTGGTAAGGTTCGTGAGCTGAATCCTAACCTCGAACAGAATCCGGGTTATTGATACGCTGCCTTATTTTAACGATTGAAAACAAATAATGTAGAAATACGAAAATGTAATCAAAAAAATACCTTTTAATAGGTATGGTGTGATTCTTTTTTTGTAATTTTGTAATCGTTAATGGGTAAGGTGAGTACACCTTATTTATATATAAGGTATAAACCACTCAATACAGCGAAGATTTTTCATTAATAATTTATTTTATTATACCGATTATGATTTATTCAAAAGAAGTAGACAACATGTGCGTTGTCGCAAAGGGTCCTAACCACGGACCGGCTCCAATTCCTGAAGAGGGAAAATGGATTTATGCCAAGGAGATTAAGGATATTTCTGGTTATACTCACGGTGTGGGTTGGTGTGCTCCTCAGCAGGGTGCTTGCAAGCTCTCTCTGAACGTTAAGGACGGCATCATCCAGGAGGCTCTCGTTGAGACTATCGGTTGTACCGGTATGACTCACTCAGCAGCTATGGCTTCTGAGATTCTCCCCGGCAAGACAATCCTCGAGGCCCTGAACACTGACCTCGTTTGCGACGCTATCAATACAGCTATGCGCGAGCTTTTCCTCCAGATCGTTTACGGACGTACACAGAGCGCTTTCTCTGAGGGCGGTCTTGTTATCGGTGCTGGTCTTGAGGACCTCGGCAAGGGTCTTCGCTCACAGACAGGTACTCTCTACGGTACTGTAGCTAAGGGTACACGCTACTTGGAGCTCACAGAGGGCTACATCACACGTCAGTTCCTCGACAAGGACAACCAGGTTTGCGGTTATGAGTATGTTCACCTCGGCAAGATGATGGAAGCCATCAAGAACGGTATGGACGCTAACGAGGCTGTGAAGAAGTTCACTGGCTCTTACGGTCGTACAACTGCTGAGCAGGGTGTTGTTAAAGCAATTGATCCACGTAAAGAATAATAAGGAGATACACAACTATGATTAGAAAAGTAAGTTACGAAAGTCAGGAGCGCCGCGAGGCTCAGGTTCTTGCCGCTCTTAACGCTGAGGGAATCAAGAGCCTTGAAGAGGCTAACGAGATTTGCGAAGCTGCAGGTGTCGATCCTTATCAGATGTGTGAGGACACACAGCGTATCTGCTTCGAGAACGCAAAGTGGGCATACGTTGCAGGTGCTGCCATCGCTATCAAGCGTGGCGTTAAGACAGCTGCCGATGCTGCTGAGGCTATCGGTGTAGGTTTGCAGGCTTTCTGCATTCCTGGTTCTGTTGCTGACGACCGTAAGGTTGGTCTTGGCCATGGTAACCTCGCTGCTCGTCTGCTCCGCGAGGAGACTCAGTGCTTCGCTTTCTTGGCTGGTCACGAGTCTTTCGCTGCTGCTGAGGGTGCTATCAAGATTGCAGAGATGGCTAACAAGGTTCGCAAGAACCCTCTGCGCGTTATCCTCAACGGTCTTGGCAAGGATGCTGCTCAGATCATCAGCCGTATCAACGGTTTCACATATGTTAAGACAGAGTTCGACTACTACACAGGTGAGTTGAAGGTTGTAGACCGCATCGCTTACTCAGACGGTCCCCGTGCTAAGGTTAACTGCTACGGTGCCAACGACGTTCGCGAGGGTGTAGCAATCAACTGGAGCGAGGACGTAGACGTATCAATCACTGGTAACTCTACCAACCCGACACGTTTCCAGCACCCGGTAGCTGGTACATACAAGAAGGAGCGTATCCTCGCCGGTAAGCCTTACTTCTCAGTAGCTTCAGGTGGTGGTACAGGCCGTACATTGCACCCGGATAACATGGCTGCAGGTCCTGCTTCTTACGGTATGACTGATACCCTCGGTCGTATGCACTCTGACGCTCAGTTCGCAGGTTCTTCTTCAGTTCCTGCTCACGTAGAGATGATGGGCTTCCTCGGTATGGGTAACAACCCAATGGTAGGTGCTTCTGTAGCTATCGCCGTTGCTATCGACCTCGCACTGAACAAGAAGTAATTCTTCGCTCTTAGCGAGATTTACATAATATGATGACTCCCATAGTCCGCAAGGATTATGGGAGTCGTTTTTTTATTTTAACTTGAAAGACGCACGAGGTTTCAAATGAAAAGTATATATTTGCATTTGAATACTAATTATTTGCAATGGAGACAATGAACTTTAAATCATACGAAAGGGTATAGTTATGTTAGACTTCTTATTATGGAACAAAATAGCTCGTATCATAGCACAGTTAGCTGATACGTTGCACATATCTACCGATAGAGCCTTGCAGATATTCTATGACTCTGATGTCTGCCGTATGCTTCACGACAAAGACCTCGGGCTGCATCTGATGAGCGACACATACATTGTTAACGACTTGATAGCGGAGCTGAGGAATAAGCAATAGATTTCTAAAATACATAGAGTAGTTTGGTATGAATATAATAGATGACGCAATTAGTACTGAGGCAACGAGAAAAAATGTTCGTTTAATGATTCCGGTTATGATACATTGGGCAAAAACAGGTCACAACGAGCATACTTATGGGGATTTGGCTCATGCGATAGGCAAGTCTAAGTTTTTGGGAATTGGTCATGCCTTGTATTTCGTACAACAAGTGCTGGATAATTTGTCAACTAAATCAGGTCGCGAAATTCCAACGCTTAATTCTCTTTGTAAAAATGCCAAGACAATGCTTCCTTCTGAAGGCTTTGAGTTCGTCAGTCCTCAATACAACGATTTGGACGAGAATGGTAAACGTGTGTTTGTGAAAGGGCTTGATAGTAATGCTATGAATTTTCCTCATTGGGATTGGGTCTTAAAAGAATTAGAATTGAAAGAAGCCGTTCCATTTACAGAAAAACAACTGGAAGCAATAAAGAATCCTCGTTGTATTTATGGTGGGGAGGGAGAAGAGCATAAAGCCTTGAAAGAATATATCTGTCAGCATCCCGAAAGTATAAACTATAAGGATGTTGATTTTGCAGAGACAGAACATATCCTGCCTTCTGGAGATAGACTTGATGTCTACTTTGAACTTTCTGACGGCACACATGTTGCTATAGAAGTTAAACCAGGTATTTCTCCAGACCAAGATATTGCTCGTGGTGTTTTTCAATGTGTGAAATATTATGCTGTTATGGACGCACTAAGGAATATAGAATGTAAAGACTATGAGATTAAGGTGCTTTTGGTGACAGCAGGAAAAATTTCTTCTCAAAACAAAGTACTTGTAGAAGAACTTGATGTTGAATATGTAGAAGGTTTCAAATATGAATAGGGAAGATTATATAACATTTATAGACGGGGGAACATCTGATGGAGTAGGTTTCTTTGTTGGCAATCTCTTTATTACAGCAGGTCATGTGTTTAATGAAGGTCAAATTCATTCAATCTACTTTAACGGACAGAGAATAGTATTGAATAAGAACGAGGCTATATTCTTCAATTCTCCGAATGGAGATATTCCCAATCCAAATAAACCTGATGTTGCTATATTCAATTGTACGGGTGTTAATAGTCCTCTCGTTTTTGCAGAAGATATGCCTATTATCGGTCAAGAACTAACTAATATTTCAAGGAGTAGAGTGGTTGTAGATGATATCCATTCTGGTCGTTCTTCAATCTTCACAAAGAAAGAGGTCATTCAAATGCATACTTGTATAGGAAAAGTGACACATACAACAGATTATTGTGAATGTCATACAGACAAGATCCTACGCAAAGGAGATAGTGGTAGTCCCTTGATGAATGGTAATACTGTATATGGAGTATTGATAGCTGGAGAACCAGGAACTCCTAGATGTGTGTTTCAATCGTCTGCAAGCATTGTCACGTTAATTAGGAAAGGTAATGAATGAACTATACTACATAAAGCAAATCTGAAACCTCCTTGGCATGGGTAACAACCCGATGGTAAGTGCTTCTGTAGCTATCGCCGTAATTGTAAACGACTTGATAGCGGAGCTGAGGAATAAGCAATAGAAAAATATGGATAAAGGGCAATTTTTATTATATCAAACTCCTGATGGCGATTCACAGATAGAAGTGAAGTTGCAGAACGATACTGTCTGGCTATCACTTGACCAGATGGCAGAGTTATTCCAGCGTAACAAGTCCACAATCTCACGACATATAAAGAATGTGTTGGAGGATGGAGAGTTGGACGAAAAAGAGGTTGTTGCATTTTTTGCAACAACCACTAAACATGGAGCTATTGAGGGAAAAGTTCAGGAACATCAAGTGGCTTTCTACAACCTCGACATGATTATCAGCGTAGGTTATCGTGTACATTCTTATCGTGGTGTTCAGTTCAGAATATGGGCTACTAAGGTACTGAAGGAGTATATCGTAAAAGGCTTTGCTATGAACGATGACTTATTGAAGAGAGCAGGAGGTGGCAACTACTTTGACGAACTGCTTGCAAGAATACGTGACATCCGCTCCAGTGAGAAGGTGTTCTATCGCAAGGTGTTGGAGATTTATGCCCTCAGTATCGACTATGACCCACGAGTGGAAATGACACAAAAGTTCTTCAAGACAGTACAGAACAAGATGCACTATTCTGTACATGGTCATACGGCGGCGGAAATAATATACGAGAGAGCCAATGCCGAGAAAGACTTTATGGGACTTACAACATGGTCTGGAGCTATGCCGTCAAAACCAGAAGCAGAAATAGCCAAAAACTACCTCACCCACGAAGAAGTAAAGTCCTTGAACCGCATCGTGAGCCTATATCTTGACTTCGCCGAAATGCAAGCCGAGGAACACCGCCCTATGTATATGAAGGACTGGATTAATATTCTCGATGACTTCCTCCGTATCTCCCGAAAAGACATCCTCACTCATGCAGGCAAAATCTCCGCCAAGCTCGCCAAAGAGAAAGCCGACCATGAATACGACAAATTCAAGGAACGTACCAAGAACAACCTCTCGCCTGTAGAGATTCACTTCTTGGAGAACTTTGAGCGTGAGCAAAAAAGGTTGATGGGAGGAGACAAGAAAGAAGAAAAGTAAGAACAATATAAAATAATAAGAGGGTGTGTCATAATTGACTATGGTCATTTATGGTGCACCCTCCTTTTGTATATCGTTTAGCGAGAGCAAAA
>NZ_JADYTS010000179.1 GCF_021531355.1 Leyella stercorea | reverse complement strand
GAAATGATGAATTCTTCACGTTAAAGCTATACGCTCTACACGACAAGCGTCTACGCATTTAACGGAAGAACCAGAAAAAACGTTTTTCGTTCGTATAATAAATGTATATAAGTGATACATTGACTGTTGAAACCCGAAAGAATTATCATGGCGGTTGCCGTAATATAACAATCAAGGATTTCGTGATGTGGGCTGACGTGGCACATCCTATCATGATAGGTCTGCACAGCGAAACTTCCGAGGACGAACTGATTGACAATGTGCTGTACGACGGCGTAGAAATTCTTGAACATGCAGAAAACCAGATAGACTATTAGGGTTGCATAGGCATAAACAACGGTGACAACATCACGGTGAAGAACGTTCGCTTCGAGAACCTTACTATCAACGGTAAACTCATATCGGACGATATGCCAGGCAAACCACGATGGTACAAGACTGCCGACATGGCTAACATATACGTCAACGACCATGTAGAAGGACTGACATTCAGCAAGTAATAAAAATCAGCAATAATCCCCCAAAGTGCCGCTAACGACATTTTGGGGGATTTTTATGGGCATAAAAAAAGGGTGTGCCTCCCGACAAACCCATTTCCTAAATCTTAAAACTAACCTAAAACTAACCTTAAACCTAAAACTAACTAATAAACCATTAAAACATCTACTAAAACAATCTACTAGACTTTAAAAATCGAAATGTATGCTTATGTATTATAGTGAACAAGTGAAAAATTTGCATATAACGTACCGTGCGATTTGATGAAAGAACCTAAAAAATACTTTTCTTTCTTCTATGTGTAGAAACAAGAAAGGGGGTGTGTCAAAATTCACACCCTCTTTTAAAATATCACAAAGCCCGAACTTTCACAAGCTCGGGCTTT
>NZ_JADYTS010000178.1 GCF_021531355.1 Leyella stercorea | reverse complement strand
ATCAACATGTATGCCCTTGGTACAAGCACTCGTGATATAAGCAAGTACTTTGAGCGTGAGTTTAACACAACCCTTTCAGCCGAAACCATCAGCTCTATAACCGACCGAGTTCTTCCCGAAATAACAGCCTGGAAGTCACGTATGCTTGACCCCGTCTATGCCATTTGCTGGCTTGATGCCATTCACTACAAGGTAAAGGACGATAAGGGTCGTGCAGTCACTCGTGCAATATACAACGTATTAGGTATAAACAAGTCTGGTCACAAGGATCTTCTTGGTATGTATATATCTGAGAGTGAGGGTGCTAACTTCTGGCTTGATGTTATGACTGACCTTCAAAACCGTGGTGTACGTGATATTCTGATTTGTTGCGTAGACGGTCTTAAGGGATTCCCTGACGCAATCCAAAGTGTATTCCCCGAAACCTACGTTCAGCTATGTGTAGTCCACCAAATCCGCAACTCAATCAAGTATGTAGGAAGCAAGCATCAGAAAGAGTTTCTGAAGGATCTCAAGACCGTATACGGTGCTGTAAGCAAGGATTCTGCATTGGCACAGCTTGACATGGTTGATGAAAAATGGGGCGAGATGTACCCTATAGTAATCAAATCCTGGCGCGACAACTGGGACCGTCTTACGGAATACTTCCAGTATACTCCTGCCATCCGCAAGCTTATCTACACAACCAATACGGTTGAGGGTTATCACCGTCAGGTGCGCAAGGTAACGAAGAACAAGGGTGTGTTCCCGTCAGACACCGCACTTGAAAAACTTGTGTATCTTGCTTATCGAGACATTAGTGAGAAATGGACTATGCCCCTGTCTAATTGGGCACTGATATCACAACAACTTGCTATAAAATTTGGAGATAGGTTCAAGATTATGTAACTTTGCCT
>NZ_JADYTS010000177.1 GCF_021531355.1 Leyella stercorea | reverse complement strand
ATAAAAGCTCCGCAAATTCTCCACGGTAGAAATACGCTGCAAAAATATGTGGAAAATCGGGAACTGCCAAAAAGCACTCAGAAAGTATTAAAAAACAAAGAGTGTTGAAAATCAATACTTTATGGTTAGTTAGTCATAGTAAGTTATGGTTAGTTATAAGGCTCTAAATACAGCAACAAAAACAACTGTTACCCAAAGAAGTAACAGAAGAAGGGATTGTGATGCTTGTCAAGCCCCTACACCACTCAAAGCAACTCTTACCCAAAGAAGTAACCGAAGAAGGGATTGTGATGCTTGTTAAGCCAGAATACGAAAAGCAATAATCGCCCAAAGAAGTAACAGAAGAAGGGATTGTGATGCTTGTTAAAGCATCACAAGAGTGAAAGCAATCATTACCCAAAGAAGTAACAGAATAGGGGATTGTGATGCTTGTTAAGCCAGAAGCCGAAAAGCAACTCATACCCAAAGAAGTAACAGAAGAAGGGATTGTGATGCTCTTCAATCCTTTGCAATTATTAAATGCATTATCTGCAAATGCTGTGACGGGATATTCCACTCCATCGCTTGCCTTTACCTTTTCCGGCACTACGATATCGCCAGAATACTTCTGGTCACCATTGTTTGCTGTGAGCGTTGCGGTCTTGGCATCGGAATCTATCAGATAGCGTAAGCCGTCGATAGTCTCGAAGCTGGCTTGGGCATAGGTATTACTTGTGGCTAAGATAGCGATAACCACGAAAAGGACAAGGCTCTTGAGAGAGCCGAAACGTTCCTTATTCGATAAAGAGGAGGATAACGATCTGTTGATAATCATATAGTGAAAAAGTTAGTATTTATAAACGTTTATTACACGATGCAAAAGTAAATAAAATTAACCCAAATCGGTCATTAGAAAATGACAAGAAGCTTTTTCTAATGACCGCCATTAGAAAAACAGCTTTGTA
>NZ_JADYTS010000176.1 GCF_021531355.1 Leyella stercorea | reverse complement strand
ACTGGAGCTATACACCAATATCAAGAAGGCTATGACTGAGAAGAAGGTCAAGGCTGGAATGGAGAAAGCAAGTTCGGTAGGTGGTGTAGGTGAAGTAGGTAGGGTAGGAGTTGCTCGGGAGAAGTTCGAGAGTGGCTTGCGCGTTGTGGGTAATAAGCGCACACGTACATTGGCTGACGGAAGCAAGCTAAGAGGACACTATGAGATTGTTGATGCAGACAGTCTGACACCTTCGCATAATGCCAACGACGGATATAAGAAGAGCGAGGGTTTCCCCGTGAACGAGGAAGGCAGGACTATCAACGACCGTGACTATGAGAATGACAAGCAGGCTCAGCTGGTAACGGATATGATAGCCATGAAGTATGACGGACAGGCAGTAGACCAGGTGCCGGTTGTGACATCTGACGGCATTGTTGTAGACGGTAACGGCAGAACGATGGCAGGACAGAAAGCAGCCAAGGACGGAACCGACGGCGCTTATCTTGAAGCGTTGAAGGAGAATGCAGAGAACTACGGCTTCACGGCAGAGCAGATTGAGCAGAGCGGAATAAAGCATCCGCGCCTTGTGCTTGTGAGCGACGAGCCGATGAAGTATGATACGGCAACCTTCGCCAAGTTCAACAAGAACGAGAAGAAAGCGCAGGACAATACACAGCAAGCTGTGGCGAACTCGAAGAAGCTTTCTGCTGACGAGATAGGCACTATTATATCGGAGATAGAGGGAAGCGGTAGTCTTGACGCATTCTTTAACAATCCGTCGGCAATAAATTCTTTGTTGACACGTTTGGTAGATAAGGGCGTGATAGGTCTGAACGAGGTAGCTGGATTGCGTGAGGGCGAAGACAAGCTCTCGGCAGCAGGCAAGGACTTCGTGAAGAACCTGTTGCTTGGCAGTGTATTCTCGGAGAACACTATCCGTATGATGGGTGCTGACGCCATGCTGAAAACCAAGG
>NZ_JADYTS010000175.1 GCF_021531355.1 Leyella stercorea | reverse complement strand
ACTGGAGCTATACACCAATATCAAGAAGGCTATGACTGAGAAGAAGGTCAAGGCTGGAATGGAGAAAGCAAGTGGTGTAGGTAGTGTAGGTGAAGTAGGTTCGGTAGGTGAAGTGAGTGTTGCTGTGCGAGAGAAGTTCGAGAAATCAAAGAAGATTCCCGGACGACGTGGTTCTATCACTCTTCCTGACGGAACTAAGATAACTGGTCAATACTTTTATGGCGAGGTTTCAGGACTTACACCTTCGCACGATCCGTTTAATGACTTTAAGCAGAACGAAGGATTCCCAGTTAATGAAGACGGCTCTTCCTCAAATTCACGTTCTTACAAAGACAAGGAGTCGCGTCTGTTTACAGAGAAAATTGGCAGAGACTTTGGCGGGCAAGCACTAAAGAATGTGCCAATTGTACAGGATGGTATTCTGTTAAGCGGAAACGGCACAACTATGGGTAAACAACTTGCGGAACGCTATGGTACTGACGGCAAGTATTATGAGAGCCTAAGTGAAAACGCAGAAGGCTTCGGCTGGACTCCAAAGCAAATAGAAGAGGCAGGTTTTAAGGGTACAGTATATTTTGTGCCCGACAAAAAGATGCCACTTACAAGTAAGACATTTGACCTTTTCAACAAGCAAGAGACCAAGAGCATAGGCAATACAGAGCAGTCGGTAAAGAATGCCAAGGTGTTAAGTACTGACGAGGTAAGTGCCATTATAGCCGAGATAGAGGGAAGCGGTAGTCTTGATGCTTTCTTTAACAATCCGTCGGCAATAAACTCGTTGCTAAAGCGTTTAATTGATAAGGGCGTTATTGGCTTGAACGAGGTAGCCGGATTGCGTGAGGGCGAGGACAAACTTTCGGCAGCAGGCAAGGACTTCGTAAAGAATCTGTTGCTTGGCAGTGTATTCTCGGAGAACACTATCCGTATGATGGGTGCTGACGCCATGCTGAAAACCAAGG
>NZ_JADYTS010000174.1 GCF_021531355.1 Leyella stercorea | reverse complement strand
GGTCTATCCACAGATGATTGCTTCTTGACTCACGGTAAGACTGACGGGCATAACTTATCTTCGACTTTATTCCAATCCTATGCTTTCCGAAAAGGAACGACATTGAAGGAGTCCAATACGTGCGAAGCAACTGATACACATTCGTCTTCTCCGCTTCCTCGTCCATTGCCACACCAATACTCTGATAGTCGTAGTTCACTCCCAATTCATTGTTGAGATAGTGTCTGCCGACTTTCAGTTTATATTGCATTTCATTCTGCGTGGAGAAGAAACCGAGATTCAGCCGTTCTGTCATTCCACCAATAGTGAGCAACTGTCCCGGCAGATAGCTATAGGTCCAATAACTGTCAACGTTATATATGTTGCCCTTTGCCGTGGTGTGCGACATCTGAAAATCCTCAGTAATACTACGCTTGTGCGGCTTCACCATCATGTCGGTGCGTTGTCCGTTGTACATCATCGTGCCGATACTCTTGTTAAAGTCAATATAGCCTTTAAGGTTGTTCTTGATGAAACTCTTACTGCCGTTGTACTGATAGTTGGCCTCACCCTTCCATTCGCTTCGGGTGTTGCAGACATTCTGCTCCTCAACTATGACTGGCATATCGGCAAGGGTGAGATAAGTGGATGAACTATAGTCATGCATGTCGGTCTTGTCAATAAATCCGTTGCCTTGCACACGCAGTTCCGAATCCTTGCCAGTCTTCCAAAGCCAGTTGCCAGCAACAAGATGACTATTGTTGAAAGTATATCGGTTGTCTGCAAGGTCGGGAGCCGCAACCGACATCATAGAGAGAAAGCCTGATTCAGAGCCAGTTCTTCCCTTCAACAATGCAGCAAGGTCGAGCACCTCATTGTCGAGTCGCTTGCCGATGTTGTTGTTCTTGTACATCATAAGCGTCTGATACTTCTTGTTGAAACGCATACCCATCAGTCGGCAGTCATATAGAAAATCATCACCATAACCCAAAC
>NZ_JADYTS010000173.1 GCF_021531355.1 Leyella stercorea | reverse complement strand
TAATCAAATAACTCCGGAAAGAGGGGACAATCGAGTTCTTTGACATTATTGAAATCAGTCCTTTCGAAGAGATTAACGAGTGGTGTCTTATCCATAAGAGAAATGCTTAGAATCTGAAGGACCTCATAAGTCGATCGCTTAAGTCGCAAATCATGTTGTACGATAGCAACAAGGCAATAGGCTATGATTGCCGATGAGATTTGGATTCTCACAGCATTCTCTGTAGTACCCCAAAATTTCTTGATCTTGAGGTGCTGCTTTAGCCATTTGAAGAAGAGGGCGTAGAAACATAGAATGCACGCCCTCTTCTTTTATGATAAGTATATCGTTATGATAAGTGATCAGAAAAGTACTATTAATTATCAATATGATAGAAGAATACTTCTCCGTTCGACTTCTCATAATAAAGATTACTTTTACAGTCCTTTGAGCCAATCTCTGAGATTTTTATTGTCTTCCCAAGACTTATCAGAATCTCGGTTAGGGGGCAATTTTACATATGCTTTCTCAAGAGCTTCACGCTTTGCCTTTGATTCTGCACGTGCATAGATATCGGTTGTCTGAATAGAGACATGTCCAAGTAAATCTCTGATATAAATAAGATTGACACCAGCCTGTAGGAGATGCATGGCACGACTATGACGTATGGAGTGGCAGCTGATTTTCCCTGAGATTAATTCGGGAGATTCCATTCTTGCCGTTTCCACATAAGTATTGAGGATGTAGGTAATACCTTCCCGTGTCAGTTTTTCATGCCTATCATTGTAGAAGAGTGGAGATGCAGTCTTGTTGCTATCATTAAGGTGATTCTCTTCCATGTAGTCACGTAGTATTGACATTTGTTCCTTTACAAGAGGTACGATTCGTGCCTTACGCCCCTTGCCAAACAACCGAATGGTGTATGGTTCGTAAGCACTCAATTGTTTCCGAGGCATATTACATGAACCAAGTTACCTTTGCACTGCAAAACATAAAAATAC
>NZ_JADYTS010000172.1 GCF_021531355.1 Leyella stercorea | reverse complement strand
GTAAGCTTAAGACTACCTATCATAGCCTTAAGCTCCGTTATTGTATTTATAAAGTCTTGCCTTTCCATTTCAGCCAATGGTTTTTGGGCCTTGGACTCTATCTCCAAAGCCTCCAGATAATGAGCTTGCATTATCATATTTTCCACTGTCTGATCTTGCTTCTTCATAGTACAAAGGTACTAAAAAATATCGAAAAAACAGCATGGTAATACAAGCAATTTATTGATTATCAATCATTTAACATTATACTTCCAACTCGTTTACCGTCGGACATTCAAGTAAGGCAACCAAGTATTTAAAGTCCAATTCATACACGACTTCATGGTTCTTTATCACGGGTTTCATGAACTTATAGCCCTTCTCATAGGTTATGTCATAAAGCACTCGCTTGTGATTCTTGTATCTAATGACCTTCAGTATCCTGCGGTCTTTCGACATGAAAATATAGGCATCACCATTGTATGGATCCATGTCAAGTGCCTGTACCTCTGAAAACAGACGGTACTTGCCAAATCTCATGTTTGTAATACCTTCTATGTACCACAGCTTGACACCTCCGTTTATCGCGAGCATAGCACCTCCAATTTCTCTACCAGGTCTTTCAACCCATTGTAGTCTATGTTTCGCTGCTGGAAATACATACCATTGGTTGACTTTAACTGTATTGTAAACAATGTCGGCTTGGACAATCGGACATCTTGCGGCTCGGAAACTTCAACTGCATTGTCACAAGTGTCTTGCAATTTTGTATCCTGCACTGGGATTGTACCATCTCTCTCAACAATTTCAACTGCATGAACCTTGACCTTATGTCGGTTCTTGTACCAACGCTCAAACTGGGAATAAACGATGCCGTTCTTCTGGCAGAAGGCGACTATCGAAACACCACTTGTCTTGGACTCCTGGTTATAAAGCTCCAGTATCCTTTTAAAATCTTCACTGCTTGCCATAATCGTATTTTTATGTTTTGCAGTGCAAAGGTAACTTGGTTCATG
>NZ_JADYTS010000171.1 GCF_021531355.1 Leyella stercorea | reverse complement strand
ACCCGTTGGCGGAATTAATTTAAGTTGACAAATATGAGTAAAAGGTTGTATATATCGCTGATTTTTAGTAACTTAGTGGTGTCCAAAACATTAAGTCCAAACCATCGTATGTACAACCTTTATACAAAATTCGTCAAAATACTTGAGATATGCAAGCAATTCTCTGAAAATCTCGTCAATGAATCTGGTAATGTTCCACGTCGTGGTCCTGTTCCCAAGTTTTCGGATTTGGAAGTGGTGGCGCTATCCTTGACGGCAGAGACCGAGAGCATTGATAGTGAGAAGTGGTTGTTCGACTATAAATTGCAAGAATACAAGGACAGCATTCCCAATCTCATATCAAGGAGACAGTTCAATGACCGCAGGAAGAAAACGGCAGGCCTGTGTGAGGAACTGCGCAAGCGGATTGCCATGGAAATGGATGGTGGAGAGGAACAATTCTTTGTTGACTCCAAGCCGATAGAGGTCTGTAGGGTTGCAAGAGGGAAACGATGCAAGATGGGACGTACCGGAAATTTCTCGCAAGCTCCAGACTTCGGATTCTGTGCTTCGCAGAACACGTATTATTTTGGTTATAAGTTACACGCTCTCTGTGGGTTAAGTGGAGTTATCCATTCCTATGATCTGTCAAAGGCAAGTGTAGCTGATCTCCATTATATGAAGGATGTAAAACATACTTATCACGACTGTAGCATCTATGGTGACAAAGGGTATATTGGAGCTGACGTACAACTTGACTTGTTCGAAACCG
This sequence comes from Leyella stercorea, assembly GCF_021531355.1. GTDB lineage: Bacteria > Bacteroidota > Bacteroidia > Bacteroidales > Bacteroidaceae > Prevotella. Next base: position 277 of record NZ_JADYTS010000171.1, on the reverse strand, counting down.
CACACATAAGACTGGAGTGTCCGTATCGGCTCAACCAAAAGGACTGGAAACCGACATTCATTCCGTTTGCAAAGGCAAGAAAGAGGATTGAGACAATATTCTCACAACTTACAGACCAGTTCTTGGTCATCAGGAACTATGCGAAAATAACGAATGGTTTGTTTGCCAGAATCATTGGCAAAATTAGTGCACTTACCATTCTGCAATACGTAAACTTCATTAACGACAAGCCCATTGGCAGAATTAAGTATGCACTAAATTAATTCCGCCAACAGGT
>NZ_JADYTS010000170.1 GCF_021531355.1 Leyella stercorea | reverse complement strand
AGCCGTCATGATAGAAGTAGTATACAAGACCGGTGTTTACTGCAGTCACCACCCATATATAGGCTTTCTTTATCCCTTTGCCATCCTTGTTCTTATCTTTAACAAGTACTTTGTGGTATGTCTCATCGCCTGCGATATATGTATCTTCTTTTATTACGTCACCGAGTGCCTTGTAGAGATTCTCGAAGAGATTCTCTGTCTTGCGGAGCAGACCGTGTGCTGTTCCCTTGTCCATGTCGAAGCCGTTGTCGTTGAAGAATTTCACTATTCTCTCCACCGGCATTGCGTACATGTATCTCAGCTGTGCCAGACCTGCGATGAACGAGCCGTCATACTGTGAGTTGAGAAAAGGTGCGTCAGGGGCTTTGCCTGAAAAGAACTCGTCGTTCTGTGTATACGTACGCACATGGTATATCTTCTTGATGAAGCGCATGGGGATGAGTTCATAGCGTATTACGTCCCTGGTCTTATACAGTCTTGCCAACTCCTTGTTGAAGCGCGGGTTTTCAGGTTCGATATCCTCCTCGACGACTTCCACTTCCAGGTGCTGCTTACGCTTTGCACCATTGTTGGTACGGACGCGTTCCTTCTTCTCAGAAGGCTGGTCTGCCGCTGCGTCTTGGGGCGCAGGTGTTGAAGGTTGCTTCTCTGACTTGTTCTCTGTTATCTTGGCAAGTCCCTTGATTATGCGCTTCTGCTTGACCTCCTCCTCCGACTTATGTTCGAGCATATTTCTTAAAGACGTGACCTCTTCCAGAAGGGCATCCGCCTTACGGTTCGCCTCCTGGAGTTGTTCCTGCAAAAATGAGTTCTGCTGCTGCAATAATGCAATAATCTCGTCTTTCTTCATACTTCAAAGGTACGAAAAAAAGACGAGACACCCAAATAAACCATCATGTATTTTGATAATAATATTGCTGATTATAAAGCATTTACAGACGTAGAATTATCAATACTCAGCCTCTTGCGATATCTTACTGACTTCAACGATATTCCGCTCATGATGGCGGATAGAGTCTTATAGGGCATTATACAAGCCTTCTTGCCGGTATTGAAATAGGGTATCTCGAAGGTACCTCTTTCAAGCCGCTTCTGATACAGTGTGA